>JADCGQ010000025.1 GCA_020248945.1 Rubrivivax sp.
GAGACGGTCCGAATGGGCGCCGCTGCCACGATCCGCCACGATCTCACTGCCGCAGTCGGCCCTTCTTGGCTGGCCTCGGTCTGGTCGTCGGGCTTCAGGGGGCGTTTGAACTTCCTATGTGCGCACCAAGCAGTGTGGCCAGGTCGGCTCCGGGTACGGGCAGGCCGGCGCGGCCGGGGCCGCGCACAGGGTCCGTGACGGTACTGCTGTCCGGGCTGGCGTGTTGCGCGTGCATGGGCGTGGACGGTCGGCCTGCGGCACATTCTGACGCCTGGCTGACAACCCACCATCAGGGGATTCGATACGGCCCGCGTGTGCCGGCAGGCCGCCCCATGCCGGTGCGCCGGTGCCGCGGAGTGCCCCGCCGGCACCACCCGATTCGTGGGGTGGTTGGGGACAGTCCTGATGCCCGGAGGGGCACGTAACCGCGGCGCGGCTCCTACCATGCAAACGCTGTCAGAGCCCCGTGGCTAACGGGCGGCTTGCCGGGCTCCTGCTGCCGGCCCGCCGCACCCCGCCGAGCAGCCCACCGCCCAGGAGGCACCGATGCACCCCCGATTGATCCGCCACCTGCCCCGATGCGCCGTGCTGGCCGCCGTGCCCGCCGCCGCGCTGGCACAAGCGGCCGGTGCCGCCGCGACCACGCCGCCCACCAGCGGCGGCGATACCGCCTGGATGCTGGTGTGCACGGTGCTCGTGCTGCTGATGACGATGCCCGGGATCATCCTGTTCTACGGCGGCATGCTGCGCACGAAGAACGCGCTGTCGGTGGTGGCGCACACCATTGCCGGCGCGGCCATGGTGACGCTGGTGTGGGCGGCGGTGGGCTATTCGCTGGCCTTCTCGCCGGGCAACGGCTGGTTCGGCGGCCTCGAGCGCGTGCTCGGCTCGGGCCTGCTGGGCACCACCGGCGTGCACCCGCTGGCGCCCACCGTGCCCGAGGCGGCGTTCTTCATGTTCCAGCTGGCGTTTGCCATCATCACCTTCGCCATCATCCTGGGTGCCACGGCCGAGCGCATGCGGCTGGGGGCCACGGTGGTGTTCTCGGCGCTGTGGTCGGTGGTGGTGTACGCGCCGGTGGCGCACTGGGTGTGGCACCCCACGGGCTGGCTGGCGGCCATGGGGCACATGGACTTTGCCGGCGGCACCGTGGTGCACATCGCCTCGGGTGCCAGCGCGCTGGTGGCGGCCTGGGTGCTGGGCCCGCGCCTGGGCTTCGGGCGCGACCCGATGGTGCCGCACAACCTGATGATCACGGTGCTGGGCGGCGGCCTGCTGTGGGCGGGCTGGTTCGGCTTCAATGCCGGCTCGGCCTTCGAGGCCAGCGGCCGCGCGGCCGGCGCGCTCCTGGTGACGCAGGTGGGCGCCTGTGCCGGCGCCGCCACCTGGGGCCTGTGCGAGTACGTGCGCCGCGGCCAGTGGAGCGTGCTGGGCACGCTCACCGGGGCCATCGCCGGGCTGATTGCCATCACGCCGGCCTCGGGCTTTGTGGACATCCCCGGGGCGCTGGCCATCGGCGCCTGCGCCGGCGTGGTGTGCTTCGTGTGCGTGGTGAGCTTCAAGGCGCGCACCGGCATCGACGACGCGCTGGACGTCTTCGCGCTGCACGGCGTGGGCGGGCTGGTGGGCACGGTGCTGACGCCGCTGTTCGCCAGCGCCGCCATCGCGCCCGTGACGGCCGGCGTGTGGACCAACACGCTGGGCGCGCTGGCGGTGATGGCCTATGCCGCGGGCGCCACCTGGCTGATCCTGCGCCTGATCGGGCTGGTGGTGCGCCTGCGCGTGCGCGCCGAGCACGAGAAGGTGGGCCTGGACATCGCCGAGCACGGCGAGACGCTGTCGCCGGGCGCCTGAAGGGCAGGAGCGCGCCATGGTGCCCAGCATCGAGAGCCAGGTGCTCAACTGCGTGGTGCGCATGGTGGTGCCCATGCGGCGCGAGTTCGGCCGCTCGCTGGACGTGCAGCGCTTCCTGCGCGAGCCCGACTACGCCCAGGCCGTGATCGACCAGGCCCTGGCCAGCCGCGACCTGCGGCTGCGCGACTACGCGCTGTACGTGCAGCGCCACCTGGGCGGCCCGCGCGAGGTGGATGCGCCGCCGCTGCCGGGGGCCGCAGCGGCTGCAGCTGCCGATGCCGCGGCGCCGCCGGCGGCGGGTGGCGAGCCCAGCGAGGCGGAGCTGCGGGAGCGGGTGTTGAAGAAGTACACGGGCGGGTTGCGCTGACTGCCCCCTGGGGGCCCCCGATCCGAGAGGGAGTCCTCGGGTCGGCGAGCCGGCCCTGCCGCGGCGGCGAACCTGTTTGCCAACGGAGGTTGCGAGCCCCCCGGCTACGGCTACACCCTGTACGGCAGCGGGTCGGGCGCCATCACCGGCTGGCCGCATGGCGGTTGACGGGGCCAACTTGACCTTCGCGTCGGGCGGCGCCGAGCAGACCTTGGCCACGGTGGCGGGCCAGAGCTACGCCGTGAGCTCCCGTGCAGGCAACTCGTGCTCCAGCGGGCGCGACGGCAACGGCGTGGTGAACGTGAGCATCGACGCCCCCACGCTGGCCTCCGCCACCGCCGACGCGACGACCAGCGATCACGTCTGGGCGGAGCGCAGCTTCAGCGTCGTGGCCAAGAGCATCAGCACGACGATCCGCCTCCGGAACGACCAGAACCCGGTGGCCCACTTCGCCGTGATCGACGGCGTGAGCGCCATGGCCTCGACGCCGGGGGCCGTACCGAAGCCCGGCAGCCTGGGACCGGCGGGGATCCCCCCCCCACGCGCCTGCGCCGTCGGGCCACCGCTCACTCGATCTTGATCCCCACCCGCTGCACCAGCCTGCGCCAGAACACCATCTCCTCCCGCACGCGCTGCTGCATCTCGGCCGCGCTGCCCACCTGAACCACGGCGCCGGCCGCCTCGCGCTTGTCGCGCAGCGTGGGCTGCGCCGCCGCGGCCCGCAGGGCGGCGTTGAGCCGTTCGATCAGCTCCGGCGGCGTGCCCTTGGGGGCAATCAGGCCGGCCCACACCCCGTACTCCACGCCCGGGTGGCCGGACTCGGTGAGCGTCGGCACCATGGGCAGCAGCTTCAGGCGGCTCGAGCCGGTCACGGCCAGCGGCACCAGCTGGCCGCTGCGCACCATGGCCGACCCGTCGAACACGCCCGTGATGGCCACCGGCATGTCGCCCGAGACCACGGCCGTGATCGCCTGGTTGCCCGGAAACGGCACGTGGTTCATCGTGAGCCCGGCCTTGTCGAGCAGCAGCGACATGAACACATGCCCCGGCGAACCGTTGCACATAGGAAGTTCAAACGCCCCCTGAAGCCCGACGACCAGACCGAGGCCAGCCAAGAAGGGCCGACTGCGGCAGTGAGATCGTGACAGATCGTCGCAGCGGCGCCCATTCGGACCGTCTC
>JADCGQ010000026.1 GCA_020248945.1 Rubrivivax sp.
GCGCTGGTGGCGCTGGTGGCGCTGGTGGCGCTGGTGGCGCTGGTGGCGCTGGTGGCGCTGGTGGCGCTGGTGGCGCTGGTGGCGCTGGTGGCGCTGGTGGCGCTGGTGGCGCTGCTGAGCGGCGGCGCGGCGTGGCTGCTCACGCGCTGCATCCGCCGCCAGGCGACCTGTCGCGTCCGGTGCCGGTGGACGGCCGCGACGAGTTCTGCTCGATGCTGGAGCAGATCAGCCGGCTGCAGGCCTCGCTGCAGCGCCTGGTGGGCCAGGTGCAGCAGAGCTCGGAGAGCATCGCCACGGCCAGCGCCGAGATCGCCAGCGGCAACCAGGACCTGTCCCGCCGCACCGAGTCCACGGCCAGCAGCCTGCAGCAGACCGCGGCGTCGATCGAGCAGCTCACCGGCACGGTGCGGCAGAGCGCGGACTCCGCCCGGCAGGCCAACCAGCTCGCGGCCTCGGCGGCCGAAATCGCCACGCGCGGCGGCGAGGTGGTGTCGCAGGTGCTGTCGACGATGGACGAGATCCACGCCAGCAGCCGCCGCATCGCCGACATCATCGGCACCATCGACGGCATCGCCTTCCAGACCAACATCCTGGCGCTGAACGCGGCGGTGGAGGCGGCGCGTGCCGGCGAGCCGGGCCGCCGCTTCTCGGTGGTGGCCGGCGAGGTGCGCGCTGGCGCAGCGCAGCGCCGAGGCGGCCAAGGAGAGCAAGCTGCTCATCGGCAGCGCGGTCGAGCGCGTGGAGTCCGGCAGCCGCCAGGTGGGCGAGGCCGGCCGCACGATGACCGACATCGTTCAGTCGGTGCAGCGCGTGACCGACATCATCGCCGAGATCACCTCGGCCGCGAACGAGCAGTCGCAGGGCATCGACCAGGTCAACGGCTCGGTGCAGCAGATCGACGAGATGACGCGGCAGAACGCGGCCCTGGTGGAGCAGGCCACCGCCGCCGCCCACAGCCTGCGCGAACAGGTCGCGGCGCTGAACGGCGTGCTCGGGCGGTTCAGCCTGCAGGGCCGCTGAGGCGCCGGGCCGGCGGCGGCCCTCAGGGCGGCCGGAGCCCCAGCCGCTCGACGTTGCGGCGCTCGGCCGCGAAGCCCTCGCGCAGCGCGCGGCCGTAGTCCTCGGGGCCGAGGTAGGCGAGCGCCTGGTCGTACTTCGCGAGCTCGGCGCCGTAGGCCGGCTCGAGCATCGCCGTCCTGAACGCGTCGTGCAGCACCTGCACCACCGGTGCCGGCAATCCGCGCGGGCCGGCCAGCCCCCACGGCGACATCGCGACGATGCCGTGGCCGAGCTCGAGCAGCGTCGGCACCGCGGGGAAGCGCCGGCTGCGCTCGGCCCCGAAGGTGGCCAGCAGGCGCAGCCGGCCGCCCTCGACGAAGGGCGCGTAGCCGCTGGCCCCGGCGGCGGCCATCACCTGGCCGCTGGCCACCGCCACCATCTGTTCGCTGACGCCGCGGTACGGCAGGTGAACCCAGCGCGCGCCGCGCCGGGCGAGCAGTTCGGCCATCACGAGGTACGGCGTGGTGCCCACGCCGTTGGTGGCCAGGTTGAGCTGGCCCGGGTGGGCCTCGGCGTGGGCGAGCAGGTCGTCCAGGCTGCGCCACGGGCTCGCCACCGGCACCACGAGGCCGAAGGTGGTGCCGCTCACCTGCAGGATCGGCGTCGTGTCGCGGATCGGGTCCCAGAGCACGCGCTGCAGATGCGGCGCGCGCAGCACCGTGTGAGGCATCTGCGCGATGACATGGCCGTCGGGCGTCGCCCGCTGCAGCAGCGGCATCGCCATCGTGCCCGAGGCGCCGCCGCGGTTGTCCACCTGCACCGGCTGGCCGAGCGCCCGGGACGCGAGCTCGGCCAGCAGGCGCATCGTCAGGTCGGTGGCGCCGCCGGCGGGCCAGGGCACCACCAGCGTGACCGGCCGCGACGGGAAGGGCTCGTTCGCAGCGGCAGGGCCCGCCACGGCGGCCGATGCCGCGAGCGCGAGCACGTCGCGCCGCCTCATGCCGGGCCTCCCGGCGGACCCTGGCGGCCGAGCGTGGCGAAGCTGCGGCGCGGGTCGTAGCCGCGGCAGGCCAGCACGAAGGCGGCGAGGCCCACGCCCAGCACCACCCACGGCGCGATGCCCGGGTCCTTGCCGTACAGCGCGAAGCGCATCCACTCCACCGCGTGCGTGAACGGGTTGACCTGCGCCACCGCGTGGACCCAGGCCGCGCCGCTCTCCTCGAGCTTCCACAACGGGTACAGCGCGGTGGAGATGAAGTACATCGGAAAGATCACGAAGTTCATCGTGCCGGCGAAGTTCTCGAGCTGCCGGATGTGCACCGACATCAGCAGGCCGAGCGCGGCCAGCATGGCCGCCGAGGCGGCCATCGCTGCCAGCGCGTGCAGCGCGTGCCAGCCCGACAGCGGCAGCGCCGTGCCGAGCAGCGCCGCCACCGCCACGAAGGCCAGCGCCTGCAGCACCGACAGCAGCGCCGTGGCCAGCAGCTTGCACAGCAGCAGCCACCAGCGCGGCAGCGGCGCGGTGAGCAGCAGCCGCATCAGCCCCATCTCGCGGTCGTAGACCATCGCCAGCGAGCCCTGCATGCCGTTGAACAGCAGCACCATGCCGACCAGGCCGGGCGCGATGTAGACGTCGTAGGGCACGTAGGTGTCGTAGGGCTCGACGATGGCGATGCCGAACACGTTGCGGAAGCCGGCGGCGAACACCGCCAGCCACAGCAGCGGGCGCACGAGCGCCGACACCAGGCGCCCCGTCTGGCGCACGAACCGGGCAAGTTCCCGCCCCGCCAGCGCGGCCAGCGCCTGCAGCGCGTGGCGGGTCATCGGGCCGGGCACAGCTTCTCCGGCGCGTCGGCGCCGAGGGTGTCGAGTGTGTTCCTCGGGTGCAGCACGCCCTCGAGGGGCGCGATGCCGACCACGGCCAGGCCGTCGGTCAGCAGCATCGGCTGGCGCAGCTGGCGGTCCCAGGGGCGCAGCGACAGCGCCGTGCCCTTGAAGCCGTCGAGCTCGAAGCCGGGGGCTGCCAGAGCGGCAGCCAGAGCGGGAGCGCCGGTCTTCGGGCCCGTCGCCAGCGCGGCCTGGACGACGGCCTTGCCGGCCGCCCAGGCGGCCCAGTCGTGCGCCGTCATCGGTCGGCCGTGCGCGCGCTGGAAGCGCCGCGCCAGCTGCGGCGCGCCGAAACGCTCGAAGTTCGGCGCCCAGGCGAGCGCGGCCAGGCCGCCGTCACCCACGACCGGGCGCGGCAGCGCGGTGCGGTAGGGCAGGCCGCGCGCGAACTCGCCGTCGCTGTCGACCACCCACACGGCGTCGTGCTCGACGCCGCCGGTCAGCAGCAGCGGGTTGGCCAGCGCGCGCTCGCGCGGGTCGGCGCTGAGCTTGAACGGCCGCTCGGCCACCAGCGCGAGCCGGAAGCGCGCGAGCGCCGCCCTCACGCCGGCGGCGCGCGCGGCGTCCTCCTCCGTCGGACCGCGCAGCAGCAGCACCCGGCTCCAGCGCCGGGCGAGCAGCCACTGCGCCAGCGCGTCGCTGCGCATGCGCTCACTCGGCAGCGTGTGGACGAGGTTGCCGCGGCAGTCCTGCTGGCGCAGCGCGTCGGCCGCGTCGCCGCTGTTGAAGACCGTGACGGGCGCGCGCGCGGCAGCAAGCAGCCACGGCGCCGGCAGGTCGGCGACGAGGGCCACCGCGCCCTGGCGCGCCATGCGTTCGGCGGCCTGGCGCGCCTGTTCGGCCCCTTCCACCGCGACGACCTCGATCTTCGGCGCGATGCCTGCGGCGTCGAGCTGGAACTTCGCCTCGTCGACCGCCACGCGCAGCCCCGCCTCCGGCGTGCCGCCGGGCTGGCCGAGGTAGCCGAGCGCCAGGCGCCGGGGCTCCAGCCGGGCGTCGTCGGCGCGGTGCAGCACGCCGATGGTCAGCGCGCCGGCGGCCGCCGGCAGCCACAACAGCGCCAGCGCGATCAGCCGCTCAATCATCCACCAGCACCCCGTAGGGCACGCGGCCCACCGGCACGGTCTTGAGCGCGTTGCCGCCGGCCACGTCGATCACCGTCAGGTCGTCGGACAGGCCGTTGGCCACGTACAGCCGCGAGCCGTCGCGGTTCAGCGCCAGGCCCCAGGCCCGCTTGCCGGCGAGCACGGTGCGCTCGACCTTCTTGCCCGCGATGTCGACGAAGGCCACGTGGTTGGCGCGGCCGAGCGCCACGAACATCGTGCGGCCGTCGCGCGAGCGCTCCAGGCCCACCGGCGTGATGTCGGAGGCCCGCATGCCCTTGATCTCGAACTTCAGCGTGTGCTTGACGGCCAGCGTGGCCAGGTCGATGACGCTGACGCTGGCGTCGAGCTCGTTGCTGACCCACAGCTCCGCGCCGTCGGCGCTGAAGGCGAAGCGGCGCGGCCGCTTGCCCACCGCGATGTTCTTCACCACCGCGCCGCTGGCGGCGTCCACCACGTGCACCATGTTCGCCACCTCGCTGGTGACGAACACCCGCCGGCCGTCCGGGGAGAGCTTCACGCCCTCGGGCTCGTGGCCCACCTTCGTGCGGCGCACGATGCGGCCGGCCGCCAGGTCGACCACCGCGAGCTCGGCGTCGTCCTCCACGCTCACGTAGGCCAGCTTGCCGTCGGCGCTGAGGTCGAAGGCCTCGGGGTTCTCGGGCATCGGCACGCGGCGCACCGACTTGCGGCTGGCGATGTCGATCACGTCGGCCGCGTTGCTGTCGCTGCAGGCCACCAGGATCTGCTCGCGGCCGGGCAGGAACTGCAGGTGCCGCGGCCGCTTGCAGGTGGCGACGGTGCCGCGGACCTCCAGCGTGCGGGCGTCGATCAGCGTCAGCGCGTGGTCCTTCTCGCTGGTGACGAAGACCAGGCCGCTGTCCTTGGCGGCGACGGCGGTGCACAGGACGGCGAGGGCAAGGGCGGGGAGCTTCATGAGGTGGCGCGCACGAAGGCGCTCTCGAGGGTGGGGCCGCCGAGCGCGGCGGCAACGGCATCGGGCGGTCCGTCGGACAGCAGCCTGCCGCGATGCAGAACGAGCACGCGATCGGCCTGCTGGGCCTCCTCGACCCAGTGGGTGGCCCACAGCACGGCGGTGCCGCGCTCGGCGACGTCGTCCTTCAGCACGGCCAGCAGGTCGCGGCGTGACTTCACGTCCAGGCCCACGGTGGCCTCGTCCATCAGCAGCAGCGCCGGGCGGTGCAGCAGCGCGCGCACCAGCTCCACCTTGCGCCGGTTGCCGCCGGACAGCTCGCGCGCGCGGCGGCCGAGCTCGCCGGCCAGGCCGAGCGTGCCGCACAGCGCGGCGATGCGCGCGCCGGCCGCGGCCCGCGCCAGGCCGTGCAGCGCGGCGTGGAAGCGCAGGTTGCGCTCGACGCTGAGGTCGAGGTCGAGCGCCGGCTGCTGGAACACGATGCCGATGCGGGCCAGCGCCTCGTGCGGTCGGCGCGCGAGCGGCCGGCCGTCGACCAGCACCTCGCCCTCGTCGGCGGCGAATAGACCGGCGAGCACCTGGAACAGCGTGCTCTTGCCGGCGCCGTTGGGCCCGAGCAGCGCGGTGAAGCTGCCGCGCCGCAGCTCGAAGCTCAGCGCATCGAGTGCCTTGCGCTCGCCGTAGCGCTGCACGAGGCCGCGCACGCACAGCGCGGGGACGTCCGGGCCGCCCGGTCCGCCCGGTCCGCTCGGTCCGCTCGGGCTTTCCGGGCCGCTACCAGCCATTGACGCTGCCGATGAACAGCCAGATCGACTCCAGCTCCTCAGGCTTGATCGTGCCCTCCCAGGCCGGCATCGCACGCGCGCCCTTCAGCACCGAGCGCGTGAAGCGCTCCTTGTCGTGCTTGGGGAAGGTGCGCAGGTCGTAGAAGGCGCTGCTGCTCACGACCAGGTTCAGGCCGTGGCAGCGGGCGCAGTAGCTCGTGTAGGCCCGACGTCCGAGGGCCACGCTCGGCTCGGCCGCGGCCCCGGCCGCGGCGGCAGCGGCCGGCGTGCCTGATGCGGCCGGCGTGCCTGATGCAGTCGGTGCGGTGGCCGCGACCGGCGGAGGCGCGGCGGAGGTGCCCGCCGCGCCCGTGGCGGCCTGCGCACAGGCCGCAGCCGGCGCGAGCAGCGCCGCGGCGATCGCCAGACGGGCGCCGCAACGCTCGATGAACCGCCTGCCGAGGCTCAAGGCATCAGCGCGAAAGTCCACAGCGAGCTGCCCGCCGGCATGTTCCCGAGCTCGGGGTCGCCGGCGAGCGCGGCGTACACGGTGGCCGCACCGCTGGTCACGGTGATGTACTGGCGGCCCTGGTGCTCCCAGGCGATCGGCAGGCCGCTGATGCCGGAGCCGGTCTGGAAGCTCCACAGCTCCTTGCCGTTCTTCGCGTCGTAGGCCTTGAACTGCCCGGTCTGGGTGCCGACGAAGACCACGCCGCCCGCGGTGCTGAGCACGCCGGACCAGTTGGGCGCCTTGGAGGGCACCTCCCAGACCTTCTTGCCGCTGGCCGGATCCCAGGCCACCAGCGAGCCGCGCAAGCCGTCCTCGGGGGCCGGGAAACCGCCGAGCTCGAGGCCCAGCCACCAGTTGGGGCCGCCCGGCCTCGACTGCTTGACGTACTTCACCTTCATGCCGAGGTTGATGGTGTTGAAGAACGCCAGCCGGCGGCCGGGGTCGTAGCTCATCGGCGCCCAGTTCTTGCCGCCGAAGGCGCTCGGCCAGACCTCGATGAAGTCGGTCTGCTCCTCGGTCTTGCGCAGCATCGCCGTCATCGGCGTGTCGATCGGGCGCCCGCTCGCGAGATCGATGCCGGTGGCCCAGTTGACCTTCTTGGCGAACTGGTCGGCCCGCAGCAGCTTGCCGTTGGTGCGGTCGAGCACGTAGAAGAAGCCGTTGCGGTTGGCCTGCATCACCACCTTGGTCGGCTTGCCTCCGACCGCCATCTCGGCCAGCACCAGCTCGTTCGTGCCATCGTAGTCGTACGGGTCGCCCGGCGAGAACTGGTAGGTCCAGACGATCTCGCCGGTGTTCGGGCGGATCGCCAGCACCGAGCCGATGTGCTTGGAGTCGCCGCCGCGCGACGCCGGGTTCCACGGCGAGCCGTTGCCGGTGCCCCAGTAGACGAGGTCGAGCTCGGGGTCGTAGCTGCCGGTCAGCCAGGTCGGCGCGCCGCCGTTCTCGGCCATGCCGGGCTTCCAGGTGTCGCCGCCGGGGTCGCCGGGGCCGGCGGTGGTCCAGCGGTGCCACTTCTCCTGGCCGGTCTTGAGGTCCCAGCCCTTCAGGAAGCCGCGCGCGCCGTACTCGCCGCCGCTGATGCCGGTGATCAGCGTGTTGCCGGCGATCAGCGGGGCGTGCGTCATGCTGTAGCCCTGCTTGTAGTCGGCGGCCTTGCTCTTCCAGATCTGCTTGCCGTCCTTCATCGACAGCGCCACGACCTGCGCGTCGAGCGTGGTGCGGTAGAGCACGCCGTCCAGCGCCGCGGCGCCGCGGCTGTGGATGCCGCAGCACAGGAAGCCGTTGATGTCGGCGGGCAGCTCGATCGGCGTCTTCCAGAGCTGGCGGCCGGTGAGCGCATTGACGGCGACCGTGTGCGAGTGCGTCGTCAGGTACATCACGCCGTCGATCACCAGCGGCTGCGTGCTGGCGTTGGCGCTGTTGTCCAGGCTGAGGTTCCACACCGGCACCAGGCGCCGCGCGTTGGCCGGCGTGATCTGCTTGCCGCCGGCGTGCCGGTGCTGCGCCCAGCCCATGCCGTACGTGGTGACGTTGCCGGGCGTGGCCGCGTCGTTGCGCAGGTCGGCCAGGGACTGCGCGGCCAACGGGGCAGCGGCCAGCGCGAGCAGCGTCGCGACGAGCCTGCGGGGGAGGCGGGAATGACTCATGGTGTCTCCTCGTGCGACGCCCGGCGGGTGCCGGCGTTCTTAGGCGAAGTTATGCCGCTACTGCGACCTTCGGGATCTCGGGTCTTGTACCAAGTGCCTGCCGGGCGCCGGGCCGCGCCGGGGGCGCCCCCCCCGGGAGGGAGGGGGGATGCGACGGCGTGGTCGCGGCGGGGACGAACCCGCCCGGGCGGCTGCCGCGGCCCACGACCCGCTCGAAGCCCTCCGACGCCGGGTTCACCGCAGCGTCACATGGGCCCACAGGTCCTTGCGCAGCACGGCGCGCAGCGCCTCGCGGTGCGCCAGGTCGTCGGCGCCGAGCCGGGGCGCGGTGCAGCGCACCTCGAGCTCCCGCACCACGGCCAGCTGCACCCGCCCGTCCTCGCGCGAGGCCTCGTAGTGCGAGCGGTAGCTCAAGGCGCCGCGGCGGAAGCTGATGCCCTGGGGCAGCCGGCCCTCGACCGCCCGGCCGGCCGGCAGCGTCAACCGGATCGTCTCGGTGTGGACCTCGCCGCGGCAGGTCTGCTCTTCCGGATCGAGGGGCGGCGTGTAGCGCCGCAGCAGGCTCGCCGACGCCCCGCGCGGCAGGCGCAGCAGCGTGGGCCCCGACAGATCCGCCAGCGGCTCGAGCTCGAAGCTCATCTTCACCACGAGCGCGGGGTCGTCGGCGCCCGAGACGACGTCGGCGCGGCCCGTGCCCCACTCGCCGCGGTGGGCCAGCACGCGCCCGACGAAGCGACCCGACCCCGCGTCGTCGGCCAGGTCGCGGCGCAGGTCCCGCAGCTCGGGGCCCCTCACGTACGTGAAGCTCGAGCCGTCGACCGAGCCGTCCTCGAGCATCACCATGTTCACGGCGGCCTGCGAGCCCTCGCGCTTCGGGTCCCCAACGGGGGTGCGGCCGAGGCGTCCGGAGCCGATGTGCAGCGCGCGCCTGTCCTCGTACTCGCGGGCGAGCACCCCCGCGGCCTCGCCGTTGGCGGGGTCCAGGTACTGCCCGGTTTCGGGGACGTAGACCATCATGTGGCTGAACAGGAAGTGGTTGGGCAGCGGCGGCATCTCGCCCAGCCCGGCGTCGATGAGCACTGCCTCGGCGCCGATGCCCACCGCGGCCAGCAGGGCCTGCAGCAGCGCCGACTGGTCCTTGCAGTCGCCGTCGCGGGTGTGCAGCACCTGCTCGGCCGGGAACGGGGACCAGCCGCCCCGCTCGCTGGTCAGGGCGACGTAGCGGACGTGGCGCCGCACCCAGTCGTGCAGGCGGCGCACGCGCTCGGGGGTGCTGCGGGCGCCGCGCGTGAGCTCCTGCGCATGGGCGCGGATGGCGGGCGTCACGGTCGCCATCGGCGCGGCGAAATCGCGATAGCGGTGCGCCAGCTCGGCCCACGACGCAAAAGTGCTGAGCGCCAGCACGGCCGCCTGGGCATCGGCAGGCGGGGCACGGCGTTGATCCTGCCCGCGTGCGGGCTCGGCGCCGGCCAGCCGGTACTCATGACGACGCCAGCCCCTCGCGTCGGCCACCAGCTCGCCGCCGGCCAGCCCGAGGCGGTGCACCCGCAGGGGCAGGCCCGGCTCGTGCGACAAGCGCACCACCCACTGCCCGGGCACGCCGGTTGCCGCCGCATGGCGCTGCCACACGAAGTGGCCCGGGAACACCGGCGCGTGCTCGGCCCGCCAGTGCAGGTGCAGCCGGCTGCCCACCTCCACGCGCGGGAACACGACCACCCGCGAGCGCACGCGGCCCAGCAGGTCGAGCCGGTCGTCCTCGCTCCGCTCGCGCAGCAGGATGCGGCTGCGCGGCACGGCCCGGCGCTCGCCCGCGGGCGACTCGACCCAGGCCTCGAGCACCTCCAGGCTGGAACGATCGGCGCTGAAGCTCAGCCACGACTGCGCCTGGGCCTCGATGCCGGCCGGCGTGTCGATGCGAACGGTCCGCTCGACCGTCTCGGTGTAGTGGCCGCTGCGGCGCACCTCGAGCGACACCACCTCGCGATCGACGGTGAACCCGCCGGCGCGCGCCGGTGACGCGGCCTGCCCCAGCGCCAGCCCCAGGCCCAGCGACAGCAGGCCCGGCCACCACGCCGCCGGCCACGTCGGCCGGGTGCGCCGAATCGTCACGGCGCGCCGCCTTCGGCCGCGTCGTCGTGCCGCACCGGCATGCCGTGCAGCGCCACCAGGTGCCGCCGCCCGTGCACGACCTCCCGGCTGCCCACGTACCGGCGCCGGAACGCGGTGCAGGCGCGCTCCACCAGCCCGGCGCCGCGCGCCCGGGGCGCGAAGGGCTGCGCCCGCGGCGGGGTGCGTGGGGTGCGTGGGGTACGCGGGGTCGTGGCCTCGACCTCGCAGCGCGATTCCTCGGCGCTCCGTCCGGTCATCGTGGTGTGTCCTGGCGTGGTGCGCCGCGAGCGGGCGTGCGCCGATGATCGCTGCCGTGTGGCTCACGGGATGATCTGGATGGATCCACATCCCCTGCGATTGCGTCCTCTGTGCCGCATCGACGTTCGACGGCCTGTCGCAGCCCTCGCTCGGCATGCATCAGCCTCCGCAGGCGCATCCCTGCGGCCTCGAGGCCACGCTGACCGGCATTGCGCCTCGCACGAGGCGAATCCGACTCAGGGGCTGATCGGCCTTGCGCTGCGGGAAGTCAGCTTGGGAAGGCTGAAGGCCAGTGCCGCCAGCTGTGCGATCACGGGGCCTCCGATGATGCCCGGCGCCATCCGGTTCATCATGTACGCCAGCGTCACGCGCCGGTCCGCGTCGTTGATGACCATCGAGCCACCCCAACCGCCCCAGAAGCACACGCGGCCCGCAGGCACGTAGGGCACCACCTCGGGCACGGGCAATGCCCATCCCAAGCCCATGTTCAGTGGCACACCCAGGACGAGGTCGACGCCCTGGTGCTGCAACTCGAACACACGGTCGACGGTCTCCGGGCGCAGCAGCTGCATGCCGCCGCTTCGCCCGCCACTGGACAGGACCGACTGGATCTGCGCGACCGAGCGGGCATTGCCGTGGCCGCCCGCTGCACCGATGCCAGCCCGGCGCCAGGCGTCGGTGTTGGCTGCGGCCGCGTCGGGCAGCGGGCCGGTGAAGGTCTTGTAGACCACGCTGTTCGGGTCGAGCGAGCTGAAGTCGAAGGGCAGTGGCGGCGGGATCACCACCGGACTCACGCGCCGGCAGTCGGCGTCCGGCAGGCCGATGTGGAAGTCGGCCCGCAGCGGTGCCGCAATCTCCTGCGCGAAGAACCGGCCCAGGCTCTGGCCCGTGCAGCGCCGTACCAACTCTCCAACCAGGTGGCCGTAGCTCAGCGCGTGGTACCCGGTGGCGGAACCCGGCGGCCACCAGGGCGCCTGCGCGGCCAGCCGTGCCGCGGCGGTCTCCTGGTCGTACAACTGCTCCACCGTGATGGGAGCATTCCAACCCGAGACGCCCGAGGCATGGCTCATCACCTGGCCGAGGGTGACGCCGCCCTTGCCCGCTGCGGCGAACTCCGGCCACCAGTGGGCCACGGCCTTGTCGGGGTCCAGGACGCCGCGGTCGATCAGCAGCATCGCAGCGAGCGAGGTCATGGTCTTGGTGGTGGACCACACATTGACCAGCGTGTCGCTGGCCCACGGCCGGGTCCGGGCCTCGTCGCTCCAGCCGCCCCAGAGGTCCAGCACCGGCTCGCCTTCGACGAACACCGCCAGCGACGCGCCGAGGTCCTGGTCCGGCCCCTGCGCCAGGCGCTCGGCGAAGAGATCGCGCAGCGGCTCGAAACCGGGGTCGCACCGCCCCTGAACGGGCGCCGCCGCGCCGCTGTCGGAAGGTGCGCTCACAGGTCGATGCTCACGCCCAGGCCCACGTGCCGAGGCGGCGTGTAGCTCACCTGACGCGCAGAGCCGAGCACCGGCGACGAGATGTTCATGCTGGTCAGCGCCGCCTTGTCGCCCACGTTGCGCACATAGCCGTAGACCTTCCAGCTGCCGCGAGTGGGGCGCAGGGAAGCCGACAGGTTCAGCAGGCCATAGGCCGACTGCATGGCGTCGGAGGTGTTGAACTCGGTGAAGTAGAACTTGTCACGCCAGACGTAGTCGCCGCGAAGCGACAGCGTGTAGGCGCCCACGGACTGGCTCCACTCCGCGTTCAGCGCGGCCTGGGCCCGTGAGACCTGGGCCAGCTGCTTGCCCGAAACGTTGACACGCACGCCCGGCGCATTGCGCAGATCCACGTTCTCGAAGTTCGTGTAGGTCGGATCCAGCAGGCCCAGGTTCAGGCCCAGCGTCAGCTCGCGCACGGGCCGCAGCGCCAACTCGACTTCGGCACCATTGATCTTCGCGGCCGAGGCGTTGGTGAGAATGGCGGAGGCCAGACCCACCTGCGAGACCTGCATGTCCTTGTAGCGGCTGCTGAAGACTGCGCCGCTGAACACGCCACGCTGTCCGAGGAAGGCCGTCTTGACGCCCAGTTCCAGGCTCGTCACGGTCTCGGGGCGCACCGGGTCACCCTGCAGGCCACCGACGTTGATTGCACCTGACTTGAAGCCGCGCGAGGCACGCGTGTAGAGCAGCGTGTCCTTGGCCAGTTGGTACTCCAGGCCCACGCTGCCCGGCGTGCTGGACCAGCGGCCTTCCGGACGTGCGGCGCCATTCGGGCCGAAGGCGGCCACGGTCTGGTACTCGTCAGCCGACTTCGTGTCGCGGCTGGTGCGCAGGCCCGCCAGCAAGGCCAGTTGCCTGGACAGCCGCCAGCGCACATCGCCGTAGACGGCGGTGGAGCGCGTGCGCACGTCTCCGCCGAGGAGGAACTCCGCGCCGCCGGGCAGTGGCACGGTGACCGGCTGGCCCGGCACCAGGAAGCCCAGCGGGATCTGCGTCTGCACACGGATGTCCTGGCGCTGGTCGAACTGCAGCCAGGTTGCGCCCACGAGCCACTGCAGGGTGCCTTCGCCGGAGCCCAGGTGCACGTCGATGCTCTTGTCGGTGCTTTGGGTCTTGAACCGTGTGCTGGCGGTCAGCGCCTCCGTGGTGTCGCCGTCCCAGAACATCTCGGCCTTGCTTCGGCGGGTGCCAGCCACGACGCTGAGCGTGTTGTCGCCCAGCGGCAGGTCGTACAGCAGCTGCACGCCGTCCACATCGACGCGGTTGCTCGAACCCTGGCTCTTGACGATGCGCGGGTCGGTGCTGGGTGTGGCGCCGAACAGCAGCTGAGAAATCATCACCGGGTCCACGAGCAACTTGTTGGACGGGCCATCGTCTTTCTGGCGGTAGACGTTGCCGATGAGCCGCAAGCTGCCGCCGGTGCCCAGGTCGGCGCCAAGCTGCAGCCGGACTGCACGGGATCCCAGGTCGTCGAGCGCCTTCGCGCCCACGGTACCGGGCCCGCCGGGCAGCACGGGGCCCGATGCCCGCCCGGCTTCGGTGTTGCGCGTGAACCCATCCAGGTTCTTGATCTGGTAGGACAGGCGTGCAAGCAGGCCGCTGCTGCCCAGCGGGCCGGAGAGGAAGCCTTCGCTCTCGCGCCGGCCATGGTTGCCGACCACTGCGCCGAACCGAGCCTTGAACTCGGTGGTGGGCGGGGCCGAGACCAGATTGACCGCGCCGCCAGTGGCGTTGCGCCCATAGAGCGCGCCCTGTGGGCCGCGCAGCACTTCCATGCGCTGGAGGTCGAACAGGGCAATGTTGGTGCTGGTGGCGTCGGACAGATAGCTGCCGTCGGCATGCATGGCCACGCCAGGGTCGCCACCGGCCGTGAAGAACACGTTGCCAATGCCGCGGATGAAGACCTGTGACGCGCCGGCATAGCCGGTCGTGAAGCTCATGTTGGGCACCAGCGTCACGGCATCGGCCAGACCGGTCACCCCTTGCTCGGCCAGGCGTTGCCCGTCCAGCGCCGTGACGGCTGCGGGCGTGGTGTCCAGCGTGGACAAGCGCTTCTCGGCGGTGATCTCCACGCGCGTGAGGGTGTCGGCTGGCCCGGCGGTCTGGGCACAGACCCCGCCGCCCGAGACCAACGAGCAGATGGCGAGCGTCACGCGCGAGAGCGCGAAGCGGCTGTTCTTCATGACTGTCTCCTGGTGCGGCAATGCGCCGTTGCCTGGGGGCAGTCTTGAGGCCCGTGCCGGCAGCGTCTATCGCACCGAGGAACCCTTCCATCAGGATTCGGAACCTCGAGGGCAAACCACGAGGCGGCGCACAGCAACGCTTCCGCCGGACTTCAGCGGCGCTTGAAGGTGAAGGACGGATGCACCCCGAAGCGCTCGCGATAGGCGGCGGCGAAGCTGCCCATGTGCCCGAACCCCCACCGCATGGCGACCTCGGTGACGCTGCGGGCCTCGGCTTGCTGCAGCTCCAGGTGGACGCGGTCCAGACGCAGCCGGTTCATGTACCGCATGGGAGACACGCCGACGTGACGTTCGAAGCTTCGGGTCAGCGCCCGCACGCTGACGCCAGCCACGCGTGCCAGCTCGGACAGGGTGGGCAGGTCGGCCAGATGTGCGTGCATGTAGTCGCGCGCACGGCGCGCACTGTCCGGGAGCGCTTCGCCATCGGCCAGGCTGGTGCTCCAGCTGTTGGGCCAGGCCACCAGCAGCTCGAAGAGCACGCACTCCTTCAACGAGCGCTCGAGGCGCTGGGCGCCGGCGCCATAGCTGGGCAGTTCGGCCAACGCGCGCACCGCCCGGCACAGGGCAAGGCCGGCAGCGTGGCCACTGGGCACGGCGTCGACGAAACGGAAGTCGGCCATGCGCTCGCCCCCGGCCAGGTCCGTGCACGCCTGGCGCATGTCGGCATCGCTCACGCGCAGGTTCAGCAACTGCATGTCGGCCGACATCTCCAGTTCGTGAAGGCGGTCGGGCGCCAGCACCGCGGACTCGCCGGGCCCGAACACGCGGCCACCTGCCAGGCGCGCTACCCGGCCGGATTCCAGGAACGAGAAGATCCAGCCGGGATGCGACTGGGTCATGCTGGCAAAGGCCGGGGCGCCATAGCTCAACCGCGCGACATGAAGCCCTGCCAGCTGGAAGCCCTGCATGCGCATGTCGAGCGCCGTGCTGTCGCGCAGCCTCAGTGCGTGCTCGCCGTACAACCGGGCCATGAACTGCTCGGCCCTCGCCGGCACCTTCGTCTGGATGAGATCGACAAACCGCGAAGGCGGCGAAGTCGACACCAGCGCGTCGTTCATCCGGGGCGCCTCGCGATGCGATTCCATGCCAGTGTCCTCGGCAGGTGTGCCGGCTCGACGAGCGCGCCGCCTGGGCGTCCTGTGGCGAACTTGCGCAATCGTGGGCGGGCCGACCGCGGCAGACGGCAACCTTGCCATCATGGCCGCCGATGCGGCCTGCAACCACCGACCGGTGCGACCTCCACGCCCTGCCCGGGCCGCTCCGGCTGGAAAGCGAACGGCCATCACGGCGCGATGATGCCCGCATCTGCGGGGGGGTCGCCAGGCCTCGAGGCTCCGCAGGCTCGGCCGGAGCCGCTGGGCTGCGGATCGCCCGGCCCGGGAACGCCCGTCCGACACATCATGGCTTCCGTTGCCGATATGGCTCATCGCGAGCGTGGGGGCAAGCGCAAGCTCGTCGGCCAGAAGGCGCCCCCAGGCTCAAGAACATCTGCGCGCCTCGGGTTCGTCTACAGGTGGAGCACCAGGCGCGCGCACTGGCGCTCTTCAACCCGGGCATCGAGAGCAGGCTTCGCGGATGTGACCTCGTCGCCCTGGAAGTCCGCGACCTTTGTCGTGGTGGTCGGCCGGCAACACGAGCCGTCGTCATGCAGCACGAGACGCGGCGTCCGGTGCAGTTCAAGGTGACCCAGACTACGCTGGACGCTTTGCAGGCGTGGATCGAGCATGCCGAGCCGAAGCCCGAGGACTTCCCGTGCCCAAGTCGTCTGCACGAGTCACCGCATCTGGGTACCCGCCGGCACGCGACTGGGGTCGCTGCTCGGCCGGCAGCGGTCGGACGGCTGCTGTCAGGAGTCGGGCCCGACTCACCCTCGCGGCCAGGAGCGGTCGTGAGGGAAGGTCTGGCGCGAACCGGTGTTCGTCGAGAAGGCAGGGCAGATCGACACGGTGATCCTGTCTGCCGGGCAGCACCAGGCATGGCAGGCTGCTCATGACAGGGTCGGCCTTGCCGCCCGCAAGACGGCCTTCGAGGCCGAGTTTGGCGAGTGGATTGCCGCCCAGAACGCCCGCTTCGAGGCACACGGCGTCCCGGGCGCAGACCTGCGCCTATGGTGATCGGTCGATGCCCCAGTACGACGTCTTTGCCAATCCGAGCAGCAGCGCGTCTGACGGCATCCCCTTTGTCGTCGTCATCCAGAGCGACCTGCTCGATGCGCTGGCCACCCGGTTGACCCTGCTGCCGGCGGTGTTCGATCCCGCGACGAGGGTGCCCATGGCGCTTTGTCCGGTCATCGTGGTCAAGGGCCGACGCCTGCAGGCGCTTGTGCGCTATGCCGCGCCCTTGCCTGCCAAGCTCTTGAGGCGACGCGTCGACAACGTCGCCGCGCAGGCCAGCGCTCTGGTGTCGGCAATGGATGCAGTGCTGTCGGGCATCTAGGTCATCCACAGTGGGCCGGCGGCCCTGCGCCAGCGAGCTCGGGCAGGCGACCGGCTCCTCAGGACCGGCAGCACCGATCCACGGGCGGCGGGAGCCGACGCTCGCCCCTGCGTGAGGGTCGCACGGGCTCAAAGGCCGTGCAATGCGCAGGCCGTCATGGCGATGAAGCTGGCCTGGTGCACGGGGTCCAGCCAGCGTGTCACCACGACCGCCTGCAACCCGGGCTCCACCCAGACCATGTGGCCGCCGGCCCCCTGCATGAACATCGCGTCTTCAGAGGCACCCTCGAACAGCCGACCCTCGGGGTTCAGCCAGAGCAGCCAGCCGTAGAACGGCGCGATCGCGACGGGCTGGCCCATGCGGCGCACCCAGTCCGCAGGCAGCAGCGCCCGGCCATGATGCATGCCGCCATCCAGCATCAACTGGCCCAGCCGCGCCAGGTCGCGGGCGCTGACCGTCGCGCCGCCGCCCCAGTGCGTGCCACCGGGAACCGAGGGCAGACGCTTGCCGTCCAGCACGATCCAGGCGTCGCCATAGCCTTCCCAGCGGAAGGTGTCCTGGGCACCCAGCGGCTGCAGCAGCGCGCCCTGCATCACCTGATGCAGCGGTTCGCGGAACAGGTGCAGCAAGGCCAGCGAGAGCTGGTTGATGCGCACGTCGTTGTATTCCCAGTAGCTGCCCGGGGCCTGCAGGGGGCGGCTGCCGCCCTTGGGGCCGCTGGCGGGGCGCGGGTCGTGCGCCACCTTGCGCCAGCGGTCCACCTGGTCGGGCAGGCCAAAGCAGCTTCCCTCCCACTCGCTGGTCTGTTCCAGCAGGTGACGCCAGGTGATGGGCGCGTTGTGCGGCGTGTCGAAGCCGATGCCGGGCAGCTGTGCGGCCACCGGTCGATCCGCGTCGGGTAACAGTCCGCGCGCGTGCGCCACCCCCGCCAGCAGGGCCAGGCAGGTCTTGGCCACGCTGAACGTCTGGTCGGATCGGCCGGGCTGGCCCCAGCTGGCGATCTCGACGCCGTGCTGCCACACCACGCCGCTGCAGGGTCCGCGCTCGTGCACGGGGCCGCGCAGGCGGTTCCAGGGCGGAGGGTCGTCATGGTGCACGCCGAACCGCTGGGGCTCGCGCAGCGGATCGCGCGTCCAGGGCGTCTCGTGGGCTTCGGCGAAGGCGGTCGCCGCTGCCAGTGGGTGCGAAACAGGTGTGGGCATGGGTGGCAGTCGTCGTACAGGCCCGGCTCAGTGGCCTGGATCCGCATGCCACGCAGGCAGGCGCCAGTTCCGCACGACCGCAGCCGCACGCAAGCCCGTCGTCACCAGGGCAGCGAAGGTGAGTGCAACCCAATCCGGCATGGCCGCCGATTGCGCCGCGACCAACACCCACCCGCCGGCAAAGGAGCACACCGCATAGGGCCGGTGGTCATTGAAGGCGCGCGGTATCTCGTTGCAGACGACATCGCGCAAGACCCCGCCGAACACGGCGGTCACCATGCCCAGCAGGACGGCCACGATCGCGGGCATTCCACTGTCGAGCGCAATCTGCGTGCCGCTCGCCGTGAACAGCCCCAGGCCGATCGCGTCGGGCCACTGCATCGCACGCTCCGTCGGCTCGAGGTGACGTGCGCGCATGAAGATCATCGCGGCGATGCACAGGGCCAGCAAGGCCCACAACCAACCGGCGTGCTGGACCCAGAACAGGGGGCGGCGGTCCAGGATCAGGTCGCGGACCGTGCCGCCGCCGAATGCAGCCAGGCCGCCGACCACGCAGATGCCCACGGCATCGAGTCGCTTTCGCGCACCCTCGATAACGCCCGACAGTGCAAAGGCGACCGTCGCCACGGCCTCGGCAACCACCTGAACCTGACTCAACACCCAGGGCGCGCCGCCTGTCATGGGGAACCGCCTCGAAGCACCGAAGCTTGGATCGTAGACCGCAGCGACGCCGGTGCAACGGGCTCGAACCAGCGCCGGACCTTCCCGCCCACCATGGCAATGCCCTGACCGACGCCGATGCACATCGTGCACAGGACGTTGCGACCAGATGTACGACACAGCTGATCGATTGCGGTGGTGGTCGGTCGCCCGCCGCTCACTCCAAGCGCAAGCGTGGCCTCGAGCCGCAGTGACCGCCTGATCCCGGGCCGGCCAGCGTGCGTCTGCTGTCAGGGATCGGGCCGGACTCGCAGTCCCGGCCAGAAGCGGCCGCCAATGACCGACGGCTCCTGGGCGGGCTGCGAGTGCAACTGTAGGCCGACCCAGGCCCTGCCTTCAGTGGAAGTCCTCCTCACGCTGATGGCGCGCACCGATGACGAGGACCAATTCCGGCGTACGAATGTCGAACCGCAGGATGTAACCCGCGGAGCCAAACGGGACGATCAGTTCGCGAAGTGTCGGGCGTAGGCCTACCTTGTGGTAGCTGTAGGGCGTCAACGCAAGA
>JADCGQ010000027.1 GCA_020248945.1 Rubrivivax sp.
ACCCTCGCCGACGTGTTGCGCTTGCTCGGCGCCAATGCGCAGCGCTTTATCCCCAGTCGATCCCGGCCTCGTCCGGCTCATCACGTCAAGCCACATCCGTCTGCGGTGTACAAGGGGTGAGGCTTAAGTTCGGTGGATTGATGTCCCGCCCCCTCCGCATCGAGTTCCCCGGCGCCGTCTTTCACATCACCTCGCGCGGTGACCGCCGCGAGCCGATCTACCGTGAAGACGCCGACCGCGTGACCCAGCTCGCGGTTCTGGACGAAGCCACATTGCGCTTCGATGTGTCGGTGCTCGCTTACTGCCTGATGGGCAACCACTATCACCTGGTGCTCTGCACCCGCTCGGGTGCGCTGTCGCGGCTGATGCGGCACCTCAACGGGGTCTACACCCAGGCCTTCAACCGGCGGCACGGCCTGGTTGGGCACCTGTTCCAAGGCCGGTTCAAGGCCGTCCTGGTCGACTCGGATCGCTACCTCGCCGCGCTCAGCCGCTACGTCGAACGCAATCCGGTGGCGGCCGGCCTCGTCGAGCGACCCGAGTGCTGGCCTTGGTCAAGCTGTCGCGCGCACCTCGGGCTGGAACCCGCGCCGCCATGGCTTGCGGTAGACGAGCTTCACGGCTTCATGCTCGGCCGCGAGGTGGCAACGCCCCGCGACCGGGCGACCGCGATCCGGCGCTACTCTGCGCTCGTGAGCGCCCAACAGGAAGACGACGCGGACTTCTGGGCGGGGCATCTGAACGGGCAGATCTTCCTCGGCGACGAGGCCTTTGCCGAGCGCGCGCGCATGCGCGCAGCGCCCGAGCAGCTGGCGTCGCCCCAAGTGCCGGCCCGGCAGCGCAAGGCCATGCCGGCCGGACCCCGCACATGGCCGGCCTGGCTGGCCTTGAACGGCGGCAACCGCGACCACGCTCTTCACGACGCCTACAGCGCCGGCTGGAAGACCATGCCGGCGCTCGCCGAGGTCTGCGGGCTGTCGGTTGCCCACGTGAGCCGGATCATTCGGCGGGTGGAAGAGGAGGAGAGAGGAGAGACCTGACCCCCTTTTCCTCTTGACCCCCTTTTCCTCTTTTCCTCCTTTTCCTTCGGAGGGTGGAAGGGGAGGAGAGAGGAGAGACCTGACCCCTGACCCGCCGACCCCTGACCCGCCCCAAGCATGGCGAGACGGAGCAGATTGTCGCGCCGGGTTCGCCGCCCGCAGGCTCAGGCGGCGGAACGTGAAGAAAGGCAATTCCGGCCCCACGCGCCGTTCGGCATGCAGCCGCCACCCACAATCCAGCCATGCCTTTGCCGATTCAACACCTCCGCCACGGCGTGGCGGGTGGCCTCCTGTTGGCCACGCTGACGCCGACTTCCGCCCAGACTGCAGCGCCGGCTGCCCCCGCCGCAGCGGCCTCGGCACCCGCGGCGCGGCCTGCGGCTGCAGCGCCCACCGCTGCACCCCCCGTTGCACCCCCGGCCGCCCCCGCTGCCGCCGGCACGCGCGTCGAGATCACCGGCGGCCGCGAGACCGACACCGAGGCGCGGCGCCGCGCCAGCGCCGCGAAGATCATCGTCGGCCGCGAAGAGATCGACAAATTCGGCGACGCCACGGTCGGCGAGGTGCTGCGCCGCCTGCCCGGCGTCACCACACCCGGCGCGCCCGGCCGCGGCGGCCCGCCGCGCATGCGGGGCCTGGGCGGCGGCTTCACGCAGATCCTGATCGACGGCCAGCGCCTCGCGCCCGGCTTCAACCTCGACAGCCTGAGCCCCGAGCAGATCGAGCGCATCGAGATCCTGCGCGCGCCCACCGCCGAGACCGGCGCGCGCGCCATCGCCGGCACCATCAACATCATCACCCGCGAAGGCTTTCGCATCCGCCTGAACGACCTGCGCATCGGCCTGGGCACCGAAGGCGGCGAGCCACGCGGCGGCATCAACTGGAGCCACAACGACACCCGTGGCCCGCTCACCTATACGTTGGGCGCTAACTTCTTCCAGTTCCGCCAGAAGGACGAGAACACCACGACGACGACGGTGGAGCGCGTGGCCGACGGCACGCTGCTCGAGGCCCGCGAGTCGAAGACCACGACGCTGAACAAGCGCTTCGGCGCCAACCTCAACGCGCGGCTGCAGTGGCGGCTGGGCGAGCAGGGCGATTCGCTCTCGCTGATGCCCAGCATCTTCCACAGCGAGAACTCGGGCCGCGGCGACACCGCGCTCGTGCAGTCGCTGCGCCGCCCGACGACCCCGCTGCTGTTCGACACCGCCACCAGCGCCAACGACGGCCAGTTCACCAACGCCCGCCTGGGCGCCATGTGGCGGCAGCGCGTGGGCGATGTGCGCGTGGAGCTCAACGGCAACGCCGGCGCGTTCCGCTCGCGCAACACGGCGCTGCGCAACGAGTTCGGCGGCGCGGGCCTGGCGCCGACGGGCGTGAAGACCTTCGACGACCGCACCGAGGTGCGCGAGAAGTCGGCCAACGTGGCGCTGAAGGGCTCGCTGCTGGCCGGCGGCAGCGCGGCGGCACGCCCCGGCGGCCCGCCCGGCGCGCCGCCCCGCACCACGCCCGAGCACGCGCTGGTCTTCGGTGGCGAGATCGAGGCCATCTCGCGCGACGAGACGCGCGTCTCGGTGCCCGACGTGGCCGAGTTCGGCGACAACCTCAGCGCCAGCACGCTGCGCCTGGCGGCCTTTGCACAGGACGAGTGGAACCCGACGCCGAACTGGGGCGCCAACTTCGGCCTGCGCTGGGAAGGCATCACCACCAAGGGCGACACCGGCCAGGGCACGCGGCCGGAAAACACCAGCAGCGTCTGGACGCCGCTGCTCAACGCCGTCTACCGGCCCGATCCGAAGAGCCGCGACCAGGTCCGCCTGTCGCTGACGCGCAGCTACCGCAGCCCGCCCACCGGCGCGCTGATCGCGCGGCCGACGATCAACCGCGAGTTCCCGGTCACGCCCACCGACCAGGCCAACAGCGAGGCCTTCCCTGACAGCGCCGGCAACCCCGGCCTGAAGCCCGAGCTGGCCACCGGCATCGACCTGGCGGTGGAGCGCTACCTCGAAGGCGGCGGCGTGCTCAGCGCCAACCTGTTCCACCGCCGCATCAGCAACCTCATCCGCAGCCGCACCGAGCTCGAAGCGGTGTCGTGGAGCAGCTTCCAGCGCCACGTGCGCCGCCAGCGCAACATCGGCGACGCCAGCACCAGCGGCCTCGAGCTCGAGGCCAAGTTCCGCCTCGACCAGCTGGTGCAAGGCGCGCCGCGCGTGGAGATGCGCGCCAACGCCTCGCTCTTCAGCAGCCAGGTCGACAGCGTGCCCGGCCCCGACAACCGGCTCGACCAGCAGTCGCGCGGCACGCTGAACATCGGCGCCGACTACCGCTTCCGCGGCACGCCGCTGTCGGCCGGCGGCAACGTGAACGTGGTGCCCGAAACACGCACGCGGCTCGATGAGAGCCAGACCAGCATCGCCAGCCGCAAGCGCGTGTGGGACATGTACGCGCTGTGGACCTTCAACCCCGCGCTCGGCCTGCGCCTGCTCGCCAACAACCTGGCGCCGCTGGACAGCAGCAGCACCGACATCATCGACAGCACCGTGGCGGGTGTCGGCGAGCGCACACGCCGCTTCAGCACCGGCCCGAGCGACGTGAACTGGCAGCTGCGGCTGGAGATGAAGCTGTAGTGCACCGATGAACGCCTGGCGTGCCGCCGCCGATGCCGTGCTGGTGCTGCACGCGGCGGTGGTGCTGTTCGTGGTGGGCGGGCTGGTGCTGGTGCTGGTGGGCAACCTGCTGAGGCATCCGCTCGGCGGCCCGCGCTGGCCATGGGTGAACCGGCCCTGGTTCCGGCTGCTGCACGGCGCGGCCATCGCCACCGTGGTGCTGCAGTCGTGGCTGGGCATCACCTGCCCGCTGACCGATCTGGAGTGGTGGCTGCGGGCGCAGGCCGGCGAGGTGCTGCCGGCCCAGGGCTTCATCGAGCTGTGGCTGCACCGGCTGCTGTTCTTCCAGGCGCCGGGCTGGGTGTTCGCGCTCGCCTACACCCTGTTCGGGCTGGCGGTGGCCGCCACCTGGTGGCGCTGGCCGCCGCGCAGGCGCTGACGCTTTCAGGTCGGCGTCGGCACGCCCGTCATGCGGTCGTGCTTCAGGAACCACTGCCGGGCCAGGGCCACGAGCTGCGGCTCGGTCGGGTGGTCGACCAGCTCGTGGCCCACCAGGTGCTTGGCCAGCGCCGGCCGGTGCTTGTGCGCATAACGCTCGAAGTCAGCCACCGCGGTGTGGCCGCCAGCGACCAGCACCTCGGTGATGCCCTCGAGCGCGTCGCAGACCTCGGCGAAGAACTCGTGCTCGGTGCGCACGGCGCTCTTGTGCTGGTGCGTCAGGTGGCGGTGCGCCTTCACGCGCGAGGCGTGTACGTGCTCGGCATCGAACTGCAGCACACGGGCTTCTTGGTGGTCGATCTGCACCACGGCATGGAAGGAAGGGGTCATGGGTCGGTCCTGTGGAAGAGTCGGAAACGGGGCGATGAGTGAAGCTGCGGCCGGGTGTCTTCAGGGCCGCGTGGCGCGCTCGCGCTGGGTCTGGCAGGGCACGCAGCGCAGCGCCCAGGGCTCGAGCTTCAGGCGGCCGAAGGGGATCTCGGCGCCGCAGTCGGCACAAAGGCCGTAGCCGCCAGCGGCCGTGTGGCGCAGCCGGGTCAGCGCGGCGCTGACTTCGCCCAGCGCCACGGTGTCGCGGTCGCCGATGGCGAGGTCGAGCTCGCGCTCGTGGTCGCGCTGCGGTGCATCGTCGCCGTCCTGCGCCAGCACGGCGCTGGCGTGTTCGGCACGGGTGCTGCCGCCGAGGTGCTCGGCAATCCGGCGATCGAGCTGCGACAGGTGCTGCTCAAGTGCCGATTCGAGCAGGGCGTGTTGGCCGGCGGTGAGGTGGCGCATGCGGAGCCTCCGTGTTGGGCAGGGGGTTGATCGGGTCTTCGATGTAGCCATGTTGCGCCCGGCGGGCCGAGCCGGCCTTGAGGCGAGTCAAGCTGCGGCGCGTGAAGGGGGCGCTCCCTACAATTCCGCGGCATGAGCCCGGCCAGCCCGACCAGCCCGACCGCTTCACCGCCGGCCTGCGCTGTGCTGGTGGTGGGCGCCGGCCCGGCCGGCGCCGCCTGCGCCCAGCGCCTGGCGGGCCGCGGCCTGCAGGTGGTGCTGGTCGACCAGCACGAGTTCCCGCGCGACAAGGTCTGCGGCGACGGGCTCATCCCCGACGCCCATGCGGCCATGGCCCGCCTGGGCGTGCTCGACGAGGTGCTGGCGCTGGCGCAGCCGGTGCCCGCCGTGCGCTGCATCGCGCCGCGCGGCCACCATGTCGACGTGCCCGGCACCCTGTGCGTGCTGCCGCGCCGCGTGCTCGACCACGTGCTGGTGCGCGCGGCCCAGCGCGCCGGCGCCGTGCTGGCCACGCCCTGGCGCTTCGAGGGCCCGCTGCTGCATGCGGCCGGCACGCCGCTGCAGCGCGTGGCGGGTGCGCGGCTCGTCGCGCGCGACGGCACCGTGGCCGAGGTCGGCGCCCGCTGGGTGGTGCTGGCCACCGGCGCCGCCGCGCCGCCGCTGGTGGCCGCCGGGCTGGCCGAGCGCCACACGCCCAGCGGCGTGGCGCTGCGCGGCTACGTGGAGCATGCGGCCCTGGCGCGCGAGATCCAGGCGCTGCAACTGGTGTGGCACCCGCGGCTGAAGGGCGGCTATGGCTGGATCTTCCCGGCGCCGGGCGGCCAGTTCAACATCGGCACCGGCGTCGTGGGCAGCCATGAGGTGGGCGACGACGGCCGCGGCCACAAGCGCAGCGGCGGCCCGAATCTGCGGCGCATGTTCGACGCCTTCTGCGAGGTGCACGAACCGGCGCAGCGGCTGGTGCGCGAGGGCCGCTGGACCGGCGAGCTCAAGGGCGCGCCGCTGCGCTGCTCGCTCACCGGCGCGCGCTTCGGCCGCCCGGGCCTGCTGGGCACCGGCGAGGCCATCGGCAGCACCTACGCCTTCACCGGCGAGGGCATCGGCAAGGCGCTGGAAACCGGCCTGGCGGCGGCCGAGGCGCTGCTGCTTGCACGCGCCGACGACACGGCCGTGCTCGGCCACTACAGCGCCGCGCTGGCGGCCCTGAAGCCCCGTTTCGACACCTACGAGGCGGCGAGCTACGTGAACCGCTGGCCCTGGATTGCCGACATCGTGGTCAGCCGTGCGCGCCGCAGCCCCGCCATCCTGCGCCGGCTGCAGGGCCTGCTCGAAGAGACGCAGAACCCGGGCACCCTGTTCAGCTGGCGGGGTGTGAAGCACCTCATGTTCGAATAGCGCCCCACCGGCCCATTCGTTCCTCCGGCACGACCGGACCGCGCATGACCTCGACCCGGGTCTCCCGCCGTGCCCTGCCAGACGCTGAGCCGCGGCTCCAGGTCCGCCTGCGCGGACCTGGACGGCGAAGCGGCCCGGAGCTCTGTGAAGGGCGCTGAGCCGCGGCTCCAGGTCCGCCTGCGCGGACCTGGACGGCGAAGCGGCCCGGAGCTCTGTGAAGGGCGCTGAGCCGCGGCTCCAGGTCCGCCTGCGCGGACCTGGACGGCGAAGCGGCCCGGAGCTCTGTGCAGGGCGCTGAGCCGCCGCCATCCGCCGCCCCTGGCGGCCGTTCGTCACCTCGATCCTGCGGCTTGCCCGTCGGCGGGCCGCGCGGGCGGCGGCGCTCCCTAGACTCCCGTCCCATGAAGCTGCAACCGCTCTCCGAAGGCAACGCGCTGCAGCGGGCCTACGCCCGCTGGGCCGCGCCGCGCTACGCCTGCATGGCGCCCGAGCTGCGCGAGCAGGCCGAGCTGCTCGATCGTTTTCTGTACAGCCGCCCGGGCCTGGGCGTGTGGCTGGGCCTGGCCGGGGCGCTGCTGGGCACGAGCTTCGGTCTGCGCGGCTTCGGCCTGCCGTGGGTCGTGGCGGTGGGCATCGGCGCGCTGTTGTGGCTGGTGATTCCCTTCAGCTTGCTGGCGGCCTGGCTGCAGCCCGGCAAGTTCGCCTTCCAGCAGCTGCGCAACAAGCTCTGGCTGTCTGCGCTGCTGGGCCTTTCCGGGGCGCTGTGCGGCTTCGTGCTCGGGCACGTGGGGCGCCACGGTGCGTTCGATCTCGAACGGCTGCTCGAGGAGCTCGTGCGCAAGGGCAGCCTGCTCGTGCCTGCCGCGCTGGCGGCCGTCGCGGCCATGGTGGCGCTGCAGTGGGGCGTGGCCCGTGTGCGCCAGGACCTGCTCGAGCGTGCCGACACCGAGCGCCGCGCCGCCGAGGCCCGGCTGCAGCTGCTGCAGGCGCAGATCCAGCCGCACTTCATCTTCAACACGCTGGCGGCGCTGCAGCATTGGGTGGACACCGGTGACGCGCGCGCGCCGGCGCTGCTGCGCACGCTGGGCGAGTTCCTGCGCGGCTCGACCGATCTGCTCGGCCGGCGCGATGTGAGCGTGGGCGAAGAAGCCGAGATCGTGCGCCAGTACCTGCAGATCATGCAGGCGCGCCTGGGCGAGCGGCTGCGTTTCGAGATCACGCTGCAGCCCGCCGCCGCAGCCGCCACGCTGCCGCCGGGCCTGCTGCTCACGCTGGTGGAAAACGCCGTCGAGCACGGCATCGCACCGGCGCTGGCTGGCGGCACCGTGCGGCTGTTGGCCGCGGTCGAAGACCAGGCGGTGGTGGTGCGCGTGCAGGACGACGGCATCGGCCTGGCGCCCGGGTGGCACGACGGCACCGGCCTGGCCAACTCGCGCGAGCGGCTGCGCCACCACGGCCTGGGCACCGGCACGCTGGTGCTGCACACCACCCCGCCCGGCACCGAAGCCGTGCTGACACTGCCGAGGCCCGCGCCATGAGTGCACCCATCGACTGGAGCCAGCTCTGGTACCCGGGCCCGACGCGCAAGTTCAGCGAGGCCGAGCTGCGGCAGGCCGGCCACGACCGGCCCGATCGCACGCTGGTGACCATGGTGCTGATCAACTACCTGCTGCTCGGCTTTGCGCTGATGCAGCTGGCGCCGCAGGTCTTGACGGCGCCTCTCACGATGGCAGTTGCCGTCTGTGGCGTGATAGGCAGCCAGGGCGCCCTGGCGCTGTGGCGTCGGCCGACGCGGCGGCGGCTGGCCTTTTGGTCGTTTTTCGGTGTGCTGGCGGGGATCTTGTGTGGTGGCGTGCTGGTGGAGTGGAAAGACCTGGCGCGCGGCAGTCTCGAGCGCGGGTGGGTGCTTGGCGCCTGTGTGGCGCTGTGCATGCTGATGAGCCTGGGCTGGTGGTTCGTGACCATGTGGCGCGCCCACCAGATCGAGACGCGGCTGCGCGAGCAGGCCGAGCAGGCGCGCGCACTGGCCATGGCCGGGCAGCTGGCGGCGGCGCAGATCCAGCCGCACTTCCTGTACAACGCGCTGGCCTCGCTGCAGCACTGGGTGCAGGTCAAGGACGACCGTGCCGCGCCCATGCTCGATGCGCTCACCGGATTCCTGCGTGCCACGCTGCCGCTGTTCAACCGCAGCCGGCTGGCCCTGGGCGACGAGGCCGCCGCGGCGCGCGAGTACCTCGAGGTGATGCGCCTGCGGCTGGGCGAGCGGCTGCGCTACGGCATCGACATCGAGCCTGCGGCCGCCGCCGCGGCGGTGCCGCCGGGCCTGCTGCTCACGCTGGTGGAAAACGCCGTCGAGCACGGTGTGGTGCCCTCGTTGCAGGGTGCCGAGGTGCGGGTGTCGGCGCGTGCCGAAGCCGGCCGCGTCGTGCTCGAGGTGGCCGACACCGGCCCCGGGCTGGCGCCCGGCGCCACCGACGGCATCGGCCTGGCCAACACGCGCACGCGGCTGCAGCAGAGCTTCGACGGCCGCGCCCGCCTGAGCCTGGCCGGCGCGCCGGCGGGCGGTTGCATCGCCCGCATCGAATTCCCGCTTGAACTGCCGTGAACCCACTGCCATGAACACACGCCCTGTCACCGCGCTGATTGCCGACGACGAAGAAGCCCCGCGCGCCCAGCTCGCCGCCGCGCTGCAGACCGCCTGGCCGGGCCTGCAGCTGGTGGCGCAATGCGTCAACGGCGTCGACGCATGGGACGCCTGGCTCGAGCACGAGCCCCAGGTGTGTTTTCTCGACATCCGCATGCCCGGCATGAGCGGCATCGAGGTCGCGCGGCGCATCGGCGGGCGCACGCCGGTGGTCTTCGTCACCGCGTTCGGCGACCACGCCCTGGCCGCCTTCGATGCCGGCGCGGTGGACTACGTGATGAAGCCGGTGGACCCGCAGCGCCTGGCGCAGGCGGTGGAGCGCGTGCGCACGCGCCTGGACAAGCCCGCGCTCGACCCCGCCGGCCTGCAAGCCCTGCTGGCGCAGCTGGCCGGCCAGGTGCGGCGGCCGGCGCCGCTGGAGGTGATCCAGGCCGGCGTCGGCAAGGAGGTGCGGCTCATCCGCGTGGCCGAGGTCGTCTACTTCGAGAGCGACACGCGCTACACGCGCGTGGTCCATGACGGTGGCGACGCGCTCATCCGCACGCCGCTGAAGGAGCTGCTGGCGCAGCTCGACGAGACGCAGTTCTGGCAGGTGCACCGCTCGGTCATCGTCAACCAGCGCCACGTGGCCAGCGCCGTGCGCGTGGACGAGGGCCACATGCACCTGGTGCTGCGCGGGCGCAGCGAGACGCTGCCCGTCTCGCGCCACTTCCAGGCGCTGTTCAAGGGGCAGTAGCCGGGCCGCCCAAAGGGCGGTGGCAGGGTCAGCAGCCGGCCACAGGCGCGCGCGGCGCGCTTAGCATCGGCGGCTCTGCCGCTGCCGCCCTTGTGTCTGCCCGCCCGCCATGCCCGCCATTCCCGTTCCCCGCTTCGACCAGTTCTACCGCCACCCCGAACTCACGCGTCTGCTGCAGGACTACGCCGCCGCCGCGCCGCTGCTGGTGGAGCTGCGCAGCATCGGCAAGAGCCACGAGGGCCGCGACATATGGCTCGTGGTGCTCACCAACCAGGCCACCGGCGCCGACACCGACAAGCCCGCGTTCTGGGTCGACGGCAACATCCACGCCGCCGAGCTGACGGCCTCGACCGCCTGCCTGTACTGGCTGCACCAGCTCGTCAGCACCTACGGCAGCGACGAGCGCGTGCGCCAGCTGCTCGACACCCGCGTCGTCTACATGGTGCCGCGCCTCAATCCTGATGGCGCCGAGCTTGCGCTGGCCGACCGGCCGCGCCACATCCGCAGCAGCACGCGGCCCTACCCGTACGACGAAGCCCCGGTCGAGGGCCTCACCGTCGAGGACATGGACGGCGATGGCCGCATCCTCAGCATGCGCATCCCCGATCCGCACGGCCCCTACAAGAAGCACCCGCAGGAGCCGCGCCTGATGGTGGCGCGCGAGCCCGGCGAGTTCGGCGGCGAGTACTTCCGCATCGTGCCCGAGGGCAGCCTGAAGGCCTTCGACGGCGTGAAGATCACCGCCAACCCCGATCTCGAAGGCCTCGACCTCAACCGCAACTTCCCGGCCTACTGGCGGCAGGAATTCGAGCAAGTCGGCGCCGGCCCCTACCCCACGAGCGAGCCCGAGGTGCGCGCGATGGTGGAGTTCGTGGCCGCGCACCCGAACATCGGTGCCGCCGTCAGCTTCCACACCCACAGCGGCGTGATCCTGCGGCCCATGGGCACCAACTCCGACGACGACATGACGCCGGAGGACCTGTGGATGTACAAGCGCCTGTCGGACCTCGGCGCCAAGCTCACCGGCTACCCCGCCATCAGCATCTGGCACGACTTCAAGTACCACCCCAAGCAGGTGATCACGGGCACGCAGGACTGGGTCTACGAGCACCTGGGCGCGCTGTTCTGGACGGTGGAGATCTGGGCGCCCAACAAGGAAGCCGGCATCACCGACTACAAGTGGATCGACTGGTACCGCGAGCACCCCGTCGAAGACGACCTGAAGCTCCTGAAGTGGAGCGACGATCAGTGCGGCGGCCAGGCCCACGTCGACTGGTACGCCTTCCGCCACCCGCAGCTGGGCATGGTGGAGCTCGGTGGCTGGGACCGCATGAACTACTGGCGCAACCCGCCGCCGGCGCTGCGCGAGCGCGAGGCGGCGCGCTTCCCGGCCTGGCTGCTGCAGATCGGCCTGAGCCTGCCCAAGCTGGAGGTGCTGCGCACCGAGGTGCGTGCGCTCGGCCCCGACACCTGGCGGGTGCGCTTTGCGGTGGCCAACGCCGGCTACCTGCCCAGCTACGTGAGCAAGCGCGCGCTGGAGCGCAAGACGGCCCGCGGCACCGTGTTCCGCATCCACCTGCCCGCCGGCCTGAGCCTGGTGAGCGGCCTGGAGCGCGAGGTCGGCGCGCACCTCGAGGGCCATGCGCCGAAGGGCTCGCTGCAGGCCTTCCTGCCCAGCCGCGAGCTCACCGGCGACCGCGCCGTGGCCGAGTGGGTGGTGCGCGGCCCGCGCGGCACGGCCATCGCGCTCAGCGCCACGGCCGACCGCGCCGGCACCGTGCGCACCGAGGTCACGCTGGATTGATGCCGCCGTGATGGCCTTTCCGCCGGAAGCCGGACCCGACGACCCCTGGTCGACGCTGTTCGAGTTCCTGCCCATCGGGGCCTACCGCAGCACGCCCGACGGGCGCCAATTGCGCGCCAACCCGGCGCTGGTGCGCTTAAACGGCTTCGCCAGCGAGGCCGAGCAGATTGCGGCGGTGCGCGACATCGCCACCGAGTGGTACGTCGATCCCACGCGGCGCGCGCAGTTCAAGGCGCTGATCGAACGCGACGACCGCGTCGTCGCCTTCGAGTCCGAGATCTACCGCCACAAGACGCGCGAGCGCATCTGGGTGCGCGAAAACGCCCACGCCGTGCGCGGCACCGACGGCCGCGTCCGCCATTACGAGGGCACGGTCGAGGAGATCACCGACATCGTGCGCACCCGCGAGGCGCTGGCGCTGTCGGAGGCCAGCGTGCGCGAACTGGTGTCGCTGGTGCCGTGCGTCATCTACCGGCTCGTGCTGGGGCCTGGCGGGCGCCGCCGCTTCACCTTCATCAGCGAGCGGGTGCAAGAGCTTTACGGCGTCAGTGCGGCCGACGTGATGGCCGACAGCGTGGTGCTGACCGAGTGCATCCATCCGGCGGATCGCGAGCGCGTGGCCAGGGAGGCCGCGCGCGTGGCCGAGGACGGCGCCCAGCTGGACCTGGAGTTCCGCATCCGCCACACCGATGGCCGCGAGCGCTGGGTGCAATGGCGGGGTGGCGCTGCCGGCGCCGGTTCGGAGCCTGCCAGCGTGCGCGTGGGTGTGGCCATCGACGTCACCGAACGAAAGCGGGCCGAGATCGAGGCCGCCCGCAGCCAGGTGCGGCTGCAGCAGCTGGTCGACCTGATCCCGGGCGTGGTGTTCCGCCTGCGCTTCAGTGCCGATGGCGCACGCCGCTACAGCTTCGTCAGCGACCGCGTGCGCGAGCTCTACGGCCTCGAGCCCGAGGAAGTGCTGCGCGACGGCTGGTCCCTGGCGCGCCTGCGCCGTCCCGACGCCGCCGAGCAGGTCGCACGGGTCTCCGACAAGGCCATCGCCGAGGGGCGCGAGCTGGACTACGAGGTGCCGCTGCGCCTGCGCGACGGCACCGAGAAGTGGGTGCACCTGCGCAGCGCCCCGGGGCCTGCGGAAGATGGCGACCCCGTGCGGGTGGGCGTGCTGCTGGACGTGACGGCACGCAAGAAGGCGCAGCTGGCGCTGCAGCAGCAGAGCGAGCTCTGGCTCGGCGCCCTGCAGGCCAGCGGCGACGGCGTCTGGGACTGGCGCGTGCAGGACGGCGTCGAGATCCTCAGCCCGCAGTGCAAGGCGATGTACGGCTTCGCGCCCGGCGAACTGCCCGACCGGCCGGATGCCCTCGACGACCGCACCCACCCCAACGACCGTGCCGCGATGCAGGCCGCCCGCGAAGAACACTTCGCCGGCCGCACGGCACGCTACGTCAACGAGCACCGCGTGCGCTGCAAGGACGGCAGTTGGAAGTGGATCCTCTCGCGCGGGTTCGTCATCGAGCGCGACGCGATGGGCCGGCCGCTGCGCATGATCGGCACCCACACCGACGTGACCGCGGCCAAGCAGGCCGAGGGGCTGCGCCTGGAGCGCGACAACGCCGCGGCGGCCGACCGCGCCAAGAGCGAGTTCCTCAGCCGCGTGAGCCACGAGCTGCGCACGCCGCTGAACGCCGTGCTCGGCTTTGCGCAGCTGCTCGATCTGGACCCCGGCGGCAGCGGCGAGCGTCAGCGGGGCTGGGTGCAGCAGGTGCTGGACAGCGGCCGCCATCTGCTGGCGCTGCTCGAAGACATCCTCGATCTCAGCAGCCTGCAGAGCGGGCGGCTGGCCATGGTCCTGGAGCCGGTGTCGCTGGAGGCCGTCGTCGACGAGGCCTGGACGATGCTGGCCGCCGGCAGCCTGAGCATGCCGGGGCTGATGCAGCGCTTCGACAACCAGGTGGCCGGCCTGGGGTGCGTGGTGCGGGCCGACCGCAAGCGGCTGAAGCAGATCGTCGGCAACCTGCTGTCCAACGCCATCAAGTACAACCGCGCCGAGGGCTGGGTGCGCGTGGCCGTGGCCGAGGTGCCGCCGGCCCGCGACGGCGCGCCGATGCGCTGGGAGCTGCGCGTCAGCGACCAGGGCCACGGTCTGGACGAGCAGCAACTGGCGCGCCTGTACCAGCCCTTCGACCGCCTGGGCGCCGAACGCGGCCCGGTGGCCGGCACCGGCCTCGGGCTGGCGCTGACGCGCCAGCTGGTGGAGGCACTGGGTGGCGAGATCGGCGTGGCCAGCACGCCGGGCCAGGGCAGCACGTTCTGGGTGCGGCTGCCGGCGGACTCTTCCGCGGGTTGAGCGCCGCGCCCGGCTCAGCGCGAACGGAGGGTGGCGCTCGGAGCTGCCCTCAGGCCGAGCGCGGCGCGGGTTGTTCGAACCGGTACACCGCCACGCTCGCGCGCCAGTTCGGCGCCACGCGCACGGCGCGGCCCTGGTGCAGGCCGAAGGCGTCGGTCACGTGCAGGCCGATGCGCCGCGCCAGCACGCCGAAGTCGGCGAAGGTGCCGACGCGGATGTTCGGCGTGTCATGCCATTCATACGGCAGCGCGCGCGTCACCGGCATGCGGCCGCCGGCCACGCGCAGACGGTTCGGCCAGTGCGCGAAGTTGGGGAACGCGACGATGCCGATGCGGCCCACGCGCGCCGTCTCGCGCAGCATGCGCTCGGTGTGGCGGATGGCCTGCAGCGTGTCGATCTGCAGCACGACATCGAAGCTCTGGTCGTCGAACAGGGCCAGGCCTTCCTCGAGGTCGAGCTGCACGACGTCGACGCCGCGCTGCACGCACTTCAGCACGTTGGCATCGGCCAGCTCCACGCCGTAGCCGCTGCAGCCCTTTTCGCGCTGCAGCCACTGCAAGAGCGCGCCGTCGCCACAGCCGAGGTCGAGCACGCGGCTGCCGGTGGGCACCAGCGAGCCGATCACTTCGAGATCGCTGCGATCACTCACCGCCGCCTCCGCCGTCGCCACCATCACCGTTGTTCGAGTGATCGTCGGCGGCACCCCGCTTGCTGCCGCCGCCACCTGTGCCGGCCGTCATCACCGAGCCATCGTCGCCCGATCCAGCGGGCGCAAGCCCCGCCGGGGCCTGCGGCTCCCCGTCGATGCGCGCGAACCAGGCCCGCACCACCGCGTGGTAGCGCGGATCGTCCAGCAGGAAGGCGTCGTGCCCGTGCGGCGCGGCGATCTCGGCGTAGTTCACGGCGATGTCGTTGTCGACCAGCGCCTTGACGATCTCGCGGCTGCGCGCCGGCGCGAAGCGCCAGTCGGTGGTAAAGCTCACGACCAGGAAGCGCAGGCCGCGCGCCGCGGCAAACGCGGCCTTCAGGCTGCCGCCGTGTGCGCGTGCCGGGTCGAAGTAGTCGAGCGCGCGCGTGATGAGCAGGTAGGTGTTGGCGTCGAAGTAGGTGCTGAACTTGTCGCCCTGGTGGCGCAGGTAGCTCTCCACCGCGAACTCGATCTCGCGCGTGCTGTAGGCCAGCGGCGCGGCCTCGCCGGCCTGCAGGCGGCGGCCGAAGCGCGCCTCCATGGCGTCGTCCGACAGGTAGGTGATGTGGCCCAGCATGCGCGCCACGCGCAGGCCGCGGCCGGGTACCACGCCGTGGGCGTAGAAATGGCCGCCGTGGAAGTCGGGGTCGGTGACGATGGCGCGGCGCGCCACCTCGTTGAAGGCGATGTTCTGCGCCGACAGGTTGGGCGCGGTGGCGATGGCCGCCACGTGGCGCACGCGCTGCGGGTGGCGCAGCGCCCAGGCCAGGGCCTGCATGCCGCCGAGGCTGCCGCCGATCACGGCGGCGAGCTGCGCGATGCCCAGGCGGTCGAGCAGGCGCGCCTGCGCGTCGACCCAGTCCTCGACGGTGACGACCGGGAAGTCCGCGCCCCACGGCTGCCCGGTGGCCGGGTTGGCGTGCATCGGCCCGGTGCTGCCGAAGCACGAGCCGGGGTTGTTGACGCCGATGACGAAGAAGCGGTTCGTGTCCAGCGGCTTGCCGGGGCCGACGAGGTTGTCCCACCAGCCCACGCTGCCGTCGGGTGCAACCCCGGCCACGTGGTGGCTGGCGTTGAGCGCGTGGCACACCAGCACGGCGTTGCTGCGCGTGGCGTCGAGCGTGCCGTAGGTCTCGTAGGCCAGTTCATAGGCCGGCAGCGCCGCGCCGCTTTGCAGCGGCAGCGGCGCTTCGAAACGCATCGACTGCGGTGTGACGGACCCGACCGAACCCATGACCAACAAAAAACCCGGTGCCGCGCTTCAACACGGACACCGGGCTTCAGCGCAGGGCTGGGTGCTCGGAATCCTGTTTAGCGGCATTTGTTGAAAGCGCCCGCAATCCGGAGCAAATCGGCGCTGAAGGCAAAAGTATAGCCAGCGCCTTAACATGGCCGGCAATGAACACACCCGCCTTCACCGCCCTGATCGGCGCCCTGGCTTGCGCCGGGCTCTTGTGCCTGCCCACGGCGGCGCGGGCCCAGCCGGCCGACGAGCCCGGCCCCGAAACCCCTGCCGACGGCCGCCCGCCGCAACCGCTGTGGGAGGCCGGCCTGGCCGCCTTCGGCGCGCAGTCGCCGGCCTACCCGGGTGCCCGGCAGCGCACCCGCAACGCCATCGTGCTGCCCTATCTGCTGTACCGCGGCCGCGTGCTGCGCGCCGAGCAAGGCACGGTGGGCGTGCGGGCCGCCAAGACCGAGCGCATGGAACTGGACGTCGGCTTCGCCGGCAGCTTCGGCTCCGCGGCCTCGGACAACGACGCCCGGCGCGGCCTGCCCAACATCGGCACGCTGGTGGAGTTCGGCCCGCGCCTGCGCTGGCGTCTGGGCTCTGCTTTCGGCGGCAACCTCGGTGCCGCCGTGCCGCTGCGCGGGGTGTTCGACCTCAACAACGGCTTCGAATACCGCGGCATGGCGCTCGAACCCTCGATCAGATGGGGACGGCGCGCCGCCGGCTTCAACTACGGTGCCAGCCTGGGCCTGCTGATCGCCGACGAGCGCCTGGCCGACACCTTCTACGGCGTCGCGCCGGTCTTCGCCACCGCCAGCCGGCCGGCCTACGTGGCCCAGGCCGGGCTGGTGGCGACGCGGCTGTCGTTCAACCTCAGCCGGCGCCTGGGCCCCGACTGGGTGGTGTTCGGCTTCGCGCGCGTCGACAGCGTGCGCGGCGCCGCCAACGAGAGCAGCCCGCTCGTCGACAAGACGCGCGGCACGGCCGTGGGCCTGGGCGTGTCGTGGACCTTTGCCCGTTCCGACCGTCCGGCGGAACGCTGAGCCCACTGACCATCGAGGTGAGCGACATGAGCGACATGAGCCCCATCCCCGGCTTCGAAGGCTTCGAGCCGCTCGACTTGCCCGTCCAGGGCCGGCGCCTGCGCGGCCGCACCGGCGGACGTGCCGGTGCGCCGCCGCTGCTGCTGCTTCACGGCTTCCCGCAGACGCACGTGCTCTGGCACCGCGTGGTGCCGATGCTGGCGCCGCACTTCCGCCTCGTGCTGCCCGACCTGCGCGGCTACGGCGACAGCGAGCCCGCACCCGACGAGCCGCAGCACACGCAGATGGGCAAGCGCGCGCTGGCCGCCGACGTGCTGGCGCTGATGCGGCAGCTGGGCCACGAGCGCTTTGCCGTCGCGGGCCACGACCGCGGCGGCCGTGTTGCGCACCGCCTGGCGCTGGATGCACCCGAGGCGGTAACGAAGCTCGCGGTGCTCGACATCGCGCCCACGCTCGACATGATCGAAGGCGCCGACTGGCGCTTCGGCCGCGCCTACTACCACTGGTTCTTCCTGGCGCAGCCGGCGCCTGAGCCCGAGCGCATGATCGCCGCCGACACCGTGCGCTACCTGCACCGCAAGCTCGGCGGCTGGGGCGCGGCTTCGCCTTCCGGACACTTGTCCCACCTGCACCCCGCGGCGCTGGCCGAATACGAACGCGCCATCCAGCGGCCCGAGGTCGTGCACGCCATGTGCGAGGACTACCGCGCCGCGCTCACCTGCGACCTGGAGCTCGACCGCGCCAGCCGCGCTGCCGGCGACAAGCTGGCCTGCGATCTGCTGGTGCTGTGGGGCGGCCGCGGGATCGTGCAGGCCCTGTTCGACCCCATGGCGCTGTGGCGCGCCGCCAGCAGCGGCCGCGTCCAGGGCGAAGCGCTCGATTGCGGCCACTACCTGCCCGAAGAGCAGCCCGAGGCCACGGCGGCGCAGCTTGGCGCCTTCTTTGCGCGGTGAGCGAGCGGGGGGAACCGGTCTCGCAGGGCGAACGGTGGTGTGGGTGCTGGGCGAACCCCTTGCTCGCGGTGAGCAAACCTCGCTGTTCGCCGTGAGCAAGCCCTTCCGTTCGCTGCGAGCGAACCCCGCCCTTCGTTGGGAGCGAACCCCTCCGTTCGCTGCAAGTGAACCCCTCCGTTCGCGCTGAGCAAACCCTCCGTTCGCCCTGAGCCTGTCGAAGGGCTCGTGAAGTGCGCAGGCTGTAGGGCTGAGCTTGTCGAAGCCCCCGGGGAGCCCTTCGACAAGCTCAGGGCGAACGGAGGGTTGTGATGCGAGCCCTTCGACAGGCTCAGGGCGAGCGGTGGTGTGTGGCGCGAGCCCTTCGACAGGCTCAGGGCGAGCGGGTGCTGCAGTCCAGAGCGGGCGGTGGCTTCCCGGCCACGGGTGGATCAGGCCGCCACCGCCGGCAGCAAACCCAGCAGGGCCAGCACCTCTTCTTTTGTGCGGTAGCGGCCAAAGCGCGCCTCGTCTTGCGCGCGCACGATGGGGAAGGTGTCGAGCACGTACGCCGCGTCGTCGGCGCCCAGGCCGTAGAGCCAGAAGAACAGCGCGTCCAGCGCGGCCAGGCGGCGGCGGCGGTCTTCGTCGTCCCAGCGGATGGGCGGCAGCACCTGGCCTTGCGCGTCGACATAGCCGAGGTCTCGCGCAAACGGCGCCAGGTCGTGCGCGGTGTAGCTCAGGGCCAGCACCTGCGGCAGCACGAAGTCGGCGATGGTGGGCGCGGGCTGGTGGCCGTTCATCAGGCCGGCCTCGCGAACTTGCTGGGTGAAGGCGGCGGGCAGCGGGTCGTCGAAGCGGGCGGGGGGGATGACGGGGAGTTGTTCGAGGATGAACCAGCTGAAGTTTTGCCCCTGCACCTTTTGGCGGGCCAGCCAGTCGAATGCGAATGAATTGAGAACCGCGAGAAGCAACGCGGTTGTGCGAGGCCCGTGTTCAGGAGGTGGCAGCAGCACCGACATGCTGTGGCCAACGCCGCTTTCCGGCAGCACGGCAGCAATCATCGTGCGCATGTTGGTCGGCGACGTGACCGACTTGAATGCGAGCATCCAAGGCCGCGCGCCAAACCGTTGCGCGACCGCCCTTTCGACCCAGTATTGCGGTCCAGCTGAGCGTTGAGGATCGTGTTTCTCGCGGCTGCTCAAGGCTTCCGGCTGAGCCGCCCGTTTCAGATTGGCCAAATTCACAGCCACATCGGCGGCACGGTGGTCATAAGCCTGAACCATCTTGCCCTCATACAGCGGCACGACGGCCTCTGTCGAGAGCTCGGAGGCCTTTCGAAACCAGGACGAATCGTTGGTCATGTCAAACATCCTGGCGTAGGCGACGGGCCATGTGCTTCGCCGACCACTCTGAAGGTGGTGAACCAGCACGGGATGCTTGGCAAAGACTCTCTTGGTCAACTCAAAGTCGCGGCGCGATCTGAAGATGGGCGCTGAACCGGTGTTGGGGTTGAGCAGATTGAAGTCAGCCGCGGTGAGCTGCAGCAACCGGCTCGCATCGCCCAACTCCGCCACGGTGTGCAGAAAAAACGCCGCTCGCGTGCCCGCAAACCTCCGCGCCTCGCCGCCGAACACCAGCGTGCAGAACTTGAAGCTGGCGTGCACGTCCGGAAAGAACACCTTCTTGTTTTCGAAGTCGAACAGCGCGCCCAGCCGCTGGGTCGTCGCGATGCTGCGGAAAAACGCCGACGCGCCCTTGTCGGCAGCGATACCGCTGGGTGTTAGCAGCGCCACAACGCCCTGCGGCTTGGCCAAGGTCAGCGCTCGCTCGACGAACAAGCTGTAGAGGTTGACGTCGCCAGTCGACAACAGCGGAAACTCGCCGCCGTCGGCGACCACGCGGCGCTGTGCATCGGCCCTTTCAACCTGTCGGGTGAACTCTTGATGCAGTACGGGTTGCTTGGTCGCCAAGCCCTTGATCAGCGCTTTGCGTTCGGAAGCCTTCTGCGCGTGGGCGATTTCGGGAATCCGATCAGAGAACCACTGAACTTCTTCGACGCGCATCACGTCCCACGGCGGATTGCCGATCACCGCGTCGAAGCCCGGCTCGGCCGTGGCAAACGCCGTCGGAAACGCCGTCCACCAGTGGAAGAAGCGCTCCTCAGCCGCCAGCGAGCGCACGCGCTGCAGCAGCGCCCGCGCGGCCTCGGGGCCCGTGCCCGCGCCGTCCAGCGTGCCGGCGGCCAATGTCGCCACGAGGTTGCGCGTGGGCTCCAGCAAGGTGTCCAGAGCCGCGCGCGTGGGTTCGTCGCACAGCTTCGTGAGCTTGGCCGCCTTGTCCACCGGCCAGCCCGGCACCAGCCAGCGCATGGCGCGCCAGAAGTCCAGCAGCGCGTGCACCGGCGCCACCTGGGCATCGGCCTCTTCGGCCAGCCGCTGGCTCAGCCGCGCCTCGGCGATGTCGACATCGGTGAAGTCGGCCACCTGCTGCAGGTTCTTGGCCGCGAGCTCCAGCCGTTGCAGCTCGGCCTGCTGGAACAGCATGCCCAGCGCCTGCAGGCCCTGCTGCACCGTGGCCAGGCGCTCGCCGTGCAGGCTGTCGCCGTGCTTGAGGTGGTGGTCCAGAAAGCTCAGCGGCGCGCCCACCGTGAATGTGTGCAGCCACAGCGCCGTCTTGGCCAGCTCCACCGCCATGGCGTTCTTGTCGACGCCGAAGACGCACTTCTTCAGCACCATGCGGCGCACGATGTGGCGGTCGTCGAGCTGCGCGTCGGCCACCGCCCAGCCGTGCTCGCGGGCTTGTTTCTTGATCGCGCCGCGCACGGCCGCCAGCCGCACCAGCAGCGGGCTCTCCCAGGGCCGGCCGCGCTCGGCCAGGTGGGCGGCCCAGGGCATGTCGGCCACGCGCAGCTGCGCTGCGGTGGCGGCTTCCAGCACGCGGTCGGCGATGAAGTCCACCAGCGCCACCAGGAAGTGGCCGCTGCCCATGGCGGGATCGCAGATCTTGAGTTCGAGGATGCGGCTGGCCGGGTCGGCCGAGTCCAGGCGCTCCCACTCGGCAGGGTTGAGCGAGCCCTTTTTCTTCCAGCTGTCGAGCAGCTTGTCGAAGGCGGCCACGCGCTCGCTGGCCAGCAGGCCCACGCTTTCGCGCAGGATGAGCTGCACCAGGTCGTCGTGCGAGTAGTAGCTGCCCGAGACCTTGCGCGCAAAGCTGGCGGGCACGGCGGTGACGCGGTCGATCTCGGGGCTGTAGTGCAGGTCGGCCGGGGCCACCTCGTGCTGCAGCTGGTATTCGAGCAGCCGCTCGTAGATGCTGCCCAGGTGGCTGACGCTGAGGTCGCGGTAGTTGATCCAGCCGCGCAGAAGGTCTTCAGTGCGGCGGCTGAGCGCGTCGATGATGGGCGCCAGCACGGCGTCGGGCACGCGCGTGCGCTCCAGCAGCAGGCTGCGGCCACGGTTGAACAGGCCGCCGTTGTAGGCGGGCATGCCGATGGTGTCGTCGCCAACGTCGATCAGCTCGAAGCAGCCCTTCAACGACAGCCACAAGCGGTTCTGCGTGGCGGACCAGCGCTGGCCTGCTTCGACCTTCTCGCGCACCTCTTCACGCAGCGCTCGCACGCTGTAGGCCCGGTATCGCTCATCCCCCACCGGCAGCAGCCGCCGGTCTTCGGCGTAGAACAGGAACAGCAGCCGGTACAGCAAGATGAGCGTGGCCTCGCGCACCTCTTCCAGGTACTCGCGGGTGTAGCGGTGGCGCGTGCCGCTGCCGTAGCCCACGGGTTCCTTTACCGCCTGCAGATCGCCCCGCGCCAGCGCCTGCGCCAGCGTGGGAAAGATCTCGTCAAAGACGCGCCGGCCCAGATCGGCCGACACCTTTTCTTCATACGCCCGGGCCTCGGCGCGGGCGTAGGCATGGAAGCTGCGCGCCGCGCTGTCCCAGGTCTGCGTGAGAAAGGCCGCGCGGTTGAAGAGCAGAAAGAACAGCTTCAGCCCGTGCGCGGGCTCGGGCATGTCGATGTCGGGCTGGACGCCGGGCACGCCCAGCAGTGCGGCGAGGTCGAGTTCGAGAAACTCCTCGGCGCGCGAGCGGGCGTCTTGCCAGTACAGGCGCCAGACGCCGCCGTTGGTGAGCACGCCCCATTTGACCGAGCGGTCGCTGGCCACGTCGGCACGCGAGAGGTAGCGCAGCATCTGCGAGCTGGGCGCGCCGGGGTCGAGCGGTTCGTCGCTGGCGCCGCGGTCGAGCGGGCGCAGCCAGCGCTTGGCTTCGAGCAGCGCCAGGCCGTGGCGGTAACGGCGGTCGTCGTGTCTTTCGTCGAGGGCGCGCTGCTTGGCCGCAGCGTCGGCAAACAGCAGGATGTCGGGCACGTCTTCGCGCCGCTTGCCGCTGAGGTTGACCTGCGGCAGGTAGTCGTCGGCCCAGCCGAGCTCCATCAACACGCGCTCGATGACGAGCTGCTCGGTCTGCGCCTCGTTCATCACGGTGTCGGCCGCCAGGCCGGCGAACACGGCGCGCAGGCGGGCCTCGAAGGCGGTGGCTGCGGCATCCGACAAGGCCTGGTAGGGCGGCGTCTCGCGGATGCCGTGGCGCAGGAAGTCCTGGGTGAAGAGTTGGCCTTGCATGCAGGGGCTCGGTGGCGCGTGGCGCGGCAGTTTAAGGGGCCAACTGGCGTGCAAAGGCGGCCCAGTTCGGCCTGGTGGCCACGGCCCGGCCCACTAGCATCCAGGCGCAGCCGGCCGCTCGAGCCGCGCCGGAGACAAACCCATGCATGCCTGGCTCAACCGCCTCGACCCGCACTTCCCGGTGCGCTACTGGGCCTGGCTGCTCGCGGCCGTGCTGACGCTGGTGCTGGCGCTGCTGCAGGTGTTCACCGGCAGCGGCGGGCTGCTGGCGCTGGGTGGCCTCTTTCTCGTCGGCCTGGGCTGGCGCGACACGCGGCAGACGCGCCACTCGGTGCTGCGCAACTACCCTGTCATCGGCCACCTGCGGTTTCTGCTGGAGTTCATCCGGCCGGAGATGCGCCAGTACTTCATCGAGTCCGACAACGAGGCGGCGCCTTTTTCGCGCCAGCAGCGCAGCCTGGTCTACCAGCGCGCCAAGGGCGACGCCGACAAGCGGCCCTTCGGCACCCAGCTCGACGTGCACGCGCTCGGCTACGAGTGGATCAACCACTCGATCGCGCCCACCGAGGTGGCGAGCCATGACTTCCGAATCACCATCGGCGCGGCCGGCAGCTGCACCCAGCCCTACAGCGCCAGCGTCTTCAACATCTCTGCTATGAGCTTTGGCGCCTTGAGCGCCAACGCCATCCTCGCGCTCAACGGCGGCGCCAAGCGGGGCGGCTTCGCGCACGACACGGGCGAAGGCAGCATCAGCCAGCATCACCGCGTCAACGGCGGCGATCTCATCTGGGAGATCGGCAGCGGCTACTTCGGCTGCCGCGACGAGGCCGGCCGCTTCAGCGAAGAGCGCTTCACCGCCAACGCGCTGGACGCGCAGGTGAAGATGATCGAGCTCAAGCTGAGCCAGGGCGCCAAGCCCGGGCACGGCGGCGTGCTGCCGGGGCCGAAGGTCACCGCCGAGATCGCCGCGGCGCGCGGCGTGCCGGTGGGCGTGGACTGCGTGAGCCCTGCGAGCCACTCGGCGTTCGCCACGCCGGTGGAGATGCTGCAATTCATCGAGCGGCTGCGGCGGCTCTCAGGTGGCAAGCCGGTGGGATTCAAGTTCTGCATCGGCCACCCCTGGGAGTGGTTCGCCATCTGCAAGGCCATGCTCGAGACCGGCCTGATGCCCGACTTCATCGTCGTCGACGGCGCCGAGGGTGGCACGGGTGCGGCGCCGCTGGAGTTCATCGACCACGTCGGCGCGCCCTTGCAGGAAGGCCTGCTGCTGGTGCACAACACGCTGCTGGGCTTGAACCTGCGCTACCGCGTGCGCATCGGCGCGGCGGGCAAGGTGGTGAGCGCCTTCGACATCGCACGCTGCATGGCGCTGGGCGCCGACTGGTGCAACTCGGCGCGTGGCTTCATGTTCGCCCTCGGCTGCATCCAGGCCCAGGCCTGCCACACCGGCGCCTGCCCCACGGGCGTGACGACGCAGGACCCGCTGCGCCAGCAGGCGCTGGTGGTGCCCACCAAGACCGAGCGCGTGTGGCGCTTCCACCAGCACACGCTGATGGCGCTGAAGGAGCTGGTGCAGGCCGCGGGGCTCACACACCCGGGGCAGATCACCGCCAGCCACATCGTGCGCCGTGTCTCGCAGGGCGACGTGCAGCTGTTGGCGAACCAGCTGCCCTTCCTGAAGCCCGGTGCCCTGCTGGCCGCCATCGAAGGCCGTGCCGACTGGCCGCACAACGTGTACCGCCAGTACTGGCCGCTCGCGCAGAGCGGCAGCTTCCAGCCGGTGGCGGGCTGATCAGGCCGTGGGAGGCGCCGAGTCGATGTAGCTCTGGCGCGCGGCGATCTTCTCGTGCCACTTCGCCAGGTTCGGGTGCGTGTCGCGCCAGTCGATGTGCGCGAAGCGGAAGTCGAGATAGCCCAGCGCGCAGGCCGCGGCGATGTCGGCCAGCGTGAAGTGCGTGCCGCTGCACCAGGGCTTGTCGCCCAGGCCCTGCGCCATGCTCTTGACGGCGGCGTGCACGCGGCTCATCTGGCGGTCGATCCAGGCCTGCGAGCGTTGCTCGGCACTGCGGCCCGGCCAGGTGGCCTCGAGCCGCGCCAGGATGGACGCATCGAGCAGGCCGTCGGCCAGCGCTTCCCAGGTCTTGACCTCGATGCGCTCGCGGCCGCTGGGCGGGATCAGCTTGCCCACCGGGCTGAGCGTGTCGAGGTACTCGACGATGACGCGCGAATCGAACACCGCCTCGCCGCCGTCGAGCACGAGGCAAGGCACCTTGCCGAGCGGATTGCTCTTGAGGATGTCGTCGTTGCCCCAGACGTCTTCCAGCGCGAGCTGGGCGTCGAGTTTCTTTTCCGCCATCACGATGCGCACCTTGCGCACGTAAGGGCTGGTCAGTGATCCGATCAGTTTCATCGTGCTGTCGCGTCCTGGCTGTGGCCGGCGCGCCTCGTCCCTGGTCGGATTCATTCTAGCGAGGGGGGGTCTGCGGCGTGGCGGGGGTCTGTCGCGTGAAGTCCACGACCTGCGGTCGTCCCGGCAAACACAGCTGCGCCGCCGCCGGCACCATGCGCGACAACACCTGCCCGCCGCGCAGCACGAGCAGGCGCTGCGCGCGCAGCCGGAGGGCCTCTTGCGGCGAACGCGCCTGCAGCAGCACGCCGTCGGCGCGGCAGCCCACCTCGAGGCCGTAGCCCTGCAGGCCCAGGATGCGTGCCGGGTTCGTGGTGACGGCCTCGAAGCAGCGCTGCTGCGCGGCCTGACTCGTCATTTGTGCGACATGCAGGCCCATCGAGGCCACCTCCAGCATGTCGGCCGAGCCGAGGGCGTACCAGGGGTCCATCACGCAGTCGTGGCCGAAGGCGACGGTGACGCCGGCGTCCATCAGCTCGGGCACGCGCGTCATGCCGCGGCGCTTGGGGTAGCTGTCGTAGCGGCCTTGCAGCGTGATGTTGATCAGCGGGTTGGCGATGGCGTTCAAGCCGCTGTCGGCGATCAGCGCCACCAGCTTGGCGGCGTAGGCGTTGTCCATCGAGTGCATCGATGTGAGATGCGAGCCCGTGGCGCGGCCCTGCAGGCCCAGGCGCTGGGTGTGCAAGGCCAGCGTCTCGACGTGCCGCGAGGCCGGGTCGTCGGTTTCGTCGCAGTGCAGGTCGAGCATCAGGCCGCGCTCGGCGGCCAGCTCCGCCAGGCGCCGCACGCTCTCGGCACCCTCGGCGGCGCTGCGTTCGTGGTGCGGGATGCCGCCGATCACATCGACGCCGAGATCGAGCGCGCGCTTCAGCTGCGCCTCGGCACCCGCGCTGCGCAAGAGGCCATCCTGCGGAAACGCCACCAGCTGCAGCGTGAGGTAGGACGCGACGCGGCGCTTCACCTCGAGCAGCGCACGCACCGCGAGCAACCGCTCGTCGCACACGTCCACGTGCGTTCGGATGGCCAGCAGCCCGCGCGCCACCGCCCAGTCGCAGTAGGCCAGTGCGCGCTCGGCCACGGCCTCTTCGGTGAGCAGCGGCTTGAGTTCGCCCCAGAGCCGGATGCCCTCGAGCAGCGTGCCGCTGTCGTTGGTGCGCGGCAGGCCGTGGCTGAGCGTGGAGTCGAGGTGGAAGTGGGCGTCGACAAAGGGCGGGCTGAAGAGCCAGCCGTCGGCGTCGAGCACCTCGGCGCCTTCGGGCGCCGGCAGCGCCGGGCCGATGGCGGCGAAGTAGCCGTCGCGGGCCAGCAGGTCGATACCGCAGCGGCCATCGGGCAGCGTGGCGTGGCGGATCAGCAGGTCGCGGGGCGTCTTCAGCATCGGGGGCTCCGGGGCAGCGTGGAGGCAGCATACGGTGCCGGCTGCCGGGCCACGACCGCGCGGCTTGCGGGCAGTTCGTCACACGGTTTCCGCGCCGCACCTGGGGCCGCCCGGCGTGCCTTGCCACACCCCCTGAACAGGTGCACACTGGGTCCAGACTCATTGCTCCTGCTGCCCCCGCGATCGCAAGGCCTGGCCCCCACCGGTCGCCCCCCAAAACTCCTTCCCACGTCGTTCCCGTGGCCGGCTCCTCTCCAGGACCAGCCGGCATTCCTGTCCCTTCGGCATTTTGCGCAAAGGAGGTTCTGATGAACTTGACGATCAGCGGCCATCACCTCGAGGTCACACCGGCCTTGAGAGAGTACGTGCTCACCAAGCTCGATCGTGTGACGCGACATTTTGATCAGGTGGTGGACGTGTCCGTGCTGCTGACGGTGGAGAAGAACAAGGAGAAGGAGCGACGACAGCGCGCCGAGGTCACGCTGCACGTCAAGGGCCGTGACATCTTCGTCGAGCATGCCGCCGAAGACCTGTACGCCGCGATCGACACCCTGATGGACAAGCTCGACCGCCAGGTCGTGCGCCACAAGGACCGCCTGCAGGACCACCACCACGAGAGCCCGAAGCGTCTGACGGCCGGCGCTGCCTGAGCGAGCCTCGACCCGTCGAACGGCCCTGCGGGGCCGTTTTTCGTGGCGGCTCGCGCCGCCAGGCTCGCGGCGGCGTGGTGTTGCTGCAGCGCCGCAAAGTGTGTCGATAGCCCCCGATTCGGGGCTTTGCACCAGAGATGCCCGGGGCCGGCCGGCGCTATCATGATTTTTTGCAGTTCGCTGCAGTCGCCCGCCCTGCCGTCGCCACCGCGACGCGCGAAGCCGGCGAGAGGGGGCCATCCGCCCCAGGGGAAGAGCCCAGATGAACCGTCTCGCCGCCATCCTGCCTGCCAGCAACGTGCTGGTGAACGTGGACGCGACCAGCAAGAAGCGAGTCTTCGAGCAGGCCGGCCTGTTGTTCGAGAACCAGCACGCCATTGCCCGCGGCACCGTCACCGACAACCTGTTCGCGCGCGAGCGGCTCGGCTCCACGGGCCTGGGTCATGCGGTGGCCATTCCGCACGGCCGCATCAAGGGCCTGAAGAACCCGCTGGCCGCCGTGCTGCGCGTGCAGGCGCCCATTCCGTTTGACGCGCCCGATGACGAACCGGTGGCGCTGCTGATTTTTCTGCTCGTGCCCGAAGCGGCGACGCAGCGGCACCTGGAGATCCTGTCCGAGATCGCCGAGATGCTGTCCGACCGCGACCTGCGCGAACGCCTCAAGACCGAAGCCGACGCCGCCGCGGTGCACAAGCTGATCTCGGACTGGGAACCGCTGAAGTCCGTCGCCTGACGGACGCGGGCCCATGAAGCCCACCAGCATCAGCGCCGAAGCGCTGTTCGAAGCCCACCGCGAGGTGCTGCGCTGGGCCTGGGTGGCCGGGCAAGGCCACCCCGAGCGCCGCTTCGACGACGCCGCGGTGCGCGACGCCCGCAGCGCCGCCGACCTGGTGGGCTACCTCAACTACATCCACCCCTACCGGGTGCAGATCGTCGGCCGGCGCGAGGTGAACTACCTCGACGCGGCCAGCCCCGAAGACGCCGAGCGGCGCATCGCGCGCATCGTCACGCTGGAGCCGCCGGTGATCATCGTCGCCGACGGCGTGGCCACGCCGCCGCGGCTGGCGGCGATGTGCGACCGCGCCGAGATCCCGCTGTTCGCCACCGCCGAGAGCGCCGGCCACGTGATCGACCTCGTGCGCGGCTACCTCGGCCAGCACTTTGCCGAGCGCACCACGCGCCATGGCGTGTTCATGGACATCCTGGGCCTGGGCGTGCTGCTCACGGGCGAGTCGGGCCTGGGCAAGAGCGAGCTCGGGCTGGAGCTGGTGTCGCGCGGCCACGGCCTGGTGGCCGACGATGCGGTGGACATCTACCGCATCAGCCAGACGGCGCTGGAAGGCCGCTGCCCCGAGCTGCTGCAGAACCTGCTCGAGGTGCGCGGCATCGGCCTGCTCGACATCAAGGCCATCTTCGGCGAGACGGCGGTGCGGCGGAAGATGCGGCTGAAGCTCATCGTGCACCTGGTGCGCAAGGAAACGCTGGAGCGCGAGTTCGAGCGCCTGCCGCACGAGCCACTGTTCGAGGACATCCTCGGCCTGCCGGTGCGCAAGGTGGTGATCGCCGTCGACGCCGGCCGCAACCTGGCGGTGCTGGTGGAGGCCGCGGTGCGCAACACCGTGCTGCAGCTGCGCGGCATCGACACCTACCAGGAGTTCATCCGCCGCCACCAGGCGGCGATGGACAAGGGCGCGCCGGAGTGAACTTCCGTTCGGGCTGAGCCCGTCGAAGCCCCGCCCTGCCTTTCACTTCGCCTGCCGGTGCGGGCAGGCCTCTTTCGAGCAACGCGCGTACAGCGCCAGCGAGTGTTCTTGCAGCGTGAAGCCGCGTTCGCTGGCCACGGCGCGCTGGCGCTGCTCGATCTGGGCGTCGAAGAACTCCTCGACACGGCCGCAGTCCAGGCACACCAGGTGGTCGTGGTGCTGGCCCTCGTTGAGCTCGAACACGGCCTTGCCGCTCTCGAAGTTGCTGCGGCTCAGCAGGCCGGCCTGCTCGAACTGCATCAGCACGCGGTAGACGGTGGCCAGGCCGATGTCGGCGCCTTCGATGAGCAGCGACTTGTAGACGTCTTCGGCCGTCAGGTGGCGGCGGTCGGAGCGCTGAAAGACCTCGAGGATCTTGATGCGCGGCAGCGTGGCCTTCAGGCCGCTGCTCTTGAGTTCGTCGGCGTGCTTCACTCGCCTCTCCTGGCACGGGGCGGGGCGGGACCGCCTCGCTAGAATCGCCGGATCATAGCCAGCACCCGCGCAGCGTCGCCGACCCTGCGCCGTGCCTGCGAATCCCCCATGCGCCGACTCACCCCCCCTGCCGCCCTGCTCGTTGCCTGCATCGCCCTGGCCGGCTGCGAGTCGCTGGACCGCACCGACAGCCTGTTCGGCCTGATCACGCCCTACCGCATCGACATCGTGCAGGGCAACGCGGTCACGAAGGAGCAGCTGGCGCTCATCAAGCCCGGCGCGACGCGGCTGCAGGTGCGCGACGTGCTCGGCACGCCGCTGCTGGCCGACCCCTTCCACGCCGATCGCTGGGACTACCTCTTCACGCTGCGCCGCCCGGGCGCCGAGCTGCAGCGCCGCAGCGTGGTGGTGTTCTTCGACGGCGACCGCGTCAAGTCGGTCGAGGCGCCGAACGACCTGCCGACCGAGCGCGAATTCGTGGCCTCGATCAGCCGCAACCAGAAGATCACGCCGGTGAAGCTGGAGCTCACCGAAGACGAGCGCAAGGCGCTGCCGCCACCGGCCAGGCTGCCGGCGTTGCCGGCCGAACCGGCGCCGCAGGGCCCGGCGCGCGCCTACCCGCCGCTCGAGCCGGGCTGAGCCCATGCCGGTGCGCATCGCCATCGCCGGTGCGGGTGGCCGCATGGGGCGCATGCTGATCGAGGCCGTGCTGGCCGACGCCCAGGCGCAACTGGTGGCGGCACTCGACCAGCCCGGCAGCCCGGCCATCGGCCAGGACGCGGGCGCCGCGCTGGGCCGCCACACGGGCGTGGCCGTGAGTGGCGATGCCGCGGCGGCGCTGGCTGGCGGCGTCGACGTGCTGATCGACTTCACGCGGCCCGAAGGCACGATGGCGCACCTGGCGCTGGCGCGCCGCCACGGCGTCAAGCTCGTCGTCGGCACCACCGGCTTCACGCCCGAACAGAAGGCCGCCATCGGCGCGGCGGCGCAAGACATCGGCATCGTCTTCGCGCCGAACATGAGCGTGGGCGTCAATGTGCTCGTCAAGCTGGTCGAGGCCGCCGCGGCGGCGCTCGACGAGCGTTACGACGCCGAGGTCTACGAGGTGCACCACCGCCACAAGGTCGATGCCCCGAGCGGCACGGCGCTGGCGCTGGGTGAGGCGGTGGCGCGCGGCCGCGGCGTGAACTTCGCCGAGCGCGCCGTGCTCAGCCGCGAAGGCCACACCGGCGAGCGCCGCCGTGGCGACATCGGCTTCGGCACGCTGCGCGGCGGCGACATCATCGGCGAGCACCTCGTCATGTTCGCCGGCACCGGCGAGCGCATCGAGATCGCGCACAAGAGCGGCAGCCGCGCCAACTACGCCGAAGGCAGCCTGCGCGCGGCGCACTTCCTGGCGGCACACGGCCCGGGCCTGTACGGCATGGCCGACGTGCTCGGCCTGTAGCCCCAGCGGCCTGCCCCGCCCGCCGCGATGGAAGGCCTGCTTCAAGCCTGGAACGCCGCCGACGGCGTGGGCCGGGCCACGGCGCTGCTGCTGCTGGCCATGTCCATCGCCGCCTGGGTGCTGATCATCTGGAAGGGCTGGCTGCTCAGGCGCGCCGCCGCCGACGTGGCGCGTGCACTGCCGGCCTACTGGGATGCCGCGTCGCCCGCCGAGGGCCGCGCGCGGCTGCAGGCGCTGGACCGTGAACGCCTGCTGCTGCCGCTGCTCGACGCCGCCGATAGCGAGCCCGCCACCGCCACGCTGGAGGCCGCGGCCCGGCCCGAGAGCCAGCGCACGCGCCGGCTGCGCGGTGCGCTGCATGCGGCCCACGCGCAGCTGCAGTCGGGGCAGGTGGTGCTGGCGAGCATCGGCGCCACGGCGCCCTTCGTCGGCCTGTTCGGCACCGTCTGGGGCATTTACCACGCGTTGATCGGGCTCGTGGGCGCGGGCAGCCTGAGCCTGGACCAGGTCAGCGGCCCGGTCGGCGAGGCGCTCATCATGACGGCCGCCGGCATCGCCGTCGCCGTGCCCGCGGTGCTGGCCTACAACCTGTTCGGCAGCTGGATCGCCGCCTGCGAGGCCGAGCTCGAAGGCTACGCGCACGACCTGCTCGAGCGCTGAGGCCATGGCCTTCGGACGCCTCAGCCGCCGCGAGCCGGGCACCGGCATCCAGGGCCCAAGCGGCCCGATGAGCGACATCAACATGACGCCGCTGATCGACGTGATGCTGGTGCTGCTGGTGATCTTCATCGTCACCGCGCCGCTGCTGGCGAGCCGATTGAAGCTCGATCTGCCCCAGGCCGAGGCCGCCGCCGGTGCCGGGCCGGGCGCGGTGCTGGCGGTGAGCATCGCGGCCGACGGCCGCGTCTACCTCGCCGACGAGGCCTTGCCGGCCGCCGAGCTGCGCGCCCGGCTGGAGGCCGCTGCCAGGGCCGCCTTGGCGCGCGACCCCGCCACCGAGCTGCAGCTGCGCGCCGACCGCGCCGTGCCCTACGGCCGCGTCGCCGAGCTCATCGGCTGGGTGCAGGGCGCCGGCCTCACGCGCATAGGCCTCGTGACAGAGGCGCCGACACAGTAGCGCTCCCTACAATCTGGCGGATGAATGACAAGTACGTCCCCGCCGAGGTCGAGAGCACCGCACAGGCCCACTGGCAATCCGTCGACGCGTACCGCGTGACGGAAGACGCCAGCCGGCCGAAGTTCTACGCCTGCAGCATGCTGCCCTACCCCAGTGGCAAGCTGCACATGGGCCATGTGCGCAACTACACCATCAACGACATGTTGACGCGGCAGCTGCGCATGAAGGGCATGAACGTGCTCATGCCCATGGGCTGGGACGCCTTCGGCCTGCCAGCCGAAAACGCGGCCATGAAGAACAAGGTGCCGCCGGCCCAGTGGACGTACTCCAACATCGCCCACATGAAGGGCCAGATGCAGGCCATGGGCTTGGCCATCGACTGGAGCCGCGAGCTCGCCACCTGCAGCCCTGAGTACTACAAGTGGAACCAGTGGCTGTTCCTGAAGATGCTCGAGGCGGGCATTGCCGAGCGGCGCACGCAGGTCGTCAACTGGGACCCGGTCGACCAGACCGTGCTGGCCAACGAGCAGGTGATCGACGGCCGCGGCTGGCGCAGCGGCGCGCTGGTCGAGAAGCGCGAGATTCCCGGCTACTACCTTCGCATCACCAAGTACGCCGACGAGCTGCTGGCCGGCGTCACCGACCCGACCTCGCCGCACTACCTGGACGGCTGGCCCGAGCGCGTGCGCCTGATGCAGGAGCACTGGATTGGCAAGAGCGAAGGCGTGCGCTTTGCCTTCACGCACGACATCACCCCGCATGACGCGACAAGCGACGGCCAGCCCATCCAGGGCGGGCGGCTGTTCGTGTTCACGACGCGTGTGGACACGCTGATGGGCGTCACCTTCTGTGCCGTGGCCCCCGAGCATCCGCTGGCCGCACACGCCGCGGCGCACCGGCCCAAGCTGGCTGCCTTCATCGAGAAGTGCAAGCAAGGCGGCACCACCGAGGCCGAACTGGCGCTGCGCGACAAGGAAGGCATGGACACCGGCCTCGTCGTCACGCACCCGCTCACCGGCCAGAGCGTGCCGCTGTGGGTGGGCAACTACGTGCTGATGAGCTACGGCGACGGCGCCGTGATGGGCGTGCCCGCGCACGACGAGCGCGACTTCGCCTTCGCCAAGAAGTACGGGCTGCCGATCCAGCAGGTGGTGCACGTCGAGGGCGAGCACTTCGACTATGCCCGCTGGCAGGACTGGTACGCCGACAAGGCCCGCGGCATCACCGTCAACTCCGACCTCTACAGCGGCCTGTCCTTCAAGGACGCCGTCGATGCCATCTCCCGCGCCCTGGCCGAGCGCGGCCTGGGCGAGAAGAAGACGACCTGGCGGCTGCGCGACTGGGGCGTGAGCCGCCAGCGCTACTGGGGCACGCCGATCCCCATCATCCACTGCGACGAGCACGGCGCGGTGCCGGTGCCCGAGGCCGACCTGCCGGTGGTGCTGCCCGAAGACTGCATCCCCGACGGCAGCGGCAACCCGCTGCACAAGCACGAAGGCTTCCACGCCGGCGTGACCTGCCCCATCTGCGGCAAGCCGGCACGCCGCGAGACCGACACGCTCGACACCTTCGTCGACAGCTCCTGGTACTTCATGCGCTACTGCGATTCATCGCTCGACACCGCGATGGTGGGCGCGGGCACGCAGTACTGGATGCCGATGGACCAGTACATCGGCGGCATCGAGCACGCCATCCTGCACCTGCTGTACGCCCGCTTCTGGACACGCGCGATGCGCGACCTGGGCCTGGTGACGGTGTCCGAACCCTTCAAGAAGCTGCTGACGCAGGGCATGGTGCTGAACGAGGCCTTCAGCCGCACCAGCGCGGAAGCGGGCCGCGAGTACTTCTGGGCCCACGACCTGGACATCGTGCGCGACGAGCACGCGCACGTCGTCTCGGCCACGGCGCGGCGCGACGGCCAGCCGGTGCACTACGAGGGCTGGACGACGATGTCCAAGTCCAAGAACAACGGCGTCGACCCGCAGGCCGTGATCGAGCGCTTCGGGGCCGACACCGCGCGCCTGTTCGTCATGTTCGCCAGCCCGCCCGAGCAGACCATCGAGTGGAACGACGCCGGCGTGGAAGGCGCCAACCGCTTCCTGCGCCGCGTGTGGAACTTCGGCGCCAGGCACCGCCAGGCCATCCGCGGCGCCGGTGCGCCCGAAGCCCATGCCGAAGCCAAGGCGCTGCGCCGCGAGATCCATGTCGTGCTGCGCCAGGTGAGCTACGACTTCGAGCGCATGCAATACAACACCGTGGCCAGCGGCGCGATGAAGATGCTCAACGCGCTGGAGGCCGCCGCGGCCAGCGCCGGCCCCGGCACGCTGAAAGAGGGCTTCGGCATCCTGCTGCGCGTGCTGTACCCGGCCTGCCCGCACATCGGCTGGCAGCTCTGGCGCGAGCTCGGCTTCGAGGCCGCGCACGGCGACCTGCTCGACGCACCCTGGCCCACGGTCGACGAGGCCGCGCTGGTGCAGGACGAGATCGAGCTGGTGCTGCAGATCAGCGGCAAGCTGCGTGGCGCGCTGCGCGTGCCGGCTGCGGCCGACCGCGCCACCATCGAGGCCGCGGCGCTGGCGAGCGCGGAGTTCGCGAAGTTCAGCGAAGGCAAGCCGGCGAAGAAGGTCATCGTCGTGCCGGGCCGGCTGGTGAATGTGGTCGTCTAGACGTCGGGCACTGCGGGGTGGCGTGGTCGCGCTGGCCACGCTGGCCACCGCCGGCTGCGGCTTCACGCGCCGGCAGCCGCCCCGGCTGGCCTTCGGCTCCATCGCCCTGGCGGGCTTCGCGCCGCGCAGCCCGCTGGCGGCCGAGCTGACGCGGCAGCTGCGTGCGCAGGTGCAGGTGCTGCCCGCGCCCGACCGGGCCGATGTCGTGCTCGAATCGCTCGACGACGCGCGCGAGAAGAGCATCGTCGCCAGCACGGCCGCGGCACAGGTGCGCGAGGTGCAGCTGCGCTTGCGCTTCCACTTCAGCGCGCGCACGCCCTCGGGCCGGCTGCTGATTCCGCGCGCCGAGCTGATGGTGGCGCGCGACCTCTCCACCACCGAAGCCGCCTCGCTGGCCAAGGCCTTCGAAGAGGCCGAGCTGTACCGCGAGATGCAGGCCGATGTCGTGCAGCAGGTGCTGCGGCGGCTGGCCAGCATCACGGTCTAGCGCCCACAATCCCCGGTCATGCAGATCCGCGCCGACGCCCTCGACACGGCCCTCGCCCGCGGCCTGAAGCGCCTGTACACCGTGTTCGGCGACGAGCCGCTGCTGGCGCAGGAAGCTGCCGACGCCATCCGCAGCGCGGCGCGCGCCGCCGGCTACACCGAGCGCCAGGTGTTCACGGTGGCCGGTGCGCACTTCGACTGGAGCGCCGTCATCGGCGCCGCGCAGGCGATGAGCCTGTTCGCCGAGCGCCAGCTGATCGAGATCCGCATCCCCTCGGGCAAACCGGGCAAGGACGGCTCCGAGGCACTGCAGCGATATGTCGAGCACGGCTGCGACGACGTGCTGACGCTCGTCACGCTGCCGGGGCTGGACAACACGGGCCTGAAGAGCGCGTGGTTCTCGGCGCTCGACAGCGCCGGCGCCAGCGTGCGCGTGGAGCCGGTGGCGCGCCACGCGCTGCCGGCCTGGCTGGCGCAGCGGCTGTCGCGCCAGCAGCAGCGTGTGATGGCCGGCGAGGAAGGCCAGCGCACGCTGGCGTTTTTTGCCGACAGCGTCGAGGGCAACCTGCTCGCCGCGCACCAGGAGCTGCAGAAGCTGGCGCTGCTGCACGGCCCGGGCGAGCTGCGCTACGAGCAGGTGGAAGCCGCGGTGCTGAACGTGGCGCGCTACGACGTCGGCCAGCTGTCCGAGGCGGTGTGGAACGGCCAGACGGCGCGCGCGCTGCGCATGCTCGACGGCCTGCGTGCCGAAGGCGAGGCGGCGGTGCGCGTGCACTGGCTGCTGGCCGAGGACGTGCGCGCGCTGGCGCGCGTGACGGCGGCGCTGCGCGAGGGCCGGCCCATCGGCATGGCCATGCAGGAGGCGCGCGTGTGGGGCAGCCGGCAGCGCGCGCTGGAGCGTGTGGCGCCGCTGCTGGCCGAGCACCAGATGGCCTACCTGCTGGACGCCGCGGCCGTGTGCGACGGCCTGTGCAAGGGCCTGCCTCACCCCGACTGGCCCGCCGAGCCCTGGGACGCGCTGCGCCGCTGGATGCTGGTGATGCTGGAAGCCGCCGCGCCAGCGCCCACGGGCGCCGCCAAAGGCCGGCGGCTGCGGCTGGCGCTCAGCGCCTGAGCGTCTCTCAAGGCGCCACGTCCTCCTGCCCCAACACCACCCGCTGGTACGGAAACAGCGAGGTCATGCCGCCCGTGTGCAGGAACATCAGGCGCTCGCCGGCCTTGAACACACCCTCGCGCGCCAGGCCGATGAGCCCGGCCATCACCTTGCCGGTGTAGACCGGGTCCAGCAGGATGGCCTCGGTGCGCGCCAGCATCTGCACCGCCTCCACCATGCGCGCATTCGGCACCGAGTACTTCGGCTGCCAGTAGCCGCCCACGCAGTGCACGTCGTCCGGCCGTACCGTGATGGGCCAGCCGAGCAGCGCGCACACGGCCTGCGCTTCCTTCAGCACCAGCGGCTGCTGCTGCGCCGGATCGCGGCTGACGCCGATGCCGGTGATGGGGATGCCGATGCGCTGCCCGAGAAAGCCCGCCACCAGCCCGCCGTGCGTGCCCGAGCTGCCGCTGCCCACCACCAGGTGGTCCAGGCCCAGGCCGCGTTCGAAGAGCTGCTGCTGCAGCTCCTGCGCGCAGGCCACGTAGCCCAGGCCGCCGAGTGCGTTGCTGCCGCCGCCGGCAATGACGTAGGCCTTGCGGCCGAGTGCGGCCAGCTCGTCGGCCACCTTCTGCATGGCAGCAAGCATGTCGGTGCCCGCGGGCACCACGGTGATGGCCTCCACGCCCATCAGGCGGAACAGGAAGTGGTTGCCGCCGCCCTCGGCGTCGAAGCTGTTCGGGATGCGCTCCTCGATGACGAAGCGGCACTGCAGCCCCTCCTTCACCGCCGCCGCCAGCGTGATGCGGCAGTGGTTGCTCTGCGGCGCGCCGCAGGTGACGAGCGTGTCGCAGCCCTGTGCCAGCGCGTCGGCCACCAGGAACTCGAGCTTGCGTGTCTTGTTGCCACCCGGCGAGAGGCCGAGCAGATCGTCGCGCTTGATCCACACCTCGGGCCCGCGGCCGCCCGGGCAGCTGGCGGCCAGCGCGGCGCTGAAGCGCGGCATCGGTTCGATGGGCGTGGCGCCTTCGGTGTAGCGGCGGCGGGGGAAGCGGGAGAGGTCCATGGGGTGGTGTCCTGCGGCTCAAAAACGGGGGATCAATAGCCGCGCGAGCGGTCGACAAGATGAAGCAAGGGCGCGCCGGCCTGCAGCGCGCGCAGGTTGGCTGCCACCACGGCGGCGGCGCTGCGCTCGTCGGTGGCGGCGGCGGCGTGCGGCAGCACGGTCACACGCGGGTGCTGCCAGTACGGGTGGCCAGCGGGCAGCGGTTCGGCCTGGAACACGTCGAGCACGGCGTGGCCGATGTGGCCGGCGTCCAGCGCGGACAGCAGGTCGGCGTCGACGACGTGCGCGCCGCGCGCCAGGTTCACGAGGCCAGCGCCGCGGGGCAGCGCGGCCAGGAAGCGCGCGTCGATCAGCCCGCGCGTCGCCGGAGTCAGCGGCAGCAGGTTGACGACGATCTGCGTTCGGGCCGGTTGCGGCGTGATGTCGCCATCGGCGCGGCCCCAGGTCTGCACCGGGTAGCCCTGCGCCGCCAGCCGCGCGGCCGCGGCGCCGCCCATCTGGCCGCGGCCGAGCACCAGCACCGGCACCTCGTCGGCACGGCGCTGCGGCAGCGGCTGCCACCGCGCTTGCCGCTGCTGCGCCTGGTAGGTGAAGAAACCGCGGTGCAGCGCCAGCACGGCCCACAGCGCGGTCTCGGCCATCGCGGCGTTCATGGCCGGGTCGACCATGCGCGCGATGGGCACGGCCGGCGGCAGCGTGGCATCGGCCAGCAGCTTGTCGACGCCGGCCCACAGGCTCTGGATCAGGCGCAGGTCGGGCAGCCGCGCCAGGCGACCGGGCGCGGGGTTGGCCACCACGGCGGCCTCGATGCCGGCCGGCGCGGCGTCGGCCGCGGCGTCGTCGAGCCAGGTGAGGCCGGGCAACTGGCGCGTCAGCTCAGCGGCCCAGGCCTCGCGTTCGCCGGTGTCGAAGCGGCCGGTGAGCAGCACGCGCATCACGGGGTCCTCAGGTCGGTATTGCCGGCTTCAGCGGCTTCAGCGGCTTCAGCCAGGCGCAGCAGCGCCATCGCCACCGTGGCGCCGCGCACGTCGTCGCGGTCGCCACCGAGCTGCAGCCGTTCGGCCTGCACGGCGCCGGCGCGGCCCCAGGCCAGCCACACGGTGCCCACTGGCTTGCCCGGCACCGCGCCGCCGGGGCCGGCGATGCCGGTCACGGCCACGGCCAGCGTGGCACGCGCCTGGGCATGGGCCAGCGCGCCGGCCACCATCGCCCGCGCGACTTCTTCGCTGACGGCGCCGTGGGCGCCGATCAGCGCCGCCGGCACGCCCAACAGCTCGGTCTTGGCCTCGTTGCTGTAGGTCACGAAGCCACGCTCGAACCAGTCGCTGCTGCCGGCGCGGGCGGTGCAGGCGGCGGCGATCAGGCCGCCGGTGCAGCTTTCGGCGGCCGCGAGGCGCTCGCCGCGGGCGCCGAGCGCCAGCGCCAGCCGCTCGACCGCCGGTGCAAAGCTCAGGAGTTCCACAGCGACCTCGTCAGCGTGATGACGGCCGCCAGCACGAGCAGCGTGCACAGCGCGGCCACCAGGTCGTCGAACAGGATGCCGAAGCCCTGGCGGTGGCCGATGCCCTCGCCGGGCCGGCGCTTGAAGCGCTGGTCGGCCCAGGCCACCGGGCCGGGCTTGGCGGCGTCGAAGTAGCGGAAGGCGCCAAAGGCCACGAGCTGCATCCACCAGGGCGCGGGCATCACGAGCCAGAGCACGATCCAGAAGGCCACGATCTCGTCCCAGACGATGGCGCCGGGGTCGGCCACGCCCATGTGCTGCGCCGTGCGCGTGCAGGCCCACTGGCCCAGCACCAGCGCCGCGGCGATGAGCACGGCCCAGCCGATGGGATCGAGCCAGCGGTCGAGCACCAGGAAGCTCACCCAGGCCCACAGCGTGCCCACCGTGCCCGGCGCCTTGGGCGCCAGGCCGCTGCCGAAGCCCAGCGCCAGCCAGTGCGCCGGGTGGCGCAGCATGAAGCGGGCCGTGGGCCGGCTGGGTGCGACGGTGTCCATGGCCTCAGGCGAAGTGGTCGAAGGCGCGCTCGGTGAAGACGATGGGCTGGCCGTCGGCATCGATCAGGCGCAGGCCGGCCGTCGCTTCGATGCGGCCGACGGGCGTCACCGTGACGCCGGCGCGTGTGCCGGCGGCGCGCACGGCGTCGTCCTGCCCGGGCGGCGCGGTGAACAGCAGCTCGTAGTCGTCGCCACCGGCCAGCACGCAGGTGTGCTGCAGCGCCCGCGGCATTGCCGCGACGACGGCGCTGCGCGGAATGGCGTCGACCTCCACCGTGGCGCCCACACCCGAGCGCGCCAGCACGTGGCCGAGGTCGCCGACGAGGCCATCCGAGAGGTCGATGGCGCTCGTGGCCAGGCCGCGCAGCGCCAGGCCGAGCGCCACGCGCGGCTCGGGCAGCTCCATCGCGCGGCGCACCGCATCGAAGGCGCTGCCGGCGAGCTCGACCGTGCCGCGGAACACCTCGAGCGCCAGCCGCGCATCGCCCAGCCGGCCGCTCACCCAGAGCGTGTCGCCGGCACGTGCGCCGCTGCGCAGCAGCGCCTGCCCGGGCGGCACCTGGCCGATCACGGTGATGCACAGGTTCAGCGGCCCGGCGGTGGTGTCGCCGCCGACGAGCTCGATGCCGTGGGCGTCGGCCAAGGCAAACAGGCCGCGCGCCAGCCCCGCCGCGAAGGCATCGTCGCCCCGCGGCAGCGCCAGCGCCAGCGTGAAGGCCAGCGGCTCGGCACCGCAGGCGGCGAGGTCACTCAGGTTGACGGCCAGCGCCTTGTGGCCCAGCCGCTCGGGCGCCACGGTGCTGAGGAAGTGCCGGCCCTCGACCAGCATGTCGCTCGACACCGCCAGCTGCTGCCCCGGCGCGGGCGTCAGCAGCGCGCAGTCGTCGCCCACGCCCAGGGCCACCGCAGCGGCCGCGCGGCGGCCCGGCCGCGTGAAGTGGCGCGCGATGAGCTCGAACTCGCCCGCCACCGCGCCTAGCCCTTGCCCATGGCGGCCAGCACGTTGGCCAGCTCGACCGCGCTCTTGACCTGCATCTTGTCGAACACCCGCGCGCGGTGCACCTCCACCGTGCGCACCGAGATGTCCAGCGCGTCGGCGATCAGCTTGTTCGGCTTGCCCTCGATCACGAGGCGCATCACCTCGCGCTCGCGCTCGGTGAGCTCGGCCAGCCGCGTGCGCACACCACCGGCACTGTCGCGCGCGGCCAGCGCAGCGGCGCTGGCGGCCAGCGCCTGCTCGATGCGGTCGACCAGCGTGTTGTTGGAGAACGGTTTCTCGACGAAGTCGAAGGCCCCGCGCTTGACCGTGGCCACCGCGGTGGGCACGTCGCCGTGGCCGGTGAGAAAGATCACCGGCAGCAGCGGCAGCAGGCCCTCGTCGGCCAGCCGCTCGAAGAGGGCCAGGCCGCTCATGCCGGGCATGCGCATGTCGAGCACCAGGCAGGCCGGCGCCATCGGCCAGGCGGCGCGGCCGGGAGCGCGTTGCTCGGCCAGCCAGGCCGCGAAGGCCTCGGCGCTGGCGTAGCCCTCGCTGAGCAGCCGGCGCGAGCGCAGCAGCCAGGCCAGTGCATCGCGCACGACGTCTTCGTCATCGACCAGGTACACCACCGGGATGCCGGCGGCGGGGCTCGAGCTCACGGGCGGGAGGAGGTCTGGGCTGAGGGGCCCGCAGTGTCGCCGCTTTCGGCGCGGGCGGGCATCGGGTCCGGCCTTGAGCCGGCGCTGGGTTCGGCCCCCGCCGAGCGCGCCACCGGCAGCGAGAAGCGGAACGCCGCTCCGCGCCCGTCGGCCTCGATGCCGGGGCCGAAGCTCAGCGCGCCGCCGTGCTGTTCGGCCACCGTGCGGCACAGGCTCAGGCCCAGGCCCATGCCCTCGGCGCGGGTGCTGAAGAAGGGCGTGAACAGACGTGCTGCCACTTCGGGCGGGATGCCGGGGCCGCGGTCGGCCACGGTGAAGCGCACACGGCGGCCGTCGGGCTCGGCCTCGGCCGCCAGCACCAGCACGCGCTCGGCCGGCTCGGTGTCGCCCTCCATGGCCTGGATGCCGTTGCGGCCGAGGTTCAGCAGCACCTGCTCGACCATCGTGCGGTCGCAGCGCACCGAGGGCAGCCGCGCAGGCGCGTCGGGCAGCCGCACCTCGATGCGCGTGCCGCTCTTGCGCGCCTGCAAGCGCACCAGCGGCATCACGGCCTCGAACAGGTCTTCGGCGCCGAGGCTCTCGTGCTGCTGCTCGCGCCGCCGCACGAAGGCATGCACGCTCTTGATCACGCGGCCGGCGCGGTCGGCCTGCTCGGCGATGCGCGCCAGCGCCTGCTGCAGCATCGGGCGCAGTTCGGGGTCGGCGGCCGCGGCCTCGTCGTCGATCAGGTTCAGCGAGCCGCTGGCGTAGCTGGCGATGGCGGCGAGCGGCTGGTTGAGCTCGTGGCTCAGCAGCGAGGCCATCTCGCCCACGGTGGCCAGGCGCGCGCTGGCCTGCAGCCGCTCCTGCTGCTGGCGCGAGAGGTCTTCGACGCGGCGCTGGTTGCTCAGGTCGACGACGGCGCTCATCCAGCCGGTCTGCTGGCCGTCGCGGTCGACCAGCGGCGCCTCGTAGACCATGACCGGAAAGCGCTCGCCGTTGCTGCGCATGAACACCGTCTCGTAGCCTTCGCGTGCCTCGTTGGCGAGGCGGCCCGGGCCCTCGAGCCGCAGGCGCTGGCGCTGGCGGTACTCGGCCACGAACTCGGGGGGCCAGTAGGGCTGCACCTCGGGCTCGGCGGCCTCGCTGCCTGTTCCGCGTGTCGCCGGCCACAGCAGCTGCTGCTGCGAAAAGCCCACCATCGTGCAGAAGGCCGGGTTGGCGTAGGTGACGCGGCCCTGCAGGTCGCGCGCGCGCAGGCCGGTGGGCAGGGAGTCTTCCATCGCGCGGCGCAGCGCCAGCGCCTCGGCCAGCGCACGCTCGGCCTCGGCGCGGCGGCGGCCGTCGCGCGCCAGCAGCGCCACCACCGCGAAGAGGGCCAGCGACAGGCCCAGCACCAGCCCGGTGGTCAGGTTGGGCACGATGCTCGGCCGGCCGCGCAGGCTGTCGGCGCGCACCAGCACCGAAAAGCCCGGCAGGTCGATCACCTGGCGCGACACGAACACGCCGGCACCGCGGGCCGGCCCTGTGCGGGCCAGCCGCGTGCCATCGGCCTCGACCAGCGTCAGCTCGTAGCCGGCGGCCAGGGGTTCGCTGGGCATCTGCTCGATCACGCGGGTCAGCGAGAAGCTGCCCAGCAGCACGCCGCCACCCGCCGCCGGCGACAGCGGCACGCACAGGTCGACCACTTCGGAGCCCAGCCCGCCCGGCAGCGGCACGAAGTACGAGCGCGAGAAGCTCGGCGCGCCGGCGATGCGCGCCGCGCTGCAGGCCAGCTCGGCCTCGGCGCTGAGCGCCGTGCGCGGCATCTGTGCAAAGAGCGTGGGTGCGTAGGGGGTGTCCTGGGCGCGCCGCAGCAGGAAGTCGTCGTTGCGCCACTCCACGCGTTCCAGGCCCTGGCGCGCCTGCAGGAACTCGGCGGCGCTGGCGTCCTGCGCAGGCTGGCTGGCCAGGAAGGCCAGCGACTGCAGCGCGCGCGCCTGGCGCAGCAGCTCGCGCTTGATCTCGCTGCTGGCCAGCGTGGCCACGCGCTCGGCCTCGTCCTGCGCGCGGCCCGACTCGTAGCTGAGCGACAGCACCACCAGCAGCGACTGCGCCACCACCAGCAGCGCCATCAGCGCCGTCCACAGCAGCACGCGGCGCGCGCGCCCACGCGGCGCCAGGCGCACGGGCGGGCGCACGGCCGGGTTCAGGGGCGGGGCCATGCGTCGAGTATCCGCAGCCTGCGGACAAAACAGCTACGCAATTCCTCGTACGGAATCGGGCGCGGGCGCGCGGGAGGCGACTCCTACAATGAATTCACGCCAGGAGACAACACGAATGTCGAGCACCAACGATCCCAGCGCGGCCGACCGCGCGGCCCAGTTCCGCCGCGCCGCGCTCGACTATCACGAGCATCCGGTGCCCGGCAAGCTGGCCATCACGGCCACCAAGCAGATGCTGAACCAGCGCGATCTCGCGCTCGCCTACAGCCCCGGCGTGGCCGCGGCCTGCGAGGAGATCGTCGCCGACCCGCTCAACGCCTACCGCTACACCGCGCGCGGCAACCTGGTGGCCGTCATCACCAACGGCACCGCCGTGCTGGGCCTGGGCGACATCGGCCCGCTGGCGGCCAAGCCGGTGATGGAAGGCAAGGCGGTGCTGTTCAAGAAGTTCGCCGGCATCGACGTCTTCGACATCGAGGTCAACGAGAAGAACGTCGACAAGCTGGTCGAGGTGATCGCGGCACTCGAGCCCACCTTCGGCGGCATCAACCTCGAGGACATCAAGGCGCCCGACTGCTTCTACGTGGAGCGCAAGCTGCGCGACCGCATGAAGATCCCGGTCTTCCACGACGACCAGCACGGCACCGCCATCGTCGTGGGCGCCGCGGTGCTGAACGCGCTCAAGGTGGTGGGCAAGCGCATCGACGAGGTCAAGCTCGTCACCAGCGGCGCCGGTGCCGCGGCGCTGGCTTGCCTGGGCCTGCTGGTGAAGCTGGGCGTGCCGCGCTCGAACATCTGGGTCACCGATCTGGCCGGCGTCGTCTACCAGGGCCGCACCGAGCTGATGGACGAGGACAAGCTTCAGTTCGCGCAAGACACGCCGCACCGCAAGCTGAGCGAGGTGCTGGCCGGCGCCGACATCTTCCTGGGGCTCAGCGCGGCGGGCGTGCTCAAGCCCGAGATGCTGGCGCAGATGGCGCCGAACCCGCTGATCTTCGCGCTCGCCAACCCCACGCCCGAGATCGCGCCCGAACTGGCCAAGCAGGCGCGCGCCGACGCCATCATCGCCACCGGCCGCACCGACTACCCGAACCAGGTCAACAACGTCCTGTGCTTCCCGTACATCTTCCGCGGCGCGCTCGACTGCGGCGCGACGACGGTGAACGACGCCATGGAGATCGCGGCGGTGCACGCCATTGCCGATCTGGCGCAGGCCGAGCAGAGCGAGGTCGTGGCCGCGGCCTATGCCGGCGTGACGCTGAGCTTCGGGCCCGAGTACCTGATCCCCAAGCCCTTCGATCACCGGCTGATGGAGAAGATCGCGCCCGCGGTGGCCAAGGCCGCGGCCGACAGCGGCGTGGCCACGCGCCCCATTGCCGACTTCGACGCCTACCGCGAAAAGCTGCGCCAGTTCGTCTACGCGGCGGGCACGGTGATGAAGCCGATCTACGACCAGGCCAAGAAGGCGCGCTCCAAGCGCGTGGCCTACGCCGAGGGCGAAGAAGAGCGCGTGCTGCGCGCCGTGCAGGTGGTGGTCGACGAGGGCCTGGCGCGGCCCACGCTCATCGGCCGGCCGGCCGTCATCGCCAGCCGCGTCGAGAAGTTCGGCCTGCGCCTGAAGGAAGGCCTCGACTACGACGTCGTCAACGTCGAGCACGACGAGCGCTACCGCGACTTCTGGCAGACCTACCACCGCCTCACCGCGCGCAAGGGCGTCAGCGTGCAGGTGGCCAAGATCGAGATGCGGCGCCGCCTGACGCTGATCGGCGCGATGCTGCTGCACAAGGGCGATGTCGACGGCCTGCTGTGCGGCACCTGGGGCACCACGGCCAACCACCTGCTGTACATCGACCAGGTCATCGGCAAGAAGAGCGGCGGCAGCCCGCGCACGGCGCAGAACGTGGCCGTCTACGCCTGCATGAACTGCCTGATGCTGCCAGGGCGGCAGGTGTTCCTGGTCGACACGCACGTGAACGCCGACCCGAGCGCCGAAGAGCTGGCCGAGATCACCGCGATGGCGGCCGAGGAGATGCTGCGCTTCGGCATCACGCCCAAGGCCGCGCTGCTGTCGCACAGCAACTTCGGCACCCACGACACCGCCAGCGCCCAGAAGATGCGCCGCACGCTGGCGCTGCTGCGCGAGCAGGCGCCCTGGCTCGAGGTCGACGGCGAGATGCACGGCGACCTGGCACTCGACCCCGAGGCGCGCCGCAAGCTGATGCCCGACAGCACGCTCACCGGCGAGGCCAACCTGCTGGTGCTGCCGAACATCGATGCCGCCAACATCGCCTACAACCTGCTCAAGACGGCGGCCGGCGGCGGCATCGCCATCGGCCCGGTGCTGCTGGGCGCGGACAAGCCGGTGCACATCCTCACGCCCTCGGCTACGGTGCGCCGGATCGTCAACATGACGGCGCTGACGGTGGCCGATGCCGAGGCCGGACGTGAGGCTCCGGAAGGAGCCGAACGCCTGCCGAGGGCCTGAGCGCGATTTCACGCGAACAGGCCGAGGCCGGTCATCAATTGCGGCCGGCGGCCTGATTGACGCGGCCTTACGGCGCCGTGCAAACGCCCTGGCGGGCCTTGCCGGCGCACCGGAACTTCTTCAGAACACGGCGCTCACAGCCATGTGAGTGCCCACTGATAACCCTGCGTCACCGCCCCAAACCAGGGCAGCGCCTTGAGTTTTTGGGGGGCTGAGGCTAACATCCTCGTTTGATCTTTCAGGGTTTTCCCGTGTTCTGGACCGGATCGGAGGCTGCGGCGGTGACTTCTCCAGGGAGTGCACTGCGGGCGCTGCAGGGGCTGCGGACGCTGGCGCTGGGCGCTGCGACGGTGGCTGCCGTGGCGCTGTCGCCGGCCTGGGCCCGAACGCCGGATCAGCCCGGGGTCGGTGCTCCCGTGGCGCTGTCCGCCTTGCCCCCTGAAGCCCGGCAGACCCATCGGCTCATCCTGGCCGGCGGCCCATTTCCGTACTCGAAGGACGGCACGGTGTTCTTCAACCGCGAACGGCATCTGCCGCCGCGGCCGCGCGGCCAGTACCGCGAGTACACCGTGCGCACGCCGGGTCTGTCGCACCGGGGAGCCCGCCGCATCGTCTGCGGCGGCCTGCCGCCGACGCAGCCCGAAGCCTGCTACTACACCGCCGACCACTACAACAGCTTCAAGCGCATCGAGCCCTGACCGCCCCACCGGAAGACCTGCGCCATGAACGCCGCCACCGATCACACCCTTCTTCTACCGCCACCCAGGAGGATCGCGACCATGGAGTTGCAGACCATCCGACCCAACCTCGTGCAGGCCATCCGGGCCTACCGGGTTGACGACCTGATGACCGCGTCGCAAGCCGTCGGCCATCATTTCCTGTACGCCAACCTTTCTGGCGCACAGACCAAGCAGGACGTGCTCGACGGCATCGCCGCGGCGTTCACGTTCCCGCCGCACTTCGGCAAGAACATCGACGCGCTCTACGACTGCATGACCGACCTCGTGCACAAGAGCGGCCAGCAGCCGGGCTTCGTCGTCGTGCTCGAGCAGTTGCCCGACAACCCGCGCTTCGACCGCGAGGCGCGCGAGCAGCTGCTCGACGTGTTCCGCGACGCCGCCGAGTTCTGGGGTGACCGACGGATCCCGTTCCGATGTTTCTATTCTTTTCAGTAGCCCGCTCCCAGGAAATCGGGTCATGGGAGCGGGCTGCTGAAACGGCCCCTACGACGACAACGCTGCCGGCCGCTGCCGGCACCGCGCCTGCCAAGCCGGCAGCCGCCAAGGTGGTGCCCAAGAACGGCACCAATCCGAACTTCGGCATGAACATGCCGATGATGAGCAGCGCCTTCGATACCGCGGCCTGGTTGTCCGCGGCGTGAAGACCGCCTGAGCGACGCTCAGGCGCGCGCCAGCGCCACGTACTCGGCCACGGGTACTTCTTCGGCGCGGCGCTGCACATCGAACGGCACGCCGGGCGCGTGCTGCTCGATCCAGTGGCCCAGCGTGTGGCGCAGCAGCTTGCGCCGCTGCGAAAACGCGCTGGCCACCAGCGCACCCAGGCGCGCCCGGTCGACGCCGGCCACGCTGTCGGCCGGCCGGGGCTGCATGCGCACCACGGCCGAGTCCACGCGCGGCGGCGGGTCGAAGGCCTCGGGCGGCACGTCGAGCACGGCCTCGATCGCGTAGCGCCACTGCAGCATCACCGACAACCGGCCGTAGTCCTTGCCGCCCGGCGCGGCCGCCATGCGGTCGACCACTTCCTTCTGCAGCATGAAGTGCTGGTCCTGCACGAGGTGCGCCACCGGCAGCAGGTGAAAGAGGATCGGGCTCGAGATGTTGTACGGCAGGTTGCCCACCACGCGCAGCGCACGGCCGGCAGTGGCCGCCAGCGCGGCGAAGTCGACCTTCAGCACGTCGGCCTCGATGACCTCGAGCCCGGCGCGCGCGGCGCCGGTGCGGCGCAGGCGCGCGGCGAGGTCGCGGTCGAGCTCGATCACCGTCAGCGCGCCGGCGCGTTCGAGCAGCGGCTGCGTCATCGCGCCGAGGCCGGGGCCGATCTCGACGAGGGCATCGCCCGGGCGCGGTTGGATGGCGCGCACGATGTCGCCGATCACGCCCTCGTCGGCCAGGAAGTGCTGGCCGAAGCGCTTCTTCGCGACGGGCGCGCCGCGGCCGCCCGACATCACAGCGGCGGCTCGCGCAACTCGACGTAGGCGCGCGAGCGCAGTTCCTTGGCCCAGTCGAGGTAGGCCTGCTCGAAGCGCTGCTCACGCAGCACGTTGCGGGCCTGCTCGCGCAGTTGCTTGGTTTCGAGCGTGGTGTTGCGGCGCTCCAGCACCTGGATCAGGTGCACGCCGAAGCGCGACACCACGGGCTCCGACAGGCCGTTGATCGCCAGCGCGTTCATCGCGTTCTCGAACTCCGGCACCATCTGCCCGGGGCTTGACCAGCCGAGATCGCCACCCGCGGCGGCGCTGCCGTCTTCGCTGTGCTGGCGCGCGATGTCCTCGAAGCTGGTGCCGCCTGATTCGATCTGCCGCTTGTACTCGGCCAGGCGCCGCGAGGCCGTGGCCGCGTTCAGTTGCGCCGAGGTGCGCAGCAGCACATGGCGGGCGCGTGTCTGCGTGATCTGCCCGAGGGCCACTTCCTTGCGATCGATCAGCTTCAGCACGTGGAAGCCGGCGCCCGAGCGCAGCAGCGTCGGCGCGACCTCGCCGCTCTTCAGGCTGCGCGTGTGCTCGACGAAGATGTCCGGCAACCGCGAGGCCGGCCGCAGCCCGATGACGCCGCCGCGTTCGCGGTTGCTGTCTTCGCTGATCTGCCGGGACACGGCCACGAAGTCTTCACCGCCCTGCACGCGGGCCAGCGCGGCCAGGGCCATGGCGCGGCGCTGCTCGAGCAGCTCGGGAGTGGCGCCCTCGGGCACCGGGACCAGGATCTGCGCCAGGTTCGTCTCGGCGTCGCTGTTGGCGGCGCGCCGCTGCTCGTCGAGGTACTTGTCGATGTCGTCGTCGGTGACGCGGATGCGCTGGTAGACCTCGCGCTCGCGCAGCCGCTCGATCATCAACTGGTCGCGCAGGTTGGCGCGGAAGCGGCCGTAGTCGATGCCCTCGGCGGCCAGACGCTGGCGCAGCGTGTCCATCGTGAGCTGGTTCTGCAGCGCGATGTTCTGCACCGCGCGGTCGATGTCGATCTCGTCGATGCGCATGCCGCTGTCGCGCGCCGAGGTGATCATGGCGCGTTCGTCGATCAGGGCATCGAGCGCCAGCTGGCGCAGCTCGGCGTCGGACGGCAGCGCCTGACCGCCCCGCTGGGCCTCGAGGCGAGCGCGCTCGATGCGGCGCTCGACCTCGCCGGCGGTGACCGACTCCTGGTTCACCACCGCGGCGATCCAGTCGGCGTTGCGCGGGCCGCGTGGGCTGTTGCCCTGGGCCTGCGCCGCCATGCTGGCCACCTGCCCCAGCACGACGAGCAGCGCCAGCGCGACGGGGCGCAGGCCTTGGGGGCGCGAGGGGCGCCGGGGGGTCGGGCGGGCAGCGGTCATGGGCAGGGGATCAGGGCGTGGGACCGACCTTGTCGGTGCGGCGGCTGGTGCGGTCTTCACGCAGCAAGCGGTAACCCGGGATATTGTCCCTCAAGACCTGCAGTGGGTTGGAGCCCAGCCGCGACAGGCCCACCAGCTCCAGCTGCACGAGGATGCGCGTGGTCGCCTGGCTGCGGCCGGTGGACAGCTGCTCGGCCACGACGCGGGCGATCCAGCAGCCGGCGTCGTACTCGAAGCCGAGGATGGAGTCGGTCAGCCGGCTGTCCTTGAGGCTGTAGTTGAAGCGCCCCACGGAATACCACGCGCCCTTGCAGCCGCCGCTGCCGCTGCCGGCCGGCCGCCCGCTGCCCGGCACCGCGCCCCACACCGGCCACTGCCAGCCCACCTCGAGCTGCTCCGACAGGCCGCGCGCCAGCCGGTAGGTGGCGCCGACGGTGCGGAACGGCCCGGGCGAGTAGCGCGCGCCCATGATCGAGCGCACCGAGCGCTGGATGTCGGGGCTGTACTGCACGGCGGCGTCGAGCGTCCAGCCCGGCAGCACGCTGGTGCTGCCCACCAGCAGCGCATCGGAGAAGCGTTGCTCCAGCGTCGGCCCGTCGGGCGAGCCGTCGGCCTGCGGGGCCACGCGCTGCGGCCGCAGCAGCACGCGCTGCACGAGGCCCAGGCGCAGCGCCTCGGCGCCGCTGGCGGCGTCGACCAGTCGTGTCGTGAAGCCGGCGGTCAGCTGCTTGGCGTCGGAGACGCGGTCGACGCCGGAGAAGGCGTTGTCGGTGAACAGCGAGACGACGTTGAAGTCCTTGGCCGCGGAGTCGTAGTTCGGCAGCTGGCTCTGTGCCCGGTACGGCGTGCTCACGAACAGCAGCCGCGGTTCCAGCGTCTGGCGCAGCTCGCGGCCGAAGAACACGGTGCTGCGTTCGAGTTCCAGGCCCAGATCGAGGCTGAAGGTGGGGATGGCGCGGCGGGCGTCCGTCAGCCCGCTGGCCAGGCGCTGCGTGCCCTTGTAGGCCGCGGCGTTCAGCGCCAGCTTGGGCACGGCGAACCAGCCGTCGCCCCGCACCGGGCGCGCCAGGGACCCCACGGCATGCCAGCGGTCGCCGGTGGGCCGGGCCAGATCGATGGCCTGGCCGGCGGGCAGGGTGAAGCGGTTGAACTCCGTCTGCAGCGCCAGCTCCACGCCGCCGGCGGCGCGCGCCTGCAGCGCCATGCCGATCTGCGGGCTGCGCTCGTAGGGCGCCAGGACGAACGACTCCGGGTCCTGCAGCACCTGCCAGCGCAGCGCGCGGGCGTAGACGCTGCCCTCGCCTTCGCCTTCGCCCAGCAGCAGGGTGGCCGGCAGCGCGAACGAGCGCTCCACCGCCGCGCGGCCCGCCAGCAGGCGCGGCGTGAAGCTGCGGCCGGCGTCGGGGAAGTCCTTCCACCAGGCCTCGTCGCTGACGCGCGCGATGTCGGTCTCGATGCGCCAGCCGGCGGCCGGCGTGGCCTCGTGCAGCCACTGCAACGAGCCCCGTGAGCGGCGCGCCACCTGGTCGTTGGGCAGCGCGTCGAGCCGCAGGGCGCCTCCGAACCTGGGCTCGAGGTAGCGGAACTCGCTGTCGACGCCGAGCCCGCGCCGCGTGATCACGCGCGGTGCGATCGTCGCGTCGCGGTTGGGCGCGATGTTCCAGTACCAGGGCACCGAGACGATCAGACCGCTGCGGTTGTCGATGTTGATCGACGGCGGCAGCCAGCCGCTCTTGCGTTCGTCGTTGAGCGGAAAGCTCAGGCGCGGCAACGCCAGGATCGGCACGCCCAGGAAGCGCAGCTGCGCGCCGTCGGCGATGCCCTCGTTGGCGTCGAGGTCGATCTGGATGCGATCGGTCTTCAGCACCCAGTCGGGCTCGGTGCCGGCCGCGGCGGGGTCGACACGCGGGCAGCTGGTGTAGCTGGCGTTGGTGGCGCGCGAGCGGCCGGCGCCGAGGAAGTCGATGCGGTCGGCGCGGCCGCCGGCGCCGAGCGTCGTCAACTCGAACTGCGGCTCGAGGAAGTAGCCCTCGAAACGCTGCACCGAGAGCTGCAGCTCGGGGCCGCTGTAGATGGCGCCGTCGCGCGCCACGCTGACGCCGCCCTTGGCGCTGGCGAGATCGCGCACGTTGTCGTAGGCCACGCGGTCGGCGCGGATGACGAGGCCGCCGCGGCGGAACTCGACGTCGCCCTCGGCCACCGTCTGCAGCTCGGGCTGGTTGGTGATGGAGCGCGCCTGCAGCACGATCGGGCCGCGGCGGCTGGCGTCGGCCCGCGGCAAGGGCACCAGCTTGGGCGAGCGCTCCAGCGGCACGGCCGGTGCCGAAGCAGCGGCTGCGGCGGCCGTGGCGGAAGCTGGTGCAGGGGCTTGCGGCGCGTCGGTGGCGCCGTGCGCCGGGGCTGCCGACGCGAGCGCAACGATCGCCAGGGCCAGCGTCGGGTGGGTCATGCGCTCGGGGCAGCCTCGGGGCGGCAGATGGCGCCGCGAGGGTCGCGACGGTCGGCAATTCTTAGAATCGATTATCCATGAGCCACACCTCCCGCCTGCCCCCCGGGGCCCCCGCCGTCGCCTGGAGCGACCCCTCGCGCCAGGCGGCATTCGAACGTTGGGCCCAGGCCATCGCCGCGCAGCACGGCATCGACTGGCCCACGCTCGTGCCCGCCTCGGCCGATGCCAGCTTCCGCCGTTATCTGCGCGTGCAGACCGCCACCGGCAGCCTGATCGTGATGGACGCGCCGCCGCCGCAAGAAGACACGCGGCCCTTCGTGCACGTCGCCGGCCTGCTCGCCGAGGCCGGCCTGCACGCGCCCCGCGTGCGCGAGGCCGAGCTCGAACAGGGCTTCCTGCTGCTCGACGACCTCGGCAGCGAGCTCTACCTGGCCGCGCTGCAAGCGGCCCAGCAGCAGGGCGACCACCGCCGCGCCGACGAGCTGATGCGCGACGCCATCGCGGCGCTCACGCGGCTGCAGCTGGGTGTCGATGCGCGCGCGCTGCCGCCTTTCGACGAGGCGCTGCTGCGCCGCGAGCTCGACCTGTTCCCGACTTGGTGCGTCGCCCGCGAGCATGGCCTCGTCTGGGGCGATGCCGAGCGCAACGCCTGGCAGCGCGTCACCGACGCCCTGGTGGCCAGCGCGCTGGCGCAGCCGGTGGTGGCCGTGCATGCCGACTGGATGCCGCGCAACCTGATGGTCTGCGACGACGCCGGTGGGGGCCGCAACCCCGGCGTGCTCGACTTCCAGGACGCCGTGGCCGGCCCGCTGACCTACGACATGGCCTCGCTGCTGCGCGACGCCTTCATCAGCTGGCCCGAGGAGCAGGAGCTCGACTGGGCGGTGCGCTGGTGGCAGGCCGCGCGGGCTGCCGGGCTGCCGGTATCCGATGACTTCGGCGAGTGCTGGCGTGCACTCGAGTGGATGGGCCTGCAGCGCCATCTCAAGGTGCTGGGCATCTTCTGCCGCCTGAAGCACCGCGACGGCAAGGCCGGCTATGCCGCCGACCTGCCGCGCTTCTTCGCCTACGCCACCAAGGTGGCGATGCGCTACCGGCCGCTGGCCCCGCTCGTGAAGCTGCTCGAGCCGATGAGCCAGCAGTCGGTGGCGGCCGGCTACACCTTCTAGCAGGCGCAGCCGGCCGACGCGAGCTGCCGATTACTTCGGCAGCACCACGGTGTCGATGACGTGGATGACACCGTTGCTGGCCACGATGTCGGCCTGCACGACCTTGGCGTTGTTGACGGTCACGCCGCCGGTGGTGCCGATGGTCAGCATGCCGCCCTGCACCGTCTTCACGCTGCCGGCCTTGACGTCCTTGGCCATCACGGCGCCCGGCACCACGTGGTACGTGAGCACGGCCGTCAGCTTGGCCTTGTCCTTCAGCAGCGCGTCGAGGTCGGCCTTCGGGATCTTGGCGAAAGCGGCATCGGTGGGCGCGAACACCGTGAACGGGCCCTTGCCCTTGAGCGTGTCGACCAGGCCGGCGGCCTGCAGGGCCGTGGCCAGCGTCTTGAACGAACCGGCGGCGACGGCGGTGTCGACGATGTCCTTGGCCTGGACGGCCAGCGACGCGGCGGCCAGGGCGGTAGCGATGATCAGCTTCTTCATGGAACAGGTCCTTTCAGTGACGTTTGGGGAACAGGGATCGAACAGAAAAGCCGGGCGTCTTCAAGGCGCCGGCAGGATGACGCGGTCGAGCACGTGGATCACGCCGTTGGACGTGAACACGTCGGTCGCCGTGATGCTGGCGCGGCGGCCGCGGCGGTCGGTGATGGCCAGCGTCGAATCGACGGTGAAGGTCTCGCCTTGCAGCGTGGTGATCGCCGGGCCCACCGGCACCTGGGCGCGCAGCACGCGGCCGGGCACCACGTGGTAGGTGAGCACCTTGGTCAGCAGCGGAACGTTGGCCAGCAGCTGCGCCTTCGTCAGACCGAGCTCACCCAGCAGTGCGACGAAAGCATCGTTGGTCGGTGCGAAGACGGTCAGCGGGCCGGTGCCGGACAGCGCGCCCTGCAGATTGGCCGCGACAACCGCCTCGACCAGGATGCTGAACTGCGGCAGGCTCTGCGCCGTCTGCACGATCGTTTCGGCCGGCAGCGGCAGGATGACGCGGTCGATGACGTGGATGACGCCGTTGCTCGTGAGCACGTCGGTGCCGGCGATGCCCGCGCGGCGCGCGCGGCTGTCGGTGATGGCCAGGTCGTTGCCGATCGTGAAGGTGCCGCCCTGCAGCGTGGTGATGGCCTGGCCTGTGGTGATGTCGGCCTTCAGCGTGCGGTTCGGCAGCACGTGGTACGTGAGCACGCGCGTCAGCAGCGCGGTGTTCGCCAGCAGCTGCGCCTTCGTCAGACCGAGCTCGCCCAGCAGTGCGACGAAAGCATCGTTGGTCGGTGCGAACACGGTCAGTGGGCCGGTGCCGGACAGCGCGCCCTGCAGATTGGCCGCGACAACCGCCTCGACCAGGATGCTGAACTGCGGCAGGCTCTGCGCCGTCTGCACGATGTTGCGGTTGGGCGGCAGCAGCACGCGGTCGACGACATGGATCACGCCGTTGGTGGCGCCGATGTCGGTGGCCGTGATCCGGCTCGTGCGGTTGCGGCCGTCGGTGATGACGAGGTTGCCGCCGACGGAGTCGACCTTGAAGATGCCGCCAGCCAGCGGCGTGATGGCCCGGCCCAGCGGCACGCTGGCCCGCGGCACGGTGCTGCCGAGCACGTGGTACTGCAGCACGCTGGTCAGCAGCGCACGGTCGGCCAGCAGTTGCGCGCGGGTGATGCCCAGCTCGGTTGCCAGCGCATTGAAGGCGTCGTCGGTGGGTGCGAACACCGTGAAGGTGCCCGATTGCAGCAGCGTGGCCTGCAGACCGGTGTTCACCAGCGCCTGATTGAGGGTGCCGAAACGGCTGTCGGTTGCCGTGACGTCGGCAATCGCGAACGCGGGGTTGTCGCCACCGCCGCAAGCGGCAACGAAGCTCGTTGCCAGTGCTGCCATGGAAAGCCTGATCCACTTCAACATGGGTTTTCTCCAGGGGCGCCGCCTGCCGTCAGAGGCGCCGGGCGCGGTTGAAAAGCGTGCGGGATGGCACGATTCAGTCGGAGTATTGACGACAAGGTTTCCTTTGTAAACTGTACGGTCACGCAACAAACTGTGTAGTTGCTGCAGTGACCGATCGGTATTGGTGGTTGGTCGTCGGGCGGCTGCCATGGGCCGCCGGTGCCTTCGGGCCTAGGCCGATCGGTGGAAGCGCCGCGCCGGCACGAAGCGCCGCACGCCGCGAGAATCGGGCATCCCCTCAACGAAGAGCCGCGTCCGGCCCCGCGCCGACGACGCGGCCGTGCCCATGGCCTTGTTCGCCTACTTCGAAAGCCGCATCCGCCCCACCGCCGCGCCGGGTACACCGCCGCCGCAGGGGCTGATCGCGTTCTACTGGCACTACATCGGCCAGGCCCGCACCCTGTTCGGCGCCATGTTCGTCACCGGCCTGCTGGTGGCCTTGATCGACACGCTGATCCCGCTGTTCATCGGCCGGCTGGTCCGGCTGATGGAGGCCACCGACCGCGCCGCGGCCCTGCAGGCCGCCCTGCCGGAGTTGCTGCTGATGGCCGCGGCGGTGCTGATCGGCCGCCCGCTGACGCTGCTGCTCGACAGCCTGGTGCGCAACAACGCCGTGGTGCCGGGCGTCACCAGCCTGATCCGCTGGCAGAGCCACTGGCACGTGGTGCGGCAGAGCTGGCCCTTCTTCCAGAACGACTTCGCCGGCCGCATCGCCAACCGCGTGATGCAGACCAGCAATGCCGTGCGCGAGAGCGTGGTCAGCTGCATCCGCGCCGTCTGGTACATCGTCGTCTACGGCCTGTCGGCTCTGGTGTTGATGGCCATGGCCGACTGGCGGTTGGCGCTGCCCACCATCGCCTGGTTCGTGGGCTACGTGGTGTTCCTGCGCCACTTCGTGCCGAAGATGCGCGACCTTGCCAAGACGAGCTCGGAACTGCGCAGCCAGGTCATGGGCCGCGTCGTCGACAGCTACACCAACATCCTCACGGTGAAGCTGTTCGCCCGCGCCCGCGACGAAGACCAGTACGTGCGCGAAGTGATCGACGAGCACAGCGGCGCCATCGCCGCCCACATGCGGCTCATCACCACCTTCATGGCCACGCTGTCGGTGCTGAACGCGATGCTGCTGGTGGGCACGGCGGCCATCGGCGTGTGGCTGTGGGGCAATGGCACCATCGACGCCGGCACGGTGGCGACGGCGCTGCCGCTGGCCTGGGCGATTGCCAACGTGGCCGGCTTCGTGAGCTGGGAAGTGACCGGCATCTTCGAGAACGTCGGCGTCGTGCAGGAAGGCATGGAGACCATCGCCGTGCCGCACGCCATGGCCGATGCGCCCGGCGCGCGCGAGCTCGAGGTCGATCTCGGCGAGATCCGCTTCGAGGGTGTCACCTTCACCTACGGCCGCAACGACGGCAAGAAGGTGCTCGACAACCTCAACCTGACCGTGCGGCCCGGCGAGCGCATCGGCGTCGTCGGCCGCTCAGGCGCAGGCAAGAGCACGCTGGTGAACCTGCTGCTGCGCTTTCACGACCTCGAGTCCGGCAGCCTGCGCATCGACGGCCAGGACATCCGCGCCGTGAGCCAGGAAAGCCTGCGCGGCGCCATCGGCCTGGTGACGCAGGACACCTCGCTGCTGCACCGCTCGATCGCCGCCAACATCGGCTACGGCCGGCCGGGCGCGAGCCTGGACGAGATCGTGGCCGCCGCCCAGAAGGCGCAGGCGCACGAGTTCATCCTCGGCCTGCAGGACTGGAAAGGCCGCACCGGCTACGAGGCCCACGTCGGTGAGCGCGGCGTCAAGCTCAGCGGCGGGCAGCGCCAGCGCGTCGCGATCGCGCGCGTGGTGCTGAAGGACGCGCCGATCCTCGTGCTCGACGAGGCCACCAGTGCGCTCGACAGCGAGGTCGAGCTCGCCATCCAGGACCAGCTGCTGGGCCTGATGGAGGGCAAGACGGTGATCGCCATCGCCCACCGCCTGAGCACCATCGCGCGCATGGACCGGCTGATCGTGCTGGAGCAGGGCGTGATCGCCGAGCAGGGCACGCATGCCGAGCTGCTGGCGCTGAACGGCCACTACGCCAAGCTCTGGTCGCACCAGAGCGGCGGCTTCCTCGGCGAGGACTGAGCGCACGCAGCGGAGACAGAAAAGCCCGCCAGTGGCGGGCTTTTTCAGGCGGGGAGCGAGATCAGTTCGACTGCTGGCGCTTGCGCAGGGCCGCACCCACGGCCAGCAGGCCCAGCGCCATCATGCCGTAGGTGCCCGGCTCCGGGATCGGAGCCAGGAACAAGCGCATCGTGCCCGCGGTGATGGTGGCGTCGAGGGCGGCGCCCGTGTCACCGAACGGGTCGTCGAAGCCCTCGTACACGGTGACGAAGATCAGGCCGTCGGCGGCCGTGAACGACGTGCCGGCACCAAACGGCCCCGGGCCGCCCGTAGCGCCACCCCAGCTGCCGCTGGCCGTGGCGCTGCCGCTGTTGTCGGCCAGGCTCGGCGACCAGTCCATGTACTCGGTGGCGGCATCACCGTTGGTCGGGTTCACCGACAACGTGAGCTCGCTGAGCCAGCTGCCGTTGCTGGTGGTGAAGCTGACGCCGGTGTAAGTGAAGCCCGTCACCGCGGTGCCGGCGCCGATGTCGAAGGCCACCGTCGTGTTGCTCGGTGCGCCGAAGCCGCCGAAGCTGGTCCAGCCGGCTAGATTGATGTCGATGAAGCCCGCGCTGCCGGCGGGAATGGCCACCACGGCAGCGGGCACGGCCGCGGTGGTGCGGGCCAGGGCCGGTGCGCTCATCAGCAGGCCGAGGCCGGCGCAGACCAGCGCAGAACGGAAAGTCACAGTCATGAAAGAACCTCCTGTGCCGCGGGCGCGAAAGGCCCTGCAGCGTCAAATGAAATCACTGAGAGGCGACTGTGCGGCAAGCGGTGCCGGTTGCCACGCGGCTTGGACACCACAGCCCCCTGAACGCGGGGTATGGTGATCCCCGATGCCGTCTGCTCGACCGTCGCGCCTCAGGGCATCGCCGCAATCACCTGGGCCACGGTGGCCGTGAGCTTCTTGCCGTACGGCACGTGCAGGAACTCGTTCGGGCCGTGGGCATTGCTCTTTGGCCCCAGCACGCCGCAGACCATCATCTGCGCCTTGGGAAAGCCGGCCTGCAGCATGCTCATCAGCGGGATCGTGCCGCCCTGGCCGATGAAGCCCAGCGGTGCGCCCCAGTGCGCCTGCGAGGCGCTGTTCATGGCCTGCTCCAGCCACGGTGCCAGCTCGGGCGCGTTCCAGCCGGTGGCGCCCAGCTGCCCGGCGCGGCCGTCGGGGTGGAAGGTGACCTTGGCGTTGTAGGGCGCGTTGTCCTCGAGCAGCGTCTTCAGCTGCAGGCTGGCCTCGTGGCCGTTCACCAGCGGCGGCAGCCGCAGACTCAGCTTGAAGGCGGTGTAGGGCCGCAGCACGTTGCCGGCGTTGCCCAGCTCGGGGAAGCCGTCGACGCCGGTGACGCTGAGCGTGGGCCGCCAGGTGCGGTTGAGCAGGCCTTCGACGGGATCGGTCGTCGTCGGCAGCGAGGGCCCACCGTCGGCGCCGCAGGCCCAGGGGAAGCGCTTCCAGACCTCGTCGCCCAGAATGGCGGCCGTGGCCTGCGCCTGCGCCAGCCGCGAGGCCGGCACCTGGCAATGAAGGCTCTGCGGCAGCAGCTGCCCGCTGGCGCTGTCTTCGAGCCGGTCGAGCACGTGGCGCAGGATGCGGAAGCTGCTGGGCACCACGCCCGATGAGTCGCCCGAGTGGATGCCCTCGGTGAGGATCTCGACCTTCAGCACGCCGCTGACCATGCCGCGCAGGCTGGTGGTGAGCCAGAGCTGGTCGTAGTTGCCGGCGCCGCTGTCGAGGCAGACGACGAGCTCGATGTCGCCCAGGCGGGCTTTCAGCTGTTCGATGTAGGCCGGCAGGTCGGGGCTGCCGCTTTCTTCGCCGCTTTCGATGAGGCCCACGCAGCGCGGGCGGGCGATGCCCTGGCGGTCGAGCGACTCGATGGCGGTGATGGCGGCGTAGACCGCGTAGCCGTCGTCGGCGCCGCCGCGGCCGTAGAGCAGGCCGTTTTCGTACTTCGGCGTCCAGGGCCCGAGGTCGTTGCGCCAGCCGTTGAATTCAGGCTGCTTGTCGAGGTGGCCGTAGAGCAGCACGGTGCCGGTGCTGCCCGCCTTGGTGGCCGGGATGTCGAAGAAGACGATGGGCGTGCGCCCCGGCAGGCGGATCACCTCGAGCTGGAGGCCGGCGACGCCGCGGCTCTCGACCCAGCGCGCGGCGTCCGTCACCACGCGGTCGAGCAGGCCGTGCTCGGCCCATTTCGCATCGAACATCGGGCTCTTGGCCGGCACCGCGATGTAGTCGGTGAGCGCGGGCACGATGCGTTCGTCCCAGGCTTGCTCGGCGAAGGAGGCGAGAGCGGCGGCTTCGGCGCTGCGGGTGGGTGCGTTCATCGGGTTCTCCGTCAAGGGCGGTGGGGCGCAGTCTAGAACCGCCGCAGCCATTGCAGCAGTCGCATCAGCAAGCCGGCGCGCTCGGTCTCGTTGAAGATCTCGTGACGCATGCCGTCGAACTCGAAGCTCGTCAGCACGCGGGCCGGTGCCGCCGCCGCGAAGGCGCGGCTGCCGGCGGGCGGCACGATGGTGTCGGCGCCGCCCCACATCAGCAGCGTCGGCACCGCCCAGCGCGGTGCGGCGGCGCGCACCGCCGGGCCGGCGTCGATGATGAAGCGGGCCAGCCGCGCGCTGATGCGGTCGTGCACCAGCGGGTCGGCGTCGTAGGCCTGCACCACGGCCTCGTCGTGCGAGAGCTGGTGGCTGTCGATGCCGTTGCGCTGGGCCAGATCGGGCAGCAGGCGCTCGCCCACGGCAAGTTGCAGCCGCTGCCAGGCCGACAGGCGGGTCTGCAAGGCCGGTGACGACAGCACGAGGCCGTCCACCGGCCGCGACCAGGCCGCCGGCTGCGCTGCCAGCGCCTCGGCCACGAAGCGCGCGACCACCGCGCCGCCCATGCTGTGGCCCAGCAGCACCCGCGGGCCAGGCGCGGTGGCGGCGTGGTCGATGACCTGGGCGAGGTCGTCGAGCAGGCTGTCGGCCCGCGCCAGCGTGCCGCGCCGCCCGCTGCTGCGGCCGTGGCCGCGTTGGTCGAAGCCCAGCACCGCCCAGCCCTCGGCGTTGAGCGCCGCGGCCACCGGGTCGTAGCGCGCGGCATGTTCGCCCAGGCCGTGAACGATGAGCACCTGGCCGCGCGGCGCGGCCGCGGCGGGCCATCGGCGGAGTGCCAGCGAGCAGCCGTCACGGGTGGTCAGCAGCTCCTCGCTCATCGCGAGGGCCCCGTTGCCGGCCGCGAAAGCCACGAAACCCGTCCTTCAGTTGAAACATATGACATTTTCGATATCTGATCGGTCGGCGATCTCGCTAGCATATGTCCACATTTTTATCACTTAGCCGCATGGCCTGGCGCAAGTCCGGGCCCGGCCCCCGCCGCTGTGATCTCACGAGAGCCCTTTCTTCAGTTTGCCCGCGAAAACGGCTGCAGTCAGCTTCGGGCGTTTGCCGGTGACGTGCTCTACAAGGAGGGCATGCCGGCGACCAATCTGTACGTCGTCCGCGAGGGCGAGGTCGATCTGTTCCACGTGCGCGACGGCAAGCGCACCGTCGTCGAGACGCTGCGCAAGGGCCAGTGTTTCGGCATCGAGCCGCACCTGGAGCAGCCCGTGCGCATGCACAACGCCGCGGCCCGCAGCTACTGCGAGTTGGCGCTGGTGAACCTGCACGATCTGGCCGAATCGGTGGCCGACAGCGCCGGGCTCACGCAGGGCCTGCTGCGCAGCCTGTCGGAGCGGCTGGTGGCCGCCCACCGGCTGATTGCCACGCGGGTGAACTACCAGCCCGAGCTGCAGGTGTACGCGCAGATCCTGTACCTGCTGGGCATGGCCGATGTCGGCCGCGCCGCGGTGGTGCTGCGCCCCGGCGCCGAGGCGCGCAGCCCGCAGGCCCAGCCGATGCTGCAGGAGGTGGTGCACAACGCCAAGCTGATGCTGGGTCACTCGGAGCGGCACATCATGGCCTGCCTCGGCCGGCTGCAGTCGGCCCACCTGGTGCACATCGAAGACGACTCCGGCAGCGGCAAGCGCGTGCGCTTTGCGGTGCGCGACATCGTGGCCCAGGTGCGGCGGCTGGTGGCGGGCGACAGCGACGCCGACAAGCTGACGCACGAGACGCTCAGCCTCGACGAGTTCGCCGATCTGGTCGAGGTCGAGCGAACCGTCCTGCTGCGCAAGCTGGCATCGGGCGACTTCGCCGACGACGTGTTCACCTTCCGGCGCGAAGAGATCCTGCGCCTGCTCGATTCACAAGGCCGGCGCTACTTTGCCGAGCGCCGCGTGAAGACGCCCCAGGAGTTCGCCGACATCACCGACCTGGAGTTCGCCGACAACAAATCGCTGTTCGCCGCGCTGGCACGCCGCGACAGCCTCGAGCTGGCCAAGCTGCTGGCGCCGCTGTCGGGGGAGCCGGTGCGCCAGCGCATTCTCGATGCCCTCTCGCGGCGCCGCCGCGAGGAGGTGGAGGCCGATCTCGACGGCCTGCAGGTCGATGCCGCGGAGGCCCGGCAGATCGGCGCCGCACTGATCGACGAGGTGCGCAAGCTGATGCTCGAGGCGCGCGCGAGCTGAGCGCCTGCATCCGCAAGCCCGGCCGAGGCGTTCAGACCTTCCAGTCGTAGTCGATGGTCAGCGGCGCGTGGTCGGAAAAGCGCGGCTCGAGATGGATCGAGGCCTTCTTCGCCGTCGCGGCCACGGCTGGCGTGGCCAGGTGGTAGTCGAGGCGCCAGCCCACGTTCTTGGCCCAGGCCTGGCCGCGGTTGCTCCACCACGTGTACTGCTCGGGCCGCGGGTCGAGCGTGCGGAACACGTCGACGAGGCCGACGCTGCCGAACAGCTGGTCGAGCCAGGCGCGCTCTTCGGGCAGGAAGCCGCTGTTCTTCTGGTTCGAGCGCCAGTTCTTCAGGTCGATTTCCTTGTGCGCGATGTTGACATCGCCCATCAGGACGAACTCGCGCTCGGCCTTCAGCCGCACCAGATGCGGCAACATGCTCGCCAGGAAGCGGAACTTCGCGGCCTGGCGCTCCTCGCTGCTGCTGCCGCTGGGGAAGTAGCAGCTGATGAGGCTGAACTTGCGCCGGGCGGTGTCGTAGCGCGCCTCGACCCAGCGGCCTTCGTCGTCGAACTCCGGGTCGCCGAAGCCGGTGATCACCTCGCTCGGCGCTTTCTTCACGTACAGCCCGACGCCGGAGTAGCCCTTCTTCTGCGCAAAATGGAAGTGGCCCTGCAGGGGCCCGAGCCGGTCGAGCGTCCCGGCCACGTCGGGGGCCTGCGCCTTGACCTCCTGCACCCCCATACAATCCGCGTTTGTAGCTTCAGCCCATGCGACGAAGCCTTTCTTCGCAGCCGAACGGATGCCGTTGAGGTTGAGCGTGACCAGTCTGAAGCCCAAGGAACTCCTCCACCGCCCGCCGGTCGACATGCGATGAGCGCCGCTGCCACCGACCCGATTGCACAGGCCTTCGTGCCCTTCGCCTTGCGCGCGGGCGTGCTGCGCTTCGGAGAGTTCAAGACCAAGGCCGGGCGTCTGTCGCCCTACTTCTTCAACGCCGGCGGCTTCGACGACGGCGCGAAGCTGGGCGAGCTCGCGGGATTCTATGCACGCCGTCTGCTGCAGGCCCGCGCCTCGGGCGAGCTGGCGTTCGACATGCTGTTCGGGCCCGCCTACAAGGGCATCACGCTGGCCTCGGCCGTGGCGGTGGAGATGGCACGTGCCGGCCACAACCTGCCCTACGCCTACAACCGCAAGGAAGCCAAGGACCACGGCGAGGGCGGCACGCTGGTCGGCGCGCCCGTGCGCGGCCGCGTGCTCATCATCGACGACGTCATCTCGGCCGGCACCTCGGTGCGCGAGTCGATCACGATGATCCGCGCCGCGGGCGCCACGCCGGCGGGCGTGGCCATCGCACTCGATCGCCAGGAGCGCGCCACGCAGGAAGGCGGCGCCGAGGCGCCCTGGAGCGCGGTGCAGTTCGTCACCCGCGAACTCGGCCTGCCCGTGGTGGCCGTGGCCACGCTGGCCGACCTGCTGCAGTGGCTGCGCGACAGCGCCGACGCCTCGCTCGCGCAGCACGCCGCATCCGTCGAGGCCTACCGCACGCGCTACGGCGTGCAGCCGGCCGGCTGATGGCGATGCGCCGTGTCGCGCTCGTGGCGCTGTGCCTGCCTGTGGCGGCCTCGTGGGCGCAGCCGAGTGCCGGCATCTACACCTGCGTCGACGCCAACGGCCGCCGACTCACCGCCGACCGACCCATCGCCGAGTGCCGGCACAAGGAACAGCAGATCCTGAACCGCGACGGCTCGGTGCGCGGCATCCTGCCGCCGACGCTGACGGCCGAAGAGCGCGCCGAGAAGGACGCCCGCGACCGTGCCGCCGCCGAGGCCCGTGCTGCTGCGGCCGATGCCGCCCGCCGCGATCGCAACCTGATGGCGCGCTACCCCAACGAGGCCGCCCACCAGCGCGCCCGCGAGGTGGCGCTCGACACCGTGCGGCTGGCCATCCGCGCCACCGAGCTGCGGGTGCGCGAGCTCGAGCTGGCGCGCAAGCCGCTGCTCGAGGAAGCCGAGTTCTACGTCGGCAAGCCGCTGCCACCGAAGCTGCGCACCGCGCTCGACGCCAACGACGCATCGACCGAGGCCCAGCGCTCGGCCACCGCCACCCAGGAGGCTGAGCTCGGCCGCATCAACCGGCTGTACGACGCCGAGCTCGACCGCCTGCGCCGCCTGTGGGCAGGCGTGGCACCGGGCTCGCTGGGGCCGCTGCCGTCGGCATCGGCGCCGCGCAGCGCGGGCGCCCGCCCGTAGCCCACATCTGGGCGGCCGCTCAGCCGCCGAGCTTCTTCTTCAGCAGCTCGCCGGCCTGCGCCGGGTTGGCCTTGCCCTGGCTGGCCTTCATGATCTGGCCCACCAGCGCGTTGAAGGCCTTGTCCTTGCCGGCGCGGAACTCGGCCACCGACTTCTCGTTCTTCGCCAGCACCTCGTCGACGATGGCCTCGAGCGCGCCGCTGTCGTTCATCTGCTTCAGGCCCTTGGCGGCGATGACGGCATCGACATCGGCGGCCTCGCCGCTCCACAGGGCCTCGAAGACCTGGCGTGCGCCGTTGTTCGACACCGTGCCGTCGACGACGCGGCCGATCAACGCCGCCAGCGTGGCGGGTTGCAGGGCCACGGCGGCGATGTCGCTGTCTTGCGCGTTCAGCCGCTTGCTCACTTCGCCCATCAGCCAGTTGGCCGCCAGTTTCGGCCACGCGGCCGTGGAGCGGTCGCCCTCCAGCGCTCGACCCGCGTTGCGCACCGCCTCGTAGTAGCGCGCGAACGCCAGGCTCTGCGTCATCATGGCTGCGTCGTAGGCCGGCAGGCCGTCGTCGCGCTCGAAGCGCGCGGCCATGGCACGCGGCAGCTCGGGCATCGCGCCGCGCACGCGCTCCACCCACTCGGGCGCGATCACCAGCGGCGGCAGGTCGGGGTCGGGGAAGTAGCGGTAGTCGTGCGCGTCTTCCTTGGTGCGCATGGCGCGGGTTTCGCCACGGCCGCCGTGGGCGTCGGGGTTGAACAGCACGGTGGCCTGCTCGATGGGCAGGCCGTCCTCGACGCGGTCGATCTGCCACTGCACCTCGACATCGATGGCCTGCTGCAGGAAGCGGAAGCTGTTGAGGTTCTTGATCTCGCGCCGCGTGCCGTAGGGCGCGCCGGGCTTGCGCACGCTGACGTTGGCGTCGCAGCGGAAGCTGCCTTCCTGCATGTTGCCGTCGCAGATGCCCAGCCATACCACCAGAGCGTGCAGCGCCTTGGCGTACTCCACGGCCTCGGCGGCGCTGCGCATGTCGGGCTCCGACACGATCTCCAGCAGCGGCGTGCCGGCGCGGTTGAGGTCCACGCCGGTGGCCGGGCGGCCGTCGGGCAGGTGGAACTCCTCGTGCAGGCTCTTGCCCGCGTCCTCTTCGAGGTGGGCGCGGGTCAGGCGCACGGCGCGCAGGCGGCCGTCGAGCATGAACTCCACCTTGCCGCCCTGCACCACCGGCACCTCGTACTGGCTGATCTGGTAGCCCTTGGGCAGATCCGGGTAGAAGTAGTTCTTGCGCGCGAAGATGCTCACCGGCGCCACGTGCGCGCCCACCGCGAGGCCGAAGCGGATGGCGCGCTCCACGGCGCCGCGGTTGAGCACCGGCAGCGTGCCCGGCAGCGCCAGGTCCACCGCGCAGGCCTGCGTGTTGGGCGCGGCGCCAAAGGCCGTGGCGGCGCCACTGAAGATCTTGCTCTGCGTGGCGAGCTGAGCATGCGTTTCGAGGCCGATGACGACCTCGTAGCCGCGGACGAGCAGGGCGGGGCTCACAGCACCGGCTCCTGCCCGGCGCTGGGCCGCTCCCAAGCCGGGCCGGCCCCCTTGGGGGGTGGCGACCGAAGGGAGCCTGGGGGCTCCAACAGATGAAAGTCGGTGGCCTGCTGCAGCGCGTGGGCGGCGTGCAGCAGCGTGCCTTCGTCGAAGTGGCGGCCGATGAGCTGCAGGCCCACCGGCATGCCGCTGGCGCCCAGGCCGGCCGGCACGCTCATGCCCGGCAGCCCGGCCAGGCTGGCCGGCAGCGTGAAGATGTCGGCGAGGTAGGCCTGCAGCGGATCGCCGGCCTGTTCGCCCAGCTTCCAGGCCACCGTGGGTGCCACCGGGCCGGCGATGACGTCGCAGTCGCGGAAGCAGGCGGCAAAGTCGTCGGCGATCATGCGGCGCAGCTTCTGCGCCTGCAGGTAGTAGGCGTCGTAGTAGCCGTGGCTCAGCACGTAGGTGCCGATCATGATGCGGCGCTTCACTTCAGGCCCGAAGCCCTCGGCGCGGCTCTTCTTGTACAGGTCGAGCAGGTCGCCGTGCTGCGCGGCGCGGTGGCCGAACTTGACGCCGTCGAAGCGGCTCAGGTTGGAGCTCGCCTCGGCCGGCGCGATGATGTAGTACACCGGGATGGAGAGCTCCGTGCGCGGCAGGCTCACGTCCACCAGCGTGGCGCCGAGCTTCTCGAGCTCGGCCAGCGCGCCGCGCACGGCGGCGTGCACGTCGGCGGCCAGCGCCGCCGGGAAGAACTCCTTGGGCAGCCCGATGCGCAGCCCCTGCAGCGGCCGCGTGGCGCTGGCGCCTTCGCGCGGGGTGCGCATCAGCGCGGCGTAGTCGGCGGCCGGGCGCTGGGCGCTGGTGGCGTCGCGCTCGTCGAAGCCGGCCATGGCGCTGAGCAGCAGCGCGCAGTCTTCGGCGCTGCGTGCCATCGGGCCGGCCTGATCCAGGCTGGAGGCGAAGGCGATCATCCCGTAGCGGCTGCACACGCCGTAGGTGGGCTTGATGCCGGTGATGCCGCAGAAGGCCGCCGGCTGGCGGATGGAGCCGCCGGTGTCGGTGCCGGTGGCCGCGCTGACGAGTCGGGCTGCCACGGCAGCGGCACTGCCGCCCGATGAGCCGCCGGGCACGCGGCTGCGGTCCCAAGGGTTGAGCACCGGCCCGAAGGCCGAGTTCTCGTTGGCCGAGCCCATGGCGAACTCGTCGCAGTTGAGCTTGCCGATGGTCACCGTGCCGGCGGCGGCCAGGCGCGCCACCACGGTGGCGTCGAAGGGGCTCTGGTAGCCGGAGAGCATCTTCGAGCCGGCGGTGGAGGGCAGCCCGGTGCGGGCGTAGTCGGTGACGAAGATGTCCTTGTGGGCGATCGGGATGCCCGCCAGCGGCCCGGCCGTGCCGGCGGCGCGCGCGGCATCGGCCTGCCGGGCCTGCTGGCGTGCGCGGGCCTCGTCGACGGCGAGGAATGCGCCCAGCCCGGCATGGGCCTGCACCTGGGCCAGCGTGGCCTCGGCGAGCTCCAGCGCCGAGAAGCGGCCTTCGGCCAGGCCCTGGGCCTGCGCCGCCACCGACAGCTGGTGCAGGGCCTGGCTCATTCGATCACCCTGGGCACGAGGAACAAGCCGGCCTCGACGGCGGGTGCGCTGGCCTGGTTGGCGGCGCGTGCATCGGGCTCGGTGACGATGTCATCGCGCAGCCTCAGCTGCACGTCCTGCACGGCCGACAGCGGCGTGTACAGCGGCTCGACGGCATGGGTGTCGACCGCGCCCATCTGCTCGACGATGCTGAAGAAGCCGTTGAGCTGACCCAGCATCTGCGTGGCCTCGGCGGCAGAGAGTTCGAGCCGCGCCAGGTGCGCGATGCGGCTCACGTCAGAGGGGTTCAGGGACATCGGGGCTCGGGGCTGGAGGAGGCCGGCAGGCCATGCGGCTTGCTACAAAAAGCAGCGCAAAGAGCCAGGGTGAGCGGCGTTCGCGTGCATGGGGTCGGGTATTATCTCCGGCCAACCTGCACGCTCATGCAGCCAGGGCCCGCAAGCCGCCGGAGCACCCCTTCTCGGCCGCGTTCCCTGCACCTGCGGTGGCTCCCCGCCACCCGATGCCGGCCCCCGAAGCCACCTTGTGCCCGGCCGCCCCGACACCCGTCTGCTCCCCGCCCATGTTCGCCGCCTCCCTGCGCCGCTATTTCTCGACCGATCTCGCCATCGACCTCGGCACTGCCAACACGCTGATCTATGTGCGCGGCAAAGGCATCGTGCTCGACGAGCCCTCGGTCGTCGCCATCCGCCACGAAGGCGGCCCCAACGGCAAGAAGACCATCCAGGCCGTCGGCCGCGAGGCCAAGGCCATGCTGGGCAAGGTGCCCGGCAACATCGAGGCCATCCGGCCGATGAAGGACGGCGTGATCGCCGACTTCACCGTCACCGAGCAGATGCTCAAGCAGTTCATCAAGATGGTCCACCCGCGCTCGCTGCTGCGGCCGAGCCCGCGGATCATCATCTGCGTGCCCTGCGGCAGCACGCAGGTCGAGCGGCGCGCCATCCGTGAGTCGGCGCTCGGCGCCGGCGCAAGCGACGTCTACCTGATCGAAGAACCCATGGCCGCCGCCATCGGCGCCGGCCTGCCGGTGTCCGAGGCCTCGGGCTCGATGGTCGTCGACATCGGCGGCGGCACCACCGAGGTCGGCGTCATCAGCCTCGGCGGCATGGTCTACAAGGGCAGCATCCGAGTCGGTGGCGACAAGTTCGACGAAGCCATCATCAACTACATCCGCCGCAACTACGGCATGCTGATCGGCGAGCCCACGGCCGAATCCATCAAGAAGACCATCGGCAGCGCCTTCCCGGGCAGCGAGGTCAAGGAGATGGAGGTCAAGGGCCGCAACCTGAGCGAGGGCGTGCCGCGCTCGTTCACGATCAGCTCCAACGAGATCCTCGAAGCCCTCACCGACCCGCTGAACCAGATGGTCTCGGCGGTGAAGAACGCGCTCGAGCAGACGCCGCCCGAACTGGGCGCCGACATCGCCGAGCGCGGCATGATGCTCACCGGCGGCGGCGCGCTGCTGCGCGACCTCGACCGCCTGCTCGCCGAGGAAACCGGCCTGCCCGTGCTGGTGGCCGAAGACCCGCTGACCTGCGTGGTGCGCGGCTGCGGCATGGCGCTGGAGCGCATGGAGCGGCTCGGCTCCATCTTCACCTCCGAATAAGCTGCACACCGCGTCGGGGCCGCCATGCCGCTGGGCACGCTCGACCGCACCCCACCGCCGTTCTTCCGCCAGGGCCCTTCGGCCCTGAGCAAGCTGGTGTTCTTCTCGGCCCTGGCCATCTTCCTGATGGTGGCCGACACGCGCATGCAGGTCGTGCAGCCGCTGCGCCAGGCGCTGGCCGTGGCCCTGCTGCCGCTGCAGCGCGCGGTGGCGGTGCCCTTCGACGTGCTGATGGGCGGCACCGACTACCTGCGCGGCCTGGCCGCCGCGCGCGACGGCGAACGCGCCGCGCAGCAGCAGGCCGCGCTGCTGTCGGAGCGCGCTGCGCGTGCCGAGCTGCTGGCGACAGAGAACGCCCGGCTGCGCGCCCTGCTCGAGCTGCGCCCGGCGCTGGCGGTGCGCTCGCTGCCGGCCGAACTGCTGTACGAGGCGGCCGATCCGTACTCGCGCAAGGTCTTCATCGACCGCGGGCTGACTCAGGGCGTGAAGCTGGGCGCGCCGGTGCTCAGCGAGGCCGGCGTGCTGGGCCAGGTGACGCAGGTCTACCCGGTCACGGCCGAGGTCACGCTGCTGTCGGACAAGGACGCCGCCATTCCCGTGCTGAACACGCGCACGCAGCAGCGCAGCGCGGCCTTCGGCGCCGGCCGCAGCGGCGGCATGGAGCTCCGTTTCCTGAGCGGCAACGCCGACGTGAAGGTGGGCGACCTGCTGCACACCAGCGGCCTCGACGGCGTCTACCCGCCGGGTCTGGCGGTGGCCACGGTGGTGGCGGTGGAGCGGCGCGTCGAGTCGGGCTTTGCGCGCATCGCGCTTGCGCCATCGGCCAGCCCCGACGGCGTGCGCCAGGTGCTGGTGCTCGAGCCCGTGGGCCTGCAGATGCCGCCGCGGCCGGAGCCGGCCGTGCCGCTGGCGAACGCGAAGCCGGCGAAGACACCCAAGGCGCGGCCGGGGGTGGCCGCGCCATGATCATGCAGAACGCGGGGGCTGCGCCATGATCATGCAGAACGCGGGGGCTGCGCCATGATCATGCAGAACGCGGGGGCCGCGGCATGATCATGCAGAACGCGGGGGCCGCGGCATGATCATGCCGCGGGGCTCTGACCAGCTGCTGCTGCCGGCCAACCCTCTCTTCATTTACGGCTCGCTGCTGCTGGCGTTTTGCTTCCACCTGCTGCCGCTGGGCCGGCTCGCCGGCATGCCCGATGTGCTGGCTGTGGCGCTGGTGTTCTGGAACGTGCACCAGCCGCGCCGCGTGAGCGTGGGGCTGGCCTTCGTGTTCGGCCTGGCACTCGACGTGCACCAGGGCGCCATCCTCGGCCAGCATGCGCTGGCGTACACGCTGCTGTCGTACGTGGCCGTGGTCGTGCACCGCCGGCTGTTGTGGTTTGGTGTGCTGGAGCAGGCGCTGCAGCTGGTGCTGCTGTTCGCGGCGGCGCATGCGGTGTCGCTGCTGGTGCGCTTGCTGGCCGGCGACATGTTCCCGGGCTGGTGGCTGCTGGCGGCGCCGCTGCTCGAAGCGGCCTTGTGGCCGCTGGTGACGTGGCTGCTGCTCGCACCGCAGCGCCGCGCCCCCGACCCTGACCAGAACCGGCCGTTATGACCCCCCCCCGTAGCGGCTTCGCCGCTCCCCCCCCAGGGGGGCACCGCCACCGGCCCGGCAGAGCCGGTTCCGCGGCGGCCGCTTGGGAAGACACGGTTTGCGGGGAACAATCGCTGATGGCTGCCGTCCTGCGCGATGTCGAACAGGAGATCGACCGCTTCCGCGGCCGTGTGCTGGCCGCGGCTGTGTTCGTGCTGCTGTTGTTTGCGCTGCTGGCCGCGCGCATGGTGCACCTGCAGGTGTTCCGCCACGACGACCTGGCCACGCAGGCCGAGGCCAATCGCATCGCCGTGGTGCCCATCGTGCCCAACCGCGGCCTCATCGTCGACCGCCACGGCGTCGTGCTGGCCACCAACTACTCGGCCTACACGCTGGAGATCGCCACGCGCGAGGCCCGCGGCGCCGAGCTCGAGGCGCTGATCGACGAGCTGGCGCAGGTGGTGGAGATCACCCCGCGTGACCGCCGCCGCTTCCGCCAGCTGATGGGCGACATGAAGGGCGCCGAGTCGCTGCCCATCCGCAGCAAGCTGTCCGACGAGGAAGTGGCGCGTTTCACGGCGCAGAGCTTCCGCTTCCCGGCGGCGCAGATCCGGGCGCGCCTGTTCCGCCACTACCCGCTGGGCGAGACCGGCAGCCACCTGCTGGGCTACATCGGCCGCATCAACGCCGCCGAGAAGAAGGACATCGAGGAGTGGCCCGAAGACGAGCAGGGCAACTACAAGGGCACCGAGTACATCGGCAAGCTCGGCCTGGAGCAGGCCTACGAAAAGCCGCTGCACGGCACCACCGGCTTCGAGGAGGTCGAGACGAGTGCCGGCGGCCGCGCCGTGCGGCGCCTCAGCAGCCACCCGCCCACACCCGGCGACAAGCTGGTGCTGTCGATCGACATCCGGCTGCAGGCGCTCGTCGAGCAGCTCTTTGGCGACCGCCGCGGCGCGCTGGTGGCCATCGACCCGCGCAACGGCGAGCTGCTGGCCTTCGTCAGCAAGCCCACCTTCGACCCCAACCTGTTTGTCGACGGCATCGACTCCGAGAGCTGGAAGGAGCTCAACGAGAGCATCGACAAGCCGCTGCTCAACCGGGCCCTCAGGGGCACGTATCCGCCCGGCAGCACCTTCAAGCCCTTCATGGCGATGGCCGCACTGCACAGCGGCAAGCGCAGCGCCAGCACCATCGTCAACGACGGCGGCACCTTCCAGTTCGGCAACCACACCTTCCGCAGCCACGGCGACAAGGGGCTCGGCCCGGTCGACATGTACCGCAGCATCGTCAAGAGCAGCAACGTCTACTACTACTCGCTGGCCAACGAGATGGGCGTGGACCTGATGCACGCGGAGCTCGAGCCCTTCGGCTTCGGCGTCAAGACCGGCATCGATCTCCAGAGCGAGGTCACCGGCCTGCTGCCCAGCACCGAGTGGAAGCGCCGCTTCTACAAGAAGCCCGAGCAGCAGCGCTGGTACGCCGGCGAGACCATCTCGCTGGGCATTGGCCAGGGCTACAACAACTTCACGATGCTGCAGCTGGCCAGTGCCACGGCCACGCTGGTGTCGGGCGGCCAGCGCTTCCAGCCGCGCCTGGTGCGCGAGATCGAAGACGCCATCAGCGGCCAGCGCAAGCCGGTGCCGCGCGAGGAGCTGCCGCCGCTGACGCTGAAGCCCGAGCATGTGGAGGTCATCCGCCGCGCGCTGCAGGGCGTGACGCAGGAGGGCACCTCCACCCGCATCTTCGCCGGCGCACCGTATGCCAGCGGCGGCAAGACGGGCACGGCGCAGGCTGTCGGCATCCGCCAGGGCCAGAAGTACGACGCCGCCAAGCTGGCCGAGCACCAGCGCGACCACTCGCTGTACATGGCGATGGCGCCCGTGGAGGCGCCCACGGTGGCGCTGGCGGTGGTGGTCGAGAACGCGGGCTTCGGCGCCGAGGCCGCCGCCCCGATCGCGCGGCGCGTGTTCGATTACCTGCTGCAGGGCCAGTGGCCGAGCGAGGAAGACATCGCGCTCGTGCGCCAGGGCCGGGCCGGAGCGCCCGTGGGCACGCCGCGGCGCGCCGTCGACGTGCCGTTGCCGGGTACGGCGGGGCCGGGTTCGACCGCGCCCGCCGCGTCGGCGAGCCAGCCATGAACGCCGTCTTCGAGCAACCCTCTTGGCCGTCGCGGCTGGCGCGGGTGTTCGCCGGTTTCGACGGCCCGCTGGCGCTGGCCATTGCGCTGCTGGCCGGCATCGGCCTGGTGGTGATGTACTCGGCCGGCTTCGACAGCGGCACGCGCTTCGGCGACCACAGCCGCAACATGCTGATCGCGCTGGTGGTCATCTTCGTCATGGCGCAGGTGCCGCCGCAGAAGCTGGAGAGCCTGGCGGTGCCGCTGTACGTGCTGGGCGTGCTGCTGCTGGTGGCGGTGGAGCTGTTCGGCATCACCCGCAAGGGCGCGACGCGCTGGCTCGACGTCGGCGTGACGGTGATCCAGCCCAGCGAGATCCTGAAGATCGCGCTGCCGCTGATGCTGGCCTGGTGGTTCCAGAAGCGCGAGGGGCAGTTGCGCGTGGCCGACTTCGTCGTGGCCGCGGCGCTGCTGGCGGTGCCGGTGGGCCTGATCGCCAAGCAGCCCGACCTGGGCACCTCGCTGCTGGTGCTGGCCGCCGGCCTTTATGTGATCTTCTTCGCCGGCCTGAGCTGGCGCCTGGTGGTGCCGGTGATGGTGCTGGGCGTGGTGGGCATCATCGCCATCGTGGCCACCGGCGACCACATCTGCCAGCCCGGCGTCGAGTGGCCCGGCATCCGCGAATACCAGAAGACCCGCGTCTGCACCCTGCTCGACCCGACGAAAGACCCGCTGGGCAAGGGCTTCCACATCCTGCAGGGCATGATCGCCATCGGTTCCGGCGGCCTCTCGGGCAAGGGCTTCATGATGGGCACGCAGACGCACCTGGAGTTCATCCCCGAGCGCACCACCGACTTCATCTTCGCCGCCTTCTCCGAGGAGTTCGGCTTGAGTGGCGTGCTGGTGCTGCTGGCCTCGTTCACCTTCCTGATCTTCCGCGGCCTGGTGATCGCCGCCGAGGCGCCGACGGTCTTCACGCGCTTGCTGGCCGGCGCGGTGACGATGAGCTTCTTCACCTACGCCTTCGTCAACATGGGCATGGTCAGCGGCATCCTGCCCGTGGTGGGCGTGCCGCTGCCCTTCGTGAGCTACGGCGGCACGGCGATGGTGACGCTCGGCCTGGGCCTGGGCATCCTGATGTCCGTCTCGCGCAGCAAGCGCCTCATGCAGAGCTAGGCGACGACCCTGTCGTCGCCAACGGAAAACGCACCGTGAACAGCGCGCCCGGCGGCGGGGCCGCGGGCCCGGCGTGGCGCGGGCGGGCGTCGGCCAGGGTGATGCTGGCACCGTAGCGCTGGGCGATCTCCAGCACGATGGCCAGGCCCAGCCCGCTGCCGTCGACCTGCGTGCCCAGGGCGCGGTAGAAGGGCCGGAACACGGCGTCGCGCTCGGCCGGCGGGATGCCCGGGCCGGTGTCCTCGACCTGCAGCACCACCACCTGGCCGAAGGGATCGGGCACCACGCGGGCCGTCACGGTGCCGCCGGGGGGCGTGTACTGAAGCGCGTTGTCGACCAGGTTGCGCACCAGCTCGCCCAGCAGCACCGGCTCGCCGAGCAGCGACAGTCCGGACGTGGCCGACCCGTCTTCCGGGCCCTCGTAGCCCAGGTCGATGCGGCGGTCCATGGACTTCGCGACGAAGTCGCGCACCACCGAGCGCACCAGGGCCGCCAGGTCCACCGGCCGGTGCTGCAGCACCTGGCCCGACGCCGCATCGGCCCGCGCCATCGCCAGCAGCTGGTTGACCATGTGTGCCGCGCGCTGCGTCGACACCGAGATCTGCTCCAGCGAGTGCTTCAGGCTGGCCGTGTCGCCGCGCCCGGCCTCGATCTCGCGCGCCGCCAGTTCGGCCTGCATGCGCAGGCCGGCCAGCGGCGTCTTCAACTGGTGGGCGGCATCGGCCAGAAAGTGGCGCTGGCCGGCGATGGTCTGGTCCAGGCGCTGCAGCAGGTCGTTGATGGCGTCGACCAGGGGTGCCACCTCATCGGGCACGCCGCCGACCTCGATCGGGCTCAGGTCGGTGCTGTCGCGGCGGCGGATGCGCTGCTGCAGATCGGCCAGCGGCCGGATGCCACGCGCCAGCGCCAGCCACACCAGCATCACCGCCAACGGCAGGATGACGAACTGCGGCAGCAGCACGCCCTTGATGATCTCGGTGGCCAGGCGCGAGCGCTTGCCCAGGGTCTCGGCCACCTGCACCAGCGCATCGCCATCGCCACCGCCCGGCAGCGCCAGCCAGGCCACGCGCACGGGCTCGTCGCCGAGAAAGTCGTCGCGAAAGCGCACGCCGCTGGGCTCGGGCGGGCTGTCGCGCGCGGTGTCGAAGGTGTCGTCGTCGGGCAGCGCCAGCCGGGCGTCGCCTGCCAGCAGCTGGCCCCGCGCGCCAAGCACCTGGAAGTAGACGTTGTCGCCTTCTTCCTCGCTGCGCAGCAGGCTCGAAGCGGTGCGTTCCAGCGCCAGCCGCAGCGAGGGCGGGGCCGGCCCTTCGGCGCTGACCGCCTGCACCGACGACTGCCGCGCCAGCGCCATCGCCGCTTCGGCGAGTTCGCGGTCGTACGGGCGGTTGGCGATGCCCTGGGCCACGAGCCAGGTGAGCCCCAGGCTCATGGGCCACAGCAGCAGCAGCGGGGCGAGCATCCAGTCGAGGATCTCGCCGAACAGCGAGCGCTGTTCGTGGCGGGTGCGGGTGGCGGGCAAGCCCGTGCGCTACCTGGCGAACGCCGTGCGGCTCATGCCGCGATCTTCTCGAGGCAGTAGCCGAGGCCGCGCACGGTGGCGATGCGCACCGGGCCCTGCTCGATCTTCTTGCGCAGCCGGTGGATGTACACCTCGATGGCGTTGTTGCTCACCTCTTCGCCCCATTCGCACAGGCGCTCGACCAACTGGTCCTTGCTGACCAGGCGGCCGGCGCGCTGCAGCAGCACCTCGAGCAGGCTGAGCTCGCGGGCCGACAGCTCGACCATCTGGTCGTTGAGGTAGGCCACGCGGCCGGTGGCGTCGAAGGTGAGCGGGCCGTGCTTGAGCAGGCTGCTGGCGGTGCCCAGGCCGCGCCGCGTGAGCGCGCGCACGCGCGCTTCGAGCTCCTGCAGCGAAAAGGGCTTGGCCATGTAGTCGTCGGCGCCGAGGTCCAGGCCCTTGACGCGCTGCTCGACGCTGTCGGCGGCCGTCAGGATGAGCACCGGCGTGGCGCTGCCGCGCCCGCGCAGCTTGCGCAGCACCTCGAAGCCGTGCATCTTGGGCAGGCCCAGATCGAGGATGACGAGGTCGAACTCGTGGGCGGCCAGGGCGCCGTCGGCCTCGGAGCCGCTGCCGACCTGGTCGACGGCATAGCCCGACGAACGCAGGCTGCGCAGCAAGCCGTCGGCCAGCACCTGGTCGTCTTCAGCAATGAGGATTCGCATGGCTTGTCTCCTGCGGCTCTGGTGGCCCGGGGCGGGCTGGCGCGGTTCGCGGATTCTAGGTAGCAGGGTGACGCCGACTTTGCGCGGCGTCAACGGCGTCGGCCCGGGGGCCGGCGTGTTCGGCCGCACCACCCCTGGCCGGGTTCCCCCGTTGGCGGCCCTTCGAAAGAGCTGTACGAATATCCAGCCTTCTGGCTATCATCGCGTCCATTCGACACCCTTCCAGGAGAGCCCCATGGACGCACCCGTCAAAGCGCTGAACACCGAAAAGGCCAAAGCCCTGCAGGCCGCACTGGCACAAATCGAAAAGCAGTTCGGCAAGGGCTCGATCATGCGCCTGGGCGAGGGCGAAGTCATCGAGGACATCCAGGTGGTCTCCACCGGCAGCCTGGGCCTCGACATCGCGCTCGGCGTCGGCGGCCTGCCGCGCGGCCGTGTCGTCGAGATTTATGGCCCTGAATCCTCGGGCAAGACCACCCTCACGCTGCAGGTCATCGCCGAAATGCAGAAGGAAGGTGGCACCTGCGCCTTCATCGACGCCGAGCACGCGCTCGACATCCAGTACGCGCAAAAGCTCGGCGTCAACCTGCAGGAGCTGCTGATCAGCCAGCCCGACACCGGCGAGCAGGCGCTCGAGATCGTCGACGCACTGGTGCGCTCGGGCTCCATCGACCTGATCGTCATCGACTCGGTGGCCGCGCTCACCCCCAAGGCCGAACTCGAAGGCGAGATGGGCGATTCGCTGCCCGGCCTGCAGGCCCGCCTCATGAGCCAGGCGCTGCGCAAGCTCACCGCCACGATCAAGAAGACCAACACCATGGTCATCTTCATCAACCAGATCCGCATGAAGATCGGCGTGATGTTCGGCAACCCCGAAACCACCACCGGCGGCAACGCGCTCAAGTTCTACGCCTCGGTGCGGCTCGATATCCGCCGCACCGGCAGCATCAAGAAGGGCGAAGAGGTCATCGGCTCCGAGACCAAGGTCAAGGTCGTCAAGAACAAGGTCAGCCCGCCGTTCAAGACCGCCGAGTTCGACATCCTCTACGGCGAGGGCATCAGCCGCGAAGGCGAGATCATCGACATGGGCGTCGAGGCGCGCATCCTCGACAAGTCCGGCGCCTGGTACGCCTACAACGGCGAAAAGATCGGCCAGGGCAAGGACAACGCGCGCGAGTTCCTGCGCGAGAACGCCGAGCTGGCGCGCGAAATCGAGAACAAGGTGCGCGAGCACATGGGCATCCCCCTGCTCGGCGGCGGTGCTGCTGCGCAGTAAGCCCGCTGGCGGCGAGCCGCCAGCTCCGCGCGAGGCCGGCCCCACCCCGGCGGCGCTGAAGTCGCGCGCCCTGCGCTGGCTGGCCCAGCGAGACCACGGCCGCGCCGAGCTCGAGCGCAAGCTCGTCACGCACGCCCGGGCGCTGGCGCGGCTGGCCGAGCAGGCCGCGGCGGCCTCGCATGCCGAGACCGGCGAGCCCGGGTTCGGCGGCGTCGAAGAGCCCGAGCTGCGCCGCCGCGTGACGCTGGTGCTCGACCAACTCGCCGCCGCCGGCCTGCTGAACGAGGCGCGCATGGCCGAGGCGATGCTGAACGCGCGCGCCCCGCGCTTTGGCGAGCGGCGGCTGCGCCAGACGATGCAGCAGCACGGGCTCGAGCCGGCGCTGGTCGATGCCAGCCTGGCCAGCGTGCGCGACACCGAACTTGAGCGCGCCCGCGCCCTGTGGCTGCGCCGGTTCGACGGCCCCGGCGCGACGCCCGCCGAGCGTGTGCGGCAGATGCGCTTCCTGGTCGGGCGCGGCTTTTCCAGCGAAGTGATCCGTCGCGTCATGAAGGGCGCCATCGCCGACGACCCGCTGCCGCCCGACGACGATCCGGCCTGAGACCCTCGGCGCAGCCCGGCCGATCGCGGCCGCACTGCTGCCGCGGTGTCAGTTTCATGCCGGATCGTGCGTGCTACATTCGCGCCCGCCTGTTGTTGCGCCGCCGCATCGGCCCTGTCGCCGGTCCTTCCTGATGAGCCTTCCCCCTGCGGCGCCGCAGCGCCAGCTCAAGCACCGCCGCCATCTCGATGTGCAGGTGTTCGCCCGTGATGACGGGCTGTGGGAAGTCGACGCCACGCTGCTCGACACCAAGACCCGCATCACGCAGATGGCCGATGGCCCGCGCCCGCCCGGTGCCCCCATCCACGACATGCTGCTGCGCCTGGTGGTCAACCGCGAGCTCGACATCGTCGCCGCCGGTTCCGACACCCGCGCCATGCCCTACCCGCGCCTGTGCAGCGAGCACGGCGACGCCTATGCGCAACTTGTCGGCCTGAACCTGCTGAAGGATTTCCACCGCCAGGTGCGCGCGCGCCTGGGCGGTGCCAAGGCCTGCACCCATCTCACCGAACTGGCCCAGGTGCTGCCCACCGCGGTGGTGCAGGGCTTTGCCGGCGAAGTGATCGACACCCGCGGCACGGCCGACGGTGCGGCGCAGCCGTTCCAGCTCGACCGCTGCCACGCCCTGAAGCGCGACGGCGAAGCCGTGCGCCAGTTCTACCCGCGCTGGTACCGCCCTGCGGCACCGGCGGCCGGGCCCGGTTCCTGACCCCGAAGACCATCCCTGACCCTCGCGAGGAGGCGACATGAAGATCCACGAATACCAAGCCAAGGAACTGCTGCGACAGCACGGCGCGCCGGTGCCGCGCGGCTACCCCGCCTTCACCGTGCGCGAGGCGCAGGAAGCGGCGCAGAAGCTGGGCGGCAGCGTCTGGGTCGTGAAGGCCCAGATCCACGCCGGCGGCCGCGGCAAGGGCGGCGGCGTCAAGCTCGCGCGCTCGCTGGCCGAGGTCGAGACGCTGGCCACGCAGATCCTGGGCATGCAGCTCAAGACGCACCAGACCGGCCCCGAAGGCCAGAAGGTGCGCCGCCTGTACATCGAAGAGGGCGCCGACATCCAGAAGGAGTACTACGTCTCGCTGGTCACCGACCGCGCGACGCAGAAGGTGGCCTTCATCGCCAGCAGCGAAGGCGGCATGGACATCGAGGAGGTCGCGCACAGCACCCCCGAGAAGATCGTCACCGAGTTCATCGATCCGCTCACCGGCCTCGGTGACGCGCAGGCGAAGAAGATCGCCGCCTCGATCGGCATGCCCGACAACAGCACGGCGCAGGCCGTCGAGCTGTTCCAGAAGCTCTACGCCTGCTACATGGCCACCGACGCCTCGCTCGTGGAGATCAACCCGCTGAACCGCGACGGCAAGGGCAACCTGATCGCGCTCGACGCCAAGTTCAACTTCGACAGCAACGCCCTCTTCCGCCACCCCGACGTCGTCGCCTACCGCGACCTCGACGAGGAAGACCCGGCCGAGGTCGAGGCCAGCAAGTTCGACCTCAGCTACATCAGCCTCGACGGCAACATCGGCTGCCTCGTCAACGGCGCCGGCCTGGCGATGGCGACGATGGACACCATCAAGCTCTTCGGCGGCGAGCCGGCGAACTTTCTCGACGTCGGCGGCGGCGCCACGGCCGAGAAGGTCACCGAGGCCTTCAAGATCATGCTGAAGAACAAGAACGTGAAGGGCATCCTCGTCAACATCTTCGGCGGCATCATGAAGTGCGACACCATCGCCGAAGGCGTGATCGCCGCCTGCAAGGCGGTGAGCTTGTCCGTGCCGCTGGTGGTGCGCATGAAGGGCACGAACGAGGAACTGGGCAAGAAGATGTTGGCCGAGAGCGGCCTGCCCATCATCAGCGCCGACACGATGGCCGAGGCGGCCACGAAGATCGTCGCGGCCGTCAAGTAAGCCCGGAGCACACGACATGTCGATCTACATCAACAAGGACACGCGCGTCATCACGCAGGGCATCACAGGCAAGACCGGGCAGTTCCATACCAAGGGCTGCCAGGGTTATGCCAACGGCAAGAACTGCTTCGTCGCCGGCGTGAACCCCAAGAAGGCCGGCGAAACCTTCGAGGGCATTCCCATCCACGCCAGCGTGGCCGACGCCAAGGCCGCCACCGGCGCCACCGTCAGCGTGATCTACGTGCCGCCCGCTGGCGCGGCCGACGCCATCTGGGAGGCCGTGCAGGCCGACCTCGACCTCGTCATCTGCATCACCGAAGGCATCCCGGTGAAGGACATGCTGACGGTGCGCAACAAGATGAAGCAGAAAGAGGCCGCCGGCGGCAAGCAGACGCTGCTGCTCGGCCCCAACTGCCCGGGGCTGATCACGCCCGAGGAGATCAAGATCGGCATCATGCCGGGGCACATCCACCGCAAGGGCCGCATCGGCGTCGTCAGCCGCTCGGGCACGCTCACCTATGAAGCGGTGGCGCAGCTCACCGAGATCGGCCTGGGCCAGAGCAGCGCGGTCGGCATCGGTGGCGACCCGATCAACGGCCTGAAGCACATCGACGTGATGAAGGCCTTCAACGACGACCCCGACACCGACGCCGTGATCATGATCGGCGAGATCGGCGGCCCCGACGAAGCCGAGGCCGCACGCTGGTGCAAGGCGAACATGAAGAAGCCGATCGTCGGCTTCATCGCCGGCGTCACCGCGCCCCCGGGCAAGCGCATGGGCCATGCCGGCGCGCTGATCAGCGGCGGCGCCGACACCGCCGACGCCAAGCTGGCCATCATGGAGGAGTGCGGTTTCACCATCACGCGCAACCCGTCCGAGATGGCCCGCCTGCTGAAGGCGATGCTCTGACCCGGGGACGGACGTCCTGAGTCCAGGGGCCGCCGCGGGCGGCCCTTTGCATTTGTGCGGCCGGCATCTGTAGTTCCCGCAGAATTGACCCCACTCGGCGAACGTACACTCCCGCGGCCTCAACGCCGTATCGCCCCGCCCCATGGAAGCCTTCAGCAGCCCCGAGTTCTGGATCGCCGTCGGTCAGATCATCATGATCGACATCCTGCTCGGCGGCGACAACGCCGTGGTCATCGCGCTGGCCTGCCGCAAGCTGCCGCCGGCCCAGCGCACGAAAGGCATCATCTGGGGCACGGCCGGCGCCATCGTTCTTCGCGTCATCCTGATCTTCTTTGCGCTGACGCTGCTCGCGATCCCGTATCTCAAGCTGATCGGGGCCATCCTGCTGGTGTGGATCGGCGTGAAGCTGCTCGCGCCCGAAGACGATGCCCATGGCGACATCGCCGCCAGCGACAAGCTCTGGGCAGCGGTCAAGACGGTCATCGTGGCCGACCTGGTGATGAGCGTCGACAACGTCATTGCCATCGCCGGCGCGGCCGAGAGCGCCGGCCAGCATCAGATGGGCCTGGTGATCTTCGGCCTGCTGGTGTCGATCCCGATCATCGTCTGGGGCAGCCAGCTCGTGATCAAGCTGATGGACCGCTTCCCGATGATCATCACCGTCGGCGGCATGCTGCTGGGCTGGATCGCCGGCACGATGGCCGTCACCGACCCCGGCATCCTGCCGCACCTGCCCACGACGCCGGCCCTCAAGCCCGGCGGCTTGCCGGAAGTGTCCGACATGCTGCGCTACAGCTCAGGCGTGGCCGGTGCGCTGCTCGTGTTGGCGATCGGCCTGGCAATCAAGAAGCGCCAGGGCGCCCAGCCGGCCTGAAGACGCGGGTCTCATGAGCGCCCCGCTCGGCCGCGACACCGTCGTCGCCGGCTGGTCGCTGATCCGGCGGCTGGGTGTCGGCATGCAGAGCCAGGTCTGGCTGGCCCGCCGCGGCGACGTGGTCGCCGCGCTGAAGCTTCAACCTTTGCCAGCCGGCCCCGGACAAGCCCGCGCGGCCGAGGCCTTTCTCGACGCCGCGCACCTGGCCCAGGGGCTGCGGCACCCGGCGATCGTCGCCATCTGGGATGCCGGGGTCGAAGCCCCGATGGCCTGGCTGGCCATGGAGCCCGTACCCGGCAGCGACCTGCAGCGCTACGCCCGCGCGCCGCGGCTGCTGCCCGAGCCGGTGGTGCTGCGTGTGCTGCAGCGCGTGGCCGAAGGGCTGGCCCATGCGCATGCGCAGGGCGTCGTGCACCGCGACCTGAAGCCCGCCAACGTGCTGGTCAACTGGGCCGACGACATGCTGCGCATCGTCGACTTCGGCCTCGCCAGGGCCACCGCCGCCGCCAGCCAGACCGACACCGGCATCGTGCCCGGCACGCCGGCCTACATGGCGCCGGAACTGCTGGCCGGCGCCGAGCCCGACGCCCGCGGCGACCTCTACGCCCTCGGGACGATGGCCTTCGAGCTGCTCAGCGGCCGCCTGCCGCACGAAGCGGCCACGATGGGCGAGCTGCTGCGCCGGGTTGCCCAGGAAACCCCGCCCGACCTGCGCAGCCTGCGGCCCGCCATGCCCGCAGCGCTGGCCGAACTGGTGGCGCGGCTGCTCGCCCGCCCACGTGCCGCCCGGCCTGCCGACGCGGGTGCGGTGGCCGCCGAACTGGCGGCGCTGGTCACGCCAGAGGCAGGCACCGGCCCTCCGTCACGCTGAGGGGTTCACACCGCCCCGCCGCGCGCCCGATCCGATGCACAATCCGGCGCTCTCTTATAGACCACTCGAACGCGACCCGTGCCGATGACCATCGAGCTCCATGCCGCCGTGGACCCGGGCCGGGCGCGCAGCAACAACGAAGATTCGGTGGCCACCGACGACGCCGTCGCGCTGGCCGTGCTGGCCGACGGCATGGGTGGCTACAACGCCGGCGAGGTCGCCAGCAACATGGCCACCAGCTTCATCCGCAGTGAGCTCGGCCGCTGGCTGCGCGAGGCCTCGAGCCAGGCGTCCGACGCCGAAGTGCGCCGCGCGATGGACATCTGCGTCGACAACGCCAACCGCGCCATCTTCAACGCCGCCAACACCAACCCGCAGTACGCCGGCATGGGCACCACGCTGGTGGTGGCCGTGTTCCGCGACAACCGCGTGCTGCTGGGCCACGTCGGCGACAGCCGCTGCTACCGCCTGCGCGAAGGCAAGCTGCAGCAGATCACGCGCGACCACTCGCTGCTGCAGGAGCAGATCGACGCCGGCCTCATCACACCGGAGCAGGCCGCGTTTTCGGCCAACAAGAACCTGGTCACGCGGGCCGTCGGCGTCGAGGACACCGTCCTGCTGGAGACGCATCAGCATGACGTGCTCGACGGCGATTTGTTCCTGATGTGCTCCGACGGACTGTCGGACATGCTCGACGACGCCGGCATTGCGCAGGTGTTGCAGCAGCTCGATTCGCTCGAATCAGGCACACGCGCACTGATTGAAGCCGCGAACGACGCGGGCGGAAAGGATAATATCTCCGTGATACTGGGGCGCGCGACCGGCAGCGCGAGCGCACCGGCTGCGCGGTCATGGTGGCCTTTCAAGCGCTGAACACGTCTGAAAGGCCACTTTCGCGCGGACAAGAACTGAGGGCAGGCAGGCATGGGCAAACTGGTCGTTTCATTGGACGGAGTGGTGATCAAGGAAGTCCAGATCACCAAGGACAAGACCACGCTCGGCCGTCGGCCCTACAACGACATCGTGATCGACAACCTGGCCGTCAGCGGCGAGCACGCCGTGTTGCAGATGGTGGGTGCCGACGTCTTCATCGAAGACCTCAACAGCACCAACGGCACCTACATCAACGGCAAGGCGATCAAGAAGCAGCTGCTCACGCACAACGACACGGTCGAGATCGGCAAGTACAAGATCAAGTACCTCGTCGACGAGAGCAGCGACTACGAAAAGACCATGATCATGCGTCCGCCAGCGCCCGCCGCTGCGGGTGCGCCGGCGCACAGCAGCGCCATCACCTCCGGCTTCGGCGGCCTGCCGCCGGCGGCCCAGCCATCGGTGGCGCAGCCGGCCTCGATCAAGGTGCTCAATGGCGCGGCCGCCGGCCGTGAGGTGGTGCTGACCAAAGTCGTCACCACGGTTGGCAAGCCGGGCGTGCAGGTGGCTTCGATCACCAAGCGTCCCAACGGTTACGCCTTCGCACATGTCGAAGGCGCCACCAAGCCCAGCATCAACGGCGTGCCCATCGTCGGCGACTCGGTACCGCTGCGCAACGGCGACGTCATCGAGCTCGCGGGCACGCAGATGCAGTTCATCTCGCGTTGAGCCTGCCGGCTGCAGCGTGACGGCAGTCACGTCGGACCTTGTGAGTTTTCCCCAAAGCAGCTGAACCCGTGTCGACCGCCCTTGCGCTGCCGGGGCGGGCGGCTCAGCATCGGGGCCAGACCATGCGCGTTGGGCGTGTGGCGCCAGAAGTCATTCGCCCATGCAGATCCGCGTCCTCGGTTGTTCGGGATCCATTGCCGCCGGCTGCCGCACCACCGCCTTTCTGCTCGACGGCGATGTGCTGATCGACGCCGGCACCGGTGTCGGCGACCTCACGCTCGATGAGATGGTCGCGGTCGACCACATCGTCGTCACGCATTCGCACCTCGACCACGTGCTGGCCATCGGCCTGCTCGCCGACAGCGTGACGCGCCGCCGCCGCGCCGCCGACCGCCCGCCGATCGGCGTGCATGCGCTCCCGGAAACCATCGCTGCTTTGAAGACGCATGTCTTCAACGGCGTCATCTGGCCCGACTTCAGCCGCTTGCCCGATGCCACGAACCCCGTGCTGCGCTTCGTGCCGCTGGCCGTGGGCGAGACGCTGCGGCTCGGTCGCCACACGCTCGAGGTGCTGCCGGCGCGCCACACCGTGCCAGCCGTGGGTTATGCGGTGCACGGGTCTGAGGGCGCCTGGGTGTTCACCGGCGACACCGGGCCCAACCCGGCGCTGTGGCAGCGTCTGGCCACGATGAAGGTGGCCGCCCTCGTCATCGAGACCGCCTTCCGCGACGACGAGCGCGAGCTCGCCGGCATCAGCCAGCACCTGTGCCCGGCACTGCTGGCGCAGGAGCTGCGGCAGCTGACGCACCCGACCGAGGTCTGCATCACCCACATCAAGCCCGGCGAGGTGGAAGCGGTGATGTCCGAGATTGCCGCGCTGGGCAGCCCGCACCGCGTGCGCTCGCTGAGGACCGGCGACGTGATGACGCTGGTGGTGGCCGCCGACGCCTCGGCGCCGGCTGCGGCGGACTGACGCAACGTGTCAGCACCCAACCGGGTGCGACAGTCTTGGGCGCCTCATGGTGACCAATTGCGTCAGTCGATGTGCGGTATTCCGCAGGAGAGCGGGCCCTCGAGGCTGGCACGACCCCTGCATTCATGGGGTGCACACAGTTCCTCCACCCCACCGTACCCGGGAGTTTTTTCCATGAAGCGCGTTCAACAAGGTTTCACCCTGATCGAACTGATGATCGTCGTGGCGATCATCGGCATCCTGGCTGCCGTCGCCCTGCCGGCGTACCAGGACTACACGAAGAAGGCTCAGATGTCTGAAGTTGTGCTGGCGGCGTCCTCTTGCCGCACGTCCATCACGGAAGTCATCCAGGCGGCCACAACCTTGCCCACTGCCGGCTCGTGGGGTTGCGAGACCACCGCACCGACGTCGAAGTTTGTTGCCTTGATCGCGACCGACGGCACTGGCGAAGTCACGGTGACGACCCAAGGCTTTGGCGATGCCACGCTGAACGGTAAGTTCGTCACCCTCAAGCCGCTGGACTCGACTGGCGGCGCTCCCGGTGCGGGAAGTCAAGTTTCAACGTGGCGTTGCGGTGCCACCGGTGACGGCACCTCCTCGGAACTCGTGAGGTTCCTGCCCGGTTCTTGCCGCGGCAACTGACGTAGGCGTGGCGTGACGGCCGTCGCGTCGTTGCGTAACTGATTTGATGAGGGCGGCCTAGCGCCGCCCTTTTCATTTTCCCGGCACTCGTGTTTGAGCGGGTGTTCCGCCGTTTCGCGCGGCGCTGCCGGTTTACGTCAGCGGCACCCAGTGCGCTTCAAGCATGCTCCATATCGCGACAGCACAACCGATGCGGATTGACTCGCTCACGAGGCCCGTAGGCTGGAGCTGGCCGATCGGCATCGTTGCCCTTGTCGGCCTCTGGTTGCTTGCCAGACCCTATTCTGGGGTTCGCCATGATGGCGTGCTGTATCTGGGCCAGATCTATCTGCAGCTGGACCCGACAGTGTTCGCCCGGGATTTGTTCTTTGCTTTCGGGTCGCAGGACAGGTACACGCTGTTCTCACGGCTCGGGTCCTGGGCGCACGCTGCGCTGGGGCTGGAGCGATCACAGTTCCTGATCCTGCTGTTTGGCCATGTCCTGCTGCTCGTCGCAACTGCGTGGCTGCTGAAAGCCCTGGTCTCTGTTCCGCAAAGGGTGCTTGGGCTGATCGCCTTGGCAGTCATGCCGCATTTCTATGGCGGCATGGGGATCTTCTCGTTCGCAGAGACCTTCGTGACGGCGCGTACGTTGGCCGAGCCGCTAGGCGTGCTCGCGCTGGCCTGCTTGGTCCACGGACATCGCCTATGGGCCTTCACGGCAGTCCTGGCGTCTGCACTGATGCATCCTCTGATGGCTCTCCCGGTGCTCGCGATCGGGTGGGTCTTTCTGATGCTGACCGATCGTCGGTGGGCCTGGCTCCTGGTGCCGATTGCCGGCGTGGTCGCTGGACTGGTGGCTATCGGCTTCGGGCCGTTCGGCAATCTCGCACGCCGCTATGACCCCGATTGGCTGGCGATAGTCCGGCAGACGAACTCATTCGTCCTCCCGCTGACCTGGAGCCTCGGAAGCTGGGCGTTGACGCTGGCGGTACTGGGATTCCTGCACGTGTCCGCAGGAGTCCTGCCACCAGTTTTGGGAAAACTCGCGCGCAGCGTTGCATGGACTGGCGCACTCCTGTTGTCCTTATCGATCGTCGGTGGCGATATCCTGGCCAACATCCTGCTGACCCAGTTACAACTGTGGCGGGTCCTCTGGGTGGCGCATCTTGTTGCGCTTGCCTTGTTGCCTGCAGTTCTCCTGCGCCTCCTGACGTTTGGCGGTGCGTGGCCCACGGCTGCGGCCGGGATTCTTGCGGCTGCGGTAGCACTGACTGCCGAGTGGACTACGAGTCCCATCGTGTTGGCTTGGGCGCTAGGCCTGTGTCTACTTGCGAAAGCCCATCCATCGGTCGTTCAGGCGCGTGAGTGGCGACTTCTGAGGCATGCATCACTGGCGGTGCTGGTGTTGATCAGCGTTCTGCTCACGGCGAGCAACCTCCGGCAGCTCACATCCAAGGGTGTCGACCTGGATCTTTCTGTGATTCTGTGGGCGCTGTCCACGACGCCAGTGCTGATGCTGGCGGCTGGCGCGTACGCACTCGCGCGCGGTCAGCGCTGGTCGCGGCCTCGTCTTCTCGGCCTGACGCTCGCAGCAGCCATGATGGTGATCGGAGGCTCTCAGTGGGATCGCCGAACGGATACTCAGCGGATCATCGAGGCCCGGCCAGCAGTTGCTCATCCCTTTGCGCTGAAGATTGCGCCCCAATCCCAGGTCTATTGGCGGGACTCGCTTAACCACACCTGGGCGATGCTGGGAAGGGTGAGCTACTTCACCGACCATCAGGGTTCCGGAGTACTTTTCGAGCGGAAGACGGCGCTCGAGTTTGAGCGCCGTCGTCAGCTCTTCTCCAAGCTGAGCTTCCAGCGTGAGATTTGCATGATGCTCGCCGGACTTGAGCAAAACGCCGGCTGGAACGAAGAGTGTGTGCCCGATCTGGAACTGTTGACCGAGGTCTGCCGCGCAGAACGAGGCCCAGACTACCTGGTGTTTCCGTTCAAGCTGGCAGTTGGCGCAATCGAGAGTTGGACCTTGTCGCCTGGCGATGCACCCTCCACCACCTTTCACCTCCATGACTGTGCCCAGCTTCGTTGACAACCCCGCTGAGTCGTCCTTGACGCTCGATGCAGTTCCAAGTCCAAAACCGGATGCGGTCTGGCCCTTCGAGTTGTTGCGCTACTTCTTTTGCAGTGCACTAGCGCTGGGTGTAGACATCGCAATCTTCAGTCTGGGATTGCGTCATGGCTTGGGGTGGGCTGCTGCTGCAGCAGCGGGCTTTTCCTGCGGCCTTGTCGTGGCATATGCGCTCAGCGTGCGCTTCGTGTTTTCCCGGCGCTCACTGTCGGACTCTCGAGTCGAATTTGCCCTGTTTGCTGGGATTGGACTCTTGGGTCTGCTCCTGACGGAGTTCATTCTTTGGCTGCTTGTAGCGAGGCTCCATGCTGACGCGCATGCCTCCAAGCTCGTGGCAGCAGGCTTCGTGTTTCTCTTCAATTTCACCGCGCGAAAGCTGTTGCTGTTCCGGCAGTCCCAGCGCGGTCAACTCGCCTGAGGTGTGCGTGGACAAGAAGATCGTGATCATCGGGGCCGGCCCTGCCGGCCTGACTGCAGGCCTTGAACTCGTCCGCGTGGGCGTGCGCGACGTGACGGTGCTCGAGGCATCGCAGGACATCGGCGGCCTGTCCAAGACTGTCAACCACAAAGGCAACCGCATTGACATCGGTGGTCATCGCTTCTTCAGCAAGAGCGACTGGGTGATGGACTGGTGGCGCGAGTTGATGCCAGTGGCGGCGCCCGAGGGTGCAGCCACAGCCGACGCGATCCGGCTCGGCTACCAGGGCGCACATCGCCTGATCGGCAGGGGCCAGCTCACGGCTCGCGAGAGCGACGAGCAGGTGATGTTGCTTCGCAACCGCATGTCTCGCATCTATTGGGGCGGAAAGTTTTTCGACTATCCGCTCAAGCCAGGGCTCGACATGGCGTCCAAGCTCGGGCCGGTCAAGTGCATGAAGTTGGGGGCCAGCTACATGCGCAGCAGCCTCTTCCCAGTTCTCCCCGAGCGTTCGCTGGAGGACTTCTTTATCAATCGCTTTGGCCGCGCCCTGTACCGACAGTTTTTCAAGGAGTACACGGAAAAGGTCTGGGGGGTACCTTGCAGCGAGATCAGTGCAGCGTGGGGGGCACAGCGCGTCAAGAGCCTGTCGATCGCCAAGATGCTTCAGCATGCGGCGCGCAAGGCGCTGAGGGGCGGCAGTACCGCGGCCGAGCAGACTTCGTTGATCGAGCACTTTCTCTACCCGAAGTACGGTCCCGGGCAGATGTGGGAGTCTGCTGCCCTGGAGTTTCAGCGTCAGGGCGGTCGGCTGGTGAAGGGCGCCGACGTCCGGGAGATCGTACGGCGCGACGATCGAGTCCAAGCCGTCCGCACCCGCGCAGCGGACGGTTCGTGGGCGGACTTCCAAGCCAGTCACGTCGTATCGACCATGCCCGTGCGTGACCTCGTCAGGGCTTTGAGACCTGCCCCCGCACCCGAGGTGCTCAGCGTGGGTTCAGCTCTGCAGTACCGCGACTTCATCACGGTCGGTCTGCTGTACCGCAAGCTACGTCCGACGGCGGCAGCCACCTGTCAACGCACGAATCTTGTGCCGGACAACTGGATCTACATTCAGGAGCCTGGCGTCAAGGTTGGCCGGCTCCAGATCTTCAATAACTGGAGCCCTTACATGGTGGCCGACCCGGATACCGTCTGGCTCGGCCTTGAGTTTTTTGCGCGCGACGACGACGACTTGTGGTCGATGAGTGATGGCGATCTAAAGGCACTTGCCGTGCGCGAGATGCGCGAGCTCGGGCTGGCCGACGAGCACGACGCTCTTGACGCGACCGTGATTCGCATGCCCAAGGCCTACCCCGGCTACTTCGGGTCCGCTTACGAGCGCTTCGACGAGGTGCGCGAGTGGCTTGACGGCATCAAGAACCTTTATCTCGTTGGACGTAACGGCATGCACCGATACAACAACCAAGACCACTCGATGCTGTCGGCAAGACTTGCTGCGCAGGGCATCGTGAAGAACCTCCCGAACCACGCCGAGATCTGGGCGGTGAACATTGACGACGAGTATCACGAGGAGCGAAGCGAGCGTGACTCCGCCGGCACGGCATCGGCTATTGCCGGACAGGTCGCCAAGTCGGCCTGAAGAAGTCGCATTGCCCAGGGCACACTTCGTGCCCACACCATGCGATCTTTGCCGCTTGCCTTTGCCCTCGCCGCGACCACCCTGCCGACGCTGCTCGCCCGCAACGTCGCCCCTTCGCCCACCTTCCTGAACCAGGCCCTGGCCTTCGGCCTGTGGGCCGCCTTCGTCGTGGCGGTGGCCCCGGGGGCCAGCCGCCTGCGGGCCGGCGCGCCTGAGCTCGCGCTGCTGCTGCTGGCGCTGGCGGTGGCGTTTTCGTGGGGCCCCGGCTCGCTGCCGTCGACGCTGGCGTTGTCGGCGCTGGGCACGCTGGCCGCGGCGCTGCTGATGCTGCAGGCCGGCCGTTCGGCCTCGCGGCTGTCGTCGGGCACCGATGTCTTCGCGCTCTTCTGCTGGGGCTGGCTGCTGGCGGGCGTGGCCAATGTCGCGATCTCGCTGGTGCAGGTCTTCGCGCCTGAATGGGCCGATGGCCAGTGGATCGCCGCCTCGGGCCTCGTGGGCCGCGCGGTGGGCAACCTGCGCCAGCCCAACCACCTCAGCAGCCTGCTGATGTGGGGCTCGATCGCCGTCGTCGTGCTGCTGCAGCTGAAGCGGCTGCCCTGGAGCGCCGGCGCGGTGCTGTTGTCGGCGATGCTGTTCGCGGTCGTGCTCACGGCCTCGCGCACCGGGCTGGTCAGCGTGGTGCTGCTGGCGCTGTGGGGGCTGCTCGACCGCCGCGCCGCACCGCGCGTGCGTGGGCTGTTGATCGCCACGCCGCTGATCTACGCCGCCGGCTGGCTGGCGATGGCGCAGTGGGCGTCGCGCACGCAGCAGGCCTTCGGCGGCGCGGCGCGCCTGGCCGAGACCGACATCTCCAGCTCCCGCTTCGCCATCTGGGCCGACACGCTGACGCTGATCAAGGCCCACCCCTGGGCCGGTGTCGGCTGGGGCGAGTTCAACCTGGCCTGGTCGCTGACGCCGCTGCCGGGACGGCCCACCGCCTTCTTCGACCACGCCCACAACCTGCCGCTACACCTGGCCGCCGAACTCGGCCTGCCGCTGGCGCTGGCAGTGACGGCACTGCTGCTGGGGGCCTTCGGCGCGGCGGCCTGGCGCGCCTGGCGCCGTGATGGCGACGACGGCGTGGCCCGCCGCGGCGCCGTGATGGTGGTGCTGATGATCGGCCTGCACAGCCTGCTCGAGTACCCGCTCTGGTACAGCTACTTCCTGCTGCCGGCGGCCTGGGCGCTGGGCGTGGCCTTGCGCCCGGCCGTGCCCGAGGCCTCGGCCCCCCTGGCCGGCCGCGGCGCCGCGGGCTGGGTGCTGACGGCGGGCGGGCTCGTGCTGATGGCCGGTGCCACCTTCGCCACCTGGGACTACCAGCGCGTCACCGAGATCTTCCGCGCCGAGCCCGGCGCCGCGCCGCTGCAGCAGCGCGTGCAGGCCGGCCAGCGCAGCCTGTTCTTCGGCCACCACGCCGACTACGCCGCGGTCACGTCCAACATCCCGGTGCCCGACCCGGCCGCTGCAGCGGCCCGCGCGAGCCACTTCCTGCTCGACACGCGCTTCATGATCGCCTGGTCGCAGCGGCTGGCGGCGGCGGGTGATGTCGAGGGCGCGCGCCACCTGGTGGCGCGGCTGCAGGAGTTCCGCAAACCCGAGGCAGGCGCCTTCTTCGCCCCCTGCGGTGGGGCCGCCTCAGCCGCCTCAGCCGCCTCAGCCGCGGCGGCCGCGTACCAGTGCCAGGCCCCCGACGTGCCGCTGGACTGGCGGCATTTCACTGACGACGCGCGTTAGCGCTGCGGCGCGGGCAGGCCCTCAGGCCACCCAGTCCCCGCTCTTGCCGCCGCTCTTGGCGAGCACGCGGATGCCGTGCATTTCCATGCCGCGGTCGGCGGCCTTGAGCATGTCGTACACCGTCAGCAGGCCCACCTGCACGGCGGTGAGCGCCTCCATCTCCACGCCGGTGCGGCCGAAGGTCTCGACCTGCGCGGTGCAATGCACCTCGCAGCGCCCGGCGTCGAGCTCGAACTCCACCGCCACCCGCGTGATGGGCAGCGGGTGGCACAGCGGCACCAGATCGGCCGTGCGCTTGGCGCCCTGGATGGCGGCGATGCGCGCCACGGCGATGACGTCGCCCTTTTTCGCCTGCCCGCCCGCCACCAGCGCAAAGGTCTCGGGCTTCATGCGGATCAGACCGGTGGCGCGCGCCACGCGGTGGGTTTCGGCCTTGGCCGAGACGTCGACCATGTGCGCCTGGCCCTGGGCGTCGAAGTGGGTCAGCGGCGAACTCGGCGCAGGATCGGGCAATGACATGGTCTTCACGTTCAGCAACGGGGCGGTGTCATGATAGCCAGCAGGGGGCGACAGCCGGCCCCACGAAGGACTGGATTGAACGCTGCCCCGAACACCCGCTCGCGCCTGGGCGCCGCTGCGCTGGCCGCCCTGATGGGCCTGAGCGCGGTCGCGCCCGCCTGGGCACAGACGCCGAACGCCGTGCGCCTGCCGGCCCTGGGCGAAGGCGCCTCGGCCGACCTCTCGGTGAACCAGGAGCGCCGCCTCGGCGACGCCATCCTGCGCGAAGGCCGCCGCGACCCCGCCTTCCTCGACGACCCGATCCTGCTGGACTACATCCAGCAGCTCTACGCCCCGCTGCTGGCCGCAGCGCGCCAGCGCGGCGACATCGAGCCCGACATCGACTCGGCTTTCGCCTGGGAGATCTTCCTCATCAACGACCGCAGCGTGAACGCCTTCGCGCTGCCCGGCGGCTACGTCGGCGTGCACCTGGGCCTGATCGCGCTGACCACCACCTCCGACGCGCTGGCCTCGGTGCTGGCGCACGAGCTCACGCACGTCACGCAGCGGCACATCGCGCGCAGCATCGCGCCGCAGCAGCAGGCCTCGCTGCTGGCGGTGGCGGGCCTGCTGCTGGGCGTGCTGGCGGCCAGCCGGGCCACCAACGGCGGCGGCATCGACGGCGCCAACGCGGCCATCATGGGCGGGCAGGCGGCGGCGATCCAGACGCAGCTGAACTTCACCCGCGCGATGGAGCGCGAGGCCGACCGTGTCGGTTTCGGCCTGCTGGCCGACGCCGGCTACAACACCAACGGCATGGCGCAGATGTTCGAGAAGCTCGACCTCGCCAACCGCCTGAACGACACCAACGGCTTCCCCTACCTGCGCACCCACCCGCTCACCAGCGACCGCATCACCGAGGCGCGCAACCGCGTGCTGGCCGCGCCGATGGCCCCGCCCCTGCCGACGCTGCGCCACGCCGTCATGCAGGCCCGCGCCCGCGTGCTGATGGACCCGAGCGCACAAGGCCTGGCCCGCCTGTCGGGCGAAAGCTCCTCGCCCGCCGCCACCGACCAGATCGGCGCCCGCATCGCCGGTGCACTGGCGGCTTCGCGCCTGAAAGACGCCCCGCGCGCCGAGCGCCTGGCCACTGACGCGCGCGCAATGGCCGCCGCCCTGCCGGCACGCGACACCGAGGCCGAGCGCGCCTTGCTGCTGATGCACGCCGAGCTGCGCCAGGCCGCCGGCGACACCCGCGGCGCGCTGGCCCTGCTCGACACCCTGGCCCCGAGCGCGCCACGCAGCACGATGCGCGCGCCGATGCTGCTGCGCGCGCAACTGCTGCTCGACCTGCACCGTGCCAGCCCGGGTGCCGAGGCCGCGCCGCTGCGCGCCAGCACCGAGGCGCTGCAGACCTGGGTCTCCGAGCACCCCAACGATGCCACCGCCTGGGAGCGCCTGGCCGGCACCGCCGAGGCGCTGGGCCTGTCGTTGCGTGCCAAGCGGGCGGCGGCGGAGGCGCGGGCCGTGCTGGGCGATCTGCCTGGCGCCATCGATCGCTTCCGCGTCGCGCAGCAGGCGGCTCGCGGGGCGGCCGGGCAGCAGGACTTCATCGAGGCCTCGATCATCGACGCCCGCCTGCGGCAGCTGATGCTGCAGCGGCGCGAGCTGCAGCTCGAAGCGCGCGGCGGCGGGCGCGAAGGCCCGCCCTGACCGAGCCGCCGGCGACGAGCGTTTGCACAGCCCTGTAGAGGCCCCGCGCGCACAATGCCCCCCAATACGAGGTGGGGCGATGACTCAACAGACGCAATCCGGGCGCCCTCTCGGCGCCGCCCTCCGCGCGGGCCTGGCGGCGGCGCTGGCGCTGCTGGCCGGCGCGGCCGGCGCCGCCAGCGTGGCCCAGGTCACGCCGCAGGGCGAAGTGGCCACGGTGCGCCAGGTGCAGTTGCGCTTCGATGCCGCCGCGGTGGCCGCCGGCGATCCGCGTGCGCCCGCCCCATTCACCTTGCGCTGCAACGGCCGCACGCCGCCCGGCGACGGCCGCTGGCTCGACGATCGCCGCTGGGTCTTCGACCTCGCCGAGCCGCTGCCCGCCGGCCAGCGCTGCACGCTCGACGCCGTGCCCGGCTGGCAGGGCGTGGCCGGTGCGCTGCAAGGCCGCACGCGCTTCGAGTTCGCCACCGGCGCGCCGGCGGTGCTGAACGTGCAGCCCTGGCCCGGCTCGGCCATCGACGAAGGCCAGCACTTCATCGTCCAGCTGAACGGCGCCGTCGATGCGGCCAGCGTCGAGCGCCACGCCCGCTGCGAGGTCGAGGGCCTGGTGGAGCCGCTGGCCGTGCGCGTGCTCGGTGGCCCCGAGCGCGAGCGCACGCTGCGCGCGTTGGGCTACGAGCGCACGCCGGGCGTGCGGGGCCGCGAGCGCGACGGCGGCCCCGATCGCCTGCTGCTCCTGGCCTGCCAGCGGCCGTTTGCGGCCGGCGCGCGCGTGCGCCTGGTGTGGGGCCGCGGCATCGCGGCAGCCGACGACGCGGCGCTGCGCGTGCGCCAGGAACAGCGCTTCCAGTGGACCGTGCGCCCGCGTCTGCTGGCCGAGTTCAGCTGCGAGCGCGAAAACGCCCGCGCCGCCTGCCTGCCGCTGCGGCCGATGCGCCTGTCGTTCAACGCGCCGGTGCCGCGGGCGCTGGCGCAAGCCGTGCGCCTGGTGCCCGCCGCTGGCGGCGCAGCGCGGCTGCCGCGGCTCGACGACGAAGGGCCGCTCGTCACCAGCCTGTCCTTCGACGCGCCGCTGCCCGAGAACACGCGCTACACGCTGAGCCTGCCGCCGAACCTGGTGGACGACGCCGGCCGCCCGCTGGCCAACGCCACGAGTTTTCCGCTCGAGGTGGCCACCGGCGCGCTGCCGCCGCTGGCGCGCTTCTCGGCCTCGCCCTTTGCCGTGATCGAAGCGCCCACGGCACGCGAAGCGGGCCCCGCGCTGCTGCCGATGACGCTGCGCCACGTGCAGGCCGATCTGGCCGGCAGCTCGACACAGGGCGCGCTGCGCACGCTGCACCTCGGCGCGGCCACGCCCGACGCGAAGCTGCTGGAGTGGATCGCCCGGCTGCAGCGCGACCAGGCCGATCAATACCGCACCCGCGAGCAACCGCTGCTCGCGCGCGAAGCCGCCGCGCGCCGCCAGCCGCTGCCGGCGCCGCGGCCCGAGATGCAGCGCGCCACCGAGGTGATCGGCGTGCCGCTGCCCGCCCGCGGCCTGCACATCGTCGAGGCCGAGTCACAGTTGCTCGGTCAGGCGCTGTTGTCGCCGCCCAAGCCGATGCACGCGCGCACCGCCGCGCTCGTCACGAACCTGGGCGTGCACTTCAAGCGCGGGCGCAGCTCCAGCCTCGTGTGGGTGACGACGCTCGACCGCGCCCGCCCGGTGCCCGGTGCGGCCGTGGTCGTGAACGACTGCCAGGGGCAGCCGCTGTGGAGCGGCCGCACCGACGCGCAGGGCCTCGCGCGCATCCCGCGCGGCTTCGACGAACCCTACGACGAGTACGAAGACGGTGAAGGCGAGGCCGCGCCCAAGCCGCGCGCGCCGCGCTGCCTGAGCCGCGACGGCCTCTTCGTCACGGCACGTGCCACGCTGGAGGGCCAGGCCGAGCTGGGCCTGGTGTTCAGCCGCTGGCACCGCGGCATCGAGCCCTGGCGCTTCGGCATCGACACGGCGCAGGGCACCGTGCCCGACCGCCGCGCCCATACCGTGTTCAGCCGCACGCTGCTGCGCGTGGGCGAGGTGCTGCACATGAAGCACTTCGTGCGCGTGGAGACCGAGCGCGGCCTGGCCCGCGTGGCGGCGGCCGAGCTGCCCACCGAAGTGATCGTCACGCACGTCGGCAGCGACACCGTCACCCGGCTGCCCTTGCCGGCCGCCGCATGGCAGGGCGGCCGTGCTGCCGAAAGCAGCTGGACCGTGCCCACCACCGCGCCGCTGGGCCTGTACGACGTGGCGCTGCAGCGCGGCGAGCAGCGCCTGGCCAGCGGCAGCTTCCGCGTCGAGGCCTTTCGCGTGCCGCTGGTCGATGCGCGCCTGAACGGCCCCGCCGGCGACCCGGTGGCGCCCACCGAACTGGCCTTCGACGGCCAGCTGGCCGCGCTGGCCGGCGGTGCGCTGCGCGACGTGCCGGCCACGCTGTCGGCCGTGCTGCGGCCGCGCTCGCCGGGCTTTGCCGGGCTGGAGGACTTCCAGTTCGACCCACCGCGCGCCGAGCCGGCGGCGGATGCGACCGAGGGCGACGAGGCCTCAGCCGAGGTCCGCGTCGTCGCCCGCCAGCTCCCCGCGCGCACCGGCACCGACGGCCGCGCGCGCTTCGTCGTGCGCGAGCTGCCCAAGCTGGAGGGCCCGAGCGAGCTGCAGGCCGAGCTCGGCTTCGCTGATCTGAACGGCGAGACGCAGACCGTCAGCCGCCGCTGGCGCCTGTGGCCCGCGGCCGTGGTGGCGGGGCTGCGCGTGCCCGGCTGGGCCTCGGTGAAGGGCGAGCTGCAGGCCACCGCCGTGGTGCTGGACGTGGCCGGCCGCCCGCTGGCCGGCCGCGAGCTGGTGGTCGAGGGCCGCCAGCACCGCGTGCTGAGCACGCGCACGCGGCTGGTCGGCGGCTTCTACGCCTACGACAACCGCCGCGAGAGCCAGCCGCTGGGCGTGCTGTGCCAGGGCCGCAGCGACGCCCGCGGCCGGCTCGACTGCCGCGTCGGCACGGCGCAGCTGCAGGGCGCCAGCGGCGAGATCGAGCTCATCGTGAGCGCGCGCGACGACGCCGGCCGCACGAGCCGCGCCGCCGCGCGCGCCTGGGTGTCGCGCGGCGACGCGACCTGGTTCGAGCAGGACGACGACGACCGCATCGACCTGCTGCCCGAAGCACGCGAGGTCGAGCCCGGCCAGAGCGTGAAGCTGCAGCTGCGCACGCCCTTTGCCAGCGCCACGGCGCTGGTGACGGTGGAGCGCGAGGGTGTCATCGACGCGCGGCTCGTCACGGTGAACGCCAGCGATCCGACCATCACCGTCAAGGTGCCCGATGAGGCCGCCGGCTGGTCACCCAACATCGTCGTCAGCGCGCAGCTGCTGCGCGGCCGGCTGCGCGAGGCGCCGTGGTGGAGCTTCTTCACCTGGGGCTGGCGCGAGCCGGGCAGCTGGTGGCAGGCCTTCCGCCACGAGGGCGACGAGTGGCGCGCGCCCACGGCCACTGTCGATCTGGCCAAGCCCAGCTTCCGCATGGGCGCCACCGAGCTGCGCGTGGGCCGGCGGGCGCACCGGCTCGACGTGGTGGTCACCGTGCCCAAGCCCAGCTACCAGGTGCGCGAGACGGTGCCGGTGTCGGTGCGTGTCAGCCGCCAGGGTCGGCCGGTGGCGGGCGCCGAGGTGGCCTTCGCGGCCGTCGACGAAGGCCTGCTGGCGCTGGCGCCCAACCGCAGCTGGCAGCTGCTCGAAGGCCTGCTGGTGCCACGCGCCTGGGGCGTGGCCACGGCCACCGCACAGGGCGAGATCGTCGGCCGCCGCCACTACGGCCGCAAGGCCGTGCCGGCGGGCGGCGGCGGCGGCGCCAACGCCACGCGCGAGCTCTTCGACACGCTGCTGCTGTGGCGCGGCCGCGTGCAGCTCGACGCCAACGGCGAGGCGCGCATCGAGGTGCCGCTGAACGACTCGCTCACGCGCTTCAGGCTCGTGGCCATCGCCGATGCCGACGACGGCCTCTTCGGCAGCGGCGAGGCCACCGTGGCGGTGTCGCAAGACCTGCAGCTGCTGCCCGGCCTGGCGCCGCTGGCGCGCGCGGGCGACCGTTTCGAGGCCGGCTTCACCGTGCGCAACACCACCGCGCGGCCGATGGCGCTGCAGGTGGCGATGCAGCTGCAGGCCGAGGGCGAACAAGGCCCGATCGCCCTGCCGGCCTTGCCGCCGCAGACCCTGCAGCTGGCCGCGGGCGCCGCCCAAGAACTGCGCTGGCCGGTGCAAGTGCCCGAGCGCGCCACGCGGCTGTCCTGGCAGGGCACGGCCGAAGAAACCGGCGGCAGCGCCCGCGACCGCGTGACCCTGGTGCAGACCGTGCTGAGCCCCGTGCCGGCGCGGGTGTGGCAGGCCACGCTGCGGCAACTCGATGCGCCGCTGGCACTGCCGCAGGCCGCGCCGGCCGATGCGCTGCCCGGCAGCTGGCGGCTGCAGGCCACGCTGGCGCCAAGCCTCGCGGTCGTGCTGCCCGAGCTGCACGACTGGTTCCGCCGCTACCCCTTCAACTGCCTGGAGCAGCAGACCTCGCGCGCGCTGGCGCTGGGCGACCGCGCGGCCTTCGATCGCATCGCGGCCGAGCTGCCCGGTTACCTCGATGCCGATGGCCTGGCGCATTACTTCCCGCCACAGGCCGGCAGCGCCGCGCAGGGCGACGACAAGCTGACGGCCTACCTGGTGAGCGCCGCGCACGAGGCCGGCTACGCCTGGCCCGAGGCGCTGCGCGAGCGGCTGCTGGCCGGCCTGGCGGCCTTCGTCGAAGGCCGGCTCGAGCGCAGCGGCCCGCGCCGCCAGGGCAGCGATCTCGACGTGCGCAAGCTCGCCGCGCTCGAAGCCCTGGCCCGCCACGGCCGAGCCGAGCCGCGGCAGATGGGCAGCCTGGCCTGGACATCCGCGGTCTGGCCCACCTCGGCGCTGCTCGACGCCTGGAGCCTGCACCGCCGCGTCGCCACGCTGCCGCAGCGCGCCGCGCGCATCGACGAGATGCAGCGCCTGCTGCGCAGCCGGCTGCTGGCCGGCGGCACGACGCTGCGCTTCGCCACCGAAGAAACCGACCGCTGGTGGTGGCTGATGGAAGGCCCCGACGCCAACGCCGCGCGCCTGGTGCTGCTGGCCGCCGACGAGGCCACCTGGCGCGACGAGCTGCCGTTGCTGATGAGCGGCACGCTGGCGCGGCGCCAGCGCGGCGCCTGGGCCACGACGACGGCCAACCTGTGGGGCGTGCTGGCGCTGCAGCGCTTCGTGGCGCGCATGGAGTCCGGGCCCGTGGCCGGCCGCAGCGTGCTGAGCCTGGGCGCTGCCGAGCAAACGCTCGACTGGAGCGGCAAGCCGACGGGTGGAAGCCTGCAGCTGGCGGGGCCGGCGGGCGGGGCCACGTCGGTGCTGCAAGCCCGCCACGAGGGCAGCGGCCGCCCCTGGATCACTCTGCAGACCTGGGCCGCGGTGCCGCTGAAGGCGCCGCTCTCGGCCGGCTACCGGCTGACGCGGCAGATCGAGGCCGTGCAGCAGCAGCGGCCCGGCGTGTGGAGCCGGGGCGACGTGATGCGCGTGACGCTGGAGATCGAGGCGCCGCAGGATCTGGGCTGGGTCGCGCTGGCCGATCCGGTGCCCGCGGGCGCCACGCTGCTGGGCAGCGGCCTGGGCCGCGATTCGGCCATCGCCAGCGCGAGCCCCAACCCGGGCCGGGGCGACACGGCTCAGCCGGTGTACACGGAACGCGCGGCCGATGCCTACAAGGCCTACTTCGACGCGCTGCCGCGCGGCCGCCACCGCGTGAGCTACACGCTGCGCCTGAACAGCGCCGGCCGCTTCGGCCTGCCGCCAGCGCGTGTGGAGGCGATGTACGCGCCCGAGAACTTCGCCGAGCTGCCGCTGGCGGCCATCGAGGTGCAGCCTTGAGGCGGCGCGCGGCGGCGGCCGTCCTGTGGCTCGCGGCCGTGGCCGCCGGCCCGGCGGCGGCGCAACCCTCGTTCGAGGCCCACCGCGCGGCGCACCGCCCGTCCGATGTGCCGCTGCTCGACCGCCACGGCGCCGTGCTGCAGCGCGTGCGCCTCGATGACCGCGTGCGCCGCGCCGAGTGGGTGGCGCTGGCCGATGTCTCGCCGGCGCTGCGCCACGCCCTCGTGCTCGGCGAAGACCGCCGCTTCTGGCAGCACGGCGGTGTCGACTGGCCGGCGCTGGCCGCGGGCGCCTGGGCAGCAGCCTTCGACGACCGCGCGCGTGGCGCCAGCACCTTGACGATGCAGCTCGCCGCGCTGCTCGACCCCGCGCTCGCGCGGCCGGCAGGCGGCCGTGACGTTGGCGAGAAGTGGTCGCAGCTGCGCGCGGCGCAGCGGCTGGAGGCACGCTGGAGCAAGTCGCAGATCCTCGAGGCCTATCTCAACGCCGTGCCCTTGCGCGGCGAGCTGGTGGGCCTGCGCGCAGCCTCGCTGCAGCTCTTCGGCAAGCAGCCCAGCGGCCTCGATGCGGTGGAGGCCGCGCTGCTGGCGGCCCTGGTGCGCGCGCCCAACGCGCCGGCCGCGCGCGTGGAGCGCCGCGCCTGTGAGCTGCTGCGGCTGCAGCAGCTGGGCTGCGACGCCGTCGGCATCACGCTCGCGCAGGCCCTGGCGCGCCAGCCCGGGCCCATGCACACGGCCGCGGCCGGGCCCGACGAAGTGCTGGCGCCGCATCTGGCGCGGCTGATCGCCCGCTCGGCTGGCGGCAGCGCGCCAGCGGCCCTGCAGGCCACCGTCGACGCCCGCGTGCAGCGCCTGGCCATCGCCGCGCTGCGCCGCCAGCTGGCCGAGCTGCGCGGGCGCGGTGTCGAGGACGGCGCGGTGCTCGTGATCGACAACGCCAGCGGCGAGGTGCTGGCCTGGGTCGGCTCGGCCGGCCGCGGCGCGTCGGCCCCGGCCGTGGACGCGGTGCTGGCGCGCCGCCAGCCGGGCTCGACGCTGAAGCCCTTCGTCTATGGCCTGGCGCTCGAGCGGCGGCTCGTCACGCCGGCCAGCCTCATCGACGACAGCCCGCTGGCGCTGGCCGCCGAGGGCGCGCTGTACCGCCCGCGCAACTACGACGAAGGCTTCCGCGGCCCGGTGAGCGTGCGCGAGGCACTGGCCGCGAGCCTGAACGTGCCGGCGGTGCGCGTGGCCACGATGCTGGGGCCCGACGCCGTGTTCGACGGCCTCGTGCGTGCCGGCCTCAAGCCCGCGCGCCACGCCGGCTGGCACGGCCACGCGCTGGCGCTGGGCAGCACCGACACGACGCTGCTCGACCTGACCAACGCCTACCGCGCGCTGGCCAACGCCGGCCGCTGGAGCGCGCCGAACTGGACACCCACGTTGCCGGCGGCCAAGGCCGAGTCGCCGCGCCTGCTGCTGCCGCCCGCCGTGGCCTGGCAGCTGGCGCACATGCTGTCCGACCCGGCCGCGCGCGCCGCCACCTTCGGCCTCGACAGCCCGCTGGTCACGCGCGGCTACGCCGCTGTGAAGACGGGCACCAGCAAGGACCTGCGCGACAACTGGTGCATCGGCTTCACCGACCGCTACACCGTGGGCGTGTGGGTCGGCAACGCGGGCGGCCAGCCGATGCACGGCGTGAGCGGCACCGAAGGCGCGGCGCCGGTGTGGCGCGAGGTGATGGCGGCCTTGCATGCGGACCGGCCGTCACGCGCCCCCGCGCCGCCGCCGGGCCTGGTGGCGCAGGGCGGCGAGTGGTACCTGGCGGGCACCGAGCCGGGCGTGCACATGGCCTCTGCAGTGGCGCAGGGGCGCGCGCCGGCGGTCTTCGGCATCGTCTCGCCACGCGAAGGCGCGGTGATCGTGCTCGACCCCGACATCCCGATGGCCGCGCAGCGCCTGGTGTTCGAAGGCGAGGCCGGCCGCTGGCGCCTGGGGGGCCGCGAACTCGGCCGCGGCACACGCATCGCGTGGCTCCCGCGCCCGGGTCGGCATGTGGTGGAGCACCACTCGGCCGCCGGCGTGCAGCGGGTGCAGTTCGAGGTGCGTGCGGCGCCGCCGCCGCGTGGGGGTCGCCCGCCTGTGGTCAGTCGTTCGAGCGGCTGAAGAGGCGCTCCACCGCCGCGTCGATCACCAGGCCGCACACGCTGTACAGCAAGGAGCCTACGAGCGCGGCCACGAAGCCGGTGACGCCGAAGCCGTCGAGCACCGAGGCGGCAGCCCAGAACATCAGCGCGTTGATGACGAACAGGAACAGGCCCAGCGTGAGGATGGTCACCGGCAGCGTCAGCAGCACCAGCAGCGGCCGCACGAGGGTGTTGAACAGGCCCAGCACGAAGGCCGCGATGAGTGCCGAACCGAAGCTCGCCACCGTCACGCCGGTGTACAGGTGGGCCACCAGCAGCAGCGCTGCGGCGAGCAGCAACCAACGGACGATGAGTTTCATGACGCGACGATACCGTGGCGCGGATGCCGCGACGAGGGTGCTCCAGGGGGCCGCAAGGGCCAAACGGGGCGTTTACCTGGGAAAACCGCTTCTCTTTCCCTCGTGAGAGGCCTTACCATCGCGCTCGCTCGTTTGTCGATCATGAGACGGGTTCACGTCAGGCGCTTGTCGCCGGGCGTCGATACCCGCACCACAAGCGGCAGTCCTCATCCACTGATGGAGAACACTCACATGGCAACTGCGAAGAAAGCTCCCGCGAAAAAGGCCGCTCCGGCCAAGAAGGCGGCCCCGGCAAAGAAGGCTGCTCCGGCCAAGAAGGCGGCTGCGCCCGCGAAGAAGGCCGCTCCGGCCAAGAAGGCCGCAGCGCCGGCCAAGAAGGCCGCGCCCGCGAAGAAGCGCACCCCCAGCGCCGCCTTCATGAAGCCCATGACGCCGAGCGCCGCGCTCGCCGCCGTCATCGGCGACAAGCCGGTGCCGCGCACGGACGTGACCAAGAAGGTCTGGGAGTACATCAAGAAGAACGGCCTGCAGGACAAGCTCAAGCGGACCATGATCAACGCGGACGCCAAGCTCAAGGCGGTGGTCGGCACCAGCCCGATCAGCATGTTCGCGATGACCAAGGAAATCAGCAAGCACCTGAAGTGATCGCCTGATCACGAGGCAGCACTGCTTCGAGGCCCGCGCTGCAAGGCGCGGGCCTTTTTGTTGGCCCAGGGCTCAGGACGCTCGGACCCTCGGGTCGACCCAGGCGACGAGCACGTCGACGACGAAGTTGACGAGCACCACCACCGCCGCCAGCAGCATGACGACGTCGCGCACGACGACGAGGTCGCGGTTGGCGATGGCCTGGAAGACGAGCCGGCCGATGCCCGGCAGCACGAACACGTTCTCGACGACGATGGTGCCGGTGATCAGGTTGGCGAACTGCAGCCCGCCCACCGTGAGCACCGGGATCATCGCGTTGCGCAGCACATGGCGGATGAGCGCCTGGCGTTGTGTGAGGCCCTTGGCACGCGCCGTGCGCACGAAGTCCTCGCGCAGCACGTCGAGCACGGCCGATCGCGTGACACGCGCCAGGATGGCCGCCTGCACCGCCGCCAGCGCCACGGCCGGCAGGATGAGCGCCTTCAGGCCTTCGACGAGGCCGCCGCCTTCTGCTTCGAGCCAGCCCGGAAACCCGCCGGCGCTCACCCACTGCAGCTGCACCGCGAACAGCAGGATCAGCAGGATCGCGAGCCAGAAGTTCGGGATCGCGATGCCGAGCTGGCTGATCGTCATCACGCCCACGTCGCCCAGCCGGTTGTGGCGCGAGGCGGCATACACGCCAAGCACCAGCGCCACCACCACCGTGAGCGCCATGGCCATCAGCGCCAGCGGCAGCGTCACCTGCAGGCGCTGCGCAATCAGCTCGGCCGTGGGCACGCCGTAGCTGATGCTCTGCGCGGTGCTGCCTTGCAGCCAGCCGCCGATCCACTGCAGGTAGCGGTCGAGCGGCGGCTGGTCCAGGCCCAGCTGCGCCTCCATCGCGGCCAGCGATTCCGGCGTGGCGCTCTCGCCGAGGATGACCTCGGCCGCGTTGCCCGGCAGCAGCTCGAGCACCGCGAACACCACGACCGAGGCCACCATCAAGGTGGCGATGAAGGAGGCCAGGCGGCGCAGCAGGAACGGGCCCATCGGCGGCGATGATGCCCGAGGCTGTGGCCGCCGCCGTCAGCTGATCTTGTAGGTCTGCAGGTGGATGCTGGTCTCGGTGCCGGCGATGCCCTTGATCAGGCGCACGCGCTCGAGCACCGCCGCCAGCTCGCCGAGGTGGGGCGCGCGCAGCTCGGCCAGCAGGTCCCAGCGGCCGTTGGTGTCGTGCAGGCCGGCCACGCCGGGCTCGCCGAGCAGGTGCGAGATCACCTCGCGCGTCTGGTTGCCTTCGACCGTGATGCTCATCCAGGCGGTGATGCGCTGGGTTTCGGCATCGGGCCGCAGCAGCACGGTGTAGCCGACCAGCACGCCGTCGTCCTCGAGCTTGCGGATGCGGTTGGTGACGGTGCCGCGCGACACCCCCAGCCGCTTGGCCAGCAGCGCCACCGGCGTGCGGGCGTTCTGGCGCAGCAGCGCGATCAGTTGCAGGTCGGTCGTGTCCATGTCGCATTGTGGCAGTCGAACCTGACGAAACGGCAGAAAGCTGACGGATCCGGGACATTCCTGCCGCTTCTGATTGCCATGCGGCGCTCGAACAATCCTCCCAGACGCCGCAAGGCCCCCTTCGGCCCCCATTCGGCCCCCTTTCGAGCCCGCCCCATGACCACCTTTCTCGCCCCCCGTGACATCGCCCGCATCGTCGCCGCCCATGGCCTGCCCGTGGTGCTGAACCGCCTGGCCGCCGCCATCGAGACCGACTTCCGCCGCTGGCCCGAGTTCGACAAGGTGCCGCGTGTGGCCGCGCATTCGCGCGAGGGTGTCATCGAGCTCATGCCGGTGGCCGACCGCACGCACTACAGCTTCAAGTACGTCAACGGCCACCCCGGCAACGGCGCCCACGGCCTGCCCACGGTGATGGCCTTCGGCGTGCTGGCCGACGTGGCCACCGGAGCGCCGCTGCTGCTGAGCGAGCTCACGCTGACCACCGCGCTGCGCACGGCCGCCACCTCGCTGATGGCCGCCCGCGTGCTGGCGCGGCCGGTGACCCAGGGCCAAACGCGGACCATGGCGCTCATCGGCAACGGCGCGCAGGCCGAGTTCCAGGCGCTGGCCTTCCACCACGGCCTGGGTGTGCGCGAACTGCGCCTGTTCGACGTGGACCCGGCCGCCACCGCCAAGCTGGTGCGCAACCTGCGTGCCGTGCCGGGCCTGGCGCTGACCGTCTGCGCCAGCACCGCCGAGGCCGTGCGCGGCGCACACATCGTGACCACCATCACCGCCGACAAGCGCAACGCCGTGATCATCGAGCCCGGCATGCTGGAGCCCGGCATGCACCTCAACGCCGTCGGTGGCGACTGCCCCGGCAAGACCGAGCTGCACCCCGGCGTGCTGGAGGCGGCGAGCGTGTTCGTGGAGTACGAGCCGCAGACCCGCATCGAAGGCGACCTGCAGCAGATGCCGGCGGACTTTGCCGTGACGGAGCTGTGGCGCGTGCTCACGGGGCAGGCGAGCGGCCGGCAGCGCGCCGACGAGATCACGGTGTTCGACTCGGTCGGCTTTGCGCTCGAGGACTTCTCGGCGTTGCGTCTGGTGCAGCAACTGGCGGCCGAACTCGGCTTGGGGGCGCCGCTGGAGCTGATCCCGGCGCTGGCCGACCCGAAGGACCTGTTCTCGCAATTGCAGCTGCGGGAGCAGCCCGAGCGCCTGGTTTTGCAGGCAGCGTGACGAAGTCAGTGCCCGCTTGCACATGAAAAAGGCCACCCGAGGGTGGCCTTTGTCTTGCCGGCGGGTTGCCGGCCGGCGTCAGCCGAGTTCGTGCCGGTCGGCGGCGGCAAACATCTCGGCCGCCACGCGCGGGTCGTGCCCGGCCATCTCGCGGGCCATGGCGCGCACCTTGGCGGCCTCGGCGAGGCGGCTGCGGTGGGCGCGGTGCTGGGCCAGGCCGGCGCGCAACTGGCTCCAGGCGTCGCGCAAGGCCAGCACGGCAGCGACGGCAAGCTGGGCGCCGCGGGGTTCGGCAACCTGGGCGGGGGTGTGGACGGTGATGGTGGTCATGACACGATCCCTTTCGTGAGGGTTCAGGAGCGGCCGAAGGCTGCTCGATGGGGTCGAGATTAGTGGTAACCCCAATGACATTCAACTGAATATTGGCCATGTAAGGTATAAACGAAGCGCATGTCAGGAATGGGCATGCGTCCCGATGAACCCCAACTTCCGCACCCTCGACCTGAACCTGCTGCGCGTGTTCGACGCCACCATGGCCGAGGGCAGCCTCACACGTGCCGCCGCCACCCTGGCCATGACGCAGCCGGCCGTGAGCCATGCACTCAAGCGCCTGCGCGAGCACCTCGGCGAGGATCTGTTCGAGCGAGTGGCCCACGGCGTGCGCCCCACGCCGCGCGCCGAGGCGCTGTGGCCCGCGGTGCACGACGCGCTGGCCGCGCTGCGCCAGAGCGTGGCGCCGGGTGACTTCGACTCGGCCAAGGACGAGGTGCAGTTCCACCTCGCCATGGCCGACTCCACGGCCGCGCTGCTGGCGACGCCGCTGGTGCAGGTGATCGAGGCCACCCGCGCGCGCGTGAACCTGCGTGTGCTGCCGCTGACCACGCGCGACCCCACCCGCCTGGTCGACAGCGGCGAGGCCGACCTGGCCGTGGGCTTCTTCCCCGACCTGATCACGCGGCTGGTGTCGCAGGGCGATGCCGCGCACCTGCGCCACCAGCGGCTCTACGACACACGCTACGTGTGCGTGATGCGGCAAGGCCACCCGCTGGCGGCGGGGCCCCTGCGACTGGCCGACTTCGTGGCGGCGCACCACCTGCTCGTCAGCTTCTCGGGCCGGCCTTACGGTCTGGTCGACCAGGCGCTGGCCGCGCTGGGCCTGAAGCGCCGCATCGTGCTGACGGTGAACCAGTTCGCCACCGCCGGCCGTGTGGTCAGTGCCAGCGAGTTGCTGGCGGTGCTGCCCGAGAGCTTCGTCGAGGCCACGGGCGCGGCCAGTGCGCTGGCCATCCGCGAGATCCCGCTGGCCATGGACCCGGTGCACGTGGAGATGGTCTGGCACCTGCGCCGCGACGCCGACGCCGCGCACCGCTGGCTGCGGCGGCAGGTGCGCGAGGCGGCGGGGGCCTGAGGCCCGTTCGCCGGGGCTTCTGCGCTAAAGCACCGCCGCCATCGCCACCGCCGTGCGCTCCACGTTGCCGGTGTTCAGCCCGGCCACGCAGATGCGCCCCGAGCGCACGAGGTACACGCCGAACTCCTCGCGCAGGCGGTCCACCTGTGCGGCCGAGAGGCCGGTGTAGCTGAACATGCCGCGCTGGCTGAGGAAGTAGCCGAAGTCGCGGCCCGGCTGCTTGGCGCCGAGCACCTCGTGCAGCGAGCGGCGCATGGCCTGGATGCGCGTGCGCATGCCGTTCACGTCGGCATGCCAGGCGGCGCGCAGCGTGGCGTCACTGAGCACGCGGCTCACGATGCCGGCGGCGTGGATGGCCGGGCTGCTGTAGTTGAGGCGCACGGTGGCCTTCATCTGGCCCAGCACCAGCGCGGCTTCTTCGGCCGATTCGCACACCACGCTCAAGGCGCCGGCGCGCTCGCCGTACAGGCTCATGCTCTTGCTGAACGAGTTCGCGACGAAGGCCGTGAGCCCGGCGTCGACGATGGCGCGGATGGCGAAGGCGTCCTCCTCGATGCCGTCGCCATAGCCCTGGTAGGCGATGTCGAGGTAGGGGATCAGGCTGCGGCGCTTGAGCAGCGGGATCAACTCGGCCCACTGCGCCTTCGACAAGTCCACGCCCGTGGGGTTGTGGCAGCAGGCGTGCAGCAGCACCACGCTGTGCGCGGGCAGCTGGTCCAGCGCCTCGAGCATGGCGCCGAAGCGCACGCCGCCGGTGGCCGCGTCGTAGTAAGGGTAGGTGTTCACCTGCACGCCCGCGCCTTCGAACATGGCGCGGTGGTTGTCCCAGGTCGGGTCGCTCACCCACAGGGCGCTGTCGGGCAGCCAGCGCTTGATGAAATCGGCGCCCACCTTCAGGCCGCCGCTGGAGCCCACGGTTTGAAGCGTGGCCACGCGGCCGGCCTTCACCGCGGGGTGATCGGCGCCGAACAGCAGCCCCTGCACCGCGCTGCGCATGGCGGCCGAGCCTTCGATGGGCAGGTAGGGCTTGGCGCCACCTTCGGCCAGCATCTGCGCCTCGGCCTGCCTGACGCAGTCGAGCACCGGGATGCGGCCGGCGTCGTCGAAGTAGATGCCGATGGACAGGTTGACCTTGTCCTTGCGCGCATCTTTCTGGAAGGCCTCGTTCAGGCTCAGGATGGGGTCGCCGGCGTACGGCTCGACGTGGCTGAACACGCTCATGCGGGCGCTCCTTCGGCCAGGGCCTTCTCGATGTCGGCGCGTAGCTTCTCGGGCGCGTCGTTGGGGGCGTAGCGCTTGCGCACCTTGCCGTCGCGGCCGACGAGGAACTTGGTGAAGTTCCACTTGATGCCCTCGGTGCCCAGCACGCCCGGCGCCTGCGCCTTGAGCCACTGCCACAGCGGGTGCGCCTCGCGGCCGTTGACCTGCGTCTTGGCCATCATCGGGAAGCTGACGCCGTAGTTCAGCTGGCAGTAGCTGGCGATCTCTTCGTTGCTGCCGGGGTCTTGCGCGCCGAACTCGTTGCTCGGAAAGCCCACGATCACGAGGCCCTGGTCGCGGTAGTCCTGCCACAGCTTCTCGAGCCCGCCGAACTGCGGCGTGAAGCCGCAGGCGCTGGCGGTGTTGACGATCAGCAGCACCTTGCCGCGCTGGCTGGCGAGCTGTGCCGCTTCGCCGGTGATGGACAGGGCTTCGAAGTCGTAGACGCTGGTGGGCATGGCTGCTCCGTCGGATGCGGGCGCGAATCGTATCGCCCGCGCCGGGACATCACGCTCGCGAGGGCGTTGACGCGCCGCCCGCGGGGCCGGACGATCCGCGGCCCACGCCGCTGCGAAAGAGCCCCATGCCCGACCCGATCCGCCTGGCCCTCGTCGGCCTCAACGATGCCGAGCGCGCCGTGGTGGCCGCTGCCGCCGCCACCGTGCCCGGCCTGAGCCTGGTGCACGACATCGACCACGCCCAGCTGCTGGTGGCCGATGCCGAGCACACGCCCTCGGTCAAGCTGGTGCTGGCGGCCGAGAAGCTCAAGCGCACGCTGTGGGTGGGCACGCCGCCGCCGATGGGCTCGGTGGCGGTGGTCGAGCGGCCGCTGCAGGCCGATGCGGTGCGAGAGGCGCTGACCACGCTGCTGCCGCGCCCGGCCGCCGCGCCCGCCCCCGCCGCGCCCCCGCCGCTGAAGCGCGCGCTGCTGGTCGACGACAGCGAGGTCGCGCTGCGCTTCCTCGAAACCCGGCTGCAGCGCTGGGGCCTGGTGATGGACCGCGCGCTCAGCAGCAACCGCGCCATCGAGCTGCTGGCTTCTGAAGAGCCCTACGACTTCGTCTTCATCGATGTCGAGCTGGGCCCGCAGAGCACGCTCGATGGGTTTGCGCTGGCCCAGCACCTGCGCCGGCAGCACCGGCGCGAGATCACGCCGCCGGTGGTGGTGATGGTGTCGGCGCACGCCACACCGTCGCACCGCGCGCGCGGGCAACTGGCGGGCTGCGACGCCTACCTGGCCAAGCCGCTCGACGAGGTGGAACTGCAGCGCCTCTTGCTGCGCCACGGCCTGAAGCCGCGTGCGGCGGGCGCCCCGGCCTCGGTGGCCGGGTCAGTGCCGGGCTGACAGCAGCGCGGCGCCCAGGATCAAGCCGCCGCCGATCGCCAGCGTCGGCGTCACCGTGCCGGCGCCCAGCAGCACGGCCGAGACGCTGGCGAACAGCACCTCGGTCAGCATCACCACCGCCGTCACGTTGGCCGGCAGCCTCGAGGCGCCGTACTGCAGCGCCAGGTTGCCGCACAGGAACACCACCGCCAGCGCCAGCGCGCCGGCCATCCAGCCAAAAGCCGGCGCCGGTGGCAGCGGCACCGCGCCCTGGGCCGACAGCACCACGGCCAGCACGCCGGCCACGCTGGCGCCGCCAAAGAACATGGCCAGCGCGCGTGCGGCCTCGGGCTGGTGGGCCTCGCGGCGCAGCATCACGTTGTTGAGCGCAAAGCTGAAGCCGCCGATCAGCCCCAGCCAGTCGGGCAGGCCTTGCGGCACCGGAAAGCCGCCATCGGCTGGCCACAGCACCACGGCGGCACCCGCCAGCGCCATGGCCACACGCGCCAGCGCCAGCGGCGTGAGGCGCTCGTTCAGCAGCAGCCGCGCCAGCAGCACCGCCCACAGCGGCATCAGGTAGAACAGCAGCACCACGCGCACCACGTCGCCGATGGTCACGGCCCAGTTGAAGGTGGCGTTGGTGGTGCCGGCGGCCAGCACCAGCACCCACAGCACCGGTGTCTTGGCCAGGTGGGCGATGGCGGCCGGCCGCAGCACGGCGATCAGCGCCACCGCCAGCGTGTAGATCAGCACCGTGGCCCACAGCGGGTGCAGGCCGGCGCCTTCGAGCTGACGCAAGGGCCACCAGCTCACGCCCCAGGTAAGGGCGTTGAGCATCAGGGCCGCCACCGGCAGCCAACGCAGTGCGGCGCTCATCGGCTAGTGGTGCCGGTCGGTGCGGGCGATCTCTAGCAGCCGCTCGAGCTCATCGGCGTGGTGCACCGTGTTGTGGCGGTGCCAGCGCCGGATGAGCTCCATCGTGATGGCCACGATGAGCCCGAACACGACGATGGCGCCGAAGGCCGACAGGCCGAAGCGCGTCATGCCCACGTAGAAGGCGCCCAGGCCCAGGATGCAGGCCTGCTCGTTGAAGTTCTGCACGGCGATCGAGCGGCCCGCGCCCATCAGGTTGTGGCCGCGGTGCTGCAGCAGCGCGTTCATCGGCACGATCAGGAAGCCGCAGATCGCACCCATCACCACCAGGAAGGGCACCGCGCTGGCCAGGCTGTCGATGAACACCAGGCCGATCATCAGGAAGCCCACCGCAATGGCCAGCGGGATGACGTTGGTCGCGCGGTCCAGCTTGGTGATGAACGAGGCCACCACGGCACCGATGACCGAGCCGATCACCACCACGACGGCCAACTTGGAGGCCTGCGCCGTGCCGTAGCCCAGGGCGGCGGCCGCCCAGGCGAAGACGATCAGCCGCAGGTTGCCGAAGATGCCCCACAGCAGCGTCGTCGTGGCCAGCGTGATCTGGCCCAGCTTGTCGGCCCACAGGCGGCTGTTGCAGCGCGCGAAGTCGCGCACCAAGTGCGGCACCGCCTGCATCGGGATCAGCGGCGCGCCGGTGCGGGGCACGAACAGGTTAAAGCCGGCCGCCACCACGTAGAGCAGCACGATGGCGCAGATGGCGGCTTCGGGCGGGGTGTCGACGTGGGTGTCGAAGAAGGGCATGTCCAGGCCCAGCAGCCAGGGCGAGATGCGTGCGCCGATGAGCTGCCCGCCCAGCAGGATGCCCAGCACGATGGAGCCGATGGTCAGGCCCTCGATCCAGCCGTTGCCCTTGACCAGCAGCGAAGGCGGCAGCAGCTCGGTCAGGATGCCGTACTTGGCCGGGCCGTAGGCCGCCGCGCCCAGGCCCACGACGGCGTAGGCCACGAGCGGGTGCGCGCCGAACAGCATCAGCAGGCAGCCGACGACCTTGATGGTGTTGCTGACGAACATCACCCGGCCCTTGGGGATGCTGTCGGCAAAGGCGCCGACGAAGGGCGCGAGCACGACGTAGAAGAAGGCGAACATCGGTGCCAGCGCGGGCACCTGCCAGGCCGGCGCCTGGGACATCCTCAGCAGCTCGACGGCGGCCACCAGCAAGGCGTTGTCGGCCAGCGAGCTGAAGAACTGCGCCGACATGATGGTCGAGAAACCTTTTTTCATCGTGTCGCGCGCCGCGCGGGCGCCAACCTGAAAAAGGCGCCTCTGGCCGTTGTCTCCGTCATTGCGCCGGGGCCAGTACCGCGGCGAGGCCTTTCGAGGCCGGGGGGTTATAGCATGGGGGTTGCAACGGCCCGACGACCATGCCACGCCCCATCGAAGCCCTCGTGCACCCAGCCGCGCTGGCGCACAACCTGCGCACCGCGCGCCGCCATGCCGGTGATGCGCGGGTGTGGGCGGTGGTCAAGGCCAACGCCTACGGCCACGGAATCGAACGCGCCTTCGAGGGCCTGAAGGCCGCCGACGGCTTTGCACTGCTCGACCTGGCCGAGGCCGAGCGCGTGCGCGCCTGCGGCTGGCGCGGCCCGGTGCTGCTGCTCGAAGGCTGCTTCGAGCCGCGCGACCTGGAGCTGTGCTCGCGCCTGAACCTGTGGCACGTGGTGCACTGCGCCGAGCAGATCGACTGGCTGGCCGCGCACAAGACGCACGAGCCGCACCGCGTGTTCCTGAAGATGAACAGCGGCATGAACCGCCTGGGCTTCGCGCCGCAGGCCTTCCGCAGCGCCTACGCGCGCTTGAACGCGCTGCCGCAGGTGGACGAGGTGAGCCTGATGACGCACTTCTCCGACGCCGACGCGCCGCGCGGCATCGCGCACCAGCTCGCCACCTTCGAGGCCGCGGCGGGCGATCTGCCCGGCGAGCGCAGCCTGTCCAACAGCGCCGCGCTGCTGCGCCACGGTGCCGCACCTGGGCTGCGCAACGACTGGGTGCGCGCTGGCATCCTGGGCTACGGCAGCGCGCCCGACTTCCCCGAGCACGACATCGCCCACTGGGACCTGCAGCCGACGATGACGCTGCAGACCCGGCTCATCGCGACGCAGCAGTTGCAGCCCGGCGACACCGTGGGCTACGGCAGCCGCTACACCGCCGAGCGCGCCATGCGCATCGGCATCGCCGCCTGCGGCTACGCCGACGGCTACCCGCGCCACTGCGGCACCGGCACGCCGGTGCTGGTGGACGGCCAGCGCACCGGCACCGTGGGCCGGGTGTCGATGGACATGCTGGCGGTGGACCTGAGCACCCTGCCGGCGGCCGGCATCGGCAGCACGGTCACGCTGTGGGGGCGGGGCCCGGGCGGCGCGGTGCTGGCCATCGACGAGGTGGCGCAGGCCGCCGGCACCATCGGCTACGAGCTGATGTGCGCGGTGGCGCCGCGGGTGCCGGTGCGCGCGGCGGACTGAGCTCCTTTCGCGCCGCGCCGCCGTCGTTTCGCGAAGGCGGCCGCGCGGTGGTCGCAGCGGTGCGGCGGCCCGGCCGGGGCGTGCGCACGATGCGGGCATTCCATCTTCCACTGGAGCCCGACCATGAAGCGGTCCACCGCACTGTCCACCGTGTTCACCACCACCGCCGTCGCCCTGGCCTCGGCCGTCCTGCTGGCGCCGTCGCCCGCCGCCGCGCAGGACGGCTGCGCTCAGGTCGAGGTGCAGAACGTGCGCCCGAAGCAGGGCCTGTTGATGGTCTCGGCCTTCGCCAGCACCGACACCTACCGCAAGAAGCCGCTGGCCCAGCTGCGCCTGGAGGCCGGCGACAGCGCCACGATGCGCTTCCAGGTTTGCGGCCTGGGCGCGAGCACCGAAGTCGCGCTGACCTTGTTCCAGGACCTCGACGGCGACGGCCGCATGGGCACCAACCTGGTCGGCATTCCGAGCGAGCCCTGGGGCTCGTCGGGCACGCCGGGCACGTTCGGGCCGAGCTGGGAAACCGGCCGCGTGAAGCTCGATGGCACCGTCATCGTGGTGAGGATGTCGCAATGAGCACCCGCCGCACCCTGCTGAAGACCGCCCTGGCCGCCGCCACGGCCCCCGGCCTGCTGGCCGCCCGCGAAGCGGCCGCCGCTGCCCGCCCCGCCGACTTTGCCGCCGCCGCCGCGAAGGACCCGCGGCTGACGCCGCTGTTCGGCGTGAGCGATGCCACTGGCGACCGCGACGCCGAGGCGCGCCTGCTGGGCCGCTGGCCGGCCGGGTTGAGAGGCCGCTTCTACCGCAACGGCCCGGCGCTGTACGAGCGCGCCGGCCAGCGCTACCACCACTGGTTCGACGGCGACGGCATGGTGCAGCAGTACCGCATCGACGGCGGCCGAGTCGTGCACCGCGGTCGCCTTGTGCGCACGGCCAAGCTGGCGCAGGAGCGCGCGGCCGGGCGCTTCGTCGTTGACACGCTGGGCACCTCGTTCCCAGGCCAGCCGCCGGCCAGCGGGCCCGACAGCTTCAACACCGCCAACACCAACGCGCTGGAACACGCCGGCCGCGTGCTGGCGCTGTGGGAAAGCGGCTCGGCCTACGCAATGCGCGCCGACGACCTGGCCACCACCGGCCCCGTCACCTGGCGTGGCGATCTGGCGCAGGTGCCGTTTTCTGCCCACCCCAAGCTCGACGCGCAGGGTCATCTCTGGAACATCGGTGCCGCCGGCCGCAAGCTCGTGGCCTGGCACATCGATCCCGCCGGCGCGCTGGCCCGGGTGCAGCTCACCGACTCGCCCTTCCCCGGCGGCATGGTGCACGACATGGCCGTGACGGCGCGCCACCTCGTCGTGCCGCTGCCGCCGGTGAAGCTGGACTTCATGGCGCCCACCGAGGGCGGCCGCCGCCGCTTTGCACTGACGCCGGGCGAGCCGCTGCGCGTGCTGGTGATGCAGAAGGACGATGTGGCGCAGCAGCGCATCTTCGAGCTGCCGCCGCAGATGGTGTTCCACGTCGGCAACGCCTTCGAGGCGGCCGACGGCGAGATCGTGCTCAGCTTCGTCGGCGCCCCCGACGCCGGGTTCCTGGACCAGGGCGCGGTGTCGTTGATGGCCGGCCAGCCGGGCGCCAGCTTGCGCTCCGAAGCCTTGCTGGCGCGCCTGAACATGGCCACCGGCAAGGCCCGGCTCGAGCGCCTGCCCGGCAGCGACGCGGGCGTGGAGTTCCCGCGCATCCACCCGGCGCGCGTGGGGCTGGCGGCGCGCCATGTCGTGTTCGGCGCGGCCTGGATCGACGGCCCGGGCCGTGAGCGCGCGCTGTTCCACGGCCTGCAGCTGCTCGACACCGACAGCGGCCGCGTGCGCCGCTACGACTACGGCGCCCACCAGATCGTCGAGGAGCATGTGCTCGTGCCCAAGCCCGGCGGTCGGGGCGAGCTCGACGCCTGGCTGCTGGGCACCACCTTCGACGCCCGGCGCCAGGCCACGGTGTTGAACCTGCTCGACGCCGCGCACATCGAAGACGGGCCGGTCGCCCAGGCCGTGCTTCCCTATTGGTTGCCGCTGGGGTTTCACGGCAACTTCACGTCGGCCTGACGTCGTCAGACGGGCGGACGACACCCGCGTCGGCCGCGCGTAGGCTGCGCTCCCGTTTCACCCGACAGGAGCTGTCACATGGCCACGCGCAAGAGTTCCCGCAAGGTATCGCCCGGTTTGCTACCCCACGGCATCGGCCCCGTGGACATTCCTGACTACGTGGTGGCCGAGCTGCGCTATGACAGCGGGCTGGTGCTCACCCCTTCCAGCGGCATCGCCGCACCGAGTGCCGCCGCCGAAGCGCCGGCGCGCAAGCTGAACGAGCTGCTGGCCGGTTTCGAGCTCGACCGCGTGGTGTCGCACTTCGGCCTTGCCGACAAGGTGTTGGCACGCCGCGCGCAGGCGGTGACGTCCACGCGCGCCAAAGTCGATGCGCCGTTTGCGCAGGGCGGTGTCGTGCAGATCCTGCCGCGCCAGGGCAAGGACGCCAAGGCGTTGGTGGCCCGGCTGCGGAAGTCCGGCGCCGTGTGGTCGGCCTATGTGGCGCCGCGTCCCGTGCCTGCTGCGGCGGCACCGGAGGCGGCCGAGGGGGCGTCCGCGGCCAGCCGCAACTTCGAACCATCGCAGGGCTACCTGTGCAGCGCGCCCAATGGCATTGGCGCGCTGACCGCGTGGGCCACGCCAGGCGCCAGCGGCCGCGGTGTCACCATCTGCGACATCGAAGGCAACTGGAACACCAGCCACGAAGACCTGCCCGCCGGCATTGCACTCTTGGGCGGCACGCCGATCAACGACCTCGGTTGGCGCAACCACGGCACCGCGGTGCTGGGCGAGCTGGTGGCCCGGCGCGGCCCCACGGGCTGTGTTGGCATCGTGCCCGATGCCAAGGCGGCCACGCACTCGGCGGTGGTCAACGGTGTGTTCAACACCGCCGCGGCCATCAACGGCGCCGCCGCGCGGCTGAAGGCCGGCGACGTGATCCTGATCGAGCTGCAGGCCACCGGCCCCAACGGCAAGTTCGTCGCGATGCAATACTGGGACGACGTGTTTTCCGCCATCGTGGCTGCCACTGAGCGGGGCATCACGGTGGTCGAGGCGGCGGGCAATGGCAACGAGAACTTCGACCTGCCCGTGTTCACCGGCAGCGGGCTGCAGAGGCACTCGGGCGCCATCGTCGTGGGTGCTGGCATCCCGCCCACGCACTACTTCGACCACTTCAATGCTTATGGGGACATCGGCGTGCCGCGTTCGCGCATCTGGTTCTCCAATCACGGCAAGATCGTGGATGTCCAGGCTTGGGGCTACCACGTGACGACACTCGGTTATGGCGACGCCCAAGGCGGCCCCAGCGAGGATCGCTGGTACACGCATCGCTTTTCGGGCACCTCCAGCGCGTCACCGATCGTGACCGGCGCTGTTGCGGCGCTGCAGGGCGTGGCCCGCCAACGGCATGGCCAGCCACTGACCCCAGCGCAGGTGCGCAAACTGCTGATGCGCTGGAGCACGCCACAGGTCGCAGGGCCCGGCGTGCCTGTGACGCAGCGCATCGGCGGCCTGCCGAACCTGGCCGTGGCGGTCGGCAAGGTCTGATGCGGGCCCGGATGCGGTGGCGATGAAGAAGACCCCTGCCGGGCTGTCCCATGGCCTGGCCCCCGCGCTGCCGCCGCATCTGGTGATCGCACTGAAACCCGGCTGGCGGCTGCAGGCCGACGGGGTGCTCGTGGGCGCTCGCAAGCGCGTGTTCGAGCCGCCGCTGCAGGTGGGCGCGCGGCTCGAGCCCGCCATGCCGCCGCTGCCGGCCGCCCCAGGCCGTGGCCCTGCTGGGCCGGCCGAGGCGGCACTGCAGCGATTTGTGCACCTGCGCTTGCCACCGGGTGCTGACGTCAACCAGGCACTGCAGCAGGTGCGGGCCTGGGACTGTGTCGAACGCGCCGATCTCGCACCCCAGATCAGCCTGCCTTGACGTGGCGCGTCTTGGTGGGCCGCCCAGGCTCCTAGACTCGCGGGATGAATCCCAGTCCATCCAGTCGCGACGGTGCCATCGCCCGCGCATGGCAACAGTTCGACAGCGGCCGCTTCACCGAGGTGCTGGCGCGCCGCGTGGCCATCGCCAGTTGCAGCCAGGAGGCCAGCGCCGCGCCGGCGTTACGGGCCTATCTCGCCGACGAGCTGCTGCCTTCGCTGCAGGCGCTGGGCTTCGAGGGCCGGCTGTTCGACAACCCCGCCGCGCCCGCCCCCGGTGCCGGCCCGTTCCTGGTGGCGCACCGGCACGAAGCCGATGGCCTGCCCACCGTGCTGAGCTACGCGCACGGCGACGTCATCCGCGGGCAAGACGCCTCGTGGACGCAGGGAGCCGGCCCCTGGACGCTGGTGCAGGACGGCGAGCGCCTCTACGGCCGCGGCACCGCCGACAACAAGGGCCAGCACAGCATCAACCTCGCCGCGCTCGAGGCGGTGCTCCAGGCGCGCGGCGGGCGGCTCGGCTTCAACCTCACGCTGCTGGTCGAGACGGGTGAAGAGACCGGCTCGCCCGGCCTCGCCGCCTTCTGCGCCGCCGAGCGCGATGCGCTCAAGGCCGACGTCTTCATCGCCAGCGACGGCCCGCGCGTGGCGCGCGACCGGCCCACGCTGTTCATGGGCTCGCGCGGGGTGGCCAACTTCACGCTCACGCTGCACTGCCGCGACGGCGCGCACCACAGCGGCAACTGGGGCGGCCTGCTGCGCAACCCGGGCACGGTGATGGCGAGCGCCATTGCCAGCCTGGTCGATGGCCGGGGCGTCATCCGCGTGCCGGCGCTGCGGCCGCCGCCCATTCCGAACACGGTGCGCGAGGCGCTCGCCGGCCTGCGCTTCGGCGGCGACGCAGGCGACCCGGTGGTCGACGCCGACTGGGGCGAGCCCGGCCTGACGCCGGCCGAACGCGCGATCGCCTGGAACACGCTCGAGGTGCTGGCCTTCGAGACCGGCAACCCGCGCGCACCCGTCAACGCCATCCCGCCGCGGGCGGTGGCGCACCTGCACCTGCGCTTCGTCGTCGGCACCGAAACAGCCACGCTGCGCCAAGCGGTGCAGCAGCACCTCGCGGCCCACGGCTTTGGCGACATCGAGGTCAGCGAGCCCGAGCTGATGGCCGCCACCCGGCTGGACCCGCGCGACCCCTGGGTCGACTTCGTGGCCGATTCGGTGCAGCGCAGCACCGGCCAGCCACCCGTGCGCCTGCCCAACCTGGGCGGCAGCCTGCCGAACGAAGTGTTCGCCGAAGTCCTGGGCCTGCCCACGGTGTGGCTGCCGCACAGCTACGCCGCCTGCAACCAGCACGCGCCGAACGAACACCTGCTGGCGCCCGTGGCACGCGAGGCGCTGGGCCTGATGGCCGGCCTGTGGTGGGACCTCGGCGAGGGCGCCACGCCCGCGGCACGCGCCCCGTCATCCTGAAGCGCCATGGACCGCCACGTCCTCACCCCGCTCTTTTCGCCGCGCTCGCTGGTCGTCTTCGCCGGCCCCGACGACGAGCCCGCGCTGCAGACCGCCGAGGCGCGCGTGCTGCGCGAGGCGCTGGCCGCGGCCCCTGGCGATCTGCAAGTGCCGACGCAGTACCTGCACGTCGGCACCCAGGGCACGCTCGGCGAGCTCGCCAAGGCGCGCGCCGACCTGGCGCTGATCGCCCTGCCCGCGGCCGAGCTGCCGGCGGCGCTCGAGATGGCCGGCCGCATCGGCTGCCGCGCCGCCCTGCTCCTGGGCCACGGCATCGATGCCGACGAGTCGCTGCAACTGCAGCGCATCGCGCGGCGCGAGGGCCTGCACCTGCTCGGCCCCAACGGGCTGGGCGTGCAGCGGCCGCTGCTCGACCTAAACGCCAGCGTCATGGGGCCGCTGGCGGCGCCGGGCACGCTGGCGCTGGTGTCGCAGTCGGGGGCGCTGACGACGGCCATGCTCGACTGGGCGCGTGGCAACGCGGTCGGCTTTTCGGCCGTGGTGTCGGTGGGCCCGAACGGCGCCATCGACATCGCGCAGGTGCTCGACTTCCTGGCCGCCGATGCCGCCACGCAGAGCATCGTCGTCTACCTCGAAGGCATCGCCCACGCGCGCCGCTTCATGAGCGCGCTGCGCACGGCGGCCAACGCCAAGCCGGTGGTGGTGCTGAAGGCCGGGCGGCGCAGCGCCGGCAACGAGGCGGCGCTGACGCACAGCCGCGCCATCGTCGGCAGCGACGATGTCTTCGACGCCGCGCTGCGCCGCGCCGGCGCGGTGCGCGTGCGCAGCTTCGTCGAGTTGTTCTCGGCGGCGCAGTGCCTGGCCTCGCGCTACCGGCCGGTGGGCAAGCGGCTGGCCATCGTCACCAACGGCGGCGGACCGGGCGTGCTGGCGGCCGACTGGGCCAGCGAGATCGGCCTGCAGCTGGGCAAGCTGGCGCCCGACGCGGCCGCCGCGCTGGCGCCGCAGCTCTCGGCGCGCGCCTCGCTGGCCGACCTCGTGGACCTGGGCGCCGACGCCACGCCGGCGCACTACCAGGCCGCGCTCGAGGCCACCGGCCACGACCGCGGTGTCGACGGCATCGTCGCCATCTTCAGCCCGCAGATCGGCGCCGACGCGGTGGCCACGGCGCGTTCGCTGGTGGCGGCGCGCGCCCGCAGCGGCAAGCCGCTGCTGGCCTGCTTCATGGGCGACGCGGCCGTGACCGCGGCGCGCCAGCTGCTGGCCGAAGCCGGCATCCCGAACTTCCGCACGCCCGAGGCGGCGGTGGGCGCCTTCGGCAACATCGCCAGCTTCTATCAGAACCAGCTGCTGCTGCAGCAGACGCCACCGCCGCTGTCGGACGGCCCGCAGCCCGACATCGAAGGCGCCCGCCTCGTCATCGAAAGCGTGCTCGCCGAGCGGCGCAAGACGCTCACCGAAATGGAGAGCAAGTCGGTGCTGTCGGCGTTCCACATCCCGGTGACGCAGACGCTGCTGGCGCGCAGCGGCCACGAGGCGATGATGATCGCCACGCAGCTGGGGTTTCCGGTGGCGCTGAAGATCGACTCCCCCGACATCGCGCACAAGTCCGACGTGCACGGCGTGGCGCTCGACATCCAGAGCGGCACCGCGGCTCGCGACACCTACACCGCGCTGATCGAGCGCGTGAAGCGCGCGCGGCCCGATGCGCGCATCAACGGCGTCACCGTGCAGAAGATGGCGCACGCGCGGCGCGGCCACGAGGTCTGCGTCGGTGTCGTCACCGACCAGCCCTTTGGCCCGGTGATCGTGTTCGGTGCCGGCGGCACGATGATCGAGCTGATCGCCGACCGCGCGATGGAGCGGCCGCCGCTGAACCTGTTCCTGGCGCGGCGGCTGGTGGAGCGGGCCCGGATCGGTGCCGTCGGCGCGGTGGGGGCCGAGGGCCTGCCGCCGGCCGCCCGCGAGGCCATCGAGCAGGTGCTGCTGCGCGTGAGCGAGATGGTCTGCGAGTTCCCGCAGCTGCGCGAGATGGACATCAACCCGCTGATCGTCGACGAGCACGGTGCGGTGGCGGTCGATGCGCGCATCGTCGTGGAGGCGGCGTCCTCCGCGCTGGGCGGCGGGCATGGTGGCCAGCGAATGGCCGACTACCACCACCTCGCGATCCAGCCCTACCCGGCGCGCCACGAGCAACGCCTGCCGCTGGCCGGTGGCGGCGAGGTGCTGGTGCGGCCGATCCAGCCCGACGACGCCCAGATGCTGCAGACGCTGGTGCGCTCGCTCACGCCCGAGAGCCGCTACATGCGCTTTGCCAGCGCCATCACCGAGCTGCCGGCGCCGTTGCTGGCGCGGCTGACGCTGATCGACTACGACCGCGAGATGGCGCTGGTGGCCGTGGCCAGCGACGCGGCCCCCGCCGCCGAGGGCGGGCCGGCGAGCGAACGCATCGTGGGGGTCTCGCGCATCATCACCAACCCCGACCAGGCCAGCTGCGAGTTCAGCCTGCTGGTGGCCGACGACTTTGCCGGCCGCGGCCTCGGTTCGCGGCTGATGGAAAGCATCATCGAGGTCGCGCGAGAGAAGGGCCTGACCGAGATCGACGGCCTCGTGCTGGCGCAGAACAGCGGCATGCTGCGCCTGATGAAGAACCTGGGCTTCGCGGTGAAGCCCTTTGCCGAAGACCCCGACTTCCGGCTCGTCAGCCGCGCGCTCTGAGGCGCCTCAGTTCACCGTCTGCACCTTCACCAGCGCGGCGCCGAACGCATCCGAGCAGGGCGGCTTGCCAGCCGTGCCGCAGCCCGCGGCCGGCGTGCCGTTGGACAGCACCCATTGCAGCCGCGAACGGCCCTCGCCGTCGAGCAGCGACTTCATGAACGGCCCGGCCTTCTCCTGCGCCAGGCCCGAGAGCTCGCGCGGTGCGTCGGTCACCATCACCAGCAGCGTCTCGGTGCCGGCGGGGCCGCCGGCGACGATCTCCCAGCCCTTGGACGGCAGCGAGATCTTCTGCCCGGCCTTCACGGCGTTGTCCTTGGCGAGATCGTTCGGGTACAGCAGGTACAGGCTCTTGCCGTCGGAGCCGGCCAGTGCGATGTAGAGGTGGCCGTTCTTGGCGGGCGTGATGTCGAGCTGCAGCAGGTCCTTGCCGATCTTCAGCGTCGGCTGGCGCGACACGGCGGTGACGGCACGGCCGCCGTCGCGCTGCGCGTGCAGCTCGGCCAGGATCTCGGCCGGCGTGGCCACGCGGGTGGGGGCCGGAGCGGGTGCTGGAGCCGGAGCCGGAGCCGGCGCGGCCGTGGGCGCCGTCGCGACGATCGGGGGCGCAGCGACAGGAGGTGCGACAGCGGGTGCTGCAACGGGTGCGGCAACGGGTGCAGCGGGCACTGGCGCTGGCGCCGGAGCCGGTGCGGCAGCCACCGGCGCCGGCGGCTTGGACGACGCAAAGGCCGCGCTCATCCACGCCGGCACGAAGCTGCGGTTGCCCGCCACCGTCATCTGCTGGCCGCTGATGCCGGGCTGGCCTTCGAGGCCCTTGTTCACCCGGGCTTGCGCACAGGTGGTGATCTCGTCCACCGTCACGGCGCCGCTGCCGTCGGTGTCGCGAGCCTGGCCGAGCAGGCAGTCGCGCCAGGCCGTGGTGGCGAAGCCGCCGCTGGCGCTGTTGTCGAAGCTCACCTCGTCGGGCCGGCTGGCGGCGATGTGCACCACGTTCTGCGGCAACGCGCGGCTCACCGTCATCTGCGAGTCGAGCGAGCGGCCCTTGAAGTTGCTCGGCTTGGCGCAGGCCTCGGGCGCGCCGACGCGCGTGAACTTGGGCGTCACCTGGCTCGCGCCCAGCGTGAGCGAACGCGTGCGGAACGGCTCGCTGGCCACGCCGCCCGAGAAGCACGCGTCGTAGAACACCAGCACCTTCTCGGCCTTGCGCGTGATGGGCGCCAGGCGCTCGCCGAGCTCCACGTTGGTGAGCACCTTGCCGTCCGCGGCCAGCAGGCCTTCGGTGCAGCCGTCCTTGCGCGTGGACTCGTCGTACCAGCGTGTGCCGTGGCCCGAGAAGTAGACGAACAGGCGGTCGCCCTCGGCCATGCGCTGCTGCAGCGAGCTGATCTCCTGGCGGATGCGCTCGGCCGTGGCCTCGGCGTCGCGGAGCACGCGCATGTTGGCGTCGGGCACCGACATCGCGCGGGCCATGCGGCGGGCGCTGTCCATGTCGTGCACCACGCCCAGCAGCGGCGGCACCTCGGGATCGGTGTACTTGCCGATGCCGATGATCAGCGCGTGGCGCGTGTTGCGCTCGGCGGGCTGTGGCTGGGCGAACGTGGCCAGGCTGCAGCCGGCCAGCGCGGCGGCCACCACGGCGGTGCGGAAGGTGTTCATTGGACGGTGACCACGCGCACGCGGCGGTTTTCGGCGGCCAGCGGGTCCTTGGTGTTCGCGGGCTCGCTGGAGCCCTTGCCCACGGCCTTCAGGCGTGACGCGTGCACACCCAGCAGCATCAGGTACTGGCGCACCTCCTCGGCGCGCTCCTGAGACAGCCGGCGGTTCGCCGCGGCGTTGCCGCGTGCATCGGTGTGGCCTTCGATGACGAAGCGGGTGTCCTTGAGCTCCGGCGAGATCATGGCGGCGACAAGATCGCCCAGCAGGCCGCCGCTTTCGGGGCGCACGCGCGAGGAGTTGGCCTCGAACTGGATGGCCAGCGACAGGCTCGGCGCCGGCTCGGCCGCGGCGGGTGCCGCGGGCGCTGCGGGCGCCGCCGCTGCCGCGCCCGACGCCGCGGCGGCCGGGGTTTCGGCCGTCTGCCGCACCAGCAGGTTGCGGCCCTTGGTGCCCGAGGGCAGAAGTGCCTCGATCATCTGCTTCGTGCTCGGCGCGGCGGCGCTGGACGACTGGGCCAGCGCCGCAGGGGCCGTGCCGCCCAGGCAGCAGGCCAGCGCCAAGGCACTGGCGGCCTGCGCGAGCCGCTGCCTCACGACGCGCCCCCGACGCGGAAGCGCAGCTCCTGCTCGGTGGTGTTGCCCTTGTCGTCGGCCACCTGCAGGAACATGCGGTGCTGGCCGTCCGGCACCTTGGCGCCGTCGACCACCACGCCCGTCTCGGTGACGGTGGCGTGCTGGCGCAGGCGGTCGGTGAGGTCGATCTTCAGCAGGCCGTACAGCACGCGGAAGCTCGACGGCACGATCTTCGCGCCCGCTGCCGGCTGGAACGACACCTCGATGCGCAGTGGCGCCGTCACCGGCTTGCCGGGGGCCGAGGGGCTGAGCACGGTGATGCCGGGCGCGTCGGGCTTGGGCAGGTTGCGCGTGCGCACCGGCTGCGGCATGGTCCGTTCGGCCTGTGCCGCCTGCTGGGCCTCGCCGCTGGTGATCAGGTCGAAGCCTGCGGCCCGGGCGATGCCCGCGCTGCCCCAGAGCACGGCGGCGGCGACGCCGCTGACGGCCAGACCTCGCAACACTTGCTTCATCATGATCGACTCCTTGTGGCGGCCGGGATTCGGGGCCCGGCGGTGATGGGGTGGTGGCCGGTGCCCGGCTCGGCCCCTGGGTGCGGTACGTTGACGCTATTGAACGGCAGGTGCCGAGTGTGCCCAATGATCCCGTCGGATACCCGGCAGCGGCAGCCCGCATCGGGGGGTGGACGGGGGTTTTGTCGCGTTCACGCGCCGTCCGCATCCACCGGGATGTCGACGGCGCCGGTTCCGGCCGGCCGCTGCAGCCGCCGCAGCGTGGCCACCAGCGTGGCCAGCGCCACCGGTTTGGACAGCAGCGAGCAGCGCTTGGGCAGCGTGATCGAGCCCAAGGCGGCCACGCGGCCCGTGACCACCACCGCCGGCACCATCAGCTCCCACTCGGCGCGCAGCTCCAGCACCGCGGCCACGCCGTCGGGCTTGCCGATGCCGAGGTCGTGGTCGACGACCAGCGCGTCGGGGAACCGCGGCTCCTCGTCGAGCTGCAGTTTGAGCTGGTCGAGCGCGCCGGCGTCGACGATGGTGGCCCCGGCGCCCTCGAGCGCGGCGCGCAGCGCGCTGCGCGGGGCGGCTTCGTCGTCGAGCAGCGCGAGCAGCCAGCCGTCCAGGCGGCTGGCATCGGCGGCCGGGCCGCCTGCCGCGTCGGTGCCCAGGCCCGGCGTCAGGCCGGCGACGCCCGGCCCCGCGCGCCGCAACTCGGCCGGCACGCGCACCCGAAAGCGCGTGCCGTGGCCAACGCGGCTCTTCAGCGGCGCCACCTGCAGCTTCAGCTGCGTGGCCAGGCCGCGCACGATGGCCAGGCCGAGCCCGCGGCCCCCGCGCGAGGCGCCGGCGGCCACGCCGTCGCTGCCGTCGGCCAGCTGCACGTAGGGCTCGAACACGGCCTCCAGCTTGTCGGGCGGGATGCCGCGGCCGTTGTCGACGATGTCGATGGCCAGGCCCTGCAAGCCACCGTGGGTGTGCGGCCGCACCGCCAGCACCACGCGCGCCGGCCGGCCGCGGCGCAGCCCGACGCTGTAGCGCACGGCGTTGCCGGCGAGGTTCTGCACCAGGCGAGCGAGCTGGGTGCGGTCGGTGTAGACCCACTGGCGGCGCCCGTGCACTGACAGCCGCAGCTGCGCCGGCGACTGCGTGGCCTGCAGGCTGGCGGCCACGGCCTCGAGGATGTCGCGCAGCTCCACCAGCTCGGGCCGCGACTGCAGCGCGCCCTGCTCGATGGCGCTGAACTCGCTGAACTGGTCGAGCATCGCCGTGGCGTCGTCGGCGGCGCGCATCTGCTGGCGCAGCAGCTCGCTGCGGCGCGCCAGCGCCGTGGTGACCTCGGGGTCGAGCTGCTGCAGCGGCTGTGCGGCGCTGGGCGCGTCGGCGGCCTGCAGCGCCTCGGCGTACAGGCGCACCGCCTGCAGCGGCTGGCGCAGGTCGTGGCTGATGCTGGCCAGCAACTGGGTGCGCGCGCCCTGCAGCGCGGTGAGCTCGGCGGTGCGCTGGTCCAGGCTCTTGATGAGGTCGTCGCGCTCGGCCAGGGCGCCGAAGAGGCGGCGGTCGTTCACGCGCATGTGCATCAGGTCGATCCACACGAACACCGTCACCAGCACCGGCGCCACCGCCCACAGGCTGGGAAAGTCCGACACCACCCATTCCCAGCCGGTGCTGGCCAGCGCCGTGGCCAGCAGCAGCGCCAGCCCGCCCTGGCGGCCGGCATGCCAGCCCAGGCTGGCCACGCCCACCAGCAGCAGCAGCGCCAGCGACGCGGCGCCGCCGCCGGCCGCCGCATGCACCGAGCCCAGCGCCAGCCCGGCCAGTGGCGGCAGCAGCAGCGGCGGCCGTCGCGCCTGGGCCATCGTCGCCAGCAGCACGAGGCACAGCAGCGCCCAGCCCCAGACCAGCTGCTGCGCCGACAGCAGCGGCGAGCCCGTGAGCTCGCGCACCGTGTTGAGCGAGGCCAGGTTGTAGGGCAGCAGCCACTCGCTGAGGCTCTGCATCGACAGCCCCACCACGCCCACCGCCATCAGCGCCAGCCCCAGCCGGCGCCGGCGGCGCGGCAGCTGGTCGGCGATGTGCTCGGCGCTGCCGGGCCGGCTGGGCGTGGCGCGCCGGGGCTTCATTCGTCGGCGGTGGCGGCGTCGTCGGCCGAGCCGGCCGCCCGCATCGACGGCACGCGGTAGCCGCGCTGCGACAGCAGCACCAGCAGCTTGGTGCGGTTGGGCGCGCCCAGCGCCTGCAACGTGGCCGTGACGTGTTTCTTGACGACGACCTCGGAGCGGTCGAGCAGCCGCGCGATCTCCTTGTTGCGCAGGCCCTGCACGACGTAGCCGAGCACCTCGATCTGGCGTTCGGTGAGGCCGAGCGCAGCCAGCTCTGAGAGTTCACGCCCGCCGCTTTCGGGCACCGCGGCCATGCCGCCGCTCACGCTTTGCGGCAGGTGGATGCGGTGCTCCACCAGCACGCGCGTCAGCGCCTCCTTCAGCTCGCTGGGCGCGGCGGCCTTGCTGATGAAGCCCATGGCGCCGGCGTCGAGCGCGGCCAGCACGGTGTCGCGGTCGTCCTGCGCGCTGAGGATGACCACCGGCACGTACGGGAACTCCTCGCGCAGCTTGCGCAGGCCGGCCAGGCCGTGCACGTCGGACAGCGTCAGGTCGAGCAGCACGAGGTCGAAGCGGCCGGCGGTGGCCAGCGCCTCCAGCGTTTCGGCCAGCGAACTGGCGAGCTGCACGCGCAACTGCGGCAGCACCTCGGCCAGGAGCAGTTGCAGGCCATGGCGCACGAGGCCGTGGTCGTCGGCGAGCAGCAGCGAGCCGTGAGGGTTCATGGGGGCGTTCATGCGTGGAGGATGCCGCATGTTGGCCAGGCCCGGAAGCGCCGGCCAGGGTACCGATGGATACGTCGGGATACCGGCCGACCGCTGCCGCGTATACCAAGGTGTCCTGTTCAGAAAAGCGCCGCAGGTTCGTAATTCAACCCATGCCGAGCACGCACTGAGCTGCAAGGCACCCACCGCCACCGCCAGGAGAGCCGCCATGAACCGCAAGACCTTCAACCCCGCCGCCGCCCTCGCCACCTTGGCCACCGCCGTGGCCGTGACGATGGCGGTGATGAGCTCCACCCCCGCCCAGGCCCAGGGCGCCGATGTCGTCAAGCGCGACTTCGCCCGCACCGTGTACCTGCACAGCGCCACCGACGTGCACAACGAGCAGCCGCAGGCGCTGCTGCGCGCCGTGGTCGTGCTGCGCATCAAGCTCGACGATCAGGGCCAGTGGAAGGCCGAGGTCTTCCGCGACAACCCCGAGCAGCCCGAGATGACGCAGCGCGCGCTGGCCAGCGTCGAGCGGCTGCCGGCGCCGGTGGGCCTCAGCGCCCAGGCCCGCCAGGTGCTGCAGAGCCAGGGCGTGATCGAAGCCTGGCTCTTCGAGGCCGATGGCCGCTTTGCCCTGAAGACGCTGGCCAAGCCGCAGAAGAAAGTCTGAACACCCGAACGGGGGCGCCGAGTGTCCACGCCAGGCCGGTTCACCGGCGTAGCATAGACAGACGTCCCCGCCGCCTTCCCGACACCCCTCATTTGCTGCGAGAGAGACCATGAACCTCACCTCCAAGACCGCTGTCATCGCCTCCCTGCTGTTCGCCGTTGTGTGCGGCAGCGCCACCGCCCAGACCGCCGAGCCTGAAAAGGAAAAGGTGATGAAGGAGGGCCAGGTCAACGAACAGTCGCTGATCGAAGCCCTCACGCCGCCGGTGCGCACGCGCAGCTGGCGGCCCGGCGTGGCTGCCGCCGGCACCGCCGGTGCGGCGGCACCGGCCACGGCCAAGGCCTCGATCCTGGTCACTTTCGTCACCGGCAAGGCCGACCTCACCGCCGATGCCAAGAAGGCACTCGACGTGCTGGCCGGCGCGATGAAGAGCGAAAAGCTCGCCTCGGTGAAGTTCACGATCGAGGGCCACGCCGACCCGCGCGGCAGCGAGGAACTCAACCTGAAGCTGAGCCAGGCCCGCGCCGAGAGCGTGCGTGACTACCTCACCGCCTCGCACGGCATGGCCGCCGATCGCGTCAACGCCGTGGGCAAGGGTTCGAGTGCGCTGATGAAGCCCAGCGAGCCAGCCGCGCCGGAAAACCGCCGCGTCACGATCGTCGCGCAGCAGAAGGAGTGAGCGCCGCGCCCGTGACGGCGCGCTCACCACCCGACCGGCCGCAGCCTCAGGCTCCGGCCGGTTTTGTTTTGGCTTGCAGCCTCTCGGCGTAGTCGACGAACCAGCCCACGCAGTCGGCGTTGGCCATCGCGTCGCGGTTCATCACCTTGGCGGCGTCGGCGCCGAGCAGCAGCTTTTTCACCGGCAGCTCCATCTTCTTGCCCGACAGCGTGCGCGGGATGGCCGCCACCTGCACGATCTCGCTCGGCACGTGGCGCGCCGACAGCGCGTCGCGGATGGCGGTCTTCAGGCGCTTCAGCAGCGCCTCGTCGAGGACCAGGCCCTCGCGCAGCACCACGAACAGCGGCATCCAGCTCTCGCGGCCCAGGAACTCGAGGTCCACCACCAGGCTGTCCAGCACCTCGGGCTCGGCCTCGACGGCGCGGTACAGCTCCGAGGTGCCCATGCGGATGCCGTGGCGGTTGATGGTGGCGTCGCTGCGGCCGTAGATCACGGCGCCCACGGCGCCGTCGTCGGCGTGCGGCACGAGCTTGATCCAGTCGCCGTGGCGCCAGACGGGACCCCGACCGGGTTCCCCGGGGAACATGTCGAAGTAGCTGTCGTGGTAGCGGCGGCCGCCTTCATCACCCCAGAAGTACAGCGGCATCGACGGGATCGGCTTCGTGCAGACCAGTTCGCCCACCTCGCCGATGAGCGGCCGGCCGTCTTCGCTCCAGGCCTCGACCGCGGCGCCCAGGCTGCGGCACTGCATCTCGCCCTGGTGCACCGGCAGCTCGCGGTTGCCGGCCACGAAGGCGCCTGCGAAGTCGGTGCCGCCGCTGATGGGGTTGATCCACATGCGCTGCCCGCCCGGCCGCGGCATCTTTTCCCAGAGCCAGGCGTAGGCCTCGTCGGACAGCGGGCTGCCGGTGCTGCCCACCGCGCGGATGCGCGAGAGGTCGGCTTCCTGCTGCGGCTCCACACCGGCCTTCAGGCAGCTGGCGTAGAAGGCCGCGCCGGCGCCGAACCAGGTGACGCCGGCGGCCGCGGCAAAGCGCCACAACACGCCCCAGTCGGCCGGCTTGCCGCTCCCCGATGAACCTTGAACAGGCCCGCCCGGGTTGCCGTCGTACAGGCAGATGGTGGTGCCGGCCAGCAGGGCGCCGACCTGCGCGTTCCACATGATCCAGCCGGTGCTGCTGAACCAGTGGAAGCGCTCGCCGAACTCGACGCTCGGCGCGATGTCGTTGTGCAGCGCGGCGCCCTTGAGCATCTCGAGCATCACGCCGCCGTGGCCGTGCACGATGGGCTTGGGCAGGCCGGTCGTGCCGCTGCTGTAGACGATCCACAGCGGGTGGTCGAAGGGCAGCCACTCCGGCTGCCAGCCGGCCGGCGCGTCGCCCGCCGTCCAGTCGGCGTAGCGGTGGGCCTGGCGGCCGGGCGCTGCGAAGGCCTGCGCCTCGGCGGCCGCATCGACATCGGCCCAGAACACCAGGTGCCGCACCGACGGCAAGCCCGCCAGGACCTCGTGCAGCACAGCGCGGCGGTCGTGGGCCACGGCGCCCCAGACCTGGCCGTCCACGGCCACCAGCACCTTGGGTTCGATCTGGCGGAAGCGGTCGAGCACGGCCACCGGGCCCATGTCGGGGCTGCAGATGCTCCAGATGGCACCCAGGCTGGCGGTGGCGAGAAAGGCCACCAGCGCCTCGGGCCGGTTGGGCAGGATGGCGCAGACGCGGTCGCCGCGCGCCACGCCGGCGGCACGCAGCCGCTCGGCGAACACCGCCACCTGGCGCTGCAGCTCGGGCCAGCTCAGTTCGGCCGGCGCGGCCATGCGCTCGCTCTGGAACACCACCGCGGGGTGCCCAGCGGCATGCGCCGCCGCGCCATGCCGCAGGGCCTGGCGCGCGAAGCTGACTTGCGCGCCCGGAAACCACACCGCACCGGGCATGCGAGCCTCGGCCAGCACGGCGGCGTGCGGCGTGGGCGATTCGATGTCGAACCAGCGCCACAGCGAGCCCCAGAAGGCATCGAGCTCGGTGGTGCTCCAGCGCCAGAGCTCCTCGTAGGTGGCGAAGCGCAAGCCGTGTTCGGCAGCCAGCCACTCGCGGTAGCGCGTCAGGCGCGGCACGGGCAGGGGTGTGTGCATGGGGGTGGTCAGACGATGTCGGTGTGCAGGAACCGCAGCTCCAGCAGCGGGTGGCGCAGGCAGCCGCGCACCCACGGGCGCGTGACGTCGTTGAGCACTTGGTGCACGTGCGGCACGTAGGGCATGTAGGCCAGCATCATGCGCTGGGCCTCGGCCATCACGGCCAGCCGCTCGGGGCCGTCGGGCATGCCACGCTGGCGGAGGTAGACCTCGTCGTAGGCCGGCAGGCTGAATCGCGAGTCGTTGTTCTGGCTGGCGTTGGGGCCGTAGGCCAGGCTGAGGTAGAAGTCGCCGTCGGGGCCGCTGTTCCAGCTCATCGCGCACATCTGCAGGCTGCCGGCCAGCGCGCGCCGGATGAGCTCGGGGAAGGGCATGAAGGCGAAGGTGAAGCGCAGGCCGATGTCGGTCATGCGCCGCTGCCAGATCTCGGCCAGCAGGCGCGAGCGCTGGTCGGCCGTGAAGGCGAGCTCGATGCTGAGCGGCGAGCCGTCGGGGCGCTCGCGCCAGCCGTCGCCGTTGCGGTCGGCAAAGCCGTACAGGTCGAGCAGCGCCTTGGCGCGGGCGGGCGCGTGCCGGGCCAGCTCCGACACCATGCGCTCGTCGTAGCCGCTGTTGAAGGGAAGGGCGCGACCATGCTTTGCGCCACGATGCCCTGGTCGAGGAAGCCCTGCTTCAAGAGAGCCGGGTTGTCGCAGCCCAGGGCGATGGCCCGCCGCAGCGCCACCTGCGCCGGCGTGTTGCCGCCGACGATGGGGTTCTCGCAGTTGAAGAAGCTGAAGGTCACGCCGGCCATCACGCTGCGCGACAGCTGCACGCCCTGCTGCGCCAGGTAGGGTGCCAGCCGGCCACCCGGCACCACACGCGGCGCGAAGGTGCCCGGCACGAGCACGGCGTCGAGATCGCCACCCTCGAAGGCCAGCCAGCGCGGCTGGTCTTCGACGACGATGGACAGCTCGACGCGGTCGAGCAGCGGCAGCTTCTGGCCGCGCAGGTGCGCCGCCACGGCGGCGGCCTCGGCGTCGCCGGGCGAGGGCTCGCCGTCGAACACCGGGCTTCGGTAGCGCGGGTTGCGCTCGAGCACGATCTGCGAGCTGCGCCGCCACTGCACCAGCCGGAACGGGCCCGTGCCCACCGGGTGCGCCATCGGGTCGGCGGCGTAGCGCTCCACGACCTCGCGCGCCACGGCGCCGAAGGTCGACGGCGCTGTCATGTTCTGCGCAAAACGCGGGTTGGGCTCGGCCAGGCGGATCTCGAAGCGGTAGCGGTCGAGTGCGCGGATACCCGGCACCTCGACGTCGTACGGGAACGGCGTCTTGGCGGCCATCGCCGCCTTGCGCAGCTCCGACAGCCCCAGCAGCTTGGCGTTTTCGAACACGTACAGCCGCTCGGTGGTGATGGCCGGGTCGTAGAAGCGCTTGACGCTGTAGACGTAATCTTGCGCCACCAGTTCGCGAGGCTGGCCGCCGAAGGCCGGGTCGTCGGCGAAGAAGATGCCAGGCTTGAGCGTGACGACGAAGCGCCGGAAGTTGTCCGACACCTCCGGCAGCGCCACCGCCGTGTTGGGCTTGAGCAGCGCCGGCCGCGCCAGGTAATCGAAGGTCAGCGGCGACTCGAAGATGGCGCCGAGCACGGCGAACGAGGTCGTGTCGCCCACGCGGGGTGGATCGAAACCCGCCTCGGCCGTGGGGAAGGCCATGCGCAGCACCTTGGGCCCGCGGGGCGCCTGCGCTGCGGCGGCCGGCAGAGCGGCCGGCATAGCGCCCAGCGCGGCCAGGCCGCCTTGGAGCAGAGGGCGCCGCCGCACGAAGCTCCCGCTCAAGTGGGGTTGTCGCCGCCCGGCAGCACGTCGACCATGTGGTACCAGTTGAGCCAGAAGATCGGCCGCTTGAAGCCCACGACGCGATCGGTCATCAGGTCGGCCACGAAGCGGTGCACGCCCAGCTTGTAGGGCATGTAGGCCACGGCCAGCTTCTTGATCTGCTCGAACAGCACCAGCCGCTCCGGGCCATCGGGCAGCTGCGACATGCGTTGGTAGATGCGGTCGAGCTCCGGGTGCTTGAAGCGCGCGATGTTCTGCAGCCCGCTCTGCGGCCCGAAGTAGCGGTCGAAGATGTTCTGGCCGTCGGGCTGCGAGGCCAGCGAGGCCAGCGCCCAGATCTGCAGCTTGCCGGCGCGGCCGGCCTTCAGGTTCTCGGGCCACTTCGCGGGCTTGAACTCGACGCGCAGGCCGATGGCCTGCAGGTTCTTCTGGCGCAGTTCGTCGAGGTCGCGACTGGTCTGGTCGGGCTGGGTCGCGATCTCCAGCACCAGCGGCTTGCCGTCGGGTTGCTCGCGCCAGCCGTCGCCGTTGCGGTCGGTCCAGCCGTAGAGGTCGAGCAGGGCGCGGGCGCGCGCCGGGTCGTAGGCGCTCATCTCGCTCTTGAAGGCGGGGTCGTAGCCGGTGAGGTGCGGCATCACCGGGCTCTGCGCCGGGATCGCCATGCCCTTGCGCAGCGTGCGGATCTCGCGCTGGGTGTCGGTGGCCAGGCCGATGGCGCGGCGCAGCGCCACGCGCTCGGGGGCCAGGCCGCCGACCACCGGGTCATCCATGTTGAAGTACAGGAAGGTGACGTCGGCCGTGAGCGTGCGCACGCCGCGCACGCCACGCCGGGCCAGGTGCGGCGCGGTCTTGCCGCCCGGCATGGCGATGTCGATGAACTCCGGCGGCATGCGCTCGATCACGTCGTGCTGGCCGTTCAGGAAGGCCAGCCAGCGCGGCTGTGCGGCCTCGATGATGTCGATCTCGACACGGTCCACCAGCGGCACGGTGCGGCCGGTGAGCCGCTTGGCCACCGCCTGGCCTTCGGCGTCGTCGGCGGCGGGCTGCGCCTGCCACAGCACCTTGCGATAGCTGGGGTTGCGCTCCAGCACGATGCGCGACGAGCGCCGCCAGGCCGCCAGCCGGAACGGCCCGGTGCCGACCGGGTGCGCCATGATCTTGTCGCCGTAGAACTCGACCACCTCGCGCGCCACGGCGCCGTAGAGATCACCGACGCTGAGGCTCTCGACGAAGCGCGGCCGCGTCTCCTTGAGGCGAAAGCGCAGCGTCGTGCGGTCCAGCGCCTGCAGACCCGGCAACGGGGTGTCGTAGTCGAAGGGCTTCTTGGAATCGATCGCCTGCTGGCGACGCTCGTCCAGGCCGACGATGCCCCAGTTCTGCACGCTCGAGAACAGCGGGCTCTTGGTCGCCGGATCGGCGAAGCGCAGGATGGAGTAGACGTAGTCCTGCGCCACCAGCTCGCGCCCCTTGCCCGGGGTCGCGCCCTTGAAGGCCGGGTCGTCGGCGAAGAAGATGCCGGGCTTGATGCGGACCGTGAACTCGCGCCAGTTGTCGGCCACCTCGGGCATGCCCTCGGCGATGACGGGCACGATCTTCGCGGGGCGCGCCAGATGGTCGTAGCCGTACAGGCCCTCGAAGATGTTGGCGGTGAGGGTGCGCGAGTAGACGTCCGACACCTGCGCCGGGTCGATGCCGGTTTCGGCCACCGGGAACGAGCAGCGCAACACCCGGGCCGCACCGGCTGCAGCGGTGGTGCTGGCCAGCGCCGGCAGGCCCAGCGGGGCCGACAGGCCGGCGGCGGCCAGGGTCAGGGTGTCGCGGCGGTTCATGGCGGGGCCTTCGGTGTGCGGTTCAGGGCGCAGGGCTTGTGGCGTCGACGTCGAGATGGCGCCAGAAGTCGCGCACGAACGGGTGCGGCACGAAGCCCTCGATGCCCTGGTGCGTGAGCCAGTTGATCATCGGGTGCGATGTCGCCTTGATCGGCATGTAGGCCACGGCCAGCTTCATGGCCTTCTGCACCAGCGCAAAGCGCTCCGGGCCGTCGGGCATGGCGCGCTGCTGCTCGTGCAGCGCGTTGAACTCGGGGTGGTTGAAGCGCGCGTGGTTGCTCTGGCCCTTGTTGGGGCCGTACATCACGTCGGTGAAGTAGCTGGCGTCGGGCAGTGCCGCCACCCAGCCGGTGCTCCACATCATGAGCTGTCCGGCGCGGCTGGCCTTGATGTTCTCCTGCCACTGGGCCTGCGAGTACTCGCCGCGGATGTTGAGTGACGTGAGCGTCTTCTGCCACAGCTGCTGCAGTTCGCGGTTGAGCAGCAAGGTCTCGGTACGGTGCTTGATGAGCAGCGGGCTGCCGTCGGGCCTTTCGCGCCAGCCGTCGCCGTCCCGGTCGACGTAGCCGTACAGCTCAAGCAGCGCCTTGGCGCGTGGCAGCGAGTGCTGGCTCATTTCGGTGCGCAGAGCCGGGTCGTAGCCGGGAACACCCGGTGGCAGGATGGTCTGCGGCGGGATGCCCTGGCCGCGCCGCAGCAGCCGGATCTCACGCTCCACATCGTGCGCCAGCGCGATGGCGCGGCGCAGTGCCACCTGGTGCGGCTCGTAGCCGCCGACGACCGGGTTCTCCATGCCGAAATAGGTGTACCAGGTGCGCACGCCCACCTCGCGGTGCAACCGGACGCCGTCCTTGGCCAGGTTGGGCGCCACTTGCCCATTAGGCGCGGCGACGGTGACGAACTCGGACGGCAGCTCGATGACGTCGATCTGCCGGTTCAGGAAGCTCAGCCAGCGCGGCTGCGCTTCTTCGACGATGGTGAGTTCCACGCGGTCGAGCATGGGCAGCGGGCGGCCGCGAAAGCGGGCCGCCAGTGCCTGGCCGGCGGCGTCGTCGGGGTTAGGCTCGGCCTCGTAGCGGCGCCATTCCTGGTGCTGGTTGCGCTCCAGCACGATGCGCGCGCCGCGTGTCCAGGCGGCCACGCGGAAGGGGCCCGTGCCGACGGGGCGCTCGCCGATGGTGCTGCGGTCCTGCTCCACCACCTCGCGCGCCAGAGCGCCCGCGATGGCCGGGTTGGCCAGCACGTAGGGCAGGCGCGGCGCCGGGCGCGCGGTGCGGATCTCGAAGCTGTAGCGGTCCAGCGTGCGCAGGCCGTCCACCGGGGTGTCGTAGTCGAAGGGCTTCTTGCTGTCGATAGCCTTCTTGCGCAGCTCGGGCACGCCCATCAGGCCGGCGTTTTCGTAGTGGAACAGCGTCGGGCTGCGCGTGGCGGGGTCGTAGTAGCGCTTGATGGAGTAGACGTAGTCCTCGGCCACCAGCTCGCGCCGCTGGCCCTTGAAGGCCGGGTGATCGGGGAAGTAGATGCCGGGCCGGATGCGGAAGACGAAGCGCGTGAAGTTCTCGCTGACCTCGGGCAGCGAGGTCGCGGTGTTCGGCTTGAGCCGGGCCGGCCGTGCCAGGTGGTCGTAGGTGAGCGGCGCGTCGAACAGGCTCGACACCAGAGCCGCCGAGATGACGTCGGAGATCTGTGCCGGGTCGAGGTTGTTCTCGCGGCTGGCCAGGGCCAGGCGCAGCACCTTGGGCGGGCTGGCTGCCGTGGCCGTTGCCGCGGCCGGTGCGGCAGGCGTCTGGGCCAGGGCCGGCGCGGCAGCCGGCAGCAACAGGACACAGGCTGCGGCGCAGAGCGCCCGCAAAAGGATCGGCTTCATGGGGTGCGGGCCCACCACGCTTCGTGGGCGCGGCCGGGCCGGTTCAGGCGGCTTCGTGGAAGGGGCCGAGTCTAGTGCCGCGCGGGCACGACGCTTGCTCTCCTTACCCCGGGGCCAAGGGGGAAACCACCGGCCGATCGCGCGCGGAGCGACCCCTACACTCGCGCACTTTGTCCATCGGGCCGGCGTCTTTCACGAGACGAACGCCGCCCCTTCAACCCGGAACCTCCTGCAATGGCCGCATACCTGATACGGCGCCTCTGGCAGATGGTGCCCACGCTGCTGGGCGTGGTGCTGCTCGTCTTCTTCCTGTTCAAGTGGTTCGGTGGCGACCCCGCCGAGGTGCTGGGCGGCCTGAACGCCAGCCCCGACCAGATCAAGTCCATCCGCACGCAGCTCGGCCTGGACGAGCCGGTCTGGTACCAGCTCTGGATCTTCATCAAGCAGATCGTCACCTTCGACTGGGGCAAGAGCTGGGCCACCAACGAGAGCATCAGCAACCTGTTTGCCACGCGGCTGCCGGCCACGCTGACGGTGATGGTGCCCATCCTCATCCTCGAGGTGGTGCTGGCGATCCCCATCGCCATGTGGGTGGCCTACCGCCGCGGCAGCCTGACCGACCGCACGCTGACGGTGGTGACGACGGTGGCGCTGTCGATCAGCTTCCTGGTCTACGTCATCGTCGGCCAGTACGTGTTCGGCTTCCAGCTCGGCTGGTTCCCGGTGCAGGGCTGGAGCGACAGCCTGGCGACCAACCTGAGCACCTACGTGCCTCTGCCGGTGTTCCTGGCGCTGCTGGTGAGCCTGGCGCCGCAGACGCGGCTGTACCGCAGCTTCTTCCTCGACGAGCTCGGCCAGGACTACGTGCGCACCGCGCGCGCCAAGGGCCTGACCGAAGGCACGGTGCTGTTCCGCCACGTGCTGCGCAACGCGACCATTCCCATCCTCACCAACATCGGCCTCTTGCTGCCCGGCATCTTCGTCGGCAGCTTCCTGATCGAGGTGTTCTTCTCCATCCCCGGCATCGGCCGCGAGGTGCTGCTGGCCGTGAACCGCAGCGACTTCCCCGTGATCCAGGCCGTGACCATCTACCTGGCCCTGCTGACGATGTTCATCAACCTGCTGACCGACCTGGCCTACAAGGTCGCCGACCCGCGGGTCGTGCTCAAGTGAAGGGGCCACGGACATGAATACCGCAGTCATTTCAGCCGACGGCGCCGAAGGCGGCGCGCAGCAGCAAAGCGAAGGCGTCTGGGCCGCGGCCTGGCGCCGCTTCAAGAGCGACAAGGTCGGCCTGGGCAGCGCCCTCGTCGTGATCGCCTTCCTCGTGCTCATCGTGCTGGCGGCGCTGGGCCTGGTGGCCAAGAACTGGCAGGCCGAGATCGGCGTGCCGAACGCGCCGCCCAGCTTCATGGGCCCGGCCGTGCCGCAGGCGGCCACCGCCATCGCCGGCCCCACCGGCCCCAACGTCGACCTCTCGGCCGTGGACCCGCTGGCCCCGCGCTACGCCGAATGGGACGAGCGCGCCAAGCAGTTCCAGACCACCGAGGTGGCCAAGGCCGAGACGCTGCCGCTGGGCGGCGACCGCCTCGGCCGCGACGTGCTGGCCAAGGCCATCAAGGGCACCGAGATCAGCGTCTTCGTGGGCCTGGCGGCGGCCATCGCGGCCACCACCATCGGCGTGCTGCTCGGCGCCTTCGGCGGCTTCTTCGGCGGCAAGATCTCCGACTTCCTCGAGTGGGTCTACAACGTCTTCGAGAGCATCCCGAACATCCTGCTCATCTTCGCCTTCGCGGCCGTGGTGGGCCGGGGCGTGGGCAGCGTGGTCATCATCCTGGCGCTCACCGGCTGGACGGGCATGTACCGCCAGGTGCGCGCCGAGTTCATCAAGCACCGCAGCCGCGAGTACGTGCGCAGTGCCGAGGCCATCGGCGCCAGCAACTGGAGCCGCATGTTCAAGCACATCCTGCCCAACGTGAGCCACGTGGTGCTGGTGCGCATGAGCCTGCTGACGGTGGGCTTCATCAAGGCCGAGGTCATCCTGTCGTACCTGGGTCTGGGCGTGCGCGTCGACCAGGTGTCGTGGGGCACGATGCTTGCCGAGGCGCAGAGCGAGCTCATCCTCGGCCACTGGTGGCAGCTGGCCGCGGCCACGCTCTTCATGGCGGTGTTCGTGACCGCGTTTTCGTTGATGGCCGATGCGCTGCGCGACGCGCTCGACCCCAAGCTGCGCGGTCTGGAGTGAGCACGCGATGAGCCAACTGCTTTCGATCCAAGACCTGCGCGTGGCCTTCCGCATGGGCAAGGGCGTTCGCGCCGAGGCCGTGAAGGGTGTCTCCTTCGACATCGACGAGAACCAGACCGTGGCCCTGGTGGGCGAGTCCGGCTCGGGCAAGAGCGTCACCGCGATGAGCGTGCTGAACCTGCTGCCCGACAACGCCGAGCGCACCGGCCGCATCCTCTGGAAGGGCGCCGATCTGCTGGGCTTCGGCCTGGGCGACCTGCAAAAGATGCGCGGCAAGGAGATCGCCTGCGTCTTTCAAGACCCGATGAGCTCGCTCAACCCGGTGCTCGACGTCGGCAGCCAGCTCTGCGAGCCGCTGATCAAGCACATGGGCCTGTCCAAGGCCGCCGCCTACAAGCGCGCTGAAGAGCTGCTGGGCGAGGTCGGCATCCCCGAGCCCGCGCGGCGCATGAAGAGCTACCCGCACGAGATGTCGGGCGGCCAGCAGCAGCGCGTGATGATCGCCATGGCGCTGGCCTGCGAGCCCAAGCTGCTGATTGCCGACGAGCCCACGACGGCGCTCGACGTCACCATCCAGCGGCAGATTCTCGAACTGCTCGGCAAGCTCAAGACCACGCACCGCATGAGCGTGCTGTTCATCAGCCACGACCTCGGCCTGGTGGGCGAGATCGCCGACAAGGTGGTGGTCATGCGCCACGGCCAGATCCGCGAGTACGGGCCCGTGAAGCAGATCTTCGAGAGCCCGCAGGACGCCTACACCAAGGCGCTTCTGGCCTGCCGCCCCAGCCTGGAGGGCAACCCGGCGCGCCTGATGGTCATCGACGACCACATCGCCGGCCGCGCCGCCCAGCAGCAGGCCAAGGCCAAGGACCCGAACGCACCCGTGGTGCTGGAGGTGAAGAGCCTAGCCAAGAGCTTCTGGCTCAAGCAGGGCCTGTTCGGCAAGCGCGAGTTCAAGGCGGTGCAGAACGTCAACTTCCAGCTGCGCAAGGGCCACACGCTGGGCGTGGTGGGCGAAAGCGGCAGTGGCAAGACGACGATGGGCCTGACGCTGCTGCGCCTGCACGAGCCCACCAGCGGCGAGGTCATCTTCGACGGCCGCAACCTGCTGAAGCTGTCGGACAAGGAGCGCCAGGTGATGCGCCGCCGCATCCAGGTGGTGTTCCAGAACCCCTACGCCAGCCTGAACCCGCGCTTCACCATCGGCCAGACGCTGGTGGAGCCGATGGCCATCCACGGCATCGGCAAGGATCTCGCCGAGCGCGAGCAGCGCGCCCGCACCCTGCTCGAGAAGGTGGGCCTGGACGGCCGCGCCTTCGGCAAGTACCCGCACGAGTTCTCGGGCGGCCAGCGCCAGCGCGTGGCGATTGCGCGCTGCCTCACGCTCAACCCCGAGGTGCTGGTGCTCGACGAGGCGGTGAGCGCGCTCGACGTGAGCGTGCAGGCCCAGGTGCTGAACCTGCTGAAGGACCTGCAGGACGAATTCGGCCTGAGCTACGTCTTCATCAGCCACGACCTGGCCGTGGTGCGCTTCATCTCGGATGAGGTGCTGGTGATGAAGGACGGGCAGGTGGTGGAGCAGGCGAGCGCGGAAGAGATCCTGGCGGCGCCGAAGCAGGAGTACACGAAGCGGCTGCTGGCGGCGATTCCGCGGGGGTATCAGGCGCAGGTTTGAGGTGATGCTGAGCGGATCGGCTTCGGCTTGGACAGCAGCTTCGAAGCCCGACCACCCCTTGCTCAGGGAGCGCTCAGCTGCATCGTGCGATGGGGCGTGATCTCCGATAGGGCGGGTCTCACGCGGGTACGTGGTTCGAGATACTTGCGGCCCATCACGAAGAAGGGCGAACCCGGGGCGAGTCCGATGGGGTTCGCGGCCGTCGGCGCGGGAATGGCGAGGCAGTGGCTGATCCCGGTGCAGTCGTACGAGATTGCATAGGCATAGAGCGACGAGTAGGTCGCGAGCCGCGGATCGGCCGGATCGGACACGCCCGCGTGGTAGAGCGCACTCTGCTTCGTCAACAGGGGGTCGGCGACAGAGACGATTCCCGAGAGCTTCTTCGTGTCGTAGACCGAGTGATTGACATAGGTGGCCTTCCCGGTCTTCTGGTGATTCACGCCAGCGATGATCAACAGGTCCTTCGGTTTGCCGAAGCGTACCGCCCCTGATCTCGCCGAGTTGACATCGAACGAGTACAGCGCGTCGTGGTTGTCCGCGGCACACCCGATGTTCTTCGCGATGCAGTCCCAGCCGGTCACGGTTGTGAAGGACACGGACAGATCGGAGACCCGGTAGCTCCGGCCGACGTAGCGCGATCGGATGTCCGCCACCAGTTGGTCGAGAGCCTGACGCAGTCCGTCCGGCTCCTTGACACCGGATGCATCAGACGCATAGCCGATCACCGGAGCCGGTGACTGCGCCTGCTGACGCGGGGGTCGAACCCGGACCACGTAGAACGGTTTCTCCTGCTTGTACGCATCGAACTCTGCCTCGATCACCGGCAGCGCGGTGCGCATCAGCAGGTTCATCAGGTTCCCGTTCTGGCCGTATCCCAGACCGATGGGGATCGGTGAACCCGCCGGGGTGATCGTGAGCGGCAGCGGCAGGAAGTTGATGGCCCACTCGGGTAGCCCGCTGGCGAGCAGCAGCGCGCGAGTGGCTTCATAAGTCGCCGCGTCGGCCGTCCAAACGACCGCCGAGTACTGGTTGAAGACGTTCGTCCCTGGCGACTGTGACCCGGTGGTACCGATCTTCAGTTGATTGAGCGAGTCACTGAGGCTTGCGAAGACGGCATAGTCGTCCCCGGGCCGCTTGACGAGATACTGCGCGAACGAGAAGTAGCGCATCGTCGGCGGTGTCCGGAACACCAGCACCACCGCCTCGCTCGGATTCATCTGGAAGCTGAACGTCGGCGTGCCATCCTGCTTCTTGGCGAAAGACGGGAATCCGTAGGGGGACGTCGGGTTGTTGCCATAGCAGATGCCGGTGGGTGCCGTGAAGCAGGCCTCGGGATCGAAGTACTCCCAGGTCCCCGGGACCGACGTCCAGTCGGCCGGGATCGAGGACATGAACCTCGTCGCAATCTGCTGCACGGTTGCGTCGACCGCCCAGGAGGCGCGTGTGGCCGTGAGCGCGGTGAGCGCGAGAACAGCCGCAAGAGTTCGTTGGCGTGTGTTCATTTCAGAGCTCCGGGTCATGAGGTTTCTTTGGGGGTGGGGTGCCGCGTAAGTCGGAGGTGGCGGCGCGACAACCCCGCCGCAGCGCCGGCCGCCCTGTTGCGCCGCGGTTCACTTGCTGGTGACCTCGACACCTGCGATCCGGCCCTTGGGGCTGCACTCCCCTCGGGTGACTCCCTCGAGGAACGCGCCGATCGCCTGGGCCGTGCGAGCCTCAGTCCTGCGCGAGGCGCCCAACCCCGCGAAGTTCATGTGGGTCGCGCCGTCAACGACGCCGAGCCACTTGCAGCCGGGCCTCATGTTGCGGAAAGGCTCGGTCCGCACTTCCCACGAAACTCCGCCGAGTTCGCTGTCGCGGGTTCCGGTGAGCAGCAGAACGGGCTTCGTGATGCCCTCCCAGGCGTCGACGGGAAAGATGATCCCGGCCCCTTGGGGCGAGATCGCCACGTAGGCACTGAACGAGTCGCCCCCCTGGATGCCGACCTTGTTCCCCCCCGCGTCAGAATACTTGTCGCCTCCATAGAACCCGGCTGTTCCTGACTTCTCGTTCATGAACATGGGTGGTGTGAGGCTGTGGAGCTTGTGGGCGAAGGTCGGCGCGGTGGGCAACGCGACAGCTTTGTCCACGGCAAGCCGGCCGGTGCGCGAAGCGCATCGTCCACAAATCCGCAGCCT
>JADCGQ010000028.1 GCA_020248945.1 Rubrivivax sp.
AGCGGTCGGCGTGAGGTCATAGTCGAGTTGCTTGACTTGGATCGGGCGCATACCCGAATTCTTCCAAACCCCGCCCAGCCACTGCAACCGTGCATCACCCGCAGGGTGAACGCCTGCACAGGTGAGGTCACGGATTCAGGTGAATGACCTAGACGAATCAGCCAGTGCGAGGCTCACTACCGCTCGCGCGCGCTTACGTCCATCGTTGACCGCACCGGCCCCAAGAAGTAATCAATCACCCTCCGATCCCCCGTCCTAATCTCCGCCTTCGCCAACATTCCCGGCGAAATGCGCACCGCTCGGTCCTGCACCACGATGTCCGCCCGCTGCAACTGCAGCCGCGCCTTGAACACCGTGCCCCGCTGTTCATCCACCACCGCATCTGCGCTGATGCCCGTCACCAAGGCCGGCACCGTGCCGTACTTGGTGAAGTTGAAGGTGTCCAGCTTCACCTCGGCTGTCTGCCCCACCTGCACAAAGCCGATGTCCTTGTTCTCGATGAAGACCTCGGCCACCACGTCGGCCTCGCGCGGCACCACCACCAACAGGGGCTGGGCCGGCGTCACCACGCCACCCGTGGTGTGCACCGCCAGCTGCTGCACCGTGCCAGCCACGGGCGCGGTCAGTCGGGTCAGCCGCTCCTGCTGCGCCGCCTTGTCGGCGGCAGTGCCCAGTTGGGCCAGTTCGAGTTCGGCCTTGCTCCGCCGGTCGCTCAGGCCTCGGCGCAGTTCCGCCACCAAGGCCAGGCTGGACTGCTGCGTCTCCACCAACGCCGCTTCGGCCTCGCGCAGCCGGGCTCGGGCCGTGGCCAGATCTCGCTCCAGCTCGATGCGTTCGCGGGCGCGGTCCTGCCCGGCGTGGCCGGCGATGAAACCCTGCTGAGCCAATCCTTGCACGTCGGCCTCGCGCTGGCGAGCCAGCGGCAGCGTGGTGACGAGTTTGTCGACCTGGTTCTCCGCCGTCACCCGCTCGGCCTCGCGCCGCGCCCGTTCGGCGTCGATGCGGGCGGCACGCGTGCGGAAGTCCTGCCACTCCGCCTGCAGCAGGGCGTCGGTGCCGGTGGGGGGCTGGTTGGACGCCATGGCCGCCAGCAGCGCCTGTGTCCGGCCCACCTCGGCACTGGCGGCCTGCCGCTGCTGCTCCACACTGCGGCTGTCGGCTTGTGCGTCGGTGGCATCCAGCTCGATGAGCAACTGGCCGGCTTCGACCTCGTCGCCATCGCGTACCAGGATGCGCCGCACCACCGCGGCTTCGAGCGACTGAATCACCTTGGTCTGGTCGCTGACGACGATGCGCCCTTCGGCCACGGCCACGATGTCGAGCCGGCCGATGAAGGCCCATGCGATGGCAAACGTGATGAGCGCCATCAACACCCACAGCACGCGCCGCGGCGCCGGGTGCACGGGGGTTTCCTGCAGTTCCAGCGCCGCCGGCAAGAAGGCGGCTTCGTCGGCCAGGCGGCTGGGGCCGGCCAGCTCGTGCCGCCGCTGCCATGCGGCAGCGAGCACCGCCTTGTATCGCTGCAGCAGCTCGATGGTCGGGTGCGGCAGGCGGGCTGCCGCTTGTGGGGTGCCGTCGCTCATGCCGCCCCCGCCGCAGGTTGGCCGGGCTTCAGCGGGCTCGCGCCTTGCTGCAAGCTCCACAGATGGGCATAGAGCCCTTGCCGCGCCAACAGTTGGTCGTGGCTGCCGGCCTCCACGATGCGGCCCTGGTGCATGGCCACGATGCGGTGGCAGCGCCGCACCGCGCTCAGCCGGTGGGCGATGATGATCACGGTGCGCCCGGCGCAGATGGCGGCCATGTTGCGTTGCAGGATGGCTTCGCTCTCGTAGTCGAGCGCGCTGGTGGCTTCGTCGAAGATCAGGATGCGCGGGTTGCCGAACAGCGCGCGTGCGATGGCGATGCGCTGCCGCTGCCCGCCCGACAGGCCCGTGCCATGTTCGCCCACCACGGTGTCGTAGCCCTGCGGCAGTTCGCAGATGAACTCGTGGGCGCCGGCCAGCTTGGCCACGCGCATGACGTCTTCCAGCGGCGCGGCGGGGTCGCTGATGGCAATGTTCTCGCGCACGCTGCGGTTGAAGAGCTGGTTCTCTTGCAGCACCACGCCCACCTGGCGGCGCAACTGGCCGGCGTCGATGAGGCTCAGGTCCACGCCGTCCACGCGCACGCGGCCACTTTCGGGCACGTACAGGCGCTGCACCAGCTTGGCCAGGGTGCTCTTGCCGCTGCCGCTGCGGCCCACCACGCCCAGCACCTCACCCGCCCTGAGCTGCAGGCTCAGCTCGTGCAGCACGGGTGGCGCGTCGGGCCGGTAGCGGAAGCGCACGTTCTCGAACTCGATGCGCCCGGCCAGCGCAGGCAGCTGGGCTGCAGCAGCGGGTGGGGCCTCGGTGCGGGTGTTGAGGATGTCGCCCAGGCGCTGCACCGACAGGCCCGTCTGCTGGAAGTCGGTCCACATCTGCGCGATGCGCATGATGGGCTGTGCCACCCGGTTGGCAAACATCGTGAAGGCCACGAACATGCCAACCGTCATCTCCTGCTGCATCACGGCATGGGCGCCGAACCACAGCACTGCGGCGCTCACCAGCTTGCCCACCAGGCCCACGGCTTCGTGCGCGCCGGTGGCCAGGGTCTGGGTGCGGAACGAGGCGCTCACGTAGGCGGCCAGCTGGTTGTCCCAGCGCCGCGCCAGGGCGGGCTCCAGTGCCGAGGCCTTGACGGTTTGAACGCCGCTGATGCTCTCGACCAGCAGCGCCTGGTTTTCGGCGCCGCGGGCGAACTTCTCGTCCAGGCGCTTGCGCAGCACCGGCACCACCAACACGCTGATCAGCACGTACAGCGGCAGGCTCGCCAGCACGATCAGCGTGAGCGTGGTGCTGTACATGAACATCACACCAATGAAGACCACCGAGAACACCACGTCCAGGACGAGCATCAGCGCCGGGCCGGTGAGGAAGGCGCGGATGTTCTCCAGCTCCCGCACCCGCGCCACCGAGTCGCCCACGCGGCGGCTTTCAAAGTACGACAGCGGAAGCGCCAGCAGGTGCCGGTACAGGCGCGAGCCCAGCTCCACGTCGATGCGGCTGGTGGTGTGGCTCAGCACATAGGCCCGCAACACGCTGAGCACGCTCTCGAAGAGCATCACCACCACCAGGGCCGTGACGAGCACGTTCAGCGTGCTGGACGCGCGGTGCACCAGCACCTTGTCCATCACGACCTGGAAGAACAGCGGGGTCAGCAGGCCGATGACCTGCAGGAAGGTGCTCACCAGCAGCACCTCGCCCAGCAAGGTGCGGTGCCTCACGAGCGACGGGATGAACCAGCTGAAGTCGAACCGCGCCAGCTCGCCGGCCAGGCTGGCGCGGCTGGACACCAGCAACAACTCGCCCGTCCATGCCGCGGCGAAGTCATCGAGCGCCGTCTGCTGCGGCGGGCTCGAGGCATCTGCGAACACCTGCAACAGCACCCGCTCAGGCGAGCACTGGGCCAGCAGAGCGACGCTGCCGTCACGCAGGAAGGCCAGCGCCGGCAGCGCGGCCATGGGCAGGCGTTCAGGCGTGCTGCGGGACAGCTTGGCCTTCAGGCCCAGGTGGCGGGCCGCCAGCAGCAGATGTTCCTGGCCCACCGCTTCGCTCGGGGCCAGGCCGAGGTGGTGGCGCAGTTGCGTTGCGTCGCCCGGCAAGTGGTGCAAGCGCGCCAGCACCACCAACGCCGTCAGCGCAGCATGGCCATGGGGCAAGGCTTGCGTCGGCTCTGCGGCGGCTGTGGTGGACGCGTTGGTGCCAAAGAGCGGTGCACCAGCGCCAGCCGTCAAACCACAGACGGCCTGGTCCACAGATCCTCCAATGCGTTTGCCCGAAGGCCCGCCAACTGCACAGAAAAGTCCTCCCAAACTCGCTGTCTAGTCCCAGGCACGCGGGGGTGATGTTCGTGCTGGGTTGCTCTTGCAAGCCGTGCCCGCAGCGGCTCTTGTGGCTGCTGTCTGAGCGTGCGGATGCTAACGGGCATGTCGTGTGTGCCCTGTGAAAGTGGGGGCTTTGCCAGTCCTGTCGCTTGAGGACTGGCCGTTGCGCGTGATGGCAACGAACACGGTTCAGCGCCACGTGCGCCCACACGCCGGGGCCGGGTGTTTCAGCAGGGCGCTGGCCGCGCAATCAAGCTCATGCCCAGAGCCGAAGGGCCCGCGTCTATCGGATGCTTCGGTCTGGGGCCGCGCCACCGCTCAAGCGGGCTCAGTCGGTGGCCTGCAGGCCTTCGAGTTCGGTCTGCACCTCGAGCCAGCGTTCCTCGAGCATCGCCACCTCGGCGGCGGCGTGGGCCAGGCGGCGGCCGAGTTCGGCGTAGTCGCCGCTGGGCGATGCCAGGCCGGCTTCGATCTCGCGCTTCTCGGCCGCCAGGCGGGCGAGCCGGTCGTCGATGCGCTGCAGCTCGGTGCGCAGCGGGCGCGTGCGCTCGGACTGCTTCACGCGGGCCTGCTTGGCCTGGTGACGGCTTTCGCGTGTTTCCTGTTTGGCCGGTGCGGGCGCGGGTGCCGCCGGAGCCTTGGCTGCGGGGCGGCTCACGGTCTCTACCACCGCGGCCTTCGGCGGCTCGGGCGCCGGCTGCCCGCGCGCCGCGGCGCGGCTCACGTCGAGCAGCCACTTCTGGTAATCGTCCAGGTCGCCGTCGAAGGGCTGCACACGGCCGCCGGCCACGAGCCAGAACTCGTCGCACACCTCGCGCAGCAGCGCGCGGTCGTGGCTGACCAGCATCACCGTGCCCTCGAACTCGTTCAGCGCAATCGACAGCGCCTCGCGCGTGGTGAGGTCGAGGTGGTTGGTGGGCTCGTCGAGCAGCAGCAGGTTCGGCCGCTGCCACACCAGCATCGCCAGCACCAGGCGTGCCTTCTCGCCGCCGCTCAAGGAACCCACGGCCTGCGAGACCATGTCGCCAGTGAAGCGGAAGCGACCGAGGAAGTCGCGCAGCTCCTGCTCGCGCGCCGCGGGGCCGACGTCGCGCGCCAGGCGCACCATGTGCATCAGCGGGCCGTCGCCCAGGCTCAGCACGTCGAGCTCCTGCTGCGCGAAGTAGCCGATGACGAGGCCCTTGCCCTCGGTGGTGGTGCCGCCGAGCGCCGGAAGAGCCCGTGCGATGGTCTTCACCAGCGTGCTCTTGCCCTGGCCGTTGGCGCCCAGGATGCCCACGCGCTGGCCGGCCAGCACGCTGCGGCTGAAGCCCTTCACGATGGCGGCATCACCGTAGCCACAGGCCAGGCCGTCGAAGCTGAGCATCGGGTTCGGCAGGCTCTGCGGCTCGCGGAACTCGAACTCGAAGTCGCTGCTGGTGAGCACCGGCGCGAGCTTCTCCATGCGCGCCAGCGCCTTGACGCGGCTCTGCGCCTGCTTGGCCTTGCTGGCCTTGGCCTTGAAGCGGTCGATGAAGCGCTGCAGGTGGGCGATGCGCTCCTGCTGCTTGGCGTAGCTGGCCGAGGCCAGCTGCATGCGCTCGGCGCGCATCTCTTCGAACGCCGTGTAGTTGCCGCCGTAGCGCGTGAGCACCTGCTCGTCGAGGTGCACCGTCACGCGCGTGACGGCATCGAGGAACTCGCGGTCGTGGCTGATGATGACGAGCAGCCCGTCGAAGCGCTTGAGCCAGCTCTCCAGCCACACCAGCGCGTCGAGGTCGAGGTGGTTGGTGGGCTCGTCGAGCAGCAGCAGCTCGGCCGGGCACATCAGCGCGCGCGCCAGTTGCAGCCGCATGCGCCAGCCGCCGCTGAAACTGTTGACGGGCGCGTCGAGCTGGCTCGTCTTGAAGCCCAGGCCCTGCAGCAGCGATTGCGCACGCGAGCGCGCATCGAACGCGCCGGCCTCGTCGAGCGCCATGTGGGCGTGGGCCATGGCCTCGCCGTCGCCTTCGCCGTTGTTCATGGCTTCGGCGGCGGCCAGTTCGCGCTGCGCGGCCACCAGGGGCAGGTCGCCGGCGAGCACGTAGTCGGTGGCGCCGTCGTCGGTTTCGGGCATGTCCTGCGCCACCTCGCCCACACGCCAGCGCGGCGGGATCTCGACGTCGCCCTGGTCGGCCTGCAGCTTGTGCGTGAGCAGCGCGAACAGGCTCGACTTGCCAGCGCCGTTGCGGCCGATGAGGCCGACCTTCTCGCCGGGCTGCAGCACCAGGTTGGCGCCTTGCAGCACGACCTTGACGCCGCGGCGCAGGGTGATGTCTCTTAAGGTGATCACGGCAAAAACCGCAGCGCTGCGGCCTCGATCAGGAGCACCTGCTCGTCGCCGGCGCTGGTGGGCAGGCCGACGATGGGCAGGCGCGGAAACGCGCGGTGGAAGTGCTCGAGCTCGTGGCCGATCTCCAGCACCAGCACGCCGTCGGGCGTCAGGCGGGGCTTGAGGCCGGCGAGCAGCGGGCGGATGAAGTCCATGCCGTCGGTGCCACCGGCCAGCGACATCGCCGGCTCGGCACGGTACTCGGGCGGCAGCGCCGCCATCGAGCGGCTGTTGACGTAGGGCGGGTTGCAGATGACCAGGTCGAAGGGCTCGGGCTCGGCAATGGCGGCCCAGCCATCGCCTTGGGCCAGGCGGATGCGGCCGGCCAGGCCGTGGCGCTGCACGTTCAGCGCCGCCACGGCCAGTGCGTCGGCGCTCAGGTCGGTGGCGAGCACCTCGACGTCGGGCCAGGCCATGGCGGCCAGCACGGCCAGGCTGCCGTTGCCGGTGCACAGGTCGAGCACGCGGCGTGTGTCTGGTGCGAGCCAGGCATCGAGCGCGCCGCTGCCGTCGGCATCGGCCAGCAGCTCGGCAATCAGCGAGCGCGGCACGATCACGCGCTCGTCCACCGTGAAGGGCACGCCTTGCAGCCAGGCCTCGCCGGTGAGGTAGGCCGCGGGCTGGCGCGTGTGGATGCGCCTTGCCAGCAGATCGTCGATGCGCGTGGCCTCGGCCGCCGTCACGGGCCGCTCGGCGTGTTCGTCGAGCGCGTCCAGCGGCAGGCCCAACTGCCACAGCAGCAGCCAGGCCGCCTCGTCGTGGGCGTTGGTGGTGCCGTGGCCGAAGGCCACGCCGGCGGCAGCCAGCCGTGCCGCTGCCGCGTGCACGGCCTGGGTCAAGGTGGTCACGACAGCAGTGCCTGCAGCGTGCGCCGGTACACGCGCGCCAGCGGCTCGATGGCGTCGACATCGACCCACTCGTCGACCTTGTGCGCGCTGGCGTTGCGCACGCCGAACTCCATCACCTGCTCGCACAGCGTGGCCAGGTAGCGCCCGTCGGAGGTGCCGCCAGTGGTGCTGAGCACGGGCGTGATGCCGAACTCGGCCTCGATGGCTGCCGTGAGCGCCCGGTGCAGCGAGCCTGGGCGCGTGAGGAAGGGCTCGCCGCCCAGCGCCCACTCGACACCGTACTCGAGGCCGTGCCGCTGCAGCAGCGCCTCCAAGCGCGCACGCAGGCTCTCGGCCGTGCTCTCGGTGCTGAAGCGGAAGTTGCAGTCGATGACCACCTCGCCCGGGATCACGTTGCCGACCCTGGTGCCGCCGTGGATGTTGCTGACCTGGAACGTGGTGGGCAGGAAGTGCTCGTTGCCCGCATCCCAGTGCGTGGCCGCCAGTTCGGCAATGGCCGGCGCGACCTGGTGAATGGGATTGCGCGCGAACTGCGGGTAGGCCACGTGGCCCTGGATGCCCCGCACCACGAGCCGTGCCGACAGCGTGCCGCGGCGGCCGTTCTTGACCATGTCGCCGACACGCTCCACCGAGGTGGGCTCGCCCACCAGCGCGGCCAGCGGCCGCAGGCCGCGCGCGCGCAGCGCCTCCACCGCGTGGGCCGAGCCGTCGTCGGACGAGCCTTCTTCGTTGGACGTGAACAGCAGTGCCACGCTGCCGGCGTGCCGCGGCTCGGCGGCAACGTAAGCCTCGGCCGCCACCGTCATGCAGGCCACGGCGGTTTTCATGTCGCAGGCGCCGCGGCCGTAGAGCCGGCCGTCGCGGTGCGTGGGCACGAAGGGGTCGCTCGTCCACTGCTCGCGCGGGCCGGGCGGCACCACGTCGACGTGGCCGGCCAGCACCAGCATCGGCCCGGGCACGCCCGCATCGTGCACGGCCCACAGGTTGGCCACGCGGGCGTGGCCTGCGCCGGCATCGAGCCGCTCGCAGGCAAAGCCGGCGGCGGCCAGGCGTTGCTGCAGCAGGCTGATGGAGCCGGCTTCGTCACGCGTGACGCTCGGGCAGGCGATCAGCGCTTCGGTCAGACGCAGGGCGTCCAGGCTCATCGAGTGCTCACCCTCGCATCCACGGCGGGTTGGCCAGGCGCGGGTCCTCCGGCCGCACGTCGATGGAGACCTCGGTGTAGGTGGCCGCCTCGGGCTCGTCCTTCTTGGCCGCCGCGCGCGAGACTGGGGCCTGGTCGTTCTGCAGCCGCCACAGCAGGTTGGTCGGCGAGTCGGCATAGCTCAGGCCCTCGTCGCGCGAGACGAGGCCTTCGTTGATGAGGCGGGCGAGGTCCTGCTCGAAGGTCTGCGAGCCTTCGGCCAGGCTCTTTTCCATCGCTTCCTTCACCGAGGAGAGGTCGCCCTTTTCGATCATCTCGGCGATGAGCTTGGTGTTCAGCATCACCTCGACGGCCGGGATGCGCCCGCCGGCATTGGCGCGCAACAGGCGCTGCGAGACGATGGCCTTCAGGCCCGAGGCCAGGTCGGAGAGCAGCGTCGGCCGTGCCTCGGGCGCGTAGAAGCTCAGGATGCGCCCGAGTGCGTGGTAGCTGTTGTTGGCGTGCAGCGTGCTCAGCACCAGGTGGCCCGACAGCGCGTACGACAGCGCTGAACTCATCGTCTCGCGGTCGCGGATTTCACCGATGAGGATGCAGTCCGGCGCCTGGCGCAGCGCGTTCTTCAGCGCTACCTGCAGGCTCTGCGTGTCGCGGCCCACCTCGCGCTGGTTGACGATGCTCTTCTTGTTGCTGAAGAGAAACTCGATCGGGTCTTCGATGGTGAGGATGTGGCCCGTCATCTGCTGGTTGCGCCACTCGATCATCGACGCCAGCGTCGTGCTCTTGCCGGTGCCGGTGGCGCCCACCATCAGGATCAGGCCGCGCTTCTCGGTGATGATCTGGCTCATCAGCGGCGGCACGCCCAGGCCTTCGAGCGGCGGGATCACGAACGGGATGCAGCGGAACACCGCCGCGATCGAGCCGCGCTGCTTGAACGCGCTCAGGCGGAAGCTGCCGACGCGCGGAATGCTGATGCCGACGTTGAGCTCGCCGGTTTCCTCGAGCTCTTCCATCTGCTGCGGCGCCAGCAACTCGCCCAGCAGCTGCCGCGTCTGGTTGGTGGTGAGCAGCTGGTCCGACAGCTGCAGGATCTGGCCGTGGATCTTGATGAGGATCGGCGTGTTCGCCGACATGTACACGTCGGACGCGTTCTTTTCCGCCATCAGGCGCAAAACGCGTTCCAGATTGTTGGCCATGTCGTCGATCCTTGGTTGGGGTTCAGGCGCGCAGCAACTCGTTGATGCTGGTCTTGCTGCGGGTCTGCGCGTCGACGCGCTTGACGATGATCGCTGCGTACATCGTGTACGGCGTGCCGTCGGCGGCCGTCTTGGGCAGGCCGCCGCTGACGACCACGCTGCCGCTGGGCACGCGGCCGTAGCTGATCTGGCCGGTGGCGCGGTCGAAGAGGGGCGTGCTCTGGCCGATGTACACACCCATGCCGAGCACGGAGTTCTCTTCGACGATGACACCTTCCACGACCTCGGAGCGTGCGCCGATGAAACAGTTGTCTTCGATGATGGTGGGGTTGGCCTGCAGCGGCTCGAGCACGCCGCCGATGCCGACACCGCCGCTCAGGTGCACGTTCTTGCCGATCTGCGCGCAGCTGCCCACGGTGGCCCAGGTGTCGACCATGGTGCCCTCGTCGACATAGGCGCCGATGTTCACGTAGCTGGGCATCAGCACGACGTTCTTCGCGATGTAGCTGCCGCGCCGCGCCACCGCCGGCGGCACCACGCGCACGCCGGCCTCGCGCATCTGGGCTGCGTCGAGGTGCGAGAACTTCGTCTTCACCTTGTCGAAGAAACCCAGGTCGCCGGCGCGCATGAGCTGGTTGTCGGTGAGCCGGAAGCTCAGCAGCACGGCTTTCTTCACCCACTGGTTGACGACCCATTCGCCAACGCCCACGCGCTGCGCCACGCGCAGCCGGCCGCCGTTGAGGGCGCTGATGACTTGCTCGACCGCCACGAGCACATCGGGGGCGTTGGCGGCGTTGATGTCGGCGCGGCGCTCCCAGGCCACGTCGATGGTGGACTGCAGCAGGGCGAGGTCGGTGGTCATGGGCGGGTGTCGGTGTAGGCGGTGGTGAACTGGGCGATGCGGCGCGCGGCCTCGAGGCATTCGTCCTCGGCGGCCACCAGGGCCAGCCGCACGCGGCCCTGGCCTGGGTTCACCCCGTCCACGGCCCGCGCCAGCAGGCTGCCGGGAAGCACCTGCACATTGTATTGAGCGAGCAGTGCGCGGGCGTAGCCGATGTCGTCGCCCGGCTGCCCGCTGGCCGACGGCACGCCGGCCCACAGGTAGAAGGCCGCGTCGGGCAGCTTCACGTCCAGCACTGAAGCCAGCAGCGGCGTGACGCCGGCGAACTTGGCGCGGTAGCGGGCGCGGTTGGCCACCACGTGGGCCTCGTCGTTCCAGGCCGCGATGCTGGCGGCTTGCACCAGCGGGCTCATCGCGCTGCCGTGGTAGGTGCGGTAGAGCAGAAAGCTCTTCAGCAGCGCCGCATCGCCGGCCACGAAGCCCGAGCGCAGGCCCGGCACGTTGCTGCGCTTGGACAGGCTGGTGAAGGCCACCAGGCGGCGGAAGTCGTTGCGGCCCAGTGCCTGGGCGGCCTGCAGGCTGCCGAGCGGCGCTTCGTCGCCGAAGAAGATCTCGGAGTAGCACTCGTCCGACGCGATCACGAAACCATGCCGGTCGGACAGCTCGAACAGGCGCTGCCATTCGGCCAGCGGCATCACCGCACCGGTGGGGTTGCCCGGGCTGCACACGTACAGCAGTTGGGTGCGCGCCCAGGTGGCCTCGTCCACGGCGTCCCACACGGCCGCGAAGTTGCGCGCCGGGTCGCCGGGCACGAAGGCCGTCTGCGCGCCGGCCAGCAGGGCCGCGCCCTCGTAGATCTGATAGAAGGGATTGGGGCAGACGACGGTGGCGCCGGGCCGCGTGGGGTCGATCACCGTCTGCGCAAAGGCGAACAGCGCCTCGCGCGAGCCCGTCACCGGCAGCACCTGCGTGCCGGCATCCATCGCCACGCCGTAGCGCCGCTGCAGCCAGCCGGCGATGGCTTCGCGCAGCGCCGGCTCGCCCAGCGTCGACGGGTACTTGGACAGGCCGCCGAGCCCGCGCATCAGGGCTTCTTCGATGAGCGCCGGCGTGGCGTGGCGCGGCTCGCCGATGCCCAGCGAGATGGCGGCCAGCGCCGGGTTCGGCACGACATCGCGGGTGAGCTCGCGCCAGCGTTCGAAAGGGTAGGGGTGCAGGCGCGCAAGCAGCGGGTTCATGGGGCGGGATTATCCCGGAGGGGCGGTCCGGACCAGGGCCAATCCGCTGGCGCCGCAGCCCGCTGCCGGCGATGATGTCGCCATGGACCCCAAGGGCGTGCGATTCGTGCTGCCGGCGCTGCTGCTGCTGGCCGTGGGTGCGGCCGCCTGGGTGTCGGCGGCGGCCGCCTGGGTCACGATGGCGGTGGTGCAGGTGGCGCTGGCGCTGCTCGAGCGCGTGCCGGCCCTGGCCCATTCGCCTGCCGCGACGCCCGCCACCGCCTGGCACCGTGCCGTGCTGCGCGCGCAACTGCCCTTGCAGCTGGCCTTGCTGGCGCTGGGCGTGTGGCTGGTGGCCACGCGCGACGCGCACGCGCTCGGCGCCGTGGCGCTGGGCCTGGCGGTGGGCGGCATCAGTGGCAGCCAGGGCATCACCTTTGCGCACGAACTGGGCCATTCGCGATCGAGCCTGGACCGGCTGCTGGCCTGGGGCCTGATGGGCAGCGTGCTGTACGCGCACTTCATGGTCGAGCACTACCGCGGGCATCACCCGCGGGCCGCCACGCGCGCCGACCCGGCCAGCGCCCGCCGCGGCGAAAGCCTCTGGCGCTTTCTGCCCCGCACGCTGCACGGCAGCCTCGTCAGCGCCTGGCGGCTGGAGGCGGCGCGCCTGCTGCAGCACCGGCGAGGCTGGATCGCCAGCCCGCTGGCCTGGGCCACGGTGCTGCAGATCGCCGGCCTGGTGGCGCTGGCGATGTGGGCCGGGCCCTGGGCACTGCTGTTCTGGCTGGTGCAGGCGGCCTACGCCGTGTTCCTGCTCGAAACCGTGAACTACATCGAGCACTACGGCCTCGAGCGCGCGGCCGGCCCCGGTGGCCGCCCGCAGCCCTTCGGCGTGGCGCATGCCTGGAACGCCGACTCGGCGGTGTCGAACGCCATGCTGGTGAACCTGCAGCGCCACTCCGACCACCACATGCACGCCTGGAAGCCGTTTCCGGAGCTCGAGCCCTTGCCGGGCCCGCAACTGCCCAGCGGCTATGCGGGCTGCCTGTACCTGGCGTGTGTGCCGCCGCTGTGGTTCAGCCTGATGCACCCGCGGCTGGACCGGCTCGCGGGGCGTGAGCCTCAGGCCGCCTGAACCGGCGCCTTCGCATCGGCGGCCCCGGTCGCCTCGGTCAGGCGCCCGGCTTCCATGCGCAGCTGGCGGTCGCAGCGGGCGGCGATCTGGCGGTCGTGCGTCACCAGCACCAGCGTCGTGCCGGCTTCGCGGTTCATCTCGAACATCAGGTCCATCACCTTGGCGCCGGTGGCGAAGTCGAGGCTGCCGGTGGGCTCGTCGGCCAGCAGCAGCGCCGGCCGCGTGACAAAGGCGCGCGCCAGCGCCACGCGCTGCTGCTCGCCGCCGGACATGACACGAGGGTAGTGCGAGAGCCGCTCGCCCAGGCCGACGCGCCGCAGCATGTCGGTGGCCTGCGCGCGGGCGTCGTCGGCGCCCTTCAGCTCGAGCGGCAGCATCACGTTCTCGAGCGCCGTCAGGTTGGCCAGCAACTGGAAGCTCTGGAACACGAAGCCCACGCGCTCGGCGCGCAGTGCGGCGCGGGCGTCTTCGTCGAGCGAGAACAGATCGACGCCCGCCAGGCGCACCGTGCCCGAACTCGGCACGTCGAGGCCGGCCAGGATGGACAGCAGCGTGCTCTTGCCCGAGCCCGAAGCACCGACGATGGCCACGGATTCCCGCGCCACGAGCTGGAAATCGACCTCATGCAGTATGGTGAGCGTTCCGGTGGCGTCGGCCACCTGCTTGGTGACACGCTCCACCGCAATGATGGATTCAGGCATGAAGGATGAACTTGCGGCTGCGCGCGGGGCGCGGCGGCGCTGGTTGGGTGTGGTGGTGCGGCACTGTAGCGCGCTGGCCTCTCTGGGCTTGGTGGCGGCTGTGACGGCCGCCCGGGCGCAGGGGGCAAAACCGGCCGGCGCGCCCGCGCAGGCCGCGCCGGTGCTGCTGGTGGTGGGCGACAGCCTCTCGGCCGAGTACGGCCTGCCACGCGGCACAGGTTGGGTGGCCTTGCTGGGCCGCCGGCTGGCCGAAGAGAAGTTGGGCTGGCGCATCGTCAACGCCAGCATCAGCGGCGACACCACTTCGGGCGGCCGCACGCGGCTGCCGGCCCTGCTGCGCGAGCACCGGCCGCAGGTGGTGCTGATCGAGCTCGGCGGCAACGACGCGCTGCGCGGCCTGCCGCTGGCGATGACGCAGGACAACCTGACGACGATGACACGCGCCGCCAAGGCCGCCGGCGCGCGCGTGCTGATCGCCGGCATGCAGGTGCCGCCGAACTACGGCCGCCAGTACAGCGAGGACTTCGCCAGGCTCTTCGCTACCGTGGCCAAGGCCGAGAACGTGGCGCTGGTGCCCTTCCTGCTGGCCGGCGTGGCCGACGGGCCCGATGCCGAGCGCCTGTTCCAGCCCGACCGCATCCACCCCACGAGCGAAGCCCAGCCGCGCATGCTGGGCAACGTCTGGCCGGTGCTGCGGCCCTTGTTGCGCTCCTAGCGCTGCGGCCCGGGGCGATCGGCGGGGCGCTCGCCGCGCGGCTCGGCCTGTCTTTCTGCCGGGCGCTCGGGTTGCCGATGCGCCGGCGCGCGCTTGCGGTCGTCGACGACGGGGGCGCTCCGCGCGGCGTCGCGTTGGCGTTCCAGCAGCCGTTCGGCGATGCCACCGCGCTCGCCACGATCACCCCGTGATGGCGCCGCGGCCGGCGGTGGCGCGAGCGCCGGCATCGGCCGCTGCGGCCCGGGCCACACGCGCTCGGGTCCCGGCCTCGGGCGCGGTGCCTCCCGAGCGGCTTCGCGCATCGGCTCCGGCTGCTGCGTCATGCGCGGGCCCGGCAGGTGATGCCAGGGGTCGACCTTCTCGGCATGCCGCTCACTGTGCCGGTACCAGGGCCGGTAGCGCTCGCGCGGGGCCAGCGGCGCCCAGCCCACGCCCGGGCCCGAGCCGATGTGCACCGACACTCCCACGCTCGGCGAGCCGGCCCACACCACCAGCGCGGGCGAATACACCGGCCGCACCGTGTACTCACCGGGCCACCAGGCCCAGCGGCCGCGCCACTGCACCCAGCGGCCGTAGTGGAAGGGCGCAAAGCCCCAAGGCGCGCGGTCGACCCAGGTCCAGCCCCAGGGCCGCAGCCAGACCCAGCGGCCGTCGCGGTCGGGGGCCCAGTCGGCCGCCACCGCGCGGGGCATCCAGATCCAGCCGTGCTCGGGGTGGCTCTCCCAGCGGCCGTGGCGTTCGAGTTCCTCGGCGCCCGTCATCTCGGGCGAGACGCGGCGCTGCTTGTCCTGTGCCCACTGTTCCTCTTGCCGGCTGTCGCGGCGGTCTTCGCGCGCCACCCAGTCGGCGAACTCGTCGTCGTCGATGGCCGCATCGGCCTGGCGCAGCCGCGCGCCGTCGCGCCACAGCTGCAGCCGCTCGCCGGTGTCGACGGCCGGGCCGCCGTCGATGCGCAGCGTGCCGCGCCAGGCCATCACCAGCGTGCGGTCGCGGTCGCCGTCGAGCCGGCGGTCGACGCGATACAGGCCTGCCCGGGCGGGGGCGATGCGCGCCTCGCCGGTGAGCACCTCGGTCTCTTCGGCCGTCTCGCGCGAGGCCAGGCGCAGCGCCAGGCTGCCGCGGTGCACGCGCACCACGAGGTGTTCGTCGTCGAGGCGCGCCAGTTCGATCTCGCTGCGCTCGGCCAGCCGCAACACGGTGGAGCCGATGCGCAGCTCGGCGCGGCCGCGCGGGCCGGTGGCGAGGCGATCGCCCCTGATCAGCGGGCGGTTGCGCTCGGCGGTTTGCCACTCGCCGCGTTCGGCATCGAGCATCGTCACCGGGCCGTCCAGATCGGCCAGGCGGCCCACACGGCCGGGTGGATCGTCCTCGGCTGCGCGCAGGGGCGCACTGGCCAGCGTCAGCAGGCCGAGCAGAGCGGCGGCAACGATCTGGAAGCGGCGGCGCCAGGGCAGGCGGGCGTGCAGGTGGGTGTGCATGCCCCATCAACGCACGAGCCGAGTCGCGCGACGACCCCTGTTGGGGTGGCCGGCGCGTAAAGAGACATTGCTGCTTGCATCAATCGTCGTCGACGCCCGCCAGCTCCGGGAACAGCACCTCGGTGTAGCCGAGCTTGGTGAGGTCGGTCATGCGTGTCGGGTAGAGGCGGCCGATGAGGTGGTCACACTCGTGCTGCACCACCACGGCATGGAAGCCGCCGACCTCGCGCTCGATGGGCCGGCCCTGCAGGTCTTGTCCGGCGTAGCGAACGCGGGGGTGGCGCGGCACCAGGCCGCGCAGGCCGGGCACCGAGAGGCAGCCCTCCCAGCCTTCGACGAGCTCGTCGGCCAGCGGCGTGATCACCGGGTTCAGCAGCACCGTCTGCGGCACCGCCTCGCGGCCCGGGTAGCGCGGGTTGTGCGTGAAGCCGAAGATCACCAGTTGCAGATCGACACCGATCTGCGGCGCGGCCAGGCCGGCGCCGTCCACGGCGCGCAGGGTGTCGAACATGTCGGCCACCAGCGCGTGCAGCTCGGGGGTGTCGAACTCGCGCACGGGCTGGGCCACGCGCAGCAGGCGCGGGTCGCCCATCTTCAGGATCTCTCTCACGGCCATCGTCTCGGCTCCCGGGGCACGAGGCGGCCCCGCTCTTGCGATTGCACCACGCCCACCCCGCGGTGCGCTGCCGCGCGGCTGCAGGTTCATCGGGCGCTGCGGCCCTTTGGTCGGCCGTTTCCGCAACTCGTCTGCGCGCGGCTGCAGCGGCTCAACGGGGTTCCTACAGTGCGGCGCATGTCCTGTCTGCCTGAGTCGAGGAACCCGTCATGAAGCCCCGCCGAGCCCCTGGCTTGCTCACCTTGTCCACCGGCCTGGTTGCCACGCTGGCCGTGCTGGTGATCGCCTTCACGAGCCCGGCCGAAGCCGCGCCGGCGCCCGGCGCGATCAATCCGGCGCCGACGCTGTCGCGCTGAGGCGCTCGCTGGCGGCCAGTGCCTGGCGCACCGCCGCCACCCGCGCAACCACGCTGCCATGCACCCGCAAAGGCTGCACGCCGTGTGCGGCCAGCTGCTGCAGCGTCCAGGCGTGCTGGGCGCGGCGAAAGCCGTCGTCGCGGCGGCAGCCGTCCTGCACGAAGTCGAAGTCGGGCTCGCACAGCAGTGTCAGGTCGTAGGCGCGTCGCGCCATCGCGTGAAGCAGCTCGGGTGCGCTGCCGTGGTCGTGCAGCGCGTACTGCAGCGTCGTCAGCGGCGTGGTGTCGCAGACGATCCAGCGGCAGCCCTGCGCGGCGGCCTGCGCGGCGTGGCTATCTTCCCACTCGATCTGTGTGCGCGCCACGACCACGAGTTCGTCGATCGACAGCGTCTCGCGCAGCTCTTCCCAGCGCTGGCGGCCGTACTCGGGCACCCACACCGTGCCCAGCGCGGCGGCGAGCGCCTGGGCCAGCGTCGTCTTGCCGCTGCTTTCGCCGCCCAGCAGGGCGATGCGTCGGGCCGCGGGCTCAGCCATGCGCGGGCGCCAGCAGGGCGCGCAGGCCGGCTTCGTCGAGCACCGGCACGCCGAGCTCCTGCGCCTTGGCCAGCTTGCTGCCGGCCTCGGCGCCGGCCACGACATAACTCGTCTTCTTGCTGACCGAGCCGCTGACCTTGCCGCCCGCGGCTTCGATGAGCGCCTGCGCCTCGTCGCGCCCCATCGAGGGCAGCGTGCCGGTGAGCACCAGCGTCTGGCCGGCCAGCGGCTTGGGTTGGTCGGCGTCGATCGTGGCTTCGGGCCAGTGGATGCCGGCGGCGCGCAGCCGCTCGATCACTTCGCGGTGGTGCGGCTGGGCAAAGAACTGCTGCACGCTCTCGGCCACGATCGGGCCGACGTCGTTGACCTGCAGAAGCTGCTCCACGCTCGCGTCCATCAGCGCGTCGAGCTGGCCGAAGTGGCGCGCCAGGTCCTTGGCTGTGCTCTCGCCGACATGGCGGATGCCGAGAGCGAACAGAAAGCGCGCCAGCGTTGTCTGCTTGCTCTTCTCCAGCCCCGCCAGCAGGTTGGCCGCGCTCTTGTCGGCCATGCGCTCGAGCGCGCTGAGCTTGGCGATGCCCAGCGTGTACAGCTCGGGCAGCGTGCGCACGAGGCCGGCCTCGACGAGCTGGTCGACGAGCTTGTCGCCCAGGCCCTCGATGTCCATGGCGCGGCGGCCGGCAAAGTGCAGCAGCGCCTGCTTGCGCTGCGCGGCGCAGAACAGGCCCCCGGTGCAGCGGTGCTCGAGCGAGCCCTGCTCGCGCTTCACCGGGCTCGCGCACACGGGGCATGCCGACGGCATGCGGAAGTTGGGCACGTACGCGGCGCGCTCGCCCGGCATGCGGCCCACGACCTCGGGGATGACGTCACCGGCCCGGCGCACGATGACCGCATCGCCCACGCGCACGCCCTTGCGGCGCAGCTCGAACAGGTTGTGCAGGGTGGCGTTGCTCACCGTGGTGCCGCCCACGAACACCGGCTCCAGCTTGGCCACCGGCGTGAGCTTGCCGGTGCGGCCGACCTGGATGTCGATGCCGTTCAGGCGCGTGGCCTGCTCCTGGGCCGGGAACTTGTGCGCCACCGCCCAGCGCGGCTCGCGGCTCTTGAAGCCGAGGCGGCGCTGCCAATCGAGCCGGTCAAGCTTGTAGACGACACCGTCGATGTCGAAGGGCAGGGCGTCGCGCTCGGCCTCCACCGCGCGGTGGAAGGCCACCAGCTCGTCGGCGCCCTCGCAGACGCGGCGGCGCTCGTTCACCGGCAGGCCCCGCTGCTGCAGCCACGAGATCAGCTCGCTGTGCCGCGCAAAGGTGGGCAGGCCCACGGCCTCGCCCAGGCCGTAGGCGTAGAAGCTCAAGGGCCGCGCGGCCGTGACGGCGGGGTCGAGCTGGCGCACCGCGCCGGCGGCGGTGTTGCGCGGGTTGACATACGTCTTCTCGCCGCGCTCGCGCTGCTGCGCGTTCAGGCGTTCGAAGTCATCGCGGCGCATGTAGACCTCGCCGCGCACCTCCAGCACCGCGGGCAGCGCGTCGGCCGCGCCCTGCAGCCGCAGCGGGATCTGGCCGATGGTGCGGATGTTCTGCGTCACGTCTTCGCCGGTCTCGCCGTCGCCGCGCGTGGTGGCCTGTACCAGCACGCCGGCCTCGTAACGCAGGTTGATGGCCAGGCCGTCGAACTTGAGCTCCGCGGCGTAGGCCACGGCGGGTGCCTCGTCGGTGAGTTCGAGCTCGCGGCGCACGCGCGCGTCGAAGGCGCGAGCGCCCTCGGGTCTGGTGTCGGTCTCGGTCTGGATGCTGAGCATCGGCGCCGCGTGGCGCACGGGAGCCAGGCCGTCGAGCACCTGGCCGATGACCCGCTGCGTGGGCGAATCGGCGCTGCGCAGCGCCGGGTGCGAGGCCTCCAGCGCCTGCAGCTCGGCGAACAGGCGGTCGTACTCGGCGTCGGGGATCTCCGGCGCGTCGAGCACGTAGTAGCGGTGCGCATGGTGGTGCAGCTGCTGGCGCAGCAGCGCGGCGCGGTCGGCCGCGGCTTGAGGCGCGGGCGGTAACGAGTCGAGAGCCATGTGCGACATTCTCCGGCAGCCGCCCGCGCCTTCGCGGGCCACGGGAGAGCGGCCTTTGGAAACGGACTTCGACCTCGTCGTCATCGGCGCCGGCAGCGGTGGCGTGGCGGCCTCGCGCCGCGCGGCGGCGCATGGCGCGCGCGTGGCCATCGTGGAGGGGCGGCGCGTCGGCGGCACCTGCGTGCTGCGCGGCTGCGTGCCGAAGAAGCTGCTGATGTACGCGGCCGAGTTCGGCGAGGCCTTCGCCACCGCGCGCGGCTACGGCTGGGCGATGGAGCCGCCGCACTTCGAGATGCCGCACTGGGCCGCCGCCAAGGCCGCCGAGACCTCGCGCCTGGAAGGCATCTACCGCCGCCTGCTCGAAGGCAGCGGCGTGGCGCTGTTCGAAGGCCACGCCCGGCTCAACGGCCCGGGCCGCGTGGTCGTGGCCACGGCGGGCGGCGACCTGCCGCTGTCGGCCCGCCATGTGCTGCTGGCCGCCGGCTCCAGCCCGAGCCGCGACGCGATCCCCGGCCTGGACAGCTGCGCCACCAGCGACGACCTGCTCGACCTGCGCGAGCTGCCGCCCAGCGCCGCCATCATCGGCGCGGGCTTCATCGCGGTGGAGTTCGCCAGCATGCTGGCGCGGCTGGGCGTGAAGGTGTCCATCTACCTGCGCGGCCGCCTGCCGCTGCGCGGTTTCGACGAGATGCTGCGCACCGCCGCCATGGCCGAGCTGCAGGCCGCCGGCGTGGAGGTGCATGCCGAGCAGGTGCCCACCCGGGTGCAGGCCGTCAGCGGCGGGCGGTTGCTGCTCTTCGGCGACGAGCGCATGCGCGAGTTTCCGTGGGTGCTCAATGCCACCGGCCGCCGGCCCAACAGCGCGGGGCTGGGGCTGGAGACCGTGGGCATCGTCCCCGCCGCGACAGGCGCCGTGCCGGTGGACGCGGCGCTGCAGACCACCGCCGCAGGCGTCTACGCCATCGGCGACCTCACCGACCGGATCAACCTCACGCCGGTGGCCATCGCCGAAGGCCGCGCGCTGGCCGACACGCTGTTTGGCGGCCGGCCGCGCACGGTGGACTTGTCGCGCGTGCCCACGGCCGTGTTCATGCTGCCGCCGATGGCGAGCTGCGGCCCCACCGAGGCCGAGCGCGTGGCCGCAGGCCTGCCGACGCAGGTGTTCGAGACCGAGTTCCGGCCGATGAAGACGGCCTTCACCGGCGGCGCGGCGCGCACGCGCATGAAGCTGCTGGTGGACGCCGCCAGCCAGCGCGTCGAGGCCGTGCACATGGTGGGCCCCGATGCGCCCGAGATCGTGCAGAGCCTGGCCGTGGCGCTGACGGCCGGCGCCACCAAGGCCCACTTCGACCAGACGATCGCGATGCACCCCACCGCGGCGGAAGAGTTCGTGCTGATGCGCGAGCCGGCGCGCGTGGTGTGAGGCTCGTGCGGTCGGCCGGTCCCCGTCAAGCCGTTGCCGCAGCTTGCGCGTCGCCGAAGCGACGCAAGGACGCAGGGAGGATCTGGATGTCCCCGGCTTGCAAACCGACGCCTGACCACATCAGGCGAGGCATGCCCGTCGTGTACACATACGAGTCGTAGCCGTGAAAGATGCGCCCATCGCACACCGGCTTGTACAAGTCGAAGATGGCGTTGCTGGGGATGCCGAACAGCGGGTAGTGCTCGGCACGCACAAAGAAGGCGTTCCAGCCCGTGCAGCACACCAGCTCGTAGCCCTTCTCCCGACCCAGCACGATCAGCGCCAGCAGCGAGCAGCCCTGGTTGACTGCGTTGCTCTTGGGCTGCACGAACACCACGTCGTTGGGAATCGTGGGGTTGAACTCGATCACCACCACGTGCGGACGGTGCTCACGCAGGCTCTCCCAGATGAAGTAGTCGGTACCGTCGACGTCGATGGACAGCAGGTCGAAGTCCTTCGGCGCTTCTTGTGACTGCAGGATGCCATCCAGCGAGTTGGGGCCCTCCAGCTCGACGAAGCGGTTGACGCACCTGATCTTGTCGTTGCTGCCGTGGTTGGCAAGAAGCGACTCGAACTTCTTGGCATTCGCCTCGATGAAACAGCCTTGCCACTGCGCGTTGGCGGACAGGTTCCAGCAGTTCGAGAGGTACTTGCCGTCCCAGGCGCCGAACTCCACGAAGTACCGGTGTTTGGCAGGCAGCAGTTCGAAGATTCTCTGAACCTAGAAACCGCAGTTTCGCGACCTGAACTCGGCCGCGAGCCAGCACTGGCGCGGTGAACAGCAGGTTTGGCAGACTCACCCGATGGGTGAGTCAAGACGCAGACGACAAGGGGCCCTGATCCAGGGTGGCAGCG
>JADCGQ010000029.1 GCA_020248945.1 Rubrivivax sp.
CAGCGGAATCGGCAGCAGCGCGATGAACTCCGGCATGCTGAACCAGCGCTCGCGCACGGTGGCACTCACCACCGGCGTGGCCAGCGACACCAGGCCCATGCCCAGCACCACCGGCGCCCAGGCACGCTTGGCCCAGCGCACGGCGTGTTCCTGCAGCGCGTCTTCGGTCTTCATCACCAGCCAGCAGGCGCCCAGCAGCACATAGGCCGCCGGCAGCAGCAGCGCAATGGCCCCGGCGAACCACAGCGCCGCGCTGCCCTCGGCAAAGCCGGTGATGTAGCGGCCCAGCATCCAGCCCTGTGACGTGGCCGCGATGCCGCTGCCGGCCCAGAAGGCGAAGTTCCACAGCGGCTTCCACTCGTCCTGCGCCTTGACTCGGAAGTCGAACGCCACGCCGCGCAGCACCAGGCCCACCAGCATCAGCGTCACCGGCAGGTACAGCGCCGTCAGCACCAGGCCATGGGCCTTGGGAAAGGCGATCAGCAGGATGCCCACGCCGAGCACCAGCCAGGTCTCGTTGGCGTCCCAGAAAGGGCCAATGCTGGCGATCATGGTGTCGCGCTGCGGCGGTGTGGCGCGGTGCAGCAGCAGGCCGACGCCCAGGTCGTAGCCGTCGAGCACCACGTAGGCGAGCATCGCCACGCCCATCAACGCCATGAACACCACGGGCAGCGTGGTGGCCCAGTCGATGCTCATGCGGCGGCTCCTTGCTGGCTACCCGGCTTCGCGCCGGACGGCTGCGGCGCGCCGCCCGGCATCGGCACCGGCTTCTCGGCCATGTGCTTGACGACGCTGACATAAGCCACCAGCAGCGCCAGGTAGACCGTCAGGTACAGCGCCAGCGTGAAGGCGATGTGCGAGCCCGGCACGGTGGAGGCCACCTCGTCCACCCGCAGCAGGCCCTGCACGATCCAGGGCTGACGGCCGACTTCCGTGACATACCAGCCCGCCACCGTGGCTGTCCAGCCGCTGAAGGCCATCAGCGCCAGGCCACCCAGCACGGGCCGCGGCAGCGCCGCGCCGTTCCAGCCCCGGCGCTTGAGCAGCCACAGCCCGCCCCAGCTGGCCAGCAACATCAGCATGCCGGTGCCGACCATCACGCAGAAGGCATAGAACACCGGCGCCACGGGCGGGTGCGCGCCGACGAAGTCGTTCAGGCCCTGCAGTTCACCCTCGGCGTCGTGCTTCAGGATGAGCGCCGCGCCCTTGGGGATGCCGATCTCGAAGTGGTTGGTGCGGGCTTCCTGGTCGGGCACGGCAAACAGCAGCAGCGGCGCGCCGCGCTGCGTCTCCCAGATGCCTTCCATGGCCGCCACCTTGGCCGGCTGGTGCTGCAGCGTGTTCAGGCCATGGAAGTCGCCGGCCAGGATCTGCAGCGGAATCAGCACCGCGCCCACCGTGAGGCCGAAGCGAAGCGACTTGCCCGTGCTCGCGTTGGCCTTGTTCTTGAGCAGCTGCCAGGCCGCCACGCCGGCCACCAGAAAGGCCATCGTCAGCCCGCTGGCCAGCAGCATGTGCACCAGGCGGTACGGGAAGCTGGGGTTGAACACCACCTCGAGCCAGCTGGTGACGAAGAACTCGCCGTTGATGATCTGCACGCCCGCCGGTGTGTGCATCCACGAGTTCAGCGCCAGGATCCAGAACGCGCTCATCGTGGTGCCGAAGGCCACCAGCGCGGTGGCGATCAGGTGCACACGCTCGCTCACCTTGCCGTGGCCGAAGAGCATGATGCCCAGGAAGGTGGCCTCGAGGAAAAACGCCGTCAGCACCTCGTAGCCCAGCAGCGGCCCGGCGACGTTGCCCACGCGTTCCATGAAGCCCGGCCAGTTGGTGCCGAACTGGAAGCTCATCACGATGCCGCTGACCACGCCTAAAGCGAAGCTCAGCGCGAACACCTTGGTCCAGAAGCGGTAGGCCATCAGCCAGCCGTCGTCGCGCGTCTTCAGCCAGCGCAGGCGGAAGAACAGCAGCGCCCAGCCGAGCGCGATGGTGATGGTGGGAAAGAGAATGTGGAAAGTGATGTTCGCCGCGAACTGCATGCGGGCGAGCAAGAGGGCGTCCATGGTCTTGTCTTTCGGTGGTCAGCTGCGGCCGCCGGGCACGAGCTTGAGCTTGTCCTTGAGTTCGAGCAGCCGCTGCACCTTGGCGCCCATCTTCATCAGCTGCGCCAGCGTGGCGGCATCAAGGCGCTGCACGTCGTCGAACCAGCTCGTCATCAGCTCGATGAGGTCGTGCATGCCCTTCATGCGGGCCTGCGCAAAGCGGTCTTCGGGCGTGGTGGCTTCTTCGAGCAGCGCGTTGCGCAGCATCGTCAGCGTGGGTTCGATCTCGCGGCGGCGGCGCTCTTCGGCCAGCGTGCGGAACACCTCCCAGGCGTCGGCGGGCGCTTCGAAGTACTCGCGCCGGTCGCCGCTGTGGTGGCGCAGGTGCACCAGGCGCCAGGCCTGCAGCTCCTTCAGGCCCATGCTGACGTTGCTGCGGCTGAACTCCAGCGCCTCGCCGATCTCGTCGGCGTTCAGCGGCCGCGACGACACGTAGATGAGGGCGTAGATCTGCCCCACCGTGCGGTTGATGCCCCAGCGGCTGCCCATCTCGCCGAAATGCGAGACGAAGCTGCGAACGAGGGGCGTGAGGGCTGACGACATGGCTGGCCGGGTTTTCGGCAGCCGCAACGATGACTGAACTTTCAGGATTTCGTGAAAGTTCAGGAATTGACCCCGCTCTGGGCATGGCAGCATCGGGCTCCGCTTCGAGACCACCATGGACGCTGCCGACATCCTCCGCTTCTGGTTCGACGAGATCGAACCCGCCCAGTGGTGGCGCGCCGATCCGGCCTTCGACGCCCAGGTGCGCGAGCGTTTCGGCGAGGTGCTGCGCGCCGCCACGGCCGGCGAGCTGCACGGCTGGCGCGCCACGCCCGAGGGCCGGCTGGCCGAGGTGATCGTGCTGGACCAGTTCTCGCGCAACATCCACCGCGGCACGCCCGGCGCCTTTGCGGCCGACCCGATGGCTCTGGGGCTGGCGCAAGAGGCCGTGGCCGGCGGCCACGACCAGGCGCTGCCCGTGCCGCGCCGCGCCTTCCTGTACATGCCCTACATGCACAGCGAATCGCGCGCGATCCATGTGCTGTCGGAACAGCTGTTCTCAACCCCGGGCCTGGAGAAGAACCACGAGTCTGGCCTGCGCCACCGCGCCATCGTCGAGCGCTTCGGCCGCTACCCGCACCGCAACGCCATCCTCGGGCGCGAGTCCACACCCGAGGAGGTGGAGTTCCTGAAGCAGCCGGGCTCGGGCTTCTAGCCCCAGGCCCACATCGACGCCGAGGTCGGCAGCCCCGCCCTCGATCGCCAGGAAACGTGGCTACCAGCGCAAGGACGGTGTGTGTACCGGCGCATCCCACAGCGCCAGTTGCTCCTCGTCGACGGCGGTGACGGTGATGGAGCAGCCCGCCATCTCGAGCGAGGTGACATAGGAGCCGGTCAGGTGGCGTACCACCGACACACCGCGGGCGTGCAACTGCTTGCGGGCGGCATGCACCATCAGGTACAGCTCGTGCAAGGGCGTGCCTCCGAAACCGTTGACCAGCAGCAGCACCTCCTGGCCGGGTTTGGGGGCCAGATCCTTCAGGATCGCAGCACACAGTTCGGCGGCGGTCTCGTCGGCGCTGCTGATCTTGACCCGGCGGCGACCGGGCTCGCCGTGGATGCCAACGCCCATCTCGACTTCGTCGGGCCCCAGCTGAAAGGTGGCACTGCCGGCGGCCGGCACGATGCAGGAGCTGAGCGCCACGCCCATGGACGCGGTGGCGCGATTGACAGCGTCACCGACCTGCTTGCAGGCCTGCAGGTCGGCCCCGCGTTCGGCCGCTGCGCCGACCATCTTCTCGACGATCAGCGTGCCGGCGACACCACGTCGGCCCGTGGTGTGGGTCGAGTTCTCCACCGCCACGTCGTCATTCACAACCACGGTGGCGTTGGGCCGGACAAGCATGTCGGCGCTCATCTGGAAGTTCATCATGTCGCCGGAATAGTTCTTCACGATGAACAGCACACCAGCGCCCGTGTCCACGGCCTGGGCCGCTGCGAGCATCTGGTCGGGCGTGGGCGAGGTGAACACCTGGCCCGGGCAGGCGGCGTCGAGCATGCCGTGGCCGATGAAGCCGGTGTGCAGCGGTTCGTGGCCAGAGCCACCGCCGGAGATCAGCCCCACCTTTCCGGGCGTGAGCGTGCGTCGGGCGACGAAGCGCAGGTCGGGATCGAGCGTGACGATATCGGCATGCGCGGCTGCGAAACCCTTCAGGGACTCCGCCAGCACCGTGTCGACGTGGTTGATGAGTTTCTTCATTCAGGGGCCTCTTGGGTCTCGGGCGGGCGGTGAGCAGATCCCAGCAAACGTTCAGAGCGTGGCGCAGACGCTGCCGATGATCAGGGCCATGGAGCGCGAACCAGGGTCGATGTGGCCGAGCGCGCGTTCGCCCAGGAACGACGAGCGGCCGCGGCCGGCCTCCATGTGGGCCGTGGCCTTCACGCTGGCGTCGGCGCACTCGCGAACGCGGGCCAGGAGCGCAGGGCCGGACAGATCGCCCGGTGCCTGCAGCAGCTGGCGCACCGGGTCCAGCACGTCCAGAAGCGTCTTCTGGCCCACCTGGGCCTTGCCCAGGCGGGTCAGGGCCTGGATGCCGGCATCCAGCGCGCGGGCCATGTCCGCTGTGCTCGGCTCAGCGGGCAGTTCCTTGCCCAGCGTGATCAGCAAGGTGCCGAACACCGGCCCCGACGAGCCACCGATGGTGGACATGCAGGTCAAGCCCATGGTCTTGAGCGCCTCGTTGAAGCTCTGGGCGCGAAGCAACTCGAGCTTGGCCTGAATGGCCTGGGCGCCGCGCCGCATGTTCAACCCATGGTCGCCATCGCCGATCGCCTGGTCGAGCGCGGTGAGCTCGTCGACATGGTCAATCAGCGTCTGCGTGGCCGCTTCGATGAGTGGGGTGTGGTTCATGGCAGGACGTGATGTGTGTGGACAAGGGTTCAAGCGACCAGGCGACGCCCGGCGTTGTCGAACCACAGTGCACGCTGCACCCGCAGGTGCACCGTGTTGCCGGGCTCCAGGCCCGTGGCGACGGGTGTGGCCGAGACCAGTTCATGCTCGCTGCTGCTCCCGCTGACCCGCACATGCACCAGGTGCTGGTCGCTCAGCCGCTCGACACGCAGCACGCGCGCCGTGAGCCTGGCAGCCTCGTCGGTGCTGCGGCTGAGGCTGAGGTGTTCGGCGCGGATCCCAACCAGGGTGGCGCGCTCGGGCCCAGGCAGACTGCCCACCACCTCGCGCGGTAGCAGGTTGATGCGCGGGGAACCCAGGCGCGAGGCCACCGTGCTGCTGACCGGGTCTTCGTAGATCTCGCGTGCGGAGCCCAGTTGCACCAGGCGGCCGTGGTCCAGAACGCCCACCCGCGTGGCCATGGTCAGCGCCTCGGTCTGGTCGTGGGTGACGTAGAGCATGGTGGCACCCATGTCCTGCTGGATGCGCTTGAGCTCGAGGCGCAGGTCGTTGCGAAGCCTGGCATCCAGTGACGACAGGGGCTCATCCATCAGCGTGACGGCCGGGTTCCGCACCAGGGCGCGGCCAATGGCCACCCGTTGCATCTGCCCGCCCGACAGTCGCGTGGCCGGGTTGTTCAGCTTGTCCTCGATGCGCAGCATGCGCGCCACTTCGTTGACCTTGCGCTCGATCTCGGCCCGCGGTGTGGGCCGCATCGGCGAGCGCAGCGGGAAGGCCAGGTTGTCGAACACCGAGAGGTGCGGGTACAGCGAGTACTGCTGGAACACAAAGGTCACGTCGCGCCGCGCGGGGGCCAGTGCCGTGACATCACGCCCGCCGATGTGCACGGTGCCTGCATCGGGCGCTTCGAGCCCGGCCACCAGCCGCAGCGTGGTCGTCTTGCCCGCCCCGCTGGGGCCCAGCAGCACGATGAACTCGCCGCTGCGGATGTCCAGGTCAAGGCCCTGCACCGCCTGCACCTCGCCGAACCGCTTGCTCACGCCCCGCAGCTGCAGATCAGCCATGGTGGGCCCCCGCTTGCGCGCGCTGGCGGCGCGGATGCCACGGCGCCGCCACGTCGTCGCGCGCCGTCTTCAGGACCCGCCCACTGGTCTTGTCGAACAGCGACACGGCCGCCGCATCGAACAGCAGCCCGACATGGTCACCACGCGCCACCGGTGCGTCGGCATGCACCTTCGCGCGCAAGGTGGCGCCCGAGGCCGTGGCCACGGTGACGATCTGGCTCACGCCGAGGTACTCCGTGCCCAGCACCTCGGCGCGCAGGGCCGAGTCGTCGGACAGGCGCACGTTCTCGGGGCGGATGCCCAGCAGCAGCTCGCTGTGCGGCACCTCCTGGCGCAAGGCCGGCACGCCCACGCGGGCCGGGCCCACTTGCACCGTGTCTGCGCCGGCACCAAGGGAAGCCTCAAAGGGCAGGAAGTTCATCGCCGGTGAGCCGATGAAATCGGCGACGAACACGCTGGCCGGCCGTTCGTAGACCTCCACCGGCGCGCCCAGCTGCTCGATCACGCCGCGGTTCATGATGGCGATGGTGTCGGCCATCGACATGGCTTCGGTCTGGTCGTGCGTGACGACCACGGTGGTCGCATGCAAGCGGTCGTGCAGGGCGCGCAGTTCGTGGCACATCACCTCACGGAACTCGGCGTCCAGGGCGCCCAGGGGTTCGTCCATCAGAAAGGCCATCGGCTGGCGCACGATGGCCCGGCCCAGCGCCACGCGTTGGCGGTCGCCGCTGGACAGGCCCGAGACGGCCGCGTCCAGCAGGTGGGTGATGCGCAGGATCGCCGCGGCTTCTTCCACACGGCGCTTCACCTCAGCCTTGGGCAGTCCCTGCGACACCAGCGGGAAGCCCATGTTCCGGCGCACGTTCATGTGCGGGTACAGCGCGAACATCTGGAAGCAGAACGCGATGTCACGTGCCGAGGCGCGCTTGAAGCTCACGTCCTCGTCGCCCAGGAAGACCTGGCCCGAGGTCGGCAGCTCCAGGCCCGCGATCATGCGCAGCGTGGTGGTCTTGCCGCAGCCCGAGGGGCCGAGCAGGCAGAAGAACTCGCCGTCAGCCACCGTGAAGGTGGAGTCCTGCACCGCCGTGAACTCGGCGAAGGCCTTGTGCAGCTTGTGAACACGGATCTGTGCCATGGCAGTGACGTCAATCGGGGAACTTCGAGACCAGCATGAACATGACGGTGCCGAAGAGCGTCGTCACGAAAGACCAGGTGTACAGAACCATCGCAAACGGCTGCAGCATCATGAAGATGCCCAGCGCGATGACGCAGCAGGCCAGCAGTTCCATCGGGCCGCGCCGCAGCGCCTTGGGCCAGGACGAGCGTGTCATTTGCGTACGGCCCCGAAGGTGATGCCGCGCAGCAGGTGCTTGCGCAAGAGCACGGTGAACACAAGGATGGGCACCAGGAACAGCGTCGTGCCCGCGGCCACCGCGGGCCAGTCCTGCCCGCCCTCGCCGATGATGATGGGGATGAATGGCGGTGCGGTCTGCGCCGTGCCCGAGGTCAGCAGCACCGCAAAGGCGTACTCGTTCCAGGCAAAGATCAGGCAGAAGATGGCCGTGGCCACGATGCCCGTGGTGGCCTGCGGCAGCACCACCTTGCGGAAGGCCTGCAGCCGGGTATAGCCGTCCACCATGGCGGCCTCTTCATACTCGCGCGGGATCTCGTCCATGAAGCCCTTGAGCAGCCACACGGCCAGCGAGACGTTCACCGCGCTGTACAGCAGGATCATGCCCAGCCGGGTGTCCGACAGCCCCAGCTCGCGGTACATCAGGTAGATGGGGATGGCCACCGCGATGGGCGGCATCATGCGGGTGGACAGGATGAAGAACAGCAGGTCGTCCTTCAGCGGCACCTTGAAGCGCGAGAACGCATAGGCTGCCATCACGCCCAAGCCCACCGACAGCACGGTCGAGCCCACGGCGATGATCAGCGAGTTGACGAATCGCGGGACGTAGTTGGACTGGCCCACCACCACCATGTTGGCGGCCCGGGCGTTGTGTTCGCAGGCGTCGTCGGCGGGCGGCAGCTGGGCGATGTACTCCGGCGTCTGGCGCGAGCGCGTGGTGAACAGGTTGCAATAGCCCTCGGTGGACGGCGTGAACACCACCTTGGGCGGGTAGCTGATGGCGTCTGACGGGGTCTTGAACCCGGTCAGGATGATCCAGGCCAGAGGCGCGATGGTGATGAAGGCGTAGAGCGCCACCAGCACGCCGGCCACCAGCCGTGTGCGCGCGGTCGGCTCGACGACCGAGTGCGCCGTGCTGATGCCCTTTGTGGAGCCCGTGGTCATGGTGATGGCCTTTGCCCGTGCTCAGCGGTTCTTCACGGCGTTGAGCGCCTTGACGTAGATGTTGGCCAGGCCGAACACGGCGACGAACAGCATCACCGCAAACGCCGAGGCGTACCCGGTGCGCCACTTCTCGAAGGCCTCGCGCTTGAGCGTGATGGACGCCAGTTCGGTGGCCGAACCCGGCCCTCCCGAGGTGAGCAGGTTGACCATGTCGAACATCTTGAAGTTCTCGATGCCGCGGAACAGCACCGCCAGCATCACGAAGGGCAGGACCATCGGCAGGGTGATGGACCAGAACTGCCGCCACGGCGACGCGCGGTCCACTTCGGCGGCCTCGTAGATGTAGTCCGGGATGGAGCGCAACCCGGCCAGGCAGATCAGCATGACGTAGGGTGTCCACATCCAAGTGTCGACGATGACGATGGCCCAGGGCGCCAGCTTCACCTCGCCGAGCATCGAGAACGACGACGGCGACACACCCGTCAGGAGGCCGGCCAGGTGGTTGAACGGGCCCATCTGCGGCTGCAGCAGGAAGGCCCAGAAGTTACCCACCACGGCCGGTGACAGCATCATCGGAATCAGGATCAGGGTGGTCCAGAAGCCGTGGCCCCGGAACTTGCGGTCCACCAGCCAGGCCAGCGCAAAGCCGATCACCACTTGCAGCAGGATGGTCCAGAACAGAAAGTGCGCCGTGGTCTGCATCGCCGCCCAGATGTCGGGGTCGGTCAACACGGCGATGTAGTTGTCCAGGCCCACGCCCAGCACCTCGGCGTTGGGGCGGTTGGCGCGGAAGTTGGTGAACGACAGCCTGACGGTCCAGATCAACGGAAAGATGTTGATGGCCAGCAGCAGGACCATCGTCGGGCCGATGAACAGCCACGCCAGGCTGCGGTCGGACAGCCCGCGCATGCGGCTGGCCAGCGGTGGCGGCGTGGCCCGGGCCGCGGCCTGGGCCAGGGGACGGGTGCTGAGGCTCATGGAGGCGCAGGCTGCGGGGGTCAAGGGGGCGGGGCTGGCTTCAGGTTCGGATGAGCCTGAGACCAGCCTCCCGGCGGCTCACTTCAGCTTGCCGTCCTCCTTGAACACCTTCTTCCAGTCGGCCACGAGCCCGTCCAGCGCTTCCTTCGCGGTGCCCTTGTCGGCCACCACGTAGTCGTGCATGCGCTTTTGCATCGCCAGCATCAGCTGGGCATACGAGGGCTCAGCCCAGAAGTCCACCACCATGCCCATGGAGTCCAGGAAGGGCTGCGCAAAGGGCGTGCTCTTCGGGTAGGCCGGGTCGTTCAGCACCGCCTTGGCCGCCGACGAGCCGCCGATCGCCTGCCACTTCTTCTGCACGGCCGGGTCGGCGAACCACTTGATGTACTGCAGCGCCTCGTTCTTGCTGTTGGAGTAGGACACCACCGAGATGCCCTGGCCGCCCAGCTGCACACCCCTGGCCTTGTCGCCAGGGTTGGCGAAGAAGCCGATCTTGTCGCCGCCCACGTTCGGGTCCTTGTACAGGCCCGGGAAGAAGGCGAACCAGTTCATCATCATCGCGACCTGGCCCGACTTGAAGGCGTCCAGCCCTTCGCCCATGTAGGCGTTGGTCAGGCCAGGAGGCGTGCTGCCCTTGTAGATGGATTTGTAGAACTCCAGCCCCTTGATGGCGTCGGCGGAGTTGACGAAGCCGTCCATGGCATACGGCTTCTTCGGATCCTGGTACTTGAAGCCCATGGGCACCAGCACGTTGGTCACGCCCATGGTGATGCCTTCGCTACCACGCTCGGTGAAGACGTAGGCGCCGTAGACCTTCTTGCCATCGATCATCCGGCCCTGGAAGAACTCGGACACCTGCTTGAACTCGGTCCAGGTCTTGGGCGGGGCCAGATCGCGGTTGTGCTTCTTCTTGAACTCGGCCTGCAGTTCGGGCTTGGCAAACCAGTCGCGGCGGTAGGTCCAGCCCACCGAATCGGCCATCGCCGGCAGGGCCCAGTAGTTGGGCGTGCCCTTGGGCCACTCGGCATAGCCGGTCACCGTGGCCGGCGCGAAGTCGCTCATCTTGATGCCTTCTTTGGCAAAGAAGTCATTGAGCTTCACGTAGTGGCCGCTGTCGGCCGAGCCGCCGATCCACTGGCTGTCGCCAATGATCAGGTCGCACAACTTGCCCTTGCTGTTGAGCTCGTTGAGCATGCGGTCGGCAAAGTTGGGCCAGGGCACGAACTCGAACTTCATCTTCACGCCGGTCTTGGCGGTGAAGTCTTTGGAGAGTTCGACCAGGGCGTTTGCCGGGTCCCACGCGGCCCAGCATAGCGTGATGGTCTTGTCTTGCGCCTGCGCGGCAGAGCCCAGGGTCAAGGTGGCGGCGGCCACGACGGCCGCCCTGAGGAAGGGATTCATCTTCAGTCTCCGGTTATTGATCAGCCGAGCGGGTGGGCGGTCCACTGCGCGTCTTGGAGGGTGATGAACCTTGGTCGAAGCCATCACCAAACTCGACATTAAGACATTAATTAAATCAATCAAACATGGCTTTCCCTGATCGGGTTTGACCTGGGGCTCTGGCCACGGGTACGTGCCACGACCCAGCAAGACACCGCCTGTCCAAGGGGTCATTGCTGATGCATTTACCTGAGGTTCAGACCATCATCCGGCTGCATCTCTCATGGCCAACTCCATCACCATCACCCAGATCGCCGAGGCGGCCGGCGTCAGCACGGCCACCGTTGACCGGGTGCTGAATGCCCGGCCCGGCGTCAACCCCGCGACGGTGCAGAAGGTCCAGGCCGCGATGCAGCTGATGGGGGCCGGGGTGCCGTCGCGCGGGCGCCCGCCCAAGTCGGCGAACTACCGCTTCGGCATCGTGCTGCCGGCCGAGCGCCTGGGCTTTGCCGACCAGGTCGACCGCGTCATCGCGCAGGCCGCGGGAGACTTCCGCCACCAGCACATCACCGAAGTGACGCATCGCCTGCCAGCCGACAACCCGGTTGACTTTGCCGAAGCCCTGGCCCGGCTCACCGACTTCGATGGCCTGGCCGTGATGGGCCCGGACGTGCCGACGGTCAAGCTGGCCATCAACGACCTGGTGCGTGCCGGGGTGCATGTGGTGACGCTGTTCTCCGACGTGCCCGGGTCGATGCGCGCAGCCTTCGTCGGCGCCGACAACCGTGCGGCAGGCCGCACGGCGGCCTTGCTGCTGGGCCGATCGCTGGGCCCGGACGAGGGCGCGCAGACGGTGGGCATGTTCTGCACCGACAGCCGCTTTGCCGCCCATGTAGACCGTCAGATCGGCTTTGCCCATGCCATGCAGGAGCGCCATCCTCAGGCCGCCGTGTGGACACTGGCCGACCTGCCCCCCGACGAAGACGAGGTCCTGGAGCATGTTCGGCGAGCACTGGCCGCACAGGAACGGGGACCTGTGTCTGCAGCCTATGTGCTGGGCACCGGCGCAGCGGGCGTGCTGGGCGCGCTCGCTGCCCACGGCCGCGGAGCCCGCCTGACCGTCACGGTGCACGATCTGCTGGAGGCACACCGTTCGATGCTGGTGTCAGGCCAGGTCACCTATGTGCTGCACCAGGATCTGCACTACGCCGTGCTGTCGGCCACGCGGGTGCTGCGGGCGTTGTGCGAGTCGTTGCGCGGCGCATTGGCGGTGAGCAGCCCGCGCGTGGAGATCATGACCGCAGAGAACCTGGCGTGAACACACCGGGTGCTGACCTTGCCGGAGGGGCGGACTTGCGATGAAGAAATTCTTCGACGACCTCGACACGCTGCTGGAGCAGAGCCTGCGCGGCTTTGCCCTCGTGCACGCCGACCTGGTGCAGCTGCACCTGGACCCCACCTTCCTGGCCCGACGCGAGCCCAAGCCCGCGGGGCATGTGGCCGTGATCTCCGGAGGCGGCTCAGGCCATGAGCCGATGCACATCGGCTATGTCGGCCACGGCATGCTCGACGCCGCCTGCCCCGGCCAGGTCTTCACCTCGCCCACGCCCGACCAGATGCTGGCAGCCGCCAGAGCCGTGGAGCGGGGCCGCGGGGTGCTGTTCATCGTGAAGAACTACGCCGGAGACACGATGAACTTCCAGATGGCGAGCGAAATGCTGGCCATCGAACACCTGACCGTGCTGGTCAACGACGACGTCGCGGTCGAGAACTCCACACACACCAGTGGCCGCCGCGGCGTGGCGGGTACCCTGGTCGTCGAGAAGATCGTCGGCGCCGCCGCGCAGGCGGGGACCGACCTGGCCGAGTGCAAGCGCCTGGGCGACAAGGCCAACGCGCGCACGGCCACGATGGGCGTGGCCTTCAGCAGCTGCACGGTGCCGGCCGCAGGCGTGCCGACGTTCGACATCGGTCCGGGCGAGATCGAGATGGGCGTGGGCATCCACGGCGAGCCGGGGCGCCGGCGCGCCCTGATCAAGCCGGCCAGCGCCATCGTCGATGAACTGCTCGACGCCGTGCTCAACGATCTGAACCCGCCACGCGGCCAGCCTGTGCTGTTGCTCGTCAACGGCCTGGGCGGCACGCCCTTGATGGAGCTCTACCTGCTGGCACAGCTGGCCGCGCAGCACCTTGAACGAAAGGGCCTGAAGCTGGAGCGCCTGCGCGTCGGCAACCTGGTCACATCGCTCGAAATGGCCGGGGCTTCCATCACGCTGACGATGCTGGACGACGAGCTGCGCGCACTCTGGGATGCACCTGTCCGCACCGCAGCGCTGAGCTGGTGACCGCTGGCGATACCCGTTGCACAGCCCGCTGCGGTCACCGAACGGGAACCCGGCAGCGGGCACGCCGTTGCGCCGCCCGGCACACCTCGCTCAAAAGCGCACCGCCGCCTTCACGCTGTAGCTCGTGGCCTTGCCGGTGCGCTCGGCCTCCAGCACCAGCGCCAGCGGCACGAGCGCGATGTTCACGCCGACAAAGCGCCTGGCCAGCGTCAGGCTCTCGCTGCGCAGGCTGCTGCCCGGCGCGGCGGCGTCCACGCGCACGCTGCCGATGCCGGCGTAGGGCGTGAGGAACGCGAAGCCCTTGCTGATGGACAGGTCGGCGCCCACGGTGTCCATGTCCAGGCCCTCCACGCCCGACAGCCGCGTGCCCGACACCCGCAGCGCCACCGCCGGCATCACCGTGCTGCCGCTGATGAAGGCCCAGCGCAGCTCGCCGCCAGCGGCACGCACGTTGGTGCCGGGCAGTTGCATCAGCGTGGCGCCGATGTCGATGTCGAAGGGCAGGCCCTTGTGCACGCGCAGGCTGGCCACCGGCAGCGCCTTCGGGATGCTCGCGCCGCCCGCGGCCTTGCGCAGCACGTCGCGGTTGGAGACCTCGGTGACACCGGCCGTGACGCCGATGTCGAAGCCGATCAGGCCCAGGCTCTCCGCCGGGATCACGCCCTTGTAGGACGCGGCGGCGCCGACGTCTTCGCTGAAGGCGCGGAACTCGGCCTGGTTGAGCAGGCGGACGAAGTTGAAGTCGGCGGCACGCACGGGGGCCGGGGCCCAGGTCAGCGCGAGGGCAGCCAGGGTGGCGGGTGCCAGGGCAAGCAAGGAGCGTTTCATGCAGAGGCCTCGATGGCGGGCGGCGACATGCGGCCCGAATCGCCACGATTCTGGCCGCCACACCGAGGCAGCGGCGTGACGGGCTCATCCGGCAAGCGGAGGCACCTGGGCGCGGTGAGGCTGGGCTGTGGCCGATCGGTTCGGCCGGCACAGCCGCTTCGGCCCAGCCGCTGAGCCCCGCCGCGCCCGCGGCCCGTCAGCCCGAGCGCGCCCACCAGCCCTCGTCGAACTGCCCCTGCAGCCAGTTGACGAAGCTCACCACCTTGGCCGGTACCTGGCGCGGGCTCGGGAACACGGCGTGGATGGGCTGGGCCGGCAGCGCATGACGCTCGAGCAGCGGCACCAGTTCGCCGCGCGCCAGCGAGGCCTGCGCCACGTACAGCGGCAGCGCCGCCACGCCCATGCCAGCACGCGCCGCAGCCAGCAGCGCCGAGAGGTTGTTGCTGCGCAGCGGGCCCTTCACCGCCACGCTGCTGCTGCGGCCGTCGGGGCCGGTGAAGTGCCAGCGCTCGTCGCCCTGCACGGTGCTGTAGATCAGCGCGCGGTGGCGCGCCAGGTCGTCGGGCTTCTTCGGCGTGCCGGCCTCGGCCAGGTAGGCCGGCGCCGCCACCAGCGCCCAGGGGTTGGTGCCGAGGTAGCGCGCGCCCAGTGAGGAGTCGGCCAGCCGACCCATGCGCAGCGCCAGGTCGATGCCCTGCTCCACCAGGTTGACGTAGCGGTCTTCGATGCCCAGGTCCACCGTCACCTCAGGGTGCTGCTGCATGTAGCGCAGCACCAGCGGCACCAGCACGCGGCGGCCGAAGGCCACCGAGCTGTTGATGCGCAACGTGCCCTGCACGCGGCTGCTCATCAGCGCGGGCAGGTGGTCGGCCTCCTCGAGTTGCAGCGCGATGGCCTTGCAGCGGTCGTAGTAGGCCACACCCACCTCGGTGGGCGTGACGCCGCGCGTGCTGCGGTGGAAGAGCCGCGCACCCAGGCGCTTCTCGAGCAAGGCGATGTGCTTGGTGGCCGTGGGCTGCGTCACGCCCAGGTCGGTGGCGGCGCGCGTCAGCGAGCCAGTCTCGCAGACACGGACGAAGAGCTGCAGGCCCTGGATGCGGTCCATGCCGTCATTCCACCATGGAATGGCGGCTATCGCGGGCGTGGTCTTCCCGCAGCGCGCCGGGGCGCCGACGATCCGCCCCAACGCAACGAGAACCGGAGACGAACAATGGCAAAGATGAAGGCCGCGATGGCCGCCGTGCTGGTGATGGAAAAGGAAGGCGTCTCGGTGGCCTTCGGCGTGCCCGGCGCCGCCATCAACCCGCTGTACGCCGCGCTGCGCGAGCGCCAGAGCATCGCCCACATCCTGGCCCGGCACGTGGAGGCCGCCAGCCACATGGCCGAGGGCTACACCCGCGCCAAGGCCGGCAACATCGGCGTGTGCATCGGCACCAGCGGGCCGGCCGGCACCGACATGATCACGGGCCTGTATTCGGCGCAGGCCGACAGCATCCCCATCCTGTGCATCACCGGGCAGGCGCCGAGGGCGCGTTTGCACAAGGAAGACTTCCAGGCCGTCGACATCGAGAGCATCGCCAAACCCGTCACGAAGATGGCTCTCACGGTGATGGAGCCGGCGCAGGTGCCGCGCGCCTTCCAGCAGGCCTTCCACCTGATGCGCTCAGGCCGCCCGGGCCCGGTGCTGATCGACCTGCCGTTCGATGTGCAGATGGCCGAGATCGAGTTCGACATCGACACCTACGAGCCGCTCGGCGTGTTCAAGCCCGCGGCCACGAAGAAGCAGGTCGAGAAGGCGCTCGAGATGCTGATGGGCGCAAGCAAGCCGCTCATCGTGGCCGGCGGCGGCATCATCAACGCCGACGCGAGCGATCTGCTGGTGGAGTTCGCCGAGCTCACCGGCGTGCCCGTCATCCCCACGCTGATGGGCTGGGGCAGCATCCCCGACGATCACCCGCTGATGGCCGGCATGTGCGGCCTGCAGACCAGCCACCGCTACGGCAACGCCACGATGCTGGCGAGCGACTTCGTGCTCGGCATCGGCAACCGCTGGGCCAACCGCCACACCGGTAGCGTCGAAACGTACACCAAGGGCCGTAAGTTCGTGCACGTGGACATCGAGCCGACGCAGATCGGCCGCGTGTTCGCGCCCGATTACGGCATCGTCAGCGATGCCAAGGCCGCACTCGAGCTCTTCGTGCAGGTGGCGCGCGAGTGGAAGGCCGCCGGCCGCCTGAACGACTACGCCGAGTGGGCCGAGCGCTGCGCCGAGCGCAAGCGGCTGATGCACCGCAAGACGCATTTCGAGCAGGTGCCGATCAAGCCGCAGCGTGTGTACGAGGCCATGAACGAGGTGTTCCCGCGCGACACGGTGTATGTCACCACCATCGGCCTGAGCCAGATCGCCGGCGCGCAGTTCCTGCACGTCTACGGCCCGCGCCAGTGGATCAACTGCGGCCAGGCCGGCCCGCTGGGCTGGACGGTGCCGGCCGCCCTGGGCGTGGCAGCGTCGGACCCCACCAAGACGGTGGTGGGCCTGTCGGGCGACTACGACTTCCAGTTCCTCATCGAAGAGCTGGCCGTGGGCGCGCAGTTCCGCCTGCCTTACGTGCAGGTGCTGGTGAACAACAGCTACCTCGGCCTCATCCGCCAGAGCCAGCGCAACTTCGACATGGACTTCGCGGTGCAACTGGCCTTCGACAACCAGAACGTCGAAGACCCGCAACTGCGCGGCTACGGCGTCGACCACGCCAAGGTCATCGAGGGCCTGGGCTGCAAGACGCTGCGCGTGACCGATCCCGAGAAGCTGGTGAGCGCCTTCGAGGAAGCGCGGCGCATGGCGGCGGAGTACCGCGTGCCGGTGGTGGTGGAATGCATCCTCGAGAAGGTGACCAACATCGCGATGGGTACCGAGATCGACAAGATCAACGAGTTCGAGGACATCGACTGCCGCCACCCCGAGGGCCGCGAGGGCCTGGTGGCGGCCGGTCTGCTGGAGTGAGCCTGTGAAACGTTTCAGTGCCAACCTTTCGATGCTGTTCACCGAGGCGCCGTTCCTCGAGCGCTTTGGCCTGGCGGCCCGCGCCGGCTTCACGGCGGTGGAGCTGCAGTTCCCGTATGAGCAGCCCGCGGCCGTGCTGCGCGACGAGCTCGTGCGCCACCGCCTGAGCCTGGTGCTGCACAACCTGCCGGCCGGCGACTGGGCCGCGGGCGACCGCGGCATCGCCTGCGACCCCGCCCGCGTGGCTGAGTTTCGCGCCGGCGTCGACAAGGCCGTGGCCTACGCCACCACGCTGGGCACGCCGCGCCTGAACTGCCTGGCCGGCCGCGTGCCGGCGGGCGTGAGCGAGGCCGACGCGCGCCGCACGCTCGTCGACAACCTGCGCTTCGCGGCCGGCGTGCTGCACGCCGCGGGGCTGGAACTGCTGATGGAGCCCATCAACCGCTACGACGTGCCGGGCTTCCTGGTGCAGCGCAGCGACGACGCCATCGCGCTGATGGACGAGGTGGGCGCGCCCAACCTGAAACTGCAGTACGACGTCTACCACCAGCAGCGCACCGAGGGCGAGCTGGCGGCCACCCTCGAGCGCCTCTTGCCGCGCATCGGCCACATCCAGGTGGCCGACAACCCGGGCCGGCACGAGCCCGGCACCGGCGAGATCCGCTTCGAGTTCCTGTTCGCGCACCTGCAGCGCATCGGCTACAGCGGCCACATCGGCTGCGAGTACAAACCCGCCGGCGGCACGGAAGCCGGCCTGACCTGGCTGAGGAGCTGGCAATGAGCACCACCCCCACCCTGGGCTGGATCGGCCTGGGCATCATGGGCGCGCCGATGTGCGGCCACCTCATCGCCGCAGGGCACGCGATGACCGTGCACACACGCAGCAAGGTACCGGAAGCGCTGACGACCGCTGGCGCCCGCACGGCGCCCAGCGCCGAGGCGGTCGCCGCGGCCAGCGATATCGTCTTCCTGATGCTGCCCGACACACCCGATGTCGAGCGCGTGCTGTTCGGCGAGCATGGCGTGGCCGCAGGCCTGAAGCCCGGCAGCCTGGTCGTCGACATGAGCAGCATCTCGCCGATGGCCACCAAGGACTACGTGGCGCGCATCCAGGCGCTGGGCTCTGACTACCTCGATGCCCCGGTCTCGGGTGGCGAGGTGGGTGCCAAGGCGGCCTCGCTGACCATCATGGTGGGTGGCAGCGAGGCCGCCTTTGCGCGCGCCGAGCCGCTGCTCAAGCTGATGGGCAAGAACATCACCCACGTCGGCGGCAGCGGCGACGGCCAGACCACCAAGGTGGCCAACCAGATCATCGTGGCACTGAACATCGCCGCCGTGGCCGAGGCGCTGGTGTTCGCCGCCAAGGCCGGCGCGGACCCCGCCAAGGTGCGGCAGGCGCTGATGGGCGGCTTCGCGAGCAGCCGCATCCTCGAGGTGCACGGCGAGCGCATGATCAAGCGCACGTTCAACCCCGGCTTCCGCATCGGGCTGCATCAGAAAGACCTGAACCTGGCGCTGCAGGGCGCCAAGGCGCTGGGCGTGGCGCTGCCGGGCACGGCCAACGCCGCGCAGCTGATGCAGGTGTGCGCCGCCAACGGGCTGGCCGAGGCCGACCACTCGGCGCTGGTGAAGGCGCTGGAGCTGATGGCGGCGCACGAGATCGGCTGAGCGCCATCGCGCGCGACCGGGGCCGCTCAGGCGGGCCCGCCTCGCATCCAGGCGCCTCACCACGAGCGTTCAAGGATGAGGCCGATGATGGGAAGTGCCTCGCCCTTGTCCGCGACATTCACACCCCGCCGTGGGTCGAATTCCCGCGAACCACCGCTGGGGCCGCCATAGACGTTGAGCACATCCAAGAACCCAACCAGGTCCACCGGGCCGAGATTGCGCCGGTAGTCGATCCGGACATTGAGCGCGTGGAGGTCTTCAAGCCGAAGCGCGTTCCGCCGCGTCAGTTCCTTCGAGTAGCGCAGCGGCTGCCCTGGTCCCAGCACGTCACTGTTGATGGTGAAGTCGTCCGTGGGTCGGCCGCCGGCCCATTTCCAGCGCCCAGCTACTTTCCAGCGTTCGTTGATCTGCCAGCTGCCGCCAATGGAGAAAAAGTGCTCGCGGTTGAAATTGGCGTCGTAGTCGCCGATACCGTCGTTGTCATTGATGCGTGCCTTGTTGTAGGCGTAGACAACACTCCCGGACCAGCCGCTCGAATAGCGCCGCGACAGAACGACATCCAGGCCGAGATTGGTGCCTGCCCCGTCATTGGTGACCCGGCCACTGGTGCGTTCCCGCTCGACGACGAGATCACTCAGCCGCTGATAGTACGGCTCGACCAGCAGCGACCAGTTCCGGCCGAAGCTCTGCTCGAAGCCCACACTCACGTGAGTGACTCGCTCATTCTTGATGCCGAAGTTCTCCGGGCTGGCCGCGCGAACCAGAAAACGCGGCGACTGATAGAACACGCCCGCAGTGGCAGACACTCGCAAGCCCGAACCAAAGAGCCAGTTCGCCGCAAGCCGCGGAGAAACGAGCGACTCGTCCGAAAAGCCATCGCGGTCGTAACGGAGCCCTGTTCTCAGATCCCACTGATCAAACTTGAACACCTGCTCGCCATACGCGGCGTAGCTGGTCTTCTTGGCCTTGTAGATCGAGTTGATGCTGTCCGGGGTCAACGTGATGTATCGCTGACCGGGCGGCCGCGGATCGGTGGATCGATAGACGAACCGGTCCCAGTTTTCCCTGAGCAGAGTCGAGTACTCGACGTCGGTCTGCCAGACGCGCAGTCCGGCCGATCCCTGACCGAACCGGTTGCGTGTCACGTAATCGCTGTGCCAGCCGTTCTCGATTTCCTTCTCGACCACGGTGATCAAGCGTTCGCGCACCGGGACGTCCGGGGCCCAGGTGCCCTTGGGCACGAGGTCGGGATAGGCCTCACCCTCCGCTGAGGTCTTGTTGTTTGCGCGGCGGTAGATCTGATGTGTCCATCGGCTGTCCGCTCCGGCGCGGCGGCGCCAGGTCAGCCCCACCAGGGACAGGTCCTGCCGGGTGTCGATCAGCGACACGTCCTCGAAGTTCGGCGAGGCGAGAACGTTGTTGACATTGCGTGTGTATCTCTCCGGCGCCAGGATCCCAAGAAACTCGATCTTGTTCTCAGGATCAAGGGTCGTCACCGTCTTGAGCACGATATCGGTCAGTTTCGGCTGGCCAATGTCCAACTCATCGATCGCTTCGAAGACGCGGCCGAAGTCGAACTGGCGCGCCGTGAAAAACAGGGTCGTACCCGCATGGATGCCACTGGGCCCCTCGTAGCTGAATTCAAGCCCTGCGATGTCCACCCGCAGACTGGCGCTCGGTGTCGGGCTGCCGCCAGCGACGCCGAGCTTGAGCAAGGAGCCCGAGCGCCCTCCGTGCGCGGCGCTCCAACCGCCGGCCGAGAACTCCGCACTCGCGATGGAGTTCGGCGCGAAGATCGAGTAGCGGCCACCGCCACCGATGTCCTCCCCCTCGCCGACAGTCTGGTCGAAGTGAACCACACGATCCAAGGGCAGCCCGTCAACCAGGATCAGGTTGTCTCGGGGTCCACGGCCGCGCACCGAGAAACTGGCGAATTCGCCGTCGGTGATCAGCCCCGGCAGGCCGTCAAGCGCTCGAAGCACATCACTGCCGGTGCCAGGTGCACTGCGCAGTTCCTCTCGGTTCAGCAAGGAGTTGCTGGCCGCTCCGTACGGGTCGGCAATCAACGCGCGGCCCACCACCACAATGCTCTGGGCCGCCTCCGTGCGGGCGAGCATCTCCAGGTTCAGCGGCGTCACCTTGCGCTCGACGACGCGCACGCTGGGCTCGCTGGTGGCCATCCAGCCGGGGCCGTCTGCCGTGACCGCATAGAGTCCCGCGTCAAGGCCAGACAAGTCGACCGTGCCGCTGGCCTCTGTGCGACGCGTAACGACCTTGCCGACGCGGTCGGTCACGGTCACCGTCACGCCCTCGAGAGGTCGCTGTGTCTCCTTGCTGGCGACGGAGATTCGCAACCCGCCTCCTGCGCTCTGCGCCATCGCGGCAGATGCCGCGCAGAAGACCAACACCCCGGCGATGAGCCGAAGTGCGATCGATCCTCTGCTGCTGAACAGTCGGGAAAGGTTGATGCGGTTCTGGGCAACGAAGGTCGAGGCCATGGGTGGTGTGAAGGAGTCGGTCGAGTCGCACCATGCTAGGGGGCCGCCCGTGAACCAAACGTCACACGGCGCGGCGGTGCACGGCGCACCCCGCGCCTTACCATCGCGCCGTCATCGTCGTCGCGGCATCACCATGAGGGTACTTCTGCTCGAAGACAGCCTTGCGCTGGCCGGTGCTGTGTCGGACTACCTGGAGGTGCGGGGCTGTGCGGTCGAGCTCGCTTTCCATGGACAGGCGTTTCTCGATCTGGCGAACGTGGCGGGGTTCGATGTCTACGTTCTCGACGTGGCTGTTCCTGGCATCGACGGGCTGGAGGTCTGTGAGCGCCTGCGCACACAGATGCGCGACGAGACGCCCGTGATCTTTCTGACTGCACGCGACACCCTGCAGGACAAGAAGGCGGGTTTTGCACGTGGCGCTGACGACTATCTGGTCAAGCCGTTCGAGATGGAAGAACTCTTCTTCCGTCTCCAGGCGCTCACCGCGAGAGGGCGACGGCCCCAGGTATCGACTCAGGTGTTGGGCGAAGTGATGCTCGATCACGCTGCAGGCATCGTGGTGCGCAACGGCCGGCGAATTCGGCTCCACGAGCTGCAGTTGAGGGTCCTGAAGATCCTGGCTGCCCGTTCACCGCTGACCGTGGAGCGCGCCGTCCTCGAAAGAGAGCTCTGGGGCGACCACGTGCCAGACAGCGATGCGCTGCGCACCCACATCTACCGACTGCGCCATGCGCTGACCCTCACCGGAGAACGAGAGTTGATCGAAACCGTCCACGGCAAGGGGTGGCGCTTTGTCAGGTGACAGCACCTTCCAGCGGCGTCTGCGCAGAGCGTTCATGCGCTTCGCCGGGGCGACCGCGCTGCTCTATGGCCTCCTGACGTACCTCGTCCTCCAGGGGACCGAAGAGTTCCTGCTGCGCCGCTACCTTGGCGCGGTGGTCGAGCATGCGATCGCTCAGATCGAGCGCCCTAGCACGGACGGCACCACGCCGAGCACCCTGGAGCGGGTCAAGGCCCTGGCGCAGCCCCCGCGTCACGGCGGGTTTCTCGTGTCGGGCGTCCAAGTCGTGCGCCTTTACGTGCGCGCCTCACCGGACCTGCCGGCCTGGGTGGCCTCCTACGGGCCGGGCACGCACCTTCGCTTTGACGACGGCGGGCTGGTTCGGGTCGTCCCGATCATGGGCGGCGGCGATACGCTCTATGCGGTCATCGATGGCCACGGGATTCTTGACGTCGACGACTTCGAGCCCTACGCGCTGCTCACGCTGCTGCTGATCGGCGCGGCTGTCACGGCCCTGAGCGGCGCCATCGGAGGCATGCTCGCGCGCCAGCTCGCGCAGCCGCTGGCCACCTTGACGCAGGAGGTCAACGGCCATCGCGAAGGACCGGTGGCGTTTTCGGGTGCCCAACGTGGCGACGAAGTGGGCGCGCTGAGCCGCGGCTTCGCTGCGCTGGTGGCCCGGCTCAGCGACTTTCTTCAACGCGAACGGGAGTTCACGCGCTTTGCGAGCCATGAGCTGCGCACGCCCGTGGCCGTCTTCAAGAGCAGTCTCGCCGTGCTGCGTGCGACCGACGAACAGCCCTTGCGCGAACGGGCGCTCGCGCGCATGGAGCAGAGCGCCAACGACATGGCCGATCTGGTCGCCGCGCTCCTTGCGCTCAGCCGCGGTGCTGACGACCCGGGCCAACGCGACGACCAGGAGTTGGACGTCGCGTCGATCCTGAAGGACCTGCTCGATCGGCTCGCCCCGTTGTCCATGCAGAAGGAGCTGCGGATTGAGCAGCAGCTCGATGAGCACGCGCGGGTGTGGGCCGCCCCGGGCCTGGGCCCGGTGCTGATCGACAACCTTCTGCGCAACGCCGTGGCCTACGCCGACACCTGGATCGTGGTGCGGGCGGACGCGCGAGGTGTCGAGATCGAGAACGATGTGCGGGAACAGCCGCGCAGTTCTTCCTCGACGGGGTATGGCCTGCAAATCGTCGCACGCATATGCGAGCGGCAAGGCTGGGCATTCGCATGTGGGCGCCAGGGCGGACGTTTCTCGGCACGTGTGGCGTTTCAGCCTGCATCCGGCAGTTAACGCGTTGCCGGCAGCCTCAGCGGTCCAGGTCCTTGAACTGCTCCGCAGTGGCCCGGCCGTGCAGCGGAGTCAGGTACAGCGTGGTCTGGTTGGCATGTCAGCTTGGTCGAGATCCACGCCCGGCAAGCTCGGGGGCGCCCTCAGCACCGACGCAACCCCATGCGCTGGGGCAGATCAAGCTGCTTTGCGAGGCGCTGCGCCCTAGCAAGATGCAGGCGCGGTGCACGCTTCAGCCCGCCCGGCCGTTCAGCGCCCCGGTGCCGAAGCCGGTTGGGCCGACTTGATGACGATGCCCTGATCGGGCGCATCGAAGCGCCGCGCCGCCGGCAATGAACGCCCGCTCGGCGGCGGCAGGGCGCTGAACCAACCGGTGCGGCGTGCCGGCGCGGCCGCGCCACTGGCGGAAGCCGCGGCACTGGTCGGCACCGGGCTTGCGGCGCTGCTGGCCGCGGCACCACTGGCAGCCGCACTAGGCGCCGCACTGGCCGCCGCACTAGGCGCCTCGATCAGCAGCTTGCCCGGTGCCGTGCCCTTGGTGACGGCCAAGCGCCGCTCGGCCAGCGAGCCCTGTGCCAGCGCGCCGGCCGATGAACCGAGCCCGAGCGCCAACAGCAGCAGCAACCGCAAGGCGGCATCGAGGCCATGGATGCGGACCGCACGCATGCGGTGCAAAGGAAGGTGGGTCATCCCTGGATCATCGCGCATCCGGCGCCAGCGGCGACGCGGGTGACACGGCCCGCTCGGCCGCCGGCAGCTGCCGACAGGGCGCCGCGCCGCCCGCCACCGGCGCGCCCCAACTGCGGTGGCCCGCAGTGTCGATGTGGATGCGCCCCGAGGCGTATCTGCCAAGGCCCATCCGCCACCCGGCGCCCTCGCGGCGCCAGAAAGCGCACAAGGCCTCTCCCGGATCGGCACCGGCCCGCGGCGTGAAGTCGATGGCGAAGTGCAGCAGGTGCGCGCTGCGCGCGGCGCCGCCGGCGCAGGCATTGAGCGCGGCATCGCGGTAGCCGGAGTGAACCTCGATGGCGTCGATCACTCCCGCGGCGCGCAGGGCCTGCACCAGCCGCAGCACCGACACCACCGCCGGCCACTGGGCCGGCGGCGGCAGCGCAAAGGGCTCGGCCGCGCAGTCCTGCCACGACGAGGCCGAGCGCAGCAACTCGTGCAGCGGCAGCACCGAGGCCACGCCGTGCAGGACGAGGTGCGACTCCAGCGCCGCCACGGCGTCGGCCCGCGCGGGGCGCCAGCGCTCGAACGCGGCATCGGCGTGGGGCGCCTGCGCGCAGCTTGCCAGGCTCAGCGCCAGCACCAGCAGCGAGACCACGGCGGCAGGGCCCGCCGATGGTGTCGCCGGCTTGCATGAGGCGGCCGGTGCGACAGACATGGGATGTGCGGCGTGGTGTGTGGGTGTGCCGGCCCCCAGGCCGCCTGCTGGCGGGAATCATTGAGCCGGGCAGAGGCCCCCGCGACTGGGTGATTCCCGCAAGGCCGAAGTGGATGCCAGGCGCCACAGCCGGTGCCGCCCCTGGTCGACAACCAGGCCGATGTGCCCGCCAACGTGCAGATCGACGATGCCCGCGCGCGAGGACGAGGTGTTCTACGTGCTCTCGGGCCGCGGCCGCTGGGTCGGCATCCCGCTGCGGATGCGCTGATCGGCGCCTTGATGGCCCGGTCCCGGGGCGTGTCGCAGACGGTGCGCCTGTCGATCCGGCTGCACCACGACAGGGGCACCCTTCACGACCCAGGGGCACCAGATCGAGCAATTGGTCGACGGCTTCGCCCAGGGGCTGGCCCAGGAACGCCCAACGAGTGCCTCGGGGGGCCTCGGCGTACCCGTAGACTCTGGCCGCAGGGAGACTTCTGCTGCACGGCCGGCCCACGATGCTGACCACCGATTCGGTTCTGGCGCTGGCGCCCGACGACGCCTCGGCCAGGGCGGCCCGCGGGCTCGTATCGGCCTCGAAGTGGCCGCTGCGTGGCGCTGACGAGGCCGCCGTCTGGGGCGAATGCCAAGGCAGCGGCAGCAAGCCCTACCAGACGCAGGTGGACCTGGCCGGCCCAGCCTTCCGCTGCAGCTGCCCGAGCCGCAAGTTCCCGTGCAAGCACGGCCTGGCGCTGCTGCTGATGAAGGTGTCCGAGGGCGCGGCCTTCTCCGGCGGCCCGCCTCCGGCCTGGGTGACGGAGTGGCTGGCCTCGCGCGCCGAGAAGGCCCAGAAGCAGGAGGCGCGCGCCGGCGCCACCACCGAGGCGCCGGCCGACCCCGACGCGGCAGCTCGCCGCGAGGCGCAGCGCTGGCAGCGCATCGAGGCCGCCGGCACCGATCTGGCACGCTGGCTGGCCGACCAGCTGAGCCAGGGCCTCGGCGCGCTGAACCCGGCCGCGGTGGCGGCGTGGCAGACCACGGCCGCGCGCCTGGTGGACGCGCAGGCGCCGGGCCTGGCGCAGCGCGTGCGCGAGGCCGCCGCGCACATCGGCGCGGCACCCGAGCACACGCTGGCCCGCCTGGGCCTGCTGCAGCTCGCCTGCGAGGGCCTGGCGCGGCGCCAGGCCCTGCCCGCCGCCGAGCAGGCCGATCTGCGCACCCTGCTCGGCTGGCCGCTGGACCGCGCCGACGTGCTGGCGCACGGCACGCGGCAAGCCGACCGCTGGTGCGTGCTGGCCGTGGCGCAGGACGAGCGCGAGCCGAAGCTGACCGAACGCCGCGTCTGGCTGCACGGCCACACCAGCGGCCGGCGCGCGCTGCTGCTGGAACACGCCTTTGCCGGCAAGGGGTTCGAGCAGGGCTGGGTGGCGGGGGTCGACGTCGACGCCACGCTGGTGTTCTACCCCTCGGCGGCGCCGCTGCGCGCGCTGTGCGAGGCGGCCGTCGTCGTCGGCGTGACCTCGTTGCCATGCCTTCAAGATGAGTGGCAGTTGATGGCCGCGCGGGTGGCCGCCAACCCGTTCGTGCCGCTGCACCCCATGCTCTGGCGCGACGCCGTGCTGGTGCAGGCGGGTGGCTGGCAGGCCGTGGCCGGCGGGCGGGCCCTGCCCCTGGCCATGCACGACGACGACGCCTGGGCACTGCAGGCACGCCACGGCGGCCAGCCCTTGCAGCTGGCCGGCGAATGGGACGGCCGCCGCTTCGCGCCGCTCACGGCATGGGGCGTGCCGGGCCTGCCGCCGCTGTGGCAGCGGGGCGCGGCATGAAGCCGGGGCACCGCCTGTGAGCGCCTGGTCGCCCCTGCTGCCCGCGGCCCTGGTGGGCACCGACCGCCACACCGGCGCGTGGCCACCCATGGGCGGCTGGCCGCCCGACGTGGCAGCCCTGGTGCACGAAGCCGCGTCCGCCCCCGCCCGCGCCGAGGCTCTGCTGCGCGCCGCCGCCGTGCTGGCGGTGACGCAGGCCGCCAGCGAGTTCGGCCAGCCCTGGACCACCGCCCTGCCTGCCCCTGCCACCCCTGATGCGCACCCCGCCGCCCCGGCCGACGCGCTGCTGGGCTGGCTGCTGCACGAAGGCCCGCCCCGTGTGCAGCACGAGCTGCTGGCCGTGTGGGCGGCGCGCGGCCAGCGCCTACCCGAGGCCTGGCTGCCGGCAGCCCTGGAGCTGGGCCGCCGCAGCATCGCGCTGCGCGCGCCGGTGGCCGCCGTGCTGGGCACCCGCGGCCACTGGCTGGCCGCGCAGCGCGACGACTGGCGCTGGGCCGCCGGCAGCGAGCAAGCCGACGACGAGGCCCGCTGGGCCGAAGGCACGCTCGAGCAGCGCAGCGCGCTGCTGCGCCGCGAACGCGGCAGTGCGCCCGCCGCCGGCCGCGAGCGCCTGGCCGCCGTCTTGCCCGAGCTGCCCGCCAACGAGCGCGCCGAGCTGGTGGGTGCGCTCGCCACCGGGCTGGGCGACGAGGACGAGCCGCTGCTCGAGTCGCTGCTGCACGACCGCAGCCGCGAGGTGCGCCAGGCCGCTGCCACGCTGCTGCAGCGGCTGCCCGGCAGCGCCTTCGTGGCCCGTGCCGTCGCGCGCATCGAGCCGCTGCTGCGGCACGAACGCGTGCTGCTGCGCAAACGCTGGCTCATCGAGCCGCCGGCCGAGGTGGGCACCACCGATCCGCCGCGCCCCAAGCACGAGGCCCTGGGCGAACGCGCCTGGTGGCTGTACCTGGCCGCACGCCAGGTGCCGCTGGCCTGGTGGCCCCGCCACACGGGCCTGGAGCCGGGCGAGCTGCTGGCCTGGGCCGCCGACACCGACTGGGCCGAGGCGCTGCACCGCGCCTGGCGCGACGCGCTCTTCGCCGCCCCCGAGCCGGCCTGGAGCGCCGCCTTCCTGCGCCACTGGCCGCGCGGCGCCGGCCCCGACGGGCGCGCCGCCGTGCTGGCCCTGCTGCCGCTGGCCGAGCGCGAGGCGCACTGGCTGCGCCTGCTCGACCACGACGGCGAGCTGCCCGACGCGCTGCTGGCCCAGCTGGGCCCGGGCTGCCCGCCGCCGCAGTACCTGTCCTTGCCGCTGTCGCAGCGCCTGGCCGCGGCCGTGCGCCAGCGGCTGGCCAGCGGCTCGGTCACGCTGCAGTGGCCTCTGCGCGAGGCGCTGCCCGACATCGCCAGCCTGCTGCACCCGCAGGCCCTGCCCGCGCTGCGCGAGCTGCCCAGCCACCCCGACGACCCGCTCGCCGTGGGCGCGCTGCTGCACAGCGTGCAACGCATCGCGACCGCCCGTGCGCTGCTGCACGCGCCCCCCTCCATCTGAACGAAGGACCCGCCATGAGCACCGTGATGCGCCAACACGCCGAACAGCAGTTCGCCGAGGAGCTGGCCGAGCTCGCGAAGCACGACACGCGGCCGCGCCCGGCAAACTGGCTTCTCTCGCCCTGGGCCGTGCTGCGCTACCTGATGGGCGGCCGACTCGACAACGGCTTCGAAGTCAGCCCCAAGTACATCGGCAGCGAACGCCTGATGGAAGTGGCCGTGGCCACGCTGGCCACCGACCGCGCGCTGCTGCTGTACGGCGTGCCCGGCACGGCCAAGAGCTGGGTGAGCGAGCACCTGGCGGCGGCCATCAGCGGCACGTCCACGCTGCTGGTGCAGGGCACCGCCGGCACCAGCGAGGAGCAGCTGCGCTACGGCTGGAACTACGCGCAGCTGCTGGCGCACGGGCCTTCGGAGGCAGCCCTGGTGCCGAGCCCCTTGATGCAGGCCATGCGCCACGGCCGCATCGCGCGGGTGGAGGAGCTCACGCGCATCCCGGCCGACGTGCAGGACTCGCTGATCACGGTGCTGTCGGAGAAGACGCTGCCCGTTCCCGAGCTCGGCAGCGAGGTGCAGGCGGTCGCGGGCTTCTCGGTCATCGCCACCGCCAACAACCGCGACAAGGGCGTCAACGAACTCTCCGCCGCGCTGAAGCGGCGCTTCAACACCGTGGTGCTGCCGGTGCCGGCGAGCGAAGACGACGAGGTCGCCATCGTCACCCGCCGCGTCGGCGAGATGAGCCGCGCACTGCAGCTGCCGGCCGAGCCGCCGGCGCTGAAGGAGGTGCGTCGCATCGTGCAGATCTTCCGCGAGCTGCGCAACGGCCGCACCGAAGACGGCAAGAAGCAGCTGAAGTCGCCGAGCGCCACCTTGTCCACCGCCGAGGCCATTTCGGTCATCAACAGCGGCCTGGCCCTGGCCGGCCACTTTGGCGACGGCGTGCTGCGCCCGCGCGACATGGCCTCGGGTCTGGTAGGCGCGGTCGTGAAGGACCCGGTGCAGGACGCCGTGGTCTGGACCGAGTACCTCGAGACGGTGATGAAGGAACGCAGCGAGTGGAAGGACCTGTACCGGGCCTGCCGCGAGGCGCTGTGATCTTGTGGCCATGAGCGAACTGCGCCTCTTCGGCATCCGCCACCACGGCCCGGGCTGCGCGCGCAGCCTGCGCGCCGCGTTCGACGCCTGGGCGCCGACACGGGTGCTGGTCGAAGGCCCGCCCGAGGCCGACACGCTGCTGCACCTCGTGCCGGCGCTGGTGCCGCCGGTGGCGGTGCTCAGCCACGCGGCCGACGAGCCCCGGCGCGCCGTGTACCACCCGTTCGCTCGCTTCTCGCCCGAGTGGCAGGCGCTGGCCTGGGCGGCCGAACACGGCGTGGCGCTGCAGTTCATCGACCTGCCGCAGACCCACCGGCTGGCGCTGCCCGAAGAAGCCGACGATGACGTGGCCGCCGACACGCCGCGGGCCGATCCCCTGGGGGCGTTGGCCCAGGCCGCCGGCTTCGAAGACGGCGAGGCGTGGTGGAACCAGCAGGTCGAGGAGCGTGAAGACGCCGCCGGCCTGTTCGACGCCATCGCCGAAGCGATGGTGGCGCTGCGTGCGGCCGAATCCAGTGCAGAGGCGGATGCCAGCGCCACGGCCCCACCCACCATCGACGCGCTGCGCGAAGCCCACATGCGCCAGTGCCTGCGCGCCGCGCGGCGCGAGGGCGCCGAGCGCATCGCCGTGGTCTGCGGCGCCTGGCACCTGCCGGCGTTGCAGCTCGACGCACCCGGTACGCCCAACGCCAAGGCCGACACGGCCCTGCTGAAGGGCTGCCCCAAGCGCAAGGTGGCCGCCACCTGGGTGCCCTGGACCTACCGCCATCTGGCGCGCGCCAGCGGCTATGGCGCCGGCGTGCGCTCGCCAGGCTGGTACGAGCACCTCTGGGCCACCGGCGGCGCGCCGGGCCGCGTGCGCGCCGCTGGCTGGCTGGCGCGTGTGGCCACGTTGATGCGCGAGCGCGATCTCGACTGCTCCAGCAGCCACCTGATCGAGGCCACGCGGCTGGCCGAAGGCCTGGCGGCGATGCGCGGCCGCGCCGCGCCGGGCCTGGACGAACTGACCGAAGCCACGCGCGCCGTGCTGACGATGGGCGACGACACCGTGCTGGCCTTCGTGCGCGACGCGCTCCTGGTGGGCGACCGCCTCGGCGAGGTGCCACCCGACGTGCCCACGGTGCCGCTGCAGCGCGACCTCGAGGCGCAGCAGAAGACGCTGCGCCTCAAGCCCGAGGCGCTGCAGAAGACGCTGGACCTGGACCTGCGCCAAGCGGGCGATCTGGCCCGCAGCCGGCTGCTGCACCGGCTGGCGCTGCTCGGCGTGGCCTGGGGCCAGCTGGCCAAGGTGGGCCGCAGCGCCCGCGGCAGCTTCCACGAGGTCTGGCAGCTGCAGTGGCAGCCCGAGTTCGCGCTGCGCCTCATCGAGGCCAGCCGCTGGGGCCAGACCGTGGAACAGGCGGCCACCGCCTGCGTGATGGAGCGCTGCCCCGGCCTGCTTGGGCTGGCCGAACTGTCCAAGTGTGTGGACGACGCGCTGCTGGCCGATCTGCCCGATGCCGTGCAGGCCGCCACGCAAGCGCTGCAGGACCGCGCTGCCCTCAGCGGCGACGTGCCGCAGCTGCTGGCTGCGCTGCCGGCGCTGGCCAACGTGTTCCGCTACGGCAACGTGCGCCAGACCGACGCCACGCTGGTGGCCGCGGTGCTGGACGGCCTGGTGCTGCGCGCCGCCATCGGGCTGCTGCTGGCTGCGCAGGCGCTCGACGACGACGCCGCCGGCGCGCTGCGCGAGCTCGTGCTGGCCGCGCACGCGGCGCTGCGCCTGCGCGATGCGCCCGCCACACTGGCCGGCGCAGAAGGCACCGGGCCGCAGGCCGCCTGGCGCCTGGCGCTGCAGCAGCTGGCCGTCAGCACGCAGGCCCACCCGCTGCTGCAGGGCATGGCGCTGCGGCTGCTGCTCGACGACGGCCTGCGCGAACGCGATGCCGCGGCGCAGGCGATGTCGCTGCACCTCTCGGCCGGCAGCGACGCCGCCGCCGCGGCCGCCTGGCTGGACGGCTTTCTCAACCGCAACGCCACGCTGCTGCTGCACGACGCCACCGTGTGGCCGCTGCTCGACGCCTGGCTCGCGGGCCTGGGTGAAGACCACTTCATCCGCGTGCTGCCGCTGGTGCGGCGAACCTTCTCGGCCTTCGGCCCCGGCGAGCGGCGCGACCTGGCCGCGCGGGCGCGGCAGGGCGTGCGGGCCGCCGCACCGGCCGCCGCGGCGGTGGTGGACTGGCCCGCCGACAAGGCCGCGTTGCCGCTGCCCTGGCTGCGGCGCTGGCTGGGGGTGCCGGCATGACGCCCGAGCTGATCGACCCCGAAGACGGCCACCGCGTCGACGACGCCACGCGCCTGCGCCGCTGGCGCCTGGTGCTCGGCGCCGAGGCCGAGGCCGCCTGCGGCGCGCCGCTGGGCGCCGAGGCCGACATCGACCAGGCCCTGGCCGCGCTGTACGAGCCCGATGCCGGCGGTGGCCTGGGGGCCGACCGGCGCGGTGGCCGCGGCGCGTCGCGCCCCGGCGTGGCGCGCTGGCTGGGTGACATCCGGCGCTACTTTCCGTCGCAGGTGGTGCAGGTGATGCAGCGCGACGCGCTCGAACGACTGAACCTGCGCGACATGCTGCTGCAGCCCGAGATGCTGGAGGCCGCGCAGCCCGACGTGCACCTGGTGGCGCAGCTGGTGGCGCTGGGCAGCGTGATCCCGGCGAAGACCAGGGACACCGCGCGCGCCGTGGTGCGCCGCGTCGTCGAGCAGCTGATGCAGCGCCTGGACGAGCCGCTGCGCAGCGCCGTCACCGGCGCGCTCGACCGCAGCCAGCGCAACCGCCGCCCGCGCCACGCCGAGATCGACTGGCACCGCACCATCCGCGCCAACCTGCGCCACTGGCAGCCCGAGTACCGCACCGTGGTGCCGCAGGTGCTGCACGGCTACGGCCGCAAGGCGCGCCGGCCGCAGCGCGAGGTGGTGCTGTGCATCGACCAGAGCGGCTCGATGGCGCACTCGGTGGTCTACGCCAGCATCTGCGGCGCCGTGATGGCCAGCCTGCCGGCGGTGAGCACGAAGCTGGTGGTCTTCGACACCGCGGTGGTCGATCTGTCGGACAAGCTCGACGACCCGGTGGAGTTGCTGTTCGGCGTGCAGCTCGGCGGCGGCACCGACATCAACGGTGCGGTGGGCTACTGCCAAACGCTGATCCGCGAGCCGCGCAACACGGTCCTCGTGCTGATCTCCGACCTGTACGAGGGCGGCGTGGCGCCGCAGCTGCTGCGGCGCGCGGCCGAGCTGGTGGACAGCGGGGTGCAGTTCATCACGCTGCTGGCGCTGTCCGACGAAGGCGCACCGGCTTACGACCGCGAGCTCGCCGCGCAATTGGCCGCGTTGGGCGTGCCGAGCTTCGCGTGCACGCCCGATGCCTTTCCGGCGCTGATGGCGGCCGCCATCCGGCGCGAAGACGTCAACGCCTGGGCCGCGGGGCGCGGGCTGGTGGCCACGCGGCGCAGCGCAGGAGCGGGGGCGGGCGGCAGCCGATAAGCTGCGCGGCCTATGCCTACACCACCCAAGAAGATCGCCGTGATCGGCGCCGGCCTGGCCGGCGCCACCTGCGCGCAGGCCCTGGCCGCGGCCGGCATCAGCGTCCACCTCGTCGACAAGGCCCGCGGCCCCGGGGGGCGGCTGGCCACGCGGCGGCTGGAGTGGACCGATGCCCAGGGCCAAGCCCGCAGTGCCCGCGTCGACCATGGCGCGCCCGGCTTCACGGCGCAGGACCCGACGTTCCAGGCCTTCCTGCAGCAGGGGCCGGTGGCGGCTGCCGTGCAGCCCTGGGCCGCCACGCTGGCCGCCGGCAGCCGGCCGCTGCGCGCAGAGGCCGGGCCGACGTACCTGCCGATGCCGGACATGCCCGCACTGTGCCGTGCGCTGCTGCTCGAGGGCACGGCCTCGGGCGCCATCGCCACGAACTGGGCCTTCGCGGCCGACACCCTGACGCGGCAGCCCGCGGGCTGGCAGGTCGCCGCGCAGGGCACGGTGCTGCCGGGGCACTTCGATGCCGTGCTGCTGGCGCTGCCCCCGGCCCAGGCGGCACCGCTGCTGGCCGCGCACAAGCCCGACTGGGCGCAGCGCGCCTCGATCGCGCTGATGCAGCCGTGCTGGACCCTGATGGGCGTGGCAGGCCCCCCAAGCCAGGAGCGGGCCTGGAGCGTGGCGCGCCCCGACCAGGGCCCGCTGGCCTGGGTGCTGCGCAACGAGGCCAAGCCCGGGCGCGAAGCCGCAGCCGGCCTCGCCCACTGGGTGGTGCACGCCCGCGCCAGCTGGAGCCGCCAGCACCTGGAGCATCCGGCCGACGAGGTGAAGGCGCTGCTGCAGGCGGCACTGGCCGGCTGGCTCGGCGAGGCGGTGCCCTGGCAGCACGCCGTGGTTCACCGCTGGCGCTACGCCCTGCCCGCCAGCACCGGCCACGGGCCGGTGCGGCACGCGTGGTGGAGCGCCGCCAGCGGCCTGGGCGTGTGTGGCGACTTCCTCGGCGGCACCGGCGTCGAAGGCGCCTGGCTGTCGGCACAAGCCCTGCTCGCCCAATTGGGCTTGCCCGGGCCTGGGGCGCGGGCAGAATCGGCGCATCCGGCGACGTAGCGAGCCCCTTTCGAGAAGCGAGACGCATGGCCATGAGCGACGACCCCCGCTGCTGCGGCAGCGGCACCTGCATCATCGATCCCGAGGGCCGCTGCTGGTGCGGGCAACAATGGGACGGCGAGAAGATGGCCACCCCGCCGCTGGCGCCGCCCGCCGATGCGCCTTCCGACCGCCCCGAAAGCGACTAAGCCATGTGGGTTCGAGTTCTCTACGTCAGCCGCTCGGTCGGGCCGCAGACGGGCACCGTCACCGCCAACATCCTGGCCGACTGCGAGGCGCACAACGCCGCGCACGGCATCACCGGCGTGCTCTGCCAAGGCCAGGGGCTGTACCTGCAGGTGCTGGAAGGCGAGCGCGCCGAGGTCAACCGCCTCTACAACCGCATCCTGAAGGACCCGCGGCACCACGACGTGCAGATGCTGTCCTTCGAGGAGATCGACCGCCGCCGCTACCCCGGCTGGTCGATGGCCCACGTGGTGCTGCCCGACGACGACGCCATGGTGCGCATGCAGCACCCTGAGTTCGATCCGTATGCAGCCACGGGCAGCTTCATCCTGAAGCTGATCGACGAGCTCGTCGTCGGCGGGCACCGCATCGGGGGCTCGAAAGCGCCGGGCTCGAGAGGCTGACGCTCCCGCGGCCCCTGCCCGCGGGCAGCCTCATGCCGGCAGGCGCAGGCTGACGCGGGCGCCTCGCGGACCGAATTGCACGTCGAGCGTGCCGCTCAGCCGCTCGGCACGCAGGGCCATGTTCGAGCGACCCCGGCCACCGGCCGGTGGCGCGGCGCCCGGTGGCGGCCCCGGGCCGTCGTCCCGCACGTCCAGCGCCAGCACGCCACCCTCGTGGCGCAGCGACACCGTCACGCTGCTCGCGCGGGCGTGCTTGAGCACGTTGGTCAGCGCCTCCTGCGCGATGTGCAGGATCTGCAGCGCATCGTGCGGGGCGATGGCCAGCACGTCGTCGGGCAGCTCCATCTGCCAAACCGGGCGCAGGCCGCACTCGCGCAGCCGGGCGTCCCAGCGGAAGCGGAAGTTGCCGAAGGCGGTGCGGAAGTCCTGCTCTTCGGAGGCCAGCGCCTCGATGGCGATGCGCATCTGGTCGATGGCGCTGCGCAGGGTGTCGGACATCGCGGTGGCGTCGAGCGCCCCGCGTTCGGCCCGCGACAGCGAGGTGAACAGCTGCGAGCCGAGGCCGTCGTGCAGGTCGCGCATGATGCGCTGGCGCTCGTCGGTGGCGGCCTGCTCGCGCTGCAGCACGGCGATGCGCTCGTAGCTGGCGGCGATCTCGCGCTCGCGCTGCTGCACGCGCGCCTCGAGCGTGCGGTTGGCCGCCTCCACGGCGCTGAGCGTGCGCGCAAAGCGCATCGCCAAGAGCGTGCCCATCACCAGCAGCAGCAGGTTGGCGGCATGGTGCAGCAGGAACAGGCGGTGGTCGGTCCAGCCGGGCAGCCAGCGGGCCAGCAGTGGCGAGCTCGAGGCCACGAGTTGATCGTGCACGCCGGCCGCAAAGGCCACGGCCAGCGCCGCCGCGATGGCAATGGTGCCCGGCGTGCGCCGGCGCCAGGCCGCCAGCAGCGCCAGGGCCGCCAGGCCGAGCCCGATCGGAATGAGCCCGGGCACCCACCAGCGCGCGGCAAACGCCGGGCCGCCCAGCAGGTAGGCCAGCGGCCCGAGCGCCCAGTAGCCGAGCAGCGCCTGCACCACCCGCGGCCGCGACCAGCCCGCCAGCGCCAGCGTGAAGATCGCCATCACGACGATGAAGCCGCCGGTGCTGACGAAGTACAGCAGCCGCCAGACCTGCCAGGCCGCCGGTGGCAACGCGTCGAAGACGAAGGTGGTGGTGCGCAAGGCCCACAGGATGGCGGCCAAGCCGAACAGGCCGTACAGCACCTCGCGGCGGCGGCGCACCCAGATCAGCAGCACGAGCACGCCCACCGTGAGGCCGCCGATCACCGTGACCACCGGCATCGTGCGCACGGCGAAGAGGCGGCGGTCGAACAGCGGCTGCAGGTCGATCTGCGGCCCGAGCGTCGGCTGCGACATCATGGCGCTGCGGCTGTTGTGCGCGGCCGCCACGCGCAACAGCAGCTCGTTGCCCTGGGCCCGCAGCGCGCCCTGCGGCAGCGACAGCAGCACCGGCCGCTCCCAGCTGATGTAGAGCTCGGCCGAGGTCTCGGTGACCTGTGCCACCGGCACGCCATTGACGATGATGCGCCCGCCACCGTACAGAAACGGCAGGTACAGCATCCAGGCCGGATCGGCCAGGTCGGCGTCGAAACGCACGCGGTACCAGGCGGCCGGCGCGCGCTCGACGTGGGTCAGCGTCACCGGGCGCCAGCGGGGGTCGTCGGCGGCGGGGGGCTCGGTCTGGCTCGAGACGATGATCTCGGCCTGCTGCGGCGACACGACGGTGGCCACGGCAGGGCCCGCGAGCAGCGCTGCCACCAGCAGCAGGGCCCGGGCGATCGCACGAGCCAGAGCCTTCACGCTAGAGCAAGCCCATCTGGCTGGCTTCGTACACGGCCTCGCCCCGCGAGTGCACGGCCAGCTTGCGGTAGATCTTCTTCACGTGCGTGACCACCGTGTGCGGCGAGATGCCCAGCAGCTCGCCCACGGCCTCGAAGCCGAAGCCCTTGGCCACCAGGCGCAGGATCTCGGTCTCGCGCTCGGACAGCGGCGAGGGCTCGGGTGGCGCCGGCGCGGCCATCGGGCTCGGTGGCGGCGTCGCTGGCGCGCCTTGGGGCGCCAGGCGGAAGGCCGCCAGCACGCGCCGCGCGATGCTCGGGCTGATGGGCGAGCCGCCAGCCCGCAGCTCGTGGATGGCCGCGGCCACCTTGGTGGCTTGCGCGTCCTTCAGCAGGTAGCCGGTGGCGCCGGCTGCGATGCTGCCCAGCACATGGGCGTCGTCGGCGAACATCGTCACCACCAGCACGTCGCACTGCGGCACGTGGCGCGCGGCGTGGCGGATGAGCTCGATGCCGCTGATGTCGGGCAGGCCCAGGTCGACCAGCATCACGTCGGGCGGCTGCGCGTCCAGCAGCGCCAGGCCGGCGCGGCCGGTGGTGACGCCGGCGATCAGGCTCAGCCCGGGGTCGGCCAGCACGGCCTCGGTGAAGCGCTGCAGGAATTCCGGCTCGTCCTCGACGATCAACACACGGGTGGTCATGGTGCCGGGCGCGCTTTCAGCAGGCGTGGGGGAGGGAAGCGACGGATTCTGCATCGCCGGGCCCGGCGCGGGATACCGCGATCGCGGTAGGGGCTGCAGGCCCGCCGCCATGTGCGCGGTATCGCCAGCTGGGCAGGGCTTGCCTATGGTTCAGCCCATCGATTCACCCACCCCACGGAGCCTGCACCATGCAACACCTCAAGCCCACCCAAACCCTGCTGTCCTTCATCGGCGCCGCCCTCGTGACCACGCTGCTGGTCACCCCGCTGCTCGACCACGGCGCCGACGGCGCGCAACAGCTGCTCGTGGCCCAGGCCGCGCGGGGCACGGCACCGGCAGCGCCCAAGGCCGCCATGCTGCTGGCCGACAGCCGCAGCGCCCACTGAAGCTCTGCGCCAGGCCGCTGGCGCGCGATACTGCGCGCGCTCAAGAAACCGGAGCCCACATGGACAAGCAGACCTTCCTCGACCGCGCTCGCCAGGCCTGCGAACAGCCTGCGTTCTATTGGCTCGGCAGCGGCGGCTGGGCGCAGGGCCAGACGCCGGGCGCGGGGCCGGCCACGCCGCTGGACATCGACGCCGCACTCGAAGAAAAGCGGCGCACCGACCCCAAGGTGCATGCGCGCTACGTGGCCGAAGAGGCACGCTCGGGCATCGACCGCTCGACGCTGCCGCCGCTGGCCTGCGACTGCTCGGGCTACGTCTGCTGGTCGCTGGGCATCGCGCGCAACGGCTGGCCCAAGGCCACGGACTGGTTCAACACCGACGGCATGCTGCGCGATGCCAACGGCCCGAAGCGCTGGTTCGTGCCGATCGAGGCTGCCGTGGTCGGCGCCCTGTTGGTGCACCCTGCCCCCAGCCGCAACGGCGGCCCCGGGCATGTGGGCATCGTCACCGAGGTCGACGCCGCCGGCAAGGCCACGCGCATGCTGCACTGCTCGGCCGTGAACTACCTGCTCACGCCACCCCCCGGCCTGCCACGCAACGCCATCGCCGAGACCGACACCACCTACTTCGACGGCGAGAAGACGCAGATCCTGATGTGGAAGGCCTTCGCCTAGGCATCTGCGGTTCGGCGCCCGGAGCGGCCTGGATCGGGCCCGCATCCGGTGCGCCGCGCCAACGCTAGGGGCGGCGCGTCACCATCGCGGGCACGCTGCGGGCCTGGTGGGTCCAGGCCACGCCCGGCACGGTTTCCAGGCTCCAGTCGGTAGGTTTGTCCTCGGCGCAGTAGGCCGCCGCGACCAGCTGGTGGGGCAGATGCGTGCGTTCGAAGTGGTAGATCACTTCAGCGGAATCGGGTTGAAGGATGCATGCGGTGCTCGTCTTGCGGTGGACGTTGATCTGGTGCGGCAGCATGCGGTCCACAGGCCGGCCGGCTTCGTCGAAGCTGACCCCCGAAAGCGCCCGATAGAGCCGTTGGCGCTGGGCGCGCAGTGCCGGGTCGGCGACCTCTTCGACCAGCGGAAGCAGTCCGCCGCGGAGTCCCTGGAGCATGAAGCGCCGGTAGCGATGCTCCGCCCACCACTGGACCAGTTCGGCGTTGTCGAGCCTGGGCGACACCGGGCCCATCACCTGCGTGTTCCACTCGCCGCGTTCGGCACCCGACCGGTCGATGAGCAGCGCCGCCACGTTCACATACATCCGGTTCTGCAGACCCTTGAACAGCGGCAGCACCCGGATGTAGAGCGTCGCCTCCTGCGCCGAGGCGCGGGCGCGGTCGATCAGGTGCTGGTTCGGCGGCGGCGGCATGGCGCGCTTGAACCTGCCGGAGACCGGATCCTTGAACTGCTCGGTCGACACCGGCGCTGTTTGTGGGAAGGCCTCGGTGCTGAACTGCCAGCGCGGGCCGTGCTCCGGCAGCAGGCCGCGCAGTTGCTCAACCGTCGTGGCGCGCAGGTCCAGGTCTTGCAGCGAGGCCACCACCGGCCGTGCGGCCTCGAGCGCCGACGCCAGTGCCGCCCTCTCGGCCGCGGCGATCAGCGCGTTCACCACCACGTTGACGCCCAGCGCCGCACCCGGGCTGACCCCGGGCGATTGCACGTAGGGCATCCAGCCACTGACGCTGCCGCCCGGTTGCAGCTGATCGCCGTAGCCGATGGCCGATCCTTGCTGGTACACGAAGTTGTTTGGAGGCACCTCCACCAGCACCTCGATGTGGCGCAGCACCGGCGCACCCGAGGCGGCAGCCCCAGGTGCGATGCAGGCCACCGCCAGCCAGGCCAGGCCGGCGCGCAACAGGGCAGAACGCGGCGGCCTCATCCGCGCCACACGAACGGAAACTTCATCTGCGCCCAGAACCCATCGGGCACGTAGTCGCCCTGCACGCCGTAGCGCGCCGGCCATTCGCGCGGGCTCTGCACCGCGGTGCCGAAGAGGTGGTCGATGAAGGCGAAGTGCGCGGCGTAGTTCTTGTCGATGGCCTCCGTGTCCTGGCTGTGGTGCCAGTGGTGGAAGTTGGGCGTCACGATCACGTAGCGCAGCGGCCCCAGGCGCACGCTCACGTTGGCGTGGTTGAACACCGCCTGGAAGCCGACGACGATGATGTAGGCGTCGATCACTTCCTTCGAGAACCCGAGCACGAAGATCGGTGCCAGCACCAGCGTGCGCGTGAGCACGATCTCCAGCACGTGCTGGCGCGAGCCGGCGATCCAGTCCATGTGCTTGGCGCTGTGGTGCACCGCGTGCAGCCGCCACAGCACCGGCACCTCGTGGTACGCCCGGTGCGTGGCGTACTGCACCAGGTCGGCCACGAGGATGATCAGGAAGAGCGCCACCCAGAAGTTCAGCCCACGCACCCAGTCCTGCACCGCACCGTGCACCGCCCAGCCGAACAGCCGGTGCACGAGCAGGTTCACCGCCAGCAGCATGAAGCCGATCAGCAGGTGGTTGACGATGAAGTGCTGGAAGTCGGTCTGCCAGGCCGGGCGGAACACCGGCTGCTCCTTGCGCAGCGGGAACAGCTTCTCGATGAAGATGAAGATCAGCGTGCTGCCCAGCAGGTCGAGGATGAACCAGTCCAGGCCGATGTAGGGCGTGCCGTCGGGGAAGTCGTTCACCGGCACCTTGTGGCCGCCCAGCGCCACGCTCAAGGCCACCAGCACGAAGGCCGCGGTGGACAGCCAGCGCCGGCGCCCGGTGACGATGTTGAACAGCGCCACCGCCCCGGCCACCACCAGCGCCGCGTAGAGCACCTTGCGCAGCACGTCGACGTCGTAGCTCTTGCGCAGCTGCGGCGTCGTCAGGTATTCCGGGAAGTGGAAGGCCAGCACGGCCAGGAAACACAGGATGGCCAGTGACAGCGCCACGACGCCGGAGATGAGCCCCTTGCCGGGGCGCAACTCGCCGTGCGAGCTGCTGAGTTGGTTGAGCTTGTCGAGCATGCAAACAGTCTATCGAAGGCGCGTTTCTACAATCCGCACGATGCCTGACTTTGCCGTTGCCGCCGCCTACCGCTTCGTCGACCTGCCCGATGCGGCCGAGCTGCGCGAGCAGTGGTTTCAGAGCGCCCAGGCCGCAGCGCTGAAGGGCACGCTGCTGGTGGCCACCGAGGGCCTGAACTTCACGCTGGCTGGCGAGCCCGCGGCGCTGGAGGCCTGGCTCGCCGCGCTGCAGGCCGATGCGCGCCTGGCGGGCCTGGACATCAAGCGCCACCGCCATGACAGCCTGCCCTTCCGCCACCTGCGCGTGAAGCTCAAGAACGAGATCATCCGCATGAACCAGCCCGTGGTGCGCCCGCAGGCGGCGCGCGCCCCGGCGGTGGACGCCGCCACGCTGCAGCGCTGGCTCGACCAGGGCGGGCGCGATGACGCCGGCCGCGACGTGGTGCTGCTCGACACGCGCAACGGCTTCGAGGTCGACGCCGGCGCGTTCGAAGGGGCGCTCGACTGGCGGCTCGCCAAGTTCAGCGACTTCCCCGCCGCGCTCGAGCAGCACCGCGAGGCGCTGCAGGGCAAGACGGTGGTGAGCTACTGCACCGGCGGCATCCGCTGCGAGAAGGCCGCGCTGTGGATGCAGCAGGCCGGCATCGAGCACGTGCTGCAACTCGACGGCGGCATCCTGCGCTACTTCGAGGCCACCACCGGGGCGCCGCACTGGCAGGGGCGCTGCTTCGTGTTCGACGAGCGCGAGGGGCTCGAACGCCCGACTTGAAGGCACACCTCGCCCGCGCCCGAGGGCAAACCCGGTCTCCACGCCAGCCGGAAGGCCTCACCGGCCGGTGAAAATGCAGCAATGAGCACCGCCCCCCATCGCGCACCCCGGCCCCGGCCCGTGCGCTGCGGAGCAGGCTCATGAAGACACGCGCGCAGGCCCTGCGCGACTACGTCTTCCGGCGGCTGCTGCTGATGGTGCCCACCTTCATCGGCATCACCTTCGCCACCTTCGTGCTGATGCAGTTCGTGCCGGGCGGGCAGATCGACCAGATGCGCATGGCCCTGGCCGGCGGCGACGGCGGCGGCGATGCCGGGGGCGGGGGCGGCGCCGACGCCCGGCTGCAGCTCGACATCCCCGACAAGCAGATGCAGCTGCTGCGCGAGTACTACGGCTTCGACAAGCCGCTGCACGTGGCCTACGGCGGCTGGCTGCTCGACACGCTGCGGCTCGACCTGGGCAACTCGTTCCGCTACAACGAGCCGGTCACGAAGGTGATTGCCGATCGCCTGCCGGTGTCGGTGTACTACGGGATCATCACCGCCATCTTCACCTACGGCATCTGCATCCCGCTGGGCATGCTCAAGGCCATCAAGCACCGCACGGCCATCGACAGCTGGACCTCGGTGTTGATCTTCGTCGGCTACGCCGTGCCCGGTTTTGCGCTCGGCGCGGTGCTGTCCAACCTGCTCGCGGTGCGCTGGGAGCTGTTTCCGCTCGGCGGCTTCATGTCGGCCAGCGCGGCCGCGCTGCCCTGGCACGAGCGCTGGCTCGACATCGTCTGGCATTCGGTGCTGCCCCTGATCGCCTACCTCGCGGGCGCCTTCGCCGTGACCACCATGCTGATGAAGAACAGCCTGATGGAGAACATGAGCGCCGACTACGTGAAGACGGCGCTGGCCAAGGGCCTGAGCTGGCGGCGCGCGGTGTTCGTGCACGCGATGCGCAACTCGCTCATCCCCATGGCCACCACCGTGGGCGGGCTGCTGGGCATCTTCCTCACCGGCAGCTTCCTGATCGAGCGCGTGTTCAACATCCCGGGTGTCGGCCTGCTGGCCTTCGAGGCCATCCAGACGCGCGACTTCCCCATCGTGCTGGGCTTCCTCGTCATCTCCAGCCTGCTGCTGATGCTCGGCAACCTGGTGTCCGACCTGACGGTGGCCGTCGTCGACCCGCGCGTGCGCTTCGGCTAGGAGCGTGGGCGGCAGAACTTCGCCGAGCACATCAAGTTAGCCAAGATCGGCACCGACGCGGCTACTCGGCCGGTTTTGAGCACAGGGGCCTCGTTTGACGCCCTGCTGGACG
>JADCGQ010000003.1 GCA_020248945.1 Rubrivivax sp.
AAGGGCTTCGCGCCAACCGAGGCTCTGGTCATCCTCGGGCGCAAGATCCTGCGCATCATGTGGGCCGTGTGGAACAGTGGCAAAGCATTCGACCCGAGCCTCATCGAGCTCAAAGAGGCTTGCGGAAGAACATAGAACCTCAAACACTTGCCGGGAGTCAGTTTACGAAGCGCGCTAAAGCGCGCCGCCCTCAAGACTGCGCGCCGCCGCGCTTGCAGGCGCGTCGGCCCTCGCCAGGCGAAGAACAGTCCTCAGGACTGTTCATCGTCCGGGCTCTGGCTCGGCGCTTCAAGATCACGCCGCAGCCCCCGCCCGCACAGCCCTTTGCAACAACCGGGGTTCGCATTTGGGCCAAACACCCGCGTTGGTGGATGAGCCCAGCCTCTATCGCCCAGCGGTCCCAACCCAGCCGCAGCACCAAGGTGCCCGTCACAAACTCCGTGCCGCCCCCAAGCAGGCGCACGGAAGCAGGTTTGACCCGCCCATGAAACTTGTGCATCATCCCCGATGTAACTGAATTACATCGTGCGAGCCCGCAAGCCCACGCACAGGCCACCATGTCCTTCGACCTCGTTCTTTTCGGCGGCACCGGCGATCTCACTTGGCGCAAGCTGATGCCCGCGCTGTTCCAGGCCTTTCGCCACGGCAAGCTGCCTGAGGGCGGCCGCATCCTGGCGGTGGCGCGCGACGAGCGCAGCGACGCCGAGTACCGCGACTACATCCGCGCCAAGTTCGCGGGCGTCGACGAGGCCAAGCAGCCCAACGACGACGAGTACGCCCGCTTCGCCGAGATGCTGCACTACCGGCGCATGGACCTCTCCCAGCCCGAGGACTACCGCGGCCTGAAGGCCTGGGTCGACGAGCGCGGCGCGAGCACCGTGGTGCTGTTCCTGGCCACCAGCCCGCACCTGTTCCCGGTGATCTGCGCGCAGTTGGGCCAGGCCGGCCTGAACGCGCCGCACATGCGCGTCGTTCTTGAAAAGCCATTGGGCCACGACCTGCAGAGCGCGCAGGAGATCAACCGCGTCGTGCGCGCCGCCTTCACCGAAGAGCAGGCGCTGCGCATCGACCACTACCTCGGCAAGCCTGCGGTGCAGAACCTGATGGCGCTGCGCTTCGGCAACGCCCTGTTCGAGCCGCTGTGGCGCCGCGAGAGCATCGCCAACATCCAGATCACGCTGGCCGAGAGCATCGGCGTGGGCTCGCGCGGCGACTTCTACGACCGCACCGGTGCCCTGCGCGACATGGTGCAGAACCATGCGCTGCAGCTGCTGACGATGATCGCGATGGAGCCGCCGTCGACGAACAACGCCGACGCCATCCGCGACGAGAAGCTGAAGGTGCTGCGCTCGCTGAAGCCCTTCACGCCCGAGGCGGTGGCGCGCGACGTCGTGCGCGGCCAGTACAAGGCCGGCACGGTGGCGGGCAGCAAGGTGCAGGGCTACCTCGACGAGGTCAAGGTGCCCACCGGCAGCAACTGCGAGACGTTTGTCGCGCTGCGCACCGAGGTGCAGAACTGGCGCTGGGCCGGTGTGCCCTTCTACCTGCGCACCGGCAAGCGCATGCCGGCGCGCGACGCGCAGATCGTCGTCAACTTCCGCGAGGTGCCGCATCCCATCTTTCCGGGCACGAGCCGCGCCAACAAGCTCGTCATCAAGCTGCAGCCCGAAGACGGCCTGGAGCTGCACCTGCTCGCCGCCAAGGGCAGCGGCGCCAGCAGCAGCGGCCAGGAGTTGCTGTACCCGGTGAGCCTGGACCTCGACTTCGACAAGGCCTTCCCGAGCGAGCGCGTCGGCGGCTACGAACGCCTGCTGATGGACGCCATCGCCGGCCGCCTGAACCTCTTCGTGCGCAGCGACGAGCAGGAGCAGGCCTGGCGCTGGGTCGAGCCGGTGCTGCACGCCTGGAGCGCCGACACCGTGGGGCCGCGGCCCTACACGGCCGGCAGCTGGGGCCCGGCCGCGGCCAGTGCGCTGGTGGCCCGCGACGGCTGCACCTGGGCCGAGGAGCAATGAGGCCGCCGTGCCCTGGGTGCCCACCCGGCGCCGCCTGATCGCCGCCGTGGCGCTGGCCGCGCCCTTGGCGGCGGTGCGGGCCGAAGGCGCTCGCGTCTGGCGCGTGGCTGCTGGCGAGAGCCTGGTCGCGGCGCTGCGGCAAGCGCGCGACGGCGACACGATCGAGCTGCTCGCCGGCGTGCACCGCGCACAGGCCGGTGTCATCGAGCAGCGCCGGCTCGTCGTGCGTGGTGTCGGCGGCCCCGTGGTGCTGCAGGCCGATGGCGCGCACGCCGAAGGCAAGGCCTTGCTGGTGGTGCGCCAGGGCGATGTGCGCATCGAGGGCCTCACCTTCCGCGGCGTGCGCGTGCGCGACGGCAACGGGGCTGGCATCCGCTTCGAGCGCGGGCGCCTCGTGCTGCGCGACTGCGCCTTTTTCGACAACCAGATGGGCCTGCTCAGCAGCAACGACGGCCGCGCCGAGCTCGACATCGAAGGCTGCCGTTTCGGTGACGCGCCGGTGGTGCCGCCGGGCGCCGGCTTGACGCATCTGCTCTACGCCGGCCGCATCGGCCGCCTGCGCCTGGCGCGCAGCCGCTTCCACGGCGGCCGCCACGGCCACCTCGTGAAGAGCCGCGCCGCCGAAAACGAGGTCATCGGCAACTGGCTCGGTGACGCGGCCGAGGGCGGTGGCGCCGCTTCATACGAGCTGGAGTTCCCGAACGGCGGACGTGCCCTCGTGCAGGGCAACGTGTTGCTGCAAGGCCCGCTCAGCGGCAACCGCACACTGCTGGCCTTTGGTGCCGAGGGCGATGACGCCGGCCCGCGGGCGCACCGGCTCGAACTGCGCGGCAACAGCTTCGTCAATCTCGGCGGCGACGCCGGCACCGCCGTGCGTGTGCACGGTGAACGCCTGGCCTCGGCCGTGGCCAACGTCGCGCGCGACAACCTCTACCTCGGCGCGCTGCGCGTACCGGCCCCCTTCGACGATGCCGACACCGGCAACCTGAGCGCCCCGCTGGCCGCGGCGGACCTGGCGTCAGGGCGCTTCACGCTCCGCGGCCGCCGCGCGCCACCCGGCGCCGAACCGGACTGAAACCCCCATGCTCGATCGCATCCGCGCGTCCATCCCCGCCCTGCCACCGGCCGAGCAGCGCGTGGCCCGGCTGCTGCTGTCCGATCCGCGCAGCTTTGCCACGCTGCCGGTGTCGGAACTGGCCGATCGGTCCCACGTCAGCAAGCCGACCGTGGTGCGCTTTTGCCGCAGCGTCGGCTACGACGGTCTGGCCGACTTCAAGCTCAAGCTCGCCGGCAGCGTGAACGAGGGCGTGCCCTTCGTGCACCGCTCGGTCGATGACGACGACAAGGCCGGCGACATCGTCGTCAAGGTCGTCGACAACGCCGTGGCGGCGCTGCTGCGCTACCGCAACGCGGCGGCCCACCAGAGCGTCGAGCGCGCCATCGCCACGCTGGCCGAGGCCGGCCGGCGCAGCGCGCAGGGCGCGCGCATCGAGTTCTACGGCGTCGGCAACTCGGGCATCGTGGCGCAGGACGCGCAGCACAAGTTCTTCCGTCTCGGCGTCACGGCGCACGCCGTCAGTGACAGCCACATCCAGGTGATGAGCGCGACGATGCTCAAGCCCGGCGACGTGGCCGTGGTCATCAGCAACTCCGGCCGCAGCCGCGACCTGCTTGACGTGGCCGACATCGCGCGCCGCCGCGGCGCCACCGTCATCAGCATCACGGCCAGCGGCTCGCCGCTGGCGCTGGACAGCCGCCACAGCCCGAGCCACAGCATCCTGCTCGCGGCCGACCACCCCGAGGACGCCGACCGCTACAGCCCGATGGTGTCGCGGCTGCTGCACCTGATGATCATCGATATCCTGACCACCGGCGTGGCGCTGCGGCTGGGTTCAGATTCGCTGCGGCCGGCGCTGCAGGCGATCAAGAAGAACCTGCGCGAGCGCCGCTATGTGGCGGCGCCGGGTGCAAGGGCTTATGTCGACTCGGGGGTCGACGCCGGCACCGAGCCCGCTGCCGACGCAGCCGCATCGGGCGGCGCGACCAGCGCCAGCAGGCTGTCGACGCCGTAGAGGCGCGCGAGCTCCACCAGCTTGGGCGGCGCGCCCACGACCTCGAACTCGCGCCCGGCCGCCCGGGCCTGGCGGCCCGCTTCCAGCAGCAAGGCGATGGTGGAGCTGTCGCTCTCGGTCACCGCCGTGGCATCGATGCGCAGCAGGCCACTGCCGCCGCGCACCTGGGCCGGCAGCGCGGCGGCCAGAGCCGCCGTCGTCTCGATGGTGACGCTGGCCGGCAGCGTGAGGGCGGCTTGCATCGACACGGGGCTCAGCTCCGCGCGCCCTTGTTGCGCTCGACCAGGGCAGCGATCAGGCCGTCGATGCCGCCCTTGCTGAGCTCCTGGGCGAACTGCGTGCGGTAGTTCTGCACCAACCACAGGCCACCGACGTTGACGTCGATGATCTTCCACTGCTCGCCACGCTTGTCGAGCCGGTAGTCGAGCTTGATCGGCTCGCCCTTGCCGCGCACCTCGGACTGCACGATGACCTGCGTGCTGCCGGAGACGGCCTGCGTGCGCGTGATCTCGACGGCCTGGTCCTTGAGTTGCGTGAGCGCGCCCGCGTAGACGCGGATCAGCAGCAGCTTGAACTCGGCCTGCAGCTTGCTGCGCTGGTCGGCCGTGGCGCCACGCCACTGCACGCCCACGGCGGAACGCGTGATGACCTCGAAGTCGACATGCGGCATGACCTTGCTCTCGACCAGGGCCGAGATCTTGGCCACGTCGCCGGCCTGGATGGCCTTGTCCGTGCGCGCGGTGTCGAGCACCTCGGTCGAGACCTGGCGGATCAGGGCTTCCGGCGTCGGCCCTGCGGCCAGGGCGGCGCCTGCGCCTGCCAGCAGGGGCAGCAGCAGGGTCGTGGCGACGAAGGAACGGAACTTGGCGAACACGGCAGTCCTTTCAGGAGCAGATGGCCCCGGGGGCGGGCCTCGAATTCTTCAGTACGGTGTCAACGTGCGAGCGCCGATGGCCGACGACACCTCAACGGGGGGAGGCTTTGGGCGCCGAGGCCGGGCGGGCCGGAGCCGATGCGCCCGGCTTTGCCGCCGGCGGGGGAGGGTCGTCACCAATGTCCTCGAAGGCCTCGGGCGGCGCCTCGCCGTCGTACACCGCGTCCCGCCGGCGCGAGAGGTAGGCCTGGCGGAAGAAGCTGTACTTGTCGAGCGACACCTGGTCGGCCAGGCCCGTCACACCCAGCAGCGCGGCGCGCGCGTCGACCACGCCCACCACCGTCACGGCCAGGCCGGCCTTGCTGTCGTCGAGCAGGTTGGATGGCGATGCTGCCATGTCGGGGATGCGGCCGATGCCGTCGCGCAGGCTGCTCGGCCCGAGCAGGGGCAGCACGAGGTAGGGCCCCGGTCCGACGCCCCACTTGCCCAGCGTTTGGCCGAAGTCCTCGCTCTGGCGCTTCAGGCCCATCTCGCTGGCGGGGTCGAGCAGGCCGCCCAGGCCGAACAGCGTGTTGGTGAGGAAGCGCATGCCCATCTCGAGCCCGCTCTGCGCCTTGCCTTGCAGGAAATGGTTCGCCGCCGACCAGAGATCGCCGACGTTGCCCAGCACGTTGGCCACGCCGGTGCGGATCGGCTTGGGCACGTTGTCGCGGTAGCTTTCAGCCACAGGGCGCAACACGGCGTTGTCGACGGCTTCGTTGAAGCTGAAGACCTTGCGGTTGAAGCCTTCCCAGGGGTCGCCGGGCGACGGCGTGCCGCCCGGGGTGGCGCAACCACCGAGGGCCAGCGCACACAGCAGCGCGGCCGGCGCCAGCAGGCAACGGGCTGGCTTCACGGCTTCGCTCCGGAGGCGGCGGTGCCGGCCGTGCCGGCGGTGTCGGCGCGGCTGGTGAGGAACTGGCCGATCAGGTTTTCCAGCACGACAGCGCTTTGCGTCTGCGCGATGGTGTCGCCAGCGGCCAGGTTGGCGTCATCGCCACCGGGTTCGAGGCCGATGTACTGGTCGCCGAGCAGGCCCGAGGTCAGGATCTTGGCGGCCGTGTCCTTGGGAAAGTTGTAGGCCTTCTCGATGTCGAGCATGACGATGCCCTGGAAGGTGGCCGGGTCGACGCCGATGCTCTTGACCCGCCCCACGGTGACACCCGCCACGCGCACCGGGGCACGCGGCTTCAGGCCGCCGATGTTGTCGAAGCGCGCCTGCACCTGGTAGGTGGCGCCGCCGCCGCTGGCCCCCAGGTTGGCTGCCTGCAGGGCCAGGAACACCAGTCCTACCAAGCCCAGCAGCACGAAGCCGCCGACCAGTGTCTCGATTCCTTTGCGTCCCATGAACGGGTTCTCCAGAAGTGGTGTCGACGCGCCGTCAGGGCGTCGAGAACATCAGCGCGGTGAGCACGAAGTCCATGCCCAGTACCCACAGCGACGAGATCACGACGGTGCGGGTGGTTGCGTAGGCCACGCCTTCGGGCGTGGCTTCGGTTTCGTAGCCCTGGTACAGCGCCACCACCGTGCAGATGATGCCGAACACGAAGGCCTTGACGATGCCGTTGCCGACGTCGCGCAGCACGTCCACGCGCGTCTGCATGATCGACCAGAAGTTGCCGCTGTCGACGCCGATCAGCAGCACGGCCACGATCCACGCGCCGATGATGCCGACCGCCGAGAACAGGATGGCCAGGATCGGCAGCGAGATGATGCCGCCGATGAAGCGCGGCGCCAGCACGCGGGCGCGCGGGTCGATGGCCATCAGCTCCATGGCCGAGATCTGCTCGCCGGCTTTCATCAGGCCGATCTCGGCTGTCAGCGAGGTGCCGGCTCGGCCCGCGAACAGCAGCGCGGCGACCACCGGGCCGAGCTCGCGCACAAGCGCCAGGTTGACGATCAGGCCCATGGTCTCGGTGGCACCGAAGGTCACGAGCGCGTAGTACATCTGCAGCGCCAGCACGAAGCCCACCGCCAGGCCCGAGGCGCAGATGATGATCAGCGAGCGGTTGCCGATGGCGTAGATCTGGTCGACGATGAGGCCGAAGCGGCGCAGCGACTGCGGCAGCACGCGCAGCAGGTCGAAGAAAAAGTAGGCGGCGTGGCCCCAGCCGCGGAAGTGCTCGAGCGCGAAGGCGCCCAGCCGCTGGAGGCGGTCGAGCGGGTTCATCCGAGAAAGTCCTCGGCGATCTCGCGCGCGGGGTAGTGGAACTTCACCGGGCCGTCGGGCTCGCCGCGCACGAACTGGCGGGTTTCGGGGTCGAGGCTTTCCATCAACTGCGTCGGCGTGCCCTGGGCGACGACGCGTCCCTGGTTGGCCAGCAGGATGATCCAGTCGCTGATGGCCATGCACTCGGGCACGTCGTGGCTCACCACCAGGCTGGTGGCGCCGGTGGCGTCGTTGAGCGTGCGGATAAGCTTGGCCGCGACGCCCATGCTGATGAGGTCGAGACCGGCAAAGGGCTCGTCATACATGATCAGCTCGGGATCGAGCGCGATGGCCCGCGCCAGCGCGATGCGCCGGGCCATGCCGCCGCTCACTTCAGAGATTCGCAGGTGCGCCGCGCCGCGCAGGCCCACGGCATTGAGCTTCATCAGCACCAGGTCGCGGATCATCGATTCCGGCAGCTGGGTGTGCTCGCGGATCGGGAACGCGACGTTGTCGAACACCGTCAGGTCGGTGAACAGCGCGCCGAACTGGAACAGCATGCCCAGGCGCCGGCGCACGCGGAACAGCTGCGCGGCGTTGCGCGTGTCGAGCACCTCGCCGTCGAACACCACGCGGCCCTTGTCGGCGGCGTGCACGCCACCGATCAGGCGCATCAACGTGGTCTTGCCACAGCCCGAGCCGCCGAGAATGGCCGTGACCTTGCCGCGCGGGAACTTCAGGGACACGCCGGAGAGGATGGTCCGGGTGTTGTCGTACCCGAACGTGACGTGATCGATCTCGATGAAGGGGTTGTCGAACAAGGCGGCTGACAGGGCGTGCCACGGGCCGGGCACCAGCGCGGCGGATTGTGGCATGCAGGGCAAACCCGGATGTTGCGGGCCGATGAACGGCCCGTATGCAGGTGTGAATGGCGGCTCCCGCAGAATCGGCGGTGAATTCCTGCCCGCCGCGGACCTGCCGTCTCGATGAAGCCCCGAACCGTCACCACGGTCGCCGACAAGGCGGCTGCCGCCGAACTGCGCCGGCGCCTGCGGGGCCTGACGCCGCCCCAGGCCGAGATGATGCGGCAGGTGATGCGCTTGCAGGCCGCCGGCGACACGCTGATGGCCGGGCAATGGCTGCTGCAGCTGGCACGCGAAGCGCCTGATCACCCCGAGGTGCTGCTGTGGCAGGGCCTGCGCCGAGTGGAAGCCCGCGAGTGGCCCGAGGCGGTGGCCTTTCTGCAGCGCGCGGCCGAAGCCGAGCCCGCGAGCTGCAAGCACTGGTGCCTGCTGGGCCACGCGCAGGGCGAAGCCGGCGACGGCCCCGCGGCCCTGCAGAGCCTGCGCCGCGCGGCGGCCCGCGCCCGCAGCGGGGCCGAGTGGATCAAGCTCAGCGCCGAGTGCGATCGGCAGGGCTTCTACGACGACGCGCTGCAGGCCGTCGAAGCCCAGCTGCGGCTAGAGGGCGCGTCCAGCGTCGGCTTGCTGCAGCGCGCCCCTTGCCACAAGGCCCTGGGCCACAGCGAGGCTGCTGCGGCCGACTACCGGCGGCTGATCGAGGCCGACCGCGAGATCGCCCGCGCCTGGTTCGGCCTGCTCGACCTGAAGACCGTGGCACTCGACGCGAGCGAGCGGCTGCGGCTGCAGTCGCACGCGCAGCGGCCGGGTCTGCCGGCGCCCGAGCGCCAGATGATCGACTTCGCGCTCGGCAAGGCCCTCGAAGACGCCGGCGAGCACGCCGCGGCGCTGGCCGTGTTCAACCGCGCCAATGCCAGCGTCCGCGCTTCGCAGCCCTGGGACGGCGCCGCCTTTGCGCGCCACATCGCCGACTTGCAGGCGGTCTTCCAGGCCGGGCCGCCGGCGCAGGCGCAGCCGCAAGGCGAGGAGATCATCTTCCTGGTCGGCCTGCCGCGATCGGGCAGCACGCTGGTGGAGCAGGTGCTGGCCAGCCACTCGCAGGTGGAAGGCGCCAGCGAGCTGCCGTACCTGGGGCAGGTGATCGAGGCTGAGTCGCGGCGCCGCGGCATGGCCTTCCCGGCCTGGGTCGGCCGCGCCGATGCCCACGACTGGAGCCGCCTCGGCCAGGACTACCTGCGCGCCAGCGCACGCTGGCGCCAGAGCCGGCCCAAGGCCACCGACAAGCTGCCCGACAACTGGAAGTTCGTCGGCGCGGTCTGCGCGATGCTGCCGCAGGCCCGCGTCATCGACTGCCGGCGCGACCCGCTGGAGACCGCGTGGTCCTGCTACAAGCAGTTGTTCGCGCCCGGGCTGGCCAACTTCAGCTACGACTTCGACAGCCTGGGCCAGTACGGCCGGGCCTGCGAAGCCCTGGGCGACCTGTTCGCCCGGCGCTTCCCGTCACAGGTGCGCGTGCAGCCGTACGAGGCGCTGGTGGCGCAGCCCGAGGCGCAGATCCGCGAGCTGCTGGGCTTCTGCGGCCTGCCGTTCGAAGAGGGCTGCCTGAGCTTCCACACCGCGCAGCGCGCCATCCGCACGCCGAGCGCGCTGCAGGTGCGCCAGCCGATGGTCAAGACCTCGAATCCGGCGGCGCTGTACGGCGAGTTGCTGGCGCCCCTGAGGGAGGCTCTGCAAGCCGCGCGCCCATGAAAAACGGCCTGACCGCGAGTCGAAGATCGTCTCGCGGCCAGGCCGTCGGGGGCTGGCGGCACGGGGCCGCAGCGCGATCAGGCGGCGGCTTCGGCCTTGCGGCGGCGCGCGGCCAGGCCACCCACGGCGGCCAGACCGGCCAGCATCAGGGCGTAGGTGCCCGGCTCCGGAACGACGCCCGCCTGGATGGCCGTCAGCGGCGACGACTCATAGGCCCACCCGGTGATGGCGCGGCTGGTGACCGAGGCACCGAAGGTGATCTCGACCCAGGCGAAGTGCACCGAAGGGCCGCCCTCGTTGGTGAACTGGACCCCGAACAGGTTCGGCGCGTTCAGCGTCACGGCGGTTCCGACATCGGTGCTGCCACCGGGACGGTAGAAGTTGGTGCCCGAGCCGATCGAGGTGCCCGGTGCGAGGACGTAGCCCGCGGCGTTGGTGATCAGGGATGCGGAGTTGAACCACGTCGTCGTGGTGGCACCCCAGAGGTGGAAGCCCGGAGCCAGAGCCGAGCCGGCCGAGTAGGGGTTGATGTCCCAGCCGGCCGGGGCGGCGGCGCCGGAGGCGCCGGTCACCAAATTGAGGTACACACCGTCGATGTTGGCGGGGATGTTGATGTTCACCGGGCCGCTGTAGACGATGACAGCTTGGGCCGGGCCTGCGACGGCCATCAGGCCGGCGACAGCCGACAAAGCGGCGACGGACTTGATCTGCATGCAACGAACTCCTGGCAAGGATTTAGGGGTGTCGGTGACGACTTTTTGACAAAGCTTGCGCACCAGATGGTTCCACCTGTTCGAGGGGTGGACAACCCCCTCAAGCACGGTGTCCCAATAGGGGAAACCCCTCTCCCTGCCTGGATCAGCGAGGCAGTGTGCTGGCGCCCATCAGGAACTCATCGACCGCGCGCGCCGCCTGCCGGCCTTCGCGGATGGCCCACACCACCAGGCTCTGGCCGCGCCGCATGTCGCCGGCGGCGAACACCTTGTCGACGTTGGTGCGGTAGGCGCTGGCGGTCTCGGTGCTGGCCTTGGCGTTGCCGCGGTTGTCGCGTGCCACGCCGAAGGCGTCGAGCACGGTGCTCACCGGCGCCGTGAAGCCCATCGCCAGCAGCACGAGTTCGGCCTTCCATTCCTTCTCGGTGCCGGGCAGCTCGATCATCTTGCCGCCCTGCCACTGCACGTGCACGGTCTTCAGGCCGACGACGCGGTTCTTGTCCTTGCCCGTGCCGGGCACGAACTCCTTGGTGGCGATGGCGAAGCTGCGCTCGCAGCCCTCTTCGTGGCTGGAGCTGGTGCGCAGCTTGGTCGGCCAGTAGGGCCAGGTCAGCGGCTTGTCTTCTTCTTCGGGCGGCTGCGGCATCAGCTCGAACTGCGTCACGCTGGCCGCGCCGTGGCGGTTGCTGGTGCCCACGCAATCAGAGCCCGTGTCGCCACCGCCGATGACGATGACGTGCTTGCCGTCGGCGCGCAGCTGGCCCTTGATCTTGTCGCCGGCCACGACCTTGTTCTGCTGCGGCAGGAACTCCATCGCGAAGTGCACGCCGTCGAGGTCACGCCCCGGCACCGGCAGGTCGCGGCTGGTCTCGCTGCCGCCGGTCAGCACCACGGCGTCGAAGTCGGCCTTCAGTTGCTCGGGGGTGATCGTTTCCTTGGCGTCGTTGGTCACCTTCGCGGCCACGCCCTCGGCCGGCATCGCGCCCACCAGCACGCCGGTGCGGAACACCACGCCCTCGGCCTGCATCTGCGCGATGCGGCGGTCGATGTGCGACTTCTCCATCTTGAAGTCGGGAATGCCGTAACGCAGCAGGCCGCCGATGCGCGAGTTCTTCTCGAACACCGTCACGTCGTGGCCCACGCGCGCCAGCTGCTGCGCGGCGGCCAGGCCCGCGGGGCCGCTGCCGACCACGGCCACCTTCTTGCCGGTCTTCACGGCGGCCGGTTGCGGCTGCACCCAGCCCTCGGCCCAGGCACGGTCGATGATGGCGTGCTCGATGCTCTTGATGCCGACCGGGTCGTCGTTCACGTTCAGCGTGCAGGCGGCCTCGCAGGGCGCCGGGCAGACGCGGCCGGTGAACTCGGGGAAGTTGTTCGTCTGGTGCAGCACCGCGATGGCGTTGGCCCAGTCGCCCTGGTACACGAGGTCGTTGAAGTCCGGGATGATGTTGTTGACCGGGCAGCCGCTGTTGCAGAAGGGCGTGCCGCAATCCATGCAGCGAGCGCCCTGCACCTTGGCGTCGGCCTCGGCCAGCGTGATGACGAATTCCTTCCAGGTCTTCAGCCGCTGCTGCGGCGGCTCGTAGCCTTCTTCGACGCGCTCGTATTCCAGGAAACCGGTGACCTTGCCCATGGTGCTGTGCTCGTGATCGGTTGAATGCGGGTGGGTTTACTGGCCGGCGACCGTGGCCGACGACGACTGCGCCTTGGCCGTGGCCGCGCCAGCAGCGGCCTTGGCCGCGCGCTCGCCCAGCACGCGCTTGTATTCGTGCGGGAACACCTTCACGAACTTGGCGCGGGCCTCGGCCCAGTGGTCGAGCAGCTCGCGGGCGCGCAGGCTGCCCGTCCAGCGGTGGTGGTCCTCGATCAGCTTCTTCAGCAGCGCCTCGTCGGCCATGCCGCGGTGCAGGCCCTCGGCCGGGCCGGTTTGCTGCTCGCGCGGCAGCACGGCGTCCAGCGCCACCATGCTGGTGTTGCAGCGGCGGCCGAAGTGGCCGTCTTCATCGTAGACATAGGCCACGCCGCCGCTCATGCCGGCGGCGAAGTTGCGGCCGGTCTTGCCGAGCACGACGACGGTGCCGCCGGTCATGTACTCGCAGCCGTGGTCGCCGGTGCCTTCGACCACCGTGGTGGCGCCGGATAGGCGCACGGCGAACCGTTCGCCCGCCACGCCGCGGAAGAAGGCCTCGCCGCTGGTGGCGCCGTACAGCGCGGTGTTGCCGATGATGATGTTCTTGGTGGCGTCGCCACGGAAGTCGATGCTCGGGCGCACGGCGATGCGGCCACCCGACAGGCCCTTGCCGGTGTAGTCGTTGGCGTCGCCGATCAGGTACATCGTGATGCCGGTGGCGAGAAACGCGCCGAAGCTCTGGCCGCCCACGCCTTCCATCTGCATGAAGATGGTGTGGTCGGGCAGGCCCTCGGGGCGCTGCCGCACCAGTTCGCCCGACAGCATGGCGCCGACGCTGCGGTTGCGGTTGCGCACGTCCTCCATGAACTGCACCTTCTCGCCGCGCTCGAGTGCCGGCTTGCAGCGCTCGATCAGCTTCAGGTCCAGCGCCCGGGCCAGGCCGTGGTCCTGCTCTTCGATCTGGAAGCGCGGCACGTCGGCCGGCATGTCCGGCAGGTGGAACACGCGGCCGAAGTCGAGGCCGCGGGCCTTCCAGTGCTCGATGCCCTTCTTGGTGTCGAGCAGGTCGGCGCGGCCGATCAGTTCATCGAACTTCCGCACACCCAGCTGCGCCATGATCTGGCGCGCTTCTTCGGCGACGAAGAAGAAGTAGTTGACGACGTGCTCGGGCTTGCCGGTGAACTTCTTGCGCAGCACCGGGTCTTGCGTGGCCACGCCCACCGGGCAGGTGTTGAGGTGGCACTTGCGCATCATGATGCAGCCCTCCACCACCAGCGGCGCGGTGGCGAAGCCGAATTCATCGGCGCCCAGCAGCGCGCCGATGACGACGTCACGGCCTGTCTTCATCTGCCCGTCGGCCTGCACGCGGATGCGGCTGCGCAGGCGGTTGAGCACCAGCGTCTGCTGCGTCTCGGCCAGGCCCAGTTCCCAGGGCGTGCCGCAGTGCTTGATGCTGCTCCACGGCGACGCTCCCGTGCCGCCGTCGTGGCCGGCGATCACCACGTGGTCGGCCTTGCACTTGGCCACGCCCGCGGCAACGGTGCCCACACCCACTTCGGACACCAGCTTCACGCTGATGCCGGCGCGCGGGTTGGCGTTCTTCAGGTCGTGGATCAGCTGCGCCAGGTCTTCGATGGAATAGATGTCATGGTGCGGCGGCGGGCTGATCAGGCCCACGCCGGGCACGCTGTAGCGCAGGAAGCCGATGTAGTCGGACACCTTGCCGCCGGGCAGCTGGCCGCCTTCGCCGGGCTTGGCGCCCTGGGCCATCTTGATCTGGATCTGGTCGGCACTGACCAGGTACTCGGTGGTCACGCCGAAACGGCCCGAGGCCACCTGCTTGATCTTGCTGCGCAGGCTGTCGCCGTCCTTCAGCTCGTAGTCGGCTTCGATGACCTTGTGGCCCACGATGTCGGACACCTTGGTGCCGGCCGTGACCTTGATGCCCTTCAGCTCGTTGCGATAACGCGCCGGGTCTTCGCCGCCTTCGCCGGTGTTGCTCTTGCCGCCGATGCGGTTCATGGCAATGGCCAGCGTGCTGTGGGCCTCGGTGGAGATCGAGCCCAGGGACATCGCACCCGTGGCGAAGCGCTTGACGATCTCCGCGGCGGGCTCCACCTCGTCGAGCGGAATCGCCTTCGCCGGATCGAGCTTGAACTCGAACAGGCCGCGCAGCGTCATGTGGCGGCGGCTCTGGTCGTTGACGATCTGCGCGTATTCCTTGTAGGTGTCGAACTGGCCGGCGCGTGTGCTGTGCTGCAGCTTGGCGATGGCGTCGGGCGTCCACATGTGCTCCTCGCCGCGCACGCGCCAGGCGTACTCGCCGCCGGCATCCAGCATGGTGGCCAGCGTGGGGTCGTTGCCGAAGGCGGCCACGTGCATGCGCAGGGCCTCTTCGGCCACCTCGAACACGCCGATGCCGCCCACCTGGCTGGCGGTGCCGCGGAAGTACTTGTCGACGAAGCTCTTCTCCAGGCCGATGGCCTCGAACAGCTGCGCGCCGCAGTAGGACATGTAGGTGCTCACGCCCATCTTGGACATGATCTTCGACAGGCCCTTGCCGATGGCCTTGACGTAGTTGTAGAGCGCCTTGTCCGCATCGAGCTTGCCCGGCAGCGCCTGGTGCAGCTCGAGCAGCGTCTCCATCGCCAGGTAGGGGTGCACGGCCTCGGCGCCGTAGCCGGCCAGCACGGCGAAGTGGTGCACCTCGCGCGCGCTGGCGGTTTCCACCACCAAGCCGGCGGTGGTGCGCAGGCCCTCGCGCACGAGATGATGGTGCACCGCGCTCAGCGCCAGCAGCGCCGGGATGGCGATGCGCTCGCGGGTCATCGCGCGGTCAGAGACGATGAGGATGTTGTGGCCGCCCTTGATGGCGTCCACCGCTTCGGCGCACAGGCTGGCGAGCTGCGCTTCCACGCCCTCGCGGCCCCAGGCGCTGGGGTAGGTGATGTCGAGCGTGCAGCTGCGGAACTTGCCGCCGGTGCGCGATTCGATGGCGCGCAGCCGCGCCATGTCGTCGAAGTCGAGGATGGGCTGCGTCACCTCCAGGCGCATCGGCGGGTTCACCGCGTTGATGTCCAGCAGGTTGGGCTTCGGGCCGATGAAGCTGTTGAGGCTCATCACGATGGCCTCGCGGATGGGGTCGATCGGCGGGTTCGTGACCTGCGCGAACAGCTGCTTGAAGTAGTTGTAGAGCGGCTTGTTCTTGTCGGACAGCACGGCCAGCGGCGAATCGTTGCCCATGCTGCCGATGGCCTCTTCGCCGTTGGCGGCCATCGGCGCGAGCAGGAACTTCAGGTCTTCCTGCGTGTAGCCGAAGGCCTGCTGGCGGTCGAGCAGGCTTTCCTTCGCCGGCTCGGGGTGGCCGGTGACATCGATCGAGTCGAGGCGAATGCGCACGTTCTCGATCCACTGGCGGTAGGGGCGCGCGTTGGCGAACTGGTTCTTCAGTTCCTCGTCGTCGACGATGCGGCCCTGTTCCAGGTCGATCAGGAACATCTTGCCCGGCTGCAGGCGCCACTTCTTGACGATGCGGCTTTCGGGCACCGGCAGCACGCCGGACTCGCTGGCCATCACCACCAGGTCGTCGTCGGTGACGATGTAGCGCGCGGGCCGCAGGCCGTTGCGGTCGAGCGTGGCGCCGATCTGCTTGCCGTCGGTGAACACCATCGCGGCCGGGCCGTCCCAGGGCTCGAGCATCGCGGCGTGGTACTCGTAGAAGGCGCGCCGGCGCTCGTCCATCAGCTCGTGGTTCTCCCAGGCCTCGGGAATCATCATCATCGCGGCCTGCGCCAGCGGGTAGCCGCTCATCGTGAGCAGCTCCAGCGCATTGTCGAAGGTGGCGGTGTCGCTCTGGCCCTCGAAGCTGATGGGGTAGAGCTTCTTCAGGTCGTCGCCCAGCACCGGCGACTTCATCACGCCCTCGCGGGCGCGCATCCAGTTGAAGTTGCCCTTGACGGTGTTGATCTCGCCGTTGTGCGCCACGAAGCGGTACGGGTGCGCCAGCGGCCACTCGGGGAAGGTGTTGGTGCTGAAGCGCTGGTGCACCAGGGCCAGCGCGCTCACCGCGCGTGGGTCGGCCAGATCCTTGTAGTACACGCCCACCTGGTCGGCCAGCAGCAGGCCCTTGTAGATGACGGTGCGGCAGCTCATGCTGGGCACGTAGTATTCGCGGCTGTGCGTGAGCTTGAGCGCCTGGATGGCGGCGGAGGCCGTCTTGCGGATGACGTAGAGCTTGCGCTCCAGCGCGTCGGGCACGATGACGTCGGTGCCGCGGCCGATGAAGATCTGGCGGATCACCGGCTCCTTGGCGCGCACGGTGGGGCTCATGGGCATCGTGCGGTCCACCGGCACGTCGCGCCAGCCCAGCAACACCTGACCTTCGGCCTTGACGGCGCGCTCGAGCTCCTGCTCGCAGGCCAGGCGCGAGGCGTGCTCCTTGGGCAGGAAGATCATGCCGACGCCGTATTCGCCGGGGGGCGGCAGCGTGATGCCCTGGGCGGCCATCTCGGCGCGATAAAACTCGTCGGGGATCTGGATCAGGATGCCGGCGCCGTCGCCCATCAAGGCATCGGCACCGACGGCGCCGCGGTGGTCGAGGTTCTCGAGGATCTTCAGGCCCTGGGCGACGATGCTGTGCGCCTTCTGGCCCTTGATGTGGGCGACGAAGCCCACGCCGCAGGCGTCGTGCTCCTGGGCCGGGTCGTACAGGCCCTGGGCCGCGGCCTGTGCCAGGGCGTCGGCGGTGGTGGCGGCCGGCCGCAGCGCCTGGTCGGCGGCAGCGGCTTCAGCGGGCAGGGGGCGGGCAGGGGTCATCGCGGTCTCCTGGTGCGCCGCCGGCAGCGGCAGGCGCGACAAGCCCGGCCAGGGGTGGCGAGCTTGGGGCGCGCAGCGTATCGCACTGCAACAACGAGGGCAAACACAAATAAGCGGGGTCAGACTCGATAATGTATCGGCTACCGACGCCGCTTCGTTAATTGGGGACAGATTCATGGCCGAGGCGGTGCAGTCCGCACCAGCGCCGCGCGCCGACGCGGCCTCGCATGCACCAGCCGAGGCGCCAAGCCCGTCGGCGCGGGCCCAAGAGGGGTGGATCAGCCCGGCGCGCGCGGGGCCGGCCGGGGTGGGCGCCCGCGGGGCCGCGGCACCGTCGGCCGGGCAAGGGCCTCGGCCAGCGTCTGCAGAAAGGCCGGCGAGCCCAGGGCCCAGCCGCCTCGGGCGGCGTCGAGCATGTGTTGTCGCTGCGCTGCAGGCAGGCCTTCGTCGAGCCGCTGCCGCCAGGCCCGTTCGCGCTCGAAGGGCGTGTTGCCCAGCGTCCACACCTCGGGTGGGTTGCTCAGCGGCAGTCGGCGCTCGGCTTGGCCGCAACGCAAGCCGGCGCTGCTGTGGCCGGGCTCCGGCGCCAGGCCGTCGACCAGGGCCAGCACCGCCAGCAAGGTGGGTCCGGGCTCGACCACGGCGCAGCGGAAGCGCCCGTCCCACAGCGTGCCGCGGCCGCCGTGCCGACGATGGTGGGCACTCACGTAGCGGCGGCCCACGGCCTGCATCAGGCGGCTGGGGCCGGTGGCTTCGGCCGGTGTCAGCACCAGATGCACCTCGTCGGCGGGCAGCGCAAAGGCATACACGCGCACGCCCTGGCTGGCGGCGGCCTCGCGCAGCGCGTCGAGGTAGCTGTCGCGGTCGATGTCGTCGGCAAACACCGGCCGGTCGGCCAGGCCGCGCTGGATCAACCAGTGCGGCTGGCCGGCGATGGCGAGTCGAGGCAGGCGGGCCATGCAGGAGGGTGTGAGTATGTGCTCACAGTTCGAAGAGCCGCTGCCCGGTAAGGCGCTGGTGCTCACGCATCGCAAAGCGGTCGGTCATGCCGGCCACGTAGTCGGCCACCGTGCGCAGCGGGTCTTGCGAGCCGCGCGCGTAGTCAGGGCTCATCTCCTGCGGCGCCTGGCGGTAGGCGGCGAACAGGTCGCTCAGCATCTGCCGGGCCAGGCCGGTGCGCTGCACCACCTGCGGGTGGCGGTAGAGCTCGGCGAACAGGAAGCGTTTCAGCGCCAGCGATTCGTCGCGCCGCGCCGTCGACAAGCCCACGAGCGGCCGCGCCCGGCGCACCGCGTCGGCGTCGAAGGCGCCGCCGCCGGCCGCATCCGCAATCGCCGCGCGGGTGTGCTCGACCAGATCGTCGATCTGTTCCGACAGCAGCCGGCGCAGCGTTTCGTACAGCCGCCGCCGCGCGTCCAGCCCCGGGTGGGCGGCCTGCACGGCCGCGTGGTGGCGCGCCATCAGCGGCACCGCCAGCAGTTGATCGAGCGTGATCAGGCCCGAGCGCACGCCGTCGTCGGCGTCGTGGGCGCTGTAGGCCAGCTCGTCGGCCAGGTTCACCAGCTGCGCTTCGAGGCTGGGCGAGCCGCCGTGCACGAAGCGGGCGGCCGGGCCGTCGGGCTCGTCGGCCAGCAGCCGCTCGGCGTGGCGGCGGCTGCAGTGCTTGAGGATGCCCTCGCGCGTTTCGAAGCTCAGGTTCAGGCCGTCGAAGGCGGCGTAGCGCGCTTCCAGCCGGTCGACCACGCGCAGGCTCTGCAGGTTGTGCTCGAAGCCGCCGTGCTCGGCCATGCAGGCCTGCAGCGCGTCTTGCCCGGCGTGGCCGAACGGGGTGTGGCCCAGGTCGTGCGCCAGCGCGATGGCCTCGACGAGGTCTTCGTTCAGCCCGAGCGTGCGCGCCACCGAGCGGCCCAACTGCGCCACCTCGAGCGAATGCGTCAGCCGCGTCCGGAACAGATCGCCCTCGTGGTTGATGAACACCTGCGTCTTGTAGACGAGCCGCCGGAAGGCGTTGCTGTGCACGATGCGGTCGCGGTCGCGCTGGTGTTCGGTGCGCGGCGGCGAAGGCGCTTCGGCGATGCGCCGCCCGCGCGAGCGATGCGGATCGCTGGCCCAGGGGGCCAGGGTGGCGTTCAAGCGGGCAGCGCGGCGCCGGCGCGCGGCGCCACGGTATGGCGGCGGATGGCCGCTTCCACCAAGGTCCGCGGCACGGCGCGCAGCGTGGCGCTGCCGGGGGCGTCGATCAGCACGTAGCGGGTGTCGCCGGCTTCGGCCTTCTTGTCGACGGCCATCAGCTCGAACCAGCGGTCCAGGCCCAGGGCGGGTGCCTCCACCGGCAGGCCGGCACGTTGCACGAGGCGGGCCACACGTTCGGCAAAGGCCCGCGTGATGAGGCCGAGGTCGGCCGACAGCGTGGCTGCGATCACCATGCCGCAGCCGACAGCCTCGCCGTGCAGCCATTGGCCATAACCCAGGCCGGCCTCGATGGCATGGCCGAAGGTGTGGCCGAAGTTCAGGATGGCGCGGCGGCCGCTTTCGCGCTCGTCGCTGCCCACGACATCGGCCTTGATCTCGCACGAGCGCTGCACGGCATGCGCCAGCGCCTCGGCGTCGCCGGCCAGCAGCGCGTCGAGGTGCGCCTCGAGCCAGTCCATCAGCGCCGGGTCGGCGATCGGCGCGTACTTGATGACCTCGGCCAGGCCCGCGCGCAGCTCGCGCGGCGGCAGCGTGGCCAGCGTGGCCAGGTCGCAGAGCACACGCTCGGGCTGCTGGAAGGCGCCGATCATGTTCTTGCCCAGCGGGTGGTTGATGGCCGTCTTGCCGCCCACCGACGAATCGACCTGCGCCAGCAGCGTGGTGGGCAGCTGCACGAAGGGCACGCCGCGCATGTAGCAGGCGGCGGCGAAGCCGGCCATGTCGCCAACCACGCCACCGCCCAGGGCGAACAGCATCGCCTTGCGGTCGCAGCCCTCGCGCAACAGGTGGTCGAACACGGTGTTGAGGTTCGACCAGTCCTTGTAGGCCTCGCCATCGGGCAGCAGCACCTGGCTCGTGCGCGGCGCCATCGCGCGCATCGACGCGAGTGCTTGCTCGCCGTGCAACGCAAAGACGGTGGGGTTGCTCACCAGCACGGCGTGCGTGCAGCGCGGCAGGCCTTGCCAGGAGGGGGCACTGCCGAGCAGGCCGTGGCCGATGAGGATGTCGTAGTGCTTGCTGGGCGTGCGCACCGCGACGACACGCGGCGTGCTGCGGGGCTGGTTCATGGTCGCCAGTGTAAGAGGCGGGCTGGGGCCCGTCAGGCTCTCAGCCCGGCCGATGACCGGACACGGGCGCGCGCGCCGGGTCGACGAGCCCGGCCAACTCCAGCTGCATCAGCACCATGCCCAGCAGCGTGGGCACCGACGGCCGGGCGGCCTCGATCACGAAGTGGGCGGTGCGGCGGTACAGCGGATCGCGCTCGCGGAACAGCTCGCGCAGGCGCTTCAGCGGATCGTCGACCTGCAGCAGCGGCCGCTGGGTGTCGTGGCGCAGGCGCCGGAACAGCTCTTCTGGCGTGGCGCGCAGGTACATCACGTGGCTGCGGGAGTGCAGGGCATCGCGGTTGGAGGGACGCAGCACGGCGCCTCCGCCCGTGGCGAGCACGAGGCTCTCGCGGCCCGTGAGTTCGTCGATGACATCCTGCTCGATGTCGCGGAAGCGGTCTTCGCCGTGCGCCGCAAAAAAATCGCGGATCGGCATGCCGATCCGCGATTCGATCTCGGTGTCGCTGTCGACGAAGGGCAGGTCGAGCTGGCGGGCGAGGTGGCGGCCGACGGTGGACTTGCCACAGCCGGGCATGCCGACAAGAGAGATGGAAGGTCTTCCAGCAACAGAGCTGCTGCTCACCAACTGATGGAACCTTCGCTGTCGACGTTCAACGATTTGAGTGGGGGCAGACCTGGTGGCTAATTCGGGTCTGTACAAGACGCAGTTACCCCATAGGGGCTGACTACAAACGCGGGAGGTACCGTCACGTTGGTGAATGCAGCTGCGTCGCCAGGGACAGGGTCGAACTTGAAGGTGGCTCGGCCTTCTGTGCCAGCCACGCCGGAGGCTGACACGGTTATCCATGCATCCACCCAGGTGGCGAAGTTCTTGGCGTATGTGATCTCAAGGATGGCGGTCCCATCTGGCCCTGTTCGAGGATTGACGAGTCGCACGGTGACATCGGATCTACCAGGCTCCAGGCGACCATCGATATCGCGGTCTTCGCCGGCCTCCAGCACGCCGTTCCGATTGCCATCTTCGTTGCCACAGGTCGAATCCAAGACCTTGACCCAGCGTGGTCCGGACACGATGTAGGCGCCCTTCCGGAATTGAGGCAGATCCACCGATGCAGACAAGGGGACATCGGCCTTGGCGTTACCCGCGGAGTCTGCGACGCTGACCAAGAACCGCTTCGTGTAGCTGAGTTCAGACACCACGATCAGTTCGTTGGTGCCGATGGATACCCCAAGTGGCTCAGAAACCACCGTGAGCCTGACCCTCGCATTTTGGGAGCAACTCAGCAGACCTGGGTCCGTATCGCTGCGCCCGTAGCATGCCCGGACCGTCAGACCATTCGTCGGGCTTGATCGGCTCGAAGGCACGTAGGCCGTGGTGACGACGCCATTGGCGTCTGAATACAGGATGGCGCTGCTAGTGGAAAAGCTACCCCCAATGGTGTTGACGTCCGAGTCAAGGTCGAATCGGACCCGGACATCGGGTACGGGTCTGTTGCCCGATGTCAGGAACAGCGCGCGAATCTCCGAGCGGCTCGAAGAGGAGCCCGCAAGGTTGACGCCAACCACGCTCGGATTTGCCGACACCGATGCGGACGAGATAACCAGAGTGACTTCTGGCACGGTCGCAGCGCTTTGAACTGTGACGCGACGCGTGTCGGTCAGGCCGGCAATGGTTGCCGCCACCTCGTAGGATCCTGTCACAGTTGGCGCGGTGTAGTTGAATGTGAACTCGCCGTTGGATCCCGTGACAGCCGTGGCACTCAAGGGGGGTGTCGGAGCAAGCCCGGGAGTGCCGGGAACAGAGATCGAGACGGCCTGCCCGACCATGGGGTTGCCCGTCTGGTCGACCACCCGGTACTGCACTTGGCCCGCCGCCCCTGGCGCGACGACGGCTGGAACCAACGTGCTGGTGATCGTTGTGCCGACAACCTGAATCTGAGCCGTGCGCGTGACTTCGCCCGATCTGGCGGTGACTGTGATCACACGGTTGGCTCGGTTTCCTCCGATCGAAAGCGTACCCGTCACTTTGCCAGTCGGGTCAGTGGAGGTTGCACTCTGAGTCACGACACCTTCGGCGTCCGCTGAGAGCGAAACGGCAGCGCCCGCCACGACGACGCGTGACGTGTCGACGGCTGTCACGGTGAGGTTGATGACACTCGATGCGGTGTTGGGCAGTTGGGTGGCGCTGGCGACCAGGATCAGGTCAGACGCCGAGGTGCCAGGGCCAGTGACTGGAGGCGGTGTAACGGGAGCAGGACCTCCGAACGGCGAAGTGCTGCTGCCCCCACCACCGCAGGCTGCCAGTCCGGAGACTGCGAGCGCAAGAAAGAGGCGTCGAATCATCTGCATGGTCTTGTCCCTGGAGAGCCGAGCGGTGTCAGCGCGCAGCCGACCGGTCGGTGACGATCTTGGGCGTGATGAACACGAGCAACTCCGTCTTGCGCGTGCTGCGCTCATTGCTGCGGAACAGCACGCCGAGGAAGGGGATGTCGCCCAGCAGCGGCACCTTGCTCACGCGGTTCTGCTCGTCCTGCGTGAAGATGCCGCCGATCACCACCGTGCCGCCGTTTTCGACCAGCACTTCGGTCGTCACGCGCTTGGTGTTGATGGCCGGGCCGGCGGTGGTGAGCTCGCCGCGGCTGTCCTTGTTGACCTCGACGTTGAGGATCACGTTGCCCTCGGGCGTGATCTGCGGCTTGACCTTCAGGCTCAGCGTCGCCTTCTTGAACGACACCGACGTGGCGCCGCTCGACGTGGCCTGCTGGTAGGGGATGTCTTCGCCCTGCTCGATCGTCGCTTCACGCTGGTCGGCCGTGATGACGCGCGGGCTCGAGACGATGTTGCCGCGGCCTTCGGCCTCGAGTGCCGACAGCTCCAGGTTCAGGAAGCGGTTGGCGGATGCACCGAACAGCGACAGCGCAAACGTGGCCGCGCTGGCGCCGCCAATGCCATTGGCGGGCAGGTTCACGAACTGCGAGAGCGGCTGGAAGGCCACCGGCCCGGCGATCTGCCCGGTCTGCACGCCGATGGCGTCGTACGAGCCGCCGACGCTGATGCCGGCCCGCGTGGGCGTGCCGCGGGCATCGGTGCCGCCGAGCTTGACGCCCAGGTTGCGGCCGAAGCTGTCGTCAGCTTCAACGATGCGCGCCTCGATCAGGACCTGGCGCACCGGGATGTCGATCTTGGTGATCAGTTCCTGGATCTCCTCGAGCTTGGTCGGCACGTCGGTGACGAACAGCTGGTTGGTGCGCGACTCGAACAGCACGCTGCCGCGCGGGCTGAGGATGCGGCCCGACTGGTTGTTCCCGGCGCCGCCACCACCGCCGCCCACGAGATTCTGGCCGGTGATGCCCTTGGCCACGTCTTCGGCCTTGGTGTAGTTGAGCTGGAACGACTGCGTGCGGGTGGGTTCCAGATCGGCGATCTTCTTGCGCGACTCGAGCTCGATCTGCTCCTTGGCGGTGAGCTCTTCCTTCGGCGCGATCCACAGCACGTTGCCGTTCTTGCGCACGCCCAGGCCCTTGCTCTGCAGGATGATGTCCAGGGCCTGGTCCCAGGGCACGTCCTTCAGGCGCAGCGTGACGGTGCCGGTGACGGTGTCGCTGGTCACGACGTTGAAGTTCGTGAAGTCGGCGATCACCTGCAGCAGCGCCCGCACCTCGATGTTCTGGAAGTTCAGGCTGAGCTTTTCGCCGCTGAATCCCGGGCCTTGCGTCAGCTTGTTGGCGTCGACCTTCATCGGCCGCACTTCCAGCACGAACTGGTTGTCGGTCTGGTAGGCGCTGTGTTCCCAGGCGCCGGTGGGCTCGACGACCATGCGCACGCGATCGCCGTTCTGGAAGGTGGCGATCGATTTGACCGGCGTGCCGAAGTCGGTGACGTCCAGGCGCCGGCGCAAGGCCTCGGGCAGCGACGAACGCAGGAACTCGACGACGAGCGTCTGGCCCTGCTGGCGGATGTCGACACCGACTTGCGTGCTGGGCAGGCCGACGATGACGCGGCCGGCGCCGTCGGAGCCGCGACGGAAGTCGATCTCGCGCAGCGGCAAGTTGCTGGCGTTCTGGGCCGGCGCGAAGGTGGCGCCCGTGGCCGGCGATGCCGCCGGTGCCGCCGCCACGGCTTCAGCCGTGGGGCCGGTGACATCGAGCACCAGCAGCAGCGTGTTGCCTTGCAGCTGGGCGCGGTATCCCGAGGCCTGCTTGAGGTTGAGCACCAGGCGCGTGCGTTCGCCGGCCTGGGCGACGGCCACCGAGCGCAGGTTGCCCTGGTTGACCTCGACGAGGTTGCGGCCGATGGCGTTGCTGACGCCCGGCAGATCGATCGCGATCCGCGGCGGCGACTGCACGGAGAAGCCCGCCGGCACGGCGGCCAGAGGTTGCGACATCTCGATGCGCACGACCTCGGTTCCCGCTTGCTGGCTGCTGGTGATGGACTGGATCGCGTTCTGCGCCCAGGCCAGACCCGGCCACGAGACCGCCAGCGCGGCGCTTCCCAGTGCCGCCAGTGCGGCACGGCAGGAAGGCCAATGGAACATCGTGGGTTTCTCCTCTGGTTTCCTCATCGCGCCTTCTCCTGGAGCTGCAAGGTGGCGGGGCGCTCGATCCATTCACCTGCTGCGTCCTGGACGGTTTCCTGCAGCGTGATCTCGGTTTCGCTGATGCGGATGATCTGGCCGTAGTTCTGGCCGACATGGTCACCGACCTTCACCTGGTACAGCAGGGCGTCCACGCGCAGCAGCGCGTACGGCAGCCCTTGCTTGGTGACGCTGCCGACCATGCTCATGCTGTCCAGCGGAAAGGCTTCCAAGGGTTCCTTGCGCCGGTTGAGTTGGCGTGCCAGCAGGGAATTCGGCGCGCGCGCCTCCTGCTTGAGGGCCACGCTGAGTTTCTGGCTGCTGAAGGGCTCCACGGCCTGCGTCTGCGAGTACGGCTCGGGATCGAACTTCTTCGGCGCCTGCAGCGGCGTGACGCTGGGTTTGATCTCGCGCCGCTGCTGCTCCATCCACTGACGCAACTCGTCGTGGTCGGCCGTGCAGCCGGCCAGCAGGCTCAGGCCGAGCAGGGCCACGCCCAGGCGAACAAGGCTCGAAGTCTTCACTTGCGAGCTCCCTTCTTCGGCGCCGCAGAGGCCCGCTGTTCAGCGATCTCCGTGCTGTCGAGGTAGCGGTAGGTGCGCGCTATGGCTTCCATCGACAGGTTGCCGGAGGGGTCGCGCGGGGCCGGAGAAATGATGAGGTTGTGCAGGGTGACGATGCGCGACAGGTTCGCGATGTCGGCCGCGAAGGAACCGACGTCGTGGTAGCGGCCGTTGACGCGGATCGAGATCGGCAGCTCGGCGTAGTACTCCTTGACCTGGATCTGCCCGGGCCTGAAATGCTCGAACTGCAGGCCGCGGCCCAGACCGGCCTGGTTGATGTCGGACAGCAGGGCGTCCATCTCTGCCTTGCCGGGCAGCTGCTTCTCGAGCTGGGTGACGTACTCCTGCACCTGCAGCTTCTGCTTGCGCAGTTCGTTCAGGTTGACGGCCTGGCGCAGGCGCGACACATAGTCGGCCTGCAGCTTGGGCTCGAGCGCGCGCGCGGCCTCGAGCTCCTCGGCAGCAGACTTGATCAGCAGGAACCAGCCCAGCACGACAGCCAGCACCACCGCGCCGACCCAGGCTGCAGCCTTGGGCAACGTGGGCCACTGGCCGGGCTCGTTGGGGTTGAGGTTGCGGAACTGCCCTGTGGCGCCGTCCAGCAGCCGGCTGGCGTCGAAATTGAGGGTGGAGGGTCTGGCCATGGTGCCCTCAGGAAGACTTCGCCGCTGCGGCGGCCGGGGTGGCGACCGGCGCGGCGGCTGGGGTGGCCGCCGCGGGCTGCGCGCGCTTGATCGACACGCGCATGGAGAACTCGAACAGCCGGCGGGCGTCGCGACCCGCGCCCTGGTTCGTCGCCTTGATCTCGATGAGTTCGGGCTTCTCCAGCCACGGCGAGTTGTAGAAGGTGTTGCGCAGCAGTTCCGACACGCGCTCGTTGGTCTGGGCGATGCCCTTGATGGCCACCGTCTGCCCCGATTGGTTGATCGAGGTCAGGTACACGCCTTCGGGCGTTTGCTTCGTCAGCTCGTTGAGCAGGTACACCGGCACGTTGCGGTCGGTCTGCAGGTTCTCGACGGCGCGCTGGCGGGCCGTGAGCGCCTCGATGTCCTGGCGCAGCGTGGCGATGTCCTTGATCTGGGTGTCCAGCCGCGCGATCTCGGCCTTCAGGGAATCGTTGCGCGAGGTCTGGGCCGTCGTCATCTGCTGCAGCACGGAAAACCAGACGCCGGCGATGATCAGGCCGGCGACGAAGCTGCCGCCGAGGCCGACGAAGAAGGCGCGCTTCTTCTGCGCGCGCTTGACTTCGCGGTGGGGCAGTAGGTTGATGAGGATCACTGCAGGAACCTCCGCATCGCCAGCCCGCAGGCCGTCAGGTATGACGGCGCCTCGCGGCGCACGCGGCTCTCGCGCACCGAGGCGCTGAGTTGCATGTTCTCGAACGGGTTCACCACGCTGGAGGCGAAGCCGGTGAGGTCGGTGACGCGGTCCTTCAGGCCCGGCAGCGTGGCCGTGCCGCCGGCCAGCATCACGTAGTGCACCTTGTGGTGCGGCGTGCTGGTGAAGAAGTACTGCAACGCACGGCCGATTTCCTGGCTGAGGCTGTCGACGAAGGGCGCGAGGATGGCGCTTTCGTAGTCTTCGGGCAGGTCGCCGCTGAGCTTCTTGGCTTCGGCTTCCTCGAAGCTGAAGCCGTACTGGCGGCTGATCAGCTGGGTGAGCTGGCTGCCACCGAAGGCCTGGTCGCGGTCGTAGAGCATCTCTTCGTCGCGGAGGACCTTCAGGCTGGTGGTGTCGGCGCCGATCTCGAACAGCGCCACCAGGGCGTCGCGGCCTTCGTTGGGCAGTGCGCTGACGACGCGCGACATCGCCAGCCGAGAGGCGTGGCTCTCGATGTCGAGCACCATGGGCTTCAGGCCGGCGGCCTCGGCGAGGCCCTGGCGGTCTTGCACGCGGTCCTTGCGGCTGGCGGCGATGAGCACCTCCACATCGCCGGCGCTGGTGGCGCTCGGGCCGATGACGCAGAAGTCGAGGCTGACTTCGTCGAGCGAAAACGGGATGTACTGATTGGCCTCGCTCTCGACCTGCAGTTCCATCTCTTCTTCGCGCAGGCCGGCCGGCAGCATGATTTTCTTGGTGATGACCGCGCTCTGCGGCATCGCCATGACGACGTTGCGGGTCTTCGTGCCGCTCTTCTGCAGCACCCGCTTCACGGCGCCCGCGACCTCGTCGAACTTCTCGATCTGGCCGTCGGTGATCCAGCCTTTCTCGAAGGGCTCGGACGCAAACCGCTCGAGCACGAACTCGCCCGATGACGACTGGTCGAGTTCGACGAGCTTGACGCTCAAGGAACTGATGTCCAGTCCGATCACCGGCGGGTGCTTGCGGCCCAGCAAGATATCCAGGAATCCCACGTTGCCTACTCCTCGGCCTTGCCGGCCCCGACTGCCCAACAGAGCACCCACGATACCGTCGACGCAGGCCTGCCGGGTGCGGCTGGGCGGGCTCGGCGGGCTGTCGGGGCGTTGGGAAAGGGCTTCGGCACTGACCCCGAGCTTGTTAAGAAGTTACTTCAATGCTAGCAGTAAACCCTTTGTACGACAAAGAAAAAAAGGCCGGTGAAGACCTGACTTACGTTGCCCGATCCTGACGTTTCCGGTGGTCTCTTGCCACAAGTGAAACAAGCCGAAAGCGCATGCCTCGGGGCAACCCCCGTTGCTTGTGGGTGGCCTGTGGACAAAGTCACGGATGCCGACCGGCAACGGTCGCGGCCTGAATTCAAGGCCAGCAGTGTCGCCCGCCCCAGGTCGATGCCGGTGCCGTCGGGCATCCCACACAATGGGCGGACGAGGCGCTTTGTCGCCCATTCACTGCACGCCCTACTGTCCCCGATCCGATGACCGACGCCGCCAGCCCCCCGACCGGGCCCGCCACCGCGCCCCGGCGCAGTGCGCTGCAGTGGGTCGGCCGCGTGCTGGCGGTGATGGGCGGCCTGGCGATCGCGGGCCTGCTGTCGCTGCTGTTGCTGGTGGGCGTGGCGCTGGCGGTGGCCTATCCGAACCTGCCGGCCATCGACTCGCTCACCGATTACCGCCCGAAGCTGCCGCTGCGCGTGTACTCGGCCGACGGCGTGCAACTGGCCGAGTTCGGCGAGGAGCGGCGCAACTTCACGCCGATCGGGCAGATCCCGCAGGTCATGAAGGACGCCGTGCTGGCGGCCGAGGACGCCCGTTTCTACCAGCATGGCGGTGTCGACTACAAGGGCATCGCGCGGGCCGCGATCGAGAACCTGCGCGACGCGCGCAGCCAGGGCGCCAGCACCATCACCATGCAGGTGGCGCGCAACTTCTATCTCTCCACCGAGAAGACCTTCACGCGCAAGATCTACGAGATCCTGCTGGCGCTGAAGATGGAGAGCCTGCTCTCGAAGGACCAGATCCTCGAGCTCTACATGAACCAGATCTTCCTCGGCCAGCGCGCACACGGCTTCGCCGCGGCCTCCGAGATCTACTTCGGCAAGAAGCTCAAGGACGTGACCATCGCCGAGGCCGCCATGCTGGCCGGCCTGCCCAAGGCGCCGTCGGCCTACAACCCGATCAGCAACCCGCGCCGGGCCACGATCCGCCAGCGTTACATCATCGAACGCATGTTCACCGGCGGCTTCATCACCGAGGCGCAGCACGAGGAAGCGCTGGCCCAGCCGCTGAAGTACCAGCGCCAGGACGACTCCCCCGACTGGGGCGAGTTCGTGGCCGAGGCGGCGCGCCAGCTGGTGTTTGCGCAATACGGCGAAGAGGCCTACAGCCGCGGCCTCGACGTCACCGTCACCGTCAACGCCGCCGACCAGCAGGTGGCCTGGCGCGCCCTGCGCAAGGGGCTGATGGAGTACGAGCTGCGCCAGCACTTCCGCGGCCCCGAGGCCTATGTCAACCTGCCCGCCGACCCGGCCCTGCTCGATGCCCGCGTGGCCGAGGCCCTGGCCGATCACCCCGACAACGGCGAGCTGCGCGCCGCCGTCGTGCTGCAGGCCTCGCCGACGCAGGTGCAGGTGATGCTGCAGTCGGGTGACGTCGTCAGCGTCAGTGGCGAGGGGCTGAAGCCCGTGACCTCGGGCCTGTCGGCCAAGTCGCCGGCGCAGAAGCAGATCCGCCGCGGCGCCATCGTGCGCGCGCTCGAGGTGTCGGAAGGCAAGGCCAAGGGCAGCTGGAGCCTGACGCAGTTGCCCGAGGCCCAGGCCGCGCTGGTGGCGCTGGACCCGCGCACTGGGGCGCTGCGCGCCATGGTCGGCGGCTTCGACTTCGACAAGACGCAGTTCAACCGCGTCACCCAGGCCTGGCGCCAGCCGGGTTCGAGCTTCAAGCCCTTCGTCTATTCGGCGGCGCTCGAGAAGGGCTTCACGCCGGCGACCATCGTCAACGACGCGCCGCTGTTCTACGACGCCACCGCCACCGGCAGCCAGCCCTGGGAACCCAAGAACTACGATGGCACCTTCGAAGGCCCGATGTCGCTGCAGGTGGCGCTGGCCAAGTCTAAGAACATGGTTTCGATCCGCGTGCTCGAGGCCACCGGCACCGAGTTCGCCCAGCGCTGGCTCGACAACTTCGGTTTCGACCGCAGCCGCCATCCGCCCTACCTGACCATGGCCCTGGGTGCCGGCACCGTGACCCCGATGCAGATGGCCACGGCCTACAGCGTGTTCGCCAACGGCGGCTTCCTGGTGCCGCCGATGCTGATCAGCCGCGTGGCCGACAGCAAGGGCCGCGTGCTGCTGCAGACCCGCCCGCCCGAGCGCACCGAAGCCTTGCGTACGCTGCCCGAGCGCAACGCCTTCGTCATGGGCACGCTGCTGCAGGAGATCACGCGCAGCGGCACCGCCGCGCGCGCCCAAGGCACGCTCAAGCGGCCCGATCTCTACGGCAAGACCGGCACCACCAACGACTCGATGGACGCCTGGTTCGCCGGCTTCCAGCCCACGCTGGCCGCCGTGGTGTGGGTGGGCCACGACAACCCCAAGAAGCTCGGCAGCCGCGAAACCGGCGGCGGCCTGGCGCTGCCGATCTGGATCGAGTTCATGCAGCACGCGCTGAAAGGTGTGCCGGTGCAGGAACTGCAGCCGCCGGCCGGCGTCGTGCAGCAGGGCGGCCTGTGGATGTTCGAGGAGTTCGCCGGTGGCGCCGGCATCGTGAGCGTCGGCCTCGACCAAGCCGTGCCGCGTGCTCCCTCGGCCGAAGAGCGCAGCTCGATCCTCGACCTCTTCAAGCGCTGAGAGCCTGAGAGTCTTTCGCTCATGCCCGCTCATCACGCCAGAACGCGCCCGCTCGTCGTTGCAAATGCTCGCCATAGCCCGAGCTATGGCTGTGCTTTGCGCCTAGATCGGCCACGTTCTGGCGCGCTGCTCGGGCACGCCCGAAAAACTCTCAGGCTCTGAGGCGCGCGCCGCTAGAACTGCAGCGGCTGCCCCGCCTGCGCACCCGCCAGCCGGGCCAGCGTGGCCACGAATTCGCTGCCGTCGCGCGTGTCGCGCCAGGCGTCGCCGTCCCAGCGGTAGTGGAAGCCGCCGTCGCGCGCCGCCAGCCACAGCTCGTGCAGCGGCGGCTGCGTGTTGACGACGATCTTGCTGCCGTTGGGAAAGTGCAGCTCCAGCAGGCCGCCGGTGCGCTGGGTGTCGATGTCGACGACATCGTCCTGCAACCAGCGGTCGCAGCAGGCCTCGATGTGCGTGAGCAGCGTGTCGGTGTTCTGGCGGTACTCGGCGTCGCTCAGCAACGACGCGGTGGTGTTCTTGGGGGCGCCCGGGGGCAGGCTCATAAAATCCTCGGCATGGGAAATCCCTCTCGGACGAGTGTATCGACGCGGCTTGCCGCTGTTGCCGTCATGGTGGCTGCCGGGCTGCTGGCCGCGTGCGGGCAGAAGGGGCCGCTGAGGTTGCCCGCTGCTGCGGCTCCCGCCGCCCCCGCTGCGCCAGCCGCGTCGGCCCCCGTGGCGCCTGCACCGCGATGAGCGCGCTGCCCGGCGCTCCTTACCTGGCCCGCCGCCCCGACGGCGCGCTGGTGCTCGAAGGCCATGCGCTCGATGCGCTGGCCAGCCGCTACGGCACGCCGCTGTACGTGTACTCGCGCGGCGCCATGCGGGCTGCGCTGGCCTCGTACCAGCAGGCGCTGCGCGGCCGCGAGCACCTGGTGTGCTACGCGATGAAGGCCAACTCGTCGCTGGCCGTGCTGCAGACCTTCGCCGAGGCTGGTGCCGGCTTCGACATCGTCTCCGGCGGCGAACTCGCGCGCGTGCTGGCGGCCGGCGGCCAGGCCTCGCGCATCGTGTTCTCGGGCGTCGGCAAGACGCGTGACGAGATGCGCGCGGCCTTGCTGGCCGGCGGTACCGGCGTGCGCTGCTTCAACGTCGAAAGCCTGCCGGAGCTGGACCGGCTCGACCAGGTCGCGCGCAGCCTGGGCCGCGTGGCGCCGGTCAGCCTGCGCGTCAACCCCGACGTCGACGCCGGCACCCACCCCTACATCTCCACCGGCCTGAAGGGCAACAAGTTCGGCATCGCCCACGGCGAGGCCGTGGCCGCCTACCGCCATGCGGCGTCGTTGCCGGGGCTGAAGGTGGTCGGGATCGACTGCCACATCGGCTCGCAGATCACGCAGATCGCGCCCTACCTCGACGCGCTCGACCGCCTGCTCGATCTGGTCGAGGCGGTCGAGGCTGCCGGCATCGCCATCCACCATGTCGACGTGGGCGGTGGCCTCGGCATCACCTACACCGACGAGCAGCCCCCCGCGGCGGCCGATCTGGTGTCGGCCCTCCTGGCGCGGCTCGATGCCCGCGGGCATGGCCACCGCGAGGTGCTGTTCGAGCCGGGGCGCTCGCTGGTGGGTAATGCCGGCGTGCTGGTGACCACCGTCGAGGTGCTCAAGCCCGGCCGCACCAACGACGGCGGAAAGAACTTCTGCATCGTCGACGCAGCCATGAACGACCTCGTGCGCCCTGCCATGTACGAGGCCTGGATGGCGATGGAGCCCTGCCAGCGGCGCGAGGGCGCGGCCCTCACCTGGGACGTCGTCGGCCCGATCTGCGAAAGCGGCGACTGGCTCGGCCGCGACCGTGCGCTGGCGCTGCAGCCCGGCGACCGCATCGCCATCCTCTCGGCCGGCGCCTACGGCATGGTGATGGCCAGCAACTACAACACGCGGCCGCGGGCGGCCGAGGTCATGGTCGATGGCGACACCTTGCACCTGGTCCGCGAGCGCGAGTCGGTGGCTGAACTGTTCGCCCACGAGCGGCTGCTGCCGCGCTGAAACCGCGGCGGCCTCAGGGCCGCGGCGCCTCGAATCGGCCACTGGCCAGCAACTGCGTGCCGCTGGCGTTGGCCAGCTCGAAACGCTGGCCGTCGTGCGACAGCAGCACCGGCTCGCCGCAGGGCACCGGCCGGCACAGGTGCAGGTCGAGGCGGTGCACCTGCCAGCCGGCCTGCGCCAGCTGGCCGACGATCATCGAGCGTGTGGCCAGCCCTTGCAGGAACGGCTTCGGATGGCCGAAGAGCCGTGCCGCCCAGGGCGTGGTGTGCACCGGGTTGGCGTCACCGCTGAGCCGGCCGTAGCGCTGGCCCAGGTCGGAGGCGATGTCGATGCGTGCCTGCCAGGGCGCCGTGCCCGGTGCCCAGCGCGGTGCCGGGCGCTGCAGGGCCTCGAACGGCGGTGCGGGGTGACGCGCCAGCGCGGCCAGCTGGCCTGGGCGGTAGCCACGCACGATGAAGTCGTCCTGCACGTGCAGCAATACGAGGCCGTCCTCGCTGCTCACGGTGCAGGCGATGTGCACCAGGGCCTTGCGCGCGCCCAGCGAGTGCATGGCCGCGACCCGCGCCGAGACGATCTGACCGCCCAGTTGAGCGGCCTGTGGCGACGGCCGGTGGGTGGCGCGGTGGCGCAGGTGCAGCAGGTGGCGGAAGTTCAGGCCCAGGTCGGCGAAGAGCCGCATGTACAGCAGCGTGCCGGTCGCCTGGCTGAAGAGGAAAGGCGCGCCAGCGGCCGCGGCGGCGTCCAGCCCGAAGGCCTGGCACCAGCGCGTGTGTTCGTCGGGGCGCGGCTGAAAACGCGCCGCGTACGACCACCGGGCTGCAGAAGGGTCGAGCCCGTGCGGCGAGAGCAGGCTGCGCAGCGTGGCCGGCCAGTAGGCCAGCGCACAGCGGCCCCGCTGCTGGGGCGAGGGTACCGACAGCAGCCGCGCCGAGGCGGGCTCCGTGGCCGGGCTCAGGCCCAGCGGTGGCAGGAAGATGGTTTCGCTGAAGTCGTTCACGGCAGCTCCTCGGTGGCGCAGCAGGCCAGGCGGGTGGCGTGCTGGCCGGGCTTGATCGCCCGATGCCGTGGTTATCGACTCTCGTGCCGTCCGAGTCCCGTGAAAGCGTCACCCCGGGGGTGTGACGGCGTCACGGGCGGCCGCCGTGGTCAGCCGCCCTTCCTGCACCGCGTGGCAGGCCACCTGCACGTGGCCGGTCGTGACGAGCGCCGGCCGCTCGGCACGGCAGCGGGCGTTGGCATGCGGGCAGCGCGGGTGAAAGGCGCAGCCGCTGGGGGGCTGCAGCGGGTTGGGCACCTCCCCCTGAACGGGGGTGCGCGCGCGGCCGCTCATGTGCACGTCGGGAATCGCGTCGAGCAGCATGCGCGTGTACGGATGGCGCGGCGTGGCGAAGAGTTCGCGCTTGGGCGCCACTTCCACCAGGCGGCCCAGGTACATCACGCCCACGGCATCGGCCACGTGGCGCACCACCGCCAGGTTGTGGCTGATGAACAGGTAGGTCAGGCCGTGCTGCCGCTGCAGCCGTTTCATGATGTTCAGCACCTGCGCCTGCACCGAGACATCGAGCGCCGAGGTTGGCTCGTCGCAGACCAGGAACTCCGGCTGCGTGGCCAGCGCACGCGCGATGCTGATGCGCTGGCGCTGGCCGCCACTGAACTGGTGCGGAAACTTGCCGGCATCGGCCGCCGCCAGGCCCACCTGCAGCAGTAGCTCGGCCACGCGCGCGCGCTGCGCGTCGCGGCCGGCCACCAGCGCGTGCTCGCGCAGCGGCTCGGCGACGATGTCCTCCACCGTCCAGCGCGGGTTGAGGCTGGCGTAGGGGTCCTGGAAGATCATCTGCAGCCGGCGCTGCAGCACGCGCCGCTCGGCGCCTTGCAGCGTGACGAGTTCCTGACCGTCGAAGTGCACGGTGCCCGCCGAGGCTGCATGCAGCCCCACCAGCAGCCGCGCCACCGTGCTCTTGCCGCAGCCGCTTTCGCCCACCAGCGCCAGCGTGCTGCTGCGGGCGATGTCGAAGCTGACGTCGTCGACCGCGTGCACCACCTGGCGCGGCAGTCGCTCGAGGACGCGGTTGAGCCAGGGCGCCGAGACGTCGAAGCGCTTCGTCAGGCCGCGCACCTGCAGCAGCGGGCCTTCGCTCGTGCGGCTCATGCGGGCGCCTTCGTGTCGACGAGCCAGCAGGCCGCCCGCGTGGCGCCCGCCGCCAGCAGCTCGGGCCGCTCGCGCGTGCAGCGCTCGTGGGCCTGCGGGCAGCGCGGATGGAAGGCGCAGCCGGCGGGCATGGCGTTCAGGCGCGGCATCGCGCCGTCGATCTGCAGCAGCTCGTCGCGGTCTTCGTCCATGGCCGGGATCGAGCCCATCAGGCCGCGTGTGTACGGGTGCGCCGGGCGGTGGATGACCTCGGCCACCGGCCCGATCTCGGCCACACGGCCGGCGTAGAGCACGGCGACGCGGTCGCAGGTCTCGGCGATCACGCCCATGTCGTGCGTGACGAGCATGACGGCCGTGCCGTGCTCGCGCGCCAGGCGCTTGAGCAGCGCGATGATCTGGGCCTGGATCGACACGTCCAGCGCCGTCGTGGGCTCGTCGGCGACGATGAGCTCGGGCTCGGCGGCCAGCGCCAGCGCAATCACCACGCGCTGCCGCATGCCACCGCTGAACTGGTGCGGGTACTGGCCGAAGCGCGCCTCGGGCGCCGGAATGCCAGTGTCGGCGAGTAGCTGGATGGCGCGCTCTCGGGCCTGCTGCTCCGACAGCGGCAGGTGGGCGTGGATGGTCTCCACCAGCTGCTGGCCCACCGTGAACAGCGGGTTCAGCGAGGTCAGGGGATCCTGGAAGATGGCGCCGATGCGCTTGCCGCGGATGCGGCGCATCGCATCCGCGCCCAGGCTGACGATGCGCTCGCCGCGCAGGCGGATCTCGCCACCGGCGATGCGGCCGGGCGGCTCGAGCAGGCCGATGATCGCGGCGCCGGTGAGGCTCTTGCCGGCGCCGGATTCGCCGACGACACCCAGGATCTCGCCGGGCGCGATCGAGAAGCTCACCTGGTCGAGCGCGCGCAGCGTGCCGCGGCGCGTGGGGAACTCGACCACGAGGTCCTTCACCTCGAGCAGCGGCGTGGTGGTCGTGGCGGGGGCGCTCATTGCAGCTTGGGGTTGAGCGCGTCGCGCAGCCAGTCGCCGAGCAGGTTCACGGAGAGCGCGATCAGCACCAGCATCACCCCCGGGAAGATGGTGATCCACCAGTCGCCTGAGAAGAGTGTGTCGTTGCCGATGCGGATGAGGGTGCCCAGGCTGGGCGATGTCGGTGGCACGCCCACGCCCAGGAAAGACAGGGTGGCCTCGGTCAGGATGGCCGCCGCCACCTGGATGGTGGCCAGCACCAGCACCGGCCCCATCACGTTGGGCAGCACGTGGCGCGCCATGATGCGCAGCGGCGTCACGCCAATCACGCGTGCCGCCTGCACGTATTCTTTCTGCCGCTCCACCAGCGTGCTGCCGCGCACGGTGCGCGCGTACTGCACCCAGCCGGTGAGTGCGATGGCGAAGATCAGCACGCCGAAGGCGAGCGTGTCGTGCGCGTTCGGAAACAGCGCGCGGCCGATGCCGTCGATCAGCAGCGCCACGAGGATGCTCGGAAACGACAGCATCACGTCGCACACGCGCATGATGAAGGCGTCGACCGCGCCCCCCACGAAGCCCGCCAGCAGGCCCAGCGCCACGCCCACCACCAGCGACAACAGCACCGAGGCCAGGCCCACCAGCAGCGAGATGCGCGCGCCGTAGAACAGCGCGCTCAGGATGTCGCGGCCCTGGTCGTCGGTGCCCAGCAGGTAGCTCGGGTTGCCGCCTTCCAGCCAGGCCGGTGGCAGGCGCGAATCCATCAGGTTCAGCGTCGCCAGGTCGAAGGGGTTGTGCGGCGCGACCCAGGGCGCGAAGAGGCTGCAGAACAGGCACACGGCGGCGATCAGCGCCGCCACGATGGCGGTGGGCGAGCGCTTGAAGCTGTGCCAGACGTCGCTGTCGCGCCAGCGGTCCCACATCGAGAGTGCCGCCATGTCAGTGGCCCCCCGCCGGCTTCTCGACGCGCAGACGCGGGTCGACGACGAAGTACAGCAGATCGACCACCAGGTTCACGATCACGAACACCAGCGCGATCAGGCACAGGTAGGCCGCCATCACCGGGATGTCGGCGAACTGCACCGCCTGGATGAACAGGAAGCCCATGCCCGGCCACTGGAACACCGTCTCGGTGATGATGGCAAAGGCGATGAGGCTGCCGAGCTGCAGCCCGGTGATGGTGATCACGGGCACCAGCGTGTTTTTGAGCGCGTGGCTGAAGTGGATGGCGCGGTCGCTCAGGCCGCGGGCGCGCGCGAACTTGATGTAGTCGGTGCGCAGCACCTCCAGCATCTCGGCGCGCACCAGCCGCAAGATCAGCGCGAGCTGGAACACGCTCAGCGTGATGGCCGGCAGCACCAGGTGCGACCAGCCGTCCAGCGTGAGCAGCCCCGTCGTCCAGCTGCCGCCGAACAGCGCCACCGTGTCACCGCGGCCGAAGCTCGGCAACCACTGCAGCTGCACCGAGAACACCAGGATCAGCAGGATGCCGATCAAGAAGGTGGGCAGGCTCACGCCCAGCAGCGACAGCGTCATCACCGCCTGCGCGCCGAATCGGCCGCGCCGCAGTGCCGCGTACACGCCCAGCGGAATACCGGCCACGAGCGCGATGACGGCTGCGGCCAGCGAGAGCTCCAGCGTGGCCGGGAACCGCTCGGCGATCAGCGTCGAGACCTGCCGGCCCTGGCGCAGCGACAGGCCGAACTCGCCCTGCACCGCGTTGCCGACGAAGCGCGCGAACTGCACCGGGAACGGCTGGTCGAGGCCGAGATCGCGCTTCAGCGCCTCGCGCTGCTCCTGCGTGGCGTCCTGGCCCAGCATCTGCGCCACCGGGTCGCCGACGTACTGGAACAGCATGAAGGCAAGGAAGGCCACCGTGAGCATCACGATCACGGCCTGCAGCAGGCGGCGGACGACAAACGCAAACATGGCGGAGCGCTAGCGGGCCGCCGGCGGGCGGCCTGCTTCGGGGCAGAGGGGCATCAGAAACGGTGACGCAAGCCCAGTGCCAGGCTGGTGGCGTCGGTGCCGGCGCTGGCCGTGACGCCACCGAGGTAGCCACCGCCGCCCGGCGCCGCCTGCGCCAGCGCGGCGTTGGTGAAGCGGGCCACCGCGAGGTTGATGTCGGTGCGCTTGGACAGCGCGTACGAGTAGGCGGCGCCGACCGAGCGCGTGTCGGCGTTCGCCGCGCGCTGGTCGTCGTACTGCGTCGTGCCGGCGTACACGGTGTGCACGCCGAAGGTGGCGCGGTAGCCCAGGTGGAGGAGCCGCGCGTCCTGCTTCAGCGCATTGGTGAAGGCGTTCTGGATCAGCGCGGCGTTGGTGGCGCCGACCCCTGGCAGTGGCGCAACCTGCGCAGCGATGCCGCTCACGCCGCTGGGGTTGTCGTCCTGGATGTCGGTCAGCATCACGTAGACACGGCCGGGGCCGAGGGCCACCGAGGCACCGGCCACCAGGCTCTGCAGCGAGGCCTGGCCGCGTTCGTTGTCGCGTCGGTTCAGGGCCACGCCCACCGACCAACGGGCGGCGCGGTACTGCGCCATCGCGCCGGTGAAGCGGCCCGCGGTGCTGCTGCCCTCGCCGGCACCCACCATGGCCGAGGCCACGAAGCCGCCGATCTCGGCGCGCCAGGCCAGCGTGTTCGACAGCCGGATGTCGATGGCCGCCGGCAGCGAGCCCACCTGGCCCGCCGAGGCCGCCGACTGCGTGCCGAAGGCGTCGAAGGTGGCGCTGATCTCGAAGCCCGGCGTGTACTGCCGGCCGGCCAGGAAGGCGCCCACCGGCGTGACGAGGCCGACGAAGGCCTGGCGGTCCCAGAACGCGCCGCCGAGGTTGACGCCCACGCCGCTGCCGATGTTGTTGGCCACGGCCGTGACCACGGGCTGGAAGGCGCCGGGCAGTCCCAGCAGGCTGGCCTGTGACAGGCGATCCGGCAACTGGCTGGCCGAAGGCGGTCGGTTGGTGGACAAGCCCGTGTCTAGCTCGAGCCGGTGCTCCAGCGTCACCAGCGCGCGCCAGCCGCCGCCGAGGTCTTCGTTGGCACGCACGATCACACGCGAGCCGTCCATGATGCCGCTGGACAACGCGCTGATGCTGCCGCCCTTGAGGCCGCTGACGCGCGTGACGCCCGCGTCGATGATGCCGCTTAGCGTGACGCTGCTCTGCGCCAGCGCGGACGAGGTGCCCAAGCCCGCCAGCAGCAGGGCGGCTGCGAGGGTGTGCAGGGGTTGTGCAAGGGTCATGGCGGATCGCTCCTCGGGCGTGCTGTAGGCCGCTGATTCTCCCGAGGCGAACTGGCCCTGCTTCACCGTGTTTGCCCGCTTGGTGTCAACGCGAGGGCAGGGCGGCCGGTGTGTCGGCCGGTGCAGCCGCCGGGTGCAGCACGATGTCGCCGTACCAGGTTCGCGCCTGGGCGCGGGTGTTGTCGCTGTCCGTCATCAGAGCCATCGAGCGCAAGGGGCCCGGCTCCTCGCCGAAGGCCCGGCGGAAGTCGGCGGCCAGATCGCGCCGGTGGTCGCGCCAGCGGCGCAGGCCCTCGGGGCCGGAGTCGACGACGATCTTGCGGATACGGTCGCTGCGCGGGTTGACGATCACCGTGCCCACGGGGGCGGTGGCGTCCCACACATACATCAGCGTGGCGTAGGGAGGGCGCTCGCCGGTCAGGGCCTCGGCCAGATCGAAGCTCATGCGGGCGCGCATCGGCAGCTTCGAGTGGTCGCCGCCAAAGCCGAACATCACACGGGCCGTGGCGTCTTCGCGGTCGACATCGGCCACGTTGGCATCGGCCAGCAGCGTCTGTGCCCACCACGAAAAGCTCACGTCGCCCAGGCTTGCCGGGGGCTGCTCGAGCTTCTGCCGCCACATGCTGGCCGAGCGCACCGACACCGCGGCGATGGCCGGGCGGCCGTCCTTGGCCTCGCGCTGGTAGCGCGTCGGCTCCTTGCCGGGCAGGGGCACGGCGTGCCAGCCGGCGTCGGCGGGCGAAGGTGGTGTGCCGCACGCGGCCAGAAGCAGTGCGGCGGCGAGGGCAGTGAAGGGCAGCAGGCGCATGGGCGGGAGTCCGACTCGGCAAAGCTTCGGGCATGAAAAAGCCGCCCCGAGGGGCGGCTGCAGCGTGCTCGGCAGCGGGCCTTGCGGCCCGCCATCGATCAGAAGCTGTGGTTGACGCCGAACTCGTAGCCGGTCGAACCCTTGCCAGCCGTCTGGGCAGGGCCGCCCGACGAAGCTGTGTAGGACGCGCCCGACTTGTTGCTGATACGCGAGTAGTGGCCGTACACGCTGGTCCGCTTCGACAGGGCGTGTTGGTAGCCAAAGGCGAACTGGGTGGCGTCCCGAGCCTTCAGGCTAGCGGTGGGACCGTCACCGTCGGACTTCACGTACGACACCTTGAACGTGCCCTGCGCGCCAGCCTTGATATTGGCGCCGATCAGGTAATTGACGGTCTCGACGCCGTTGCTGGTGCCGCCGGTCACGTCGGCCGTGATGTAATGACCCATGAGCGTCATGAAGCCCAGGTTGTACGACGCGCCCAGGTTGATGCGCTTCCAGTCGACCGACGGCGGGCCATCCGAAACCGAAGTCTTGCCGTAAGCGAAGGCCACGTTCAGCGGACCAGCAGAGTAGCCGAAGCGGAAGCCAACGTGCTTGTTACCTGCGGCGCCTTCGCCGGCGGCCATCATCAATTGGCCGTACATGCCACCCAAGCCACTCGGCAGGAAGTAGCCAACCGAGTTGTTAGCGCGCACGATAGTGGTCGCGCCGCCCGCCGCAGAGGCGTTGAACAAATTGGTGCCCGAACCCACGCCGTTGGTACCGAACGGATCGAAGACGTTGTGATTCCAGAAGTCCGGCGTGTAGTCGCGGCCGAGGCGGATTTCACCGAAACCACCCAGCAGGCTGACCGTGGCGCGACGCTGCCAGTCTTGGCCGTTGGCGCCGCTACCGTTGGCCGTGGCCGCGGTCTTCGCACCGCCACCGACGTCCACGTTCACCGAGCCCTCAAGCCAGAAGGCGGCGCGCAGACCGCCGCCGATGTCTTCCGTGCCGCGAAGGCCCAGACGGCTGGAACCCATGCCGTCCGTGCTCAACGTCTTCAGCGAGCTGGTGCTGTTCTTGACGTTGCGCATGTTTGCATCGATGACGCCGAACAGCGTCACCGACGACTGGGCCGAGGCCACACCCGTGAATGCCGTCAGCGCGGCCAGGGCGAGCAGAGATTTCTTCATTGCCACTATCTCCTTGGTTTAACACGAGGTCCCGATCGGGCGGGTGTCACCCGGCGAGGGGTTGATCAGGCCAACCTCCGCAGCGGAAGTTGACGGTATTGCACCAGACGGGTTAGCCGTTTTCCATCGTTTCGACCCAAAAGGGACTTGCCTTGTGGTGCGGCAACAACGAGACACACAGTCGTTGCTGCCGGGATCCAGATAGCACTAGATTGGTGCCTCATGGATTACCCCAAGCTCGACACCAGCCCCTTGCTCGACCGCCTGCTGGTCAGCGCCGACAACACCCTGCGCACCTTGGCCGGTGCCGTGCACGCGGCCCGGCCGAACCCGGCCGGCGCCCACCGCGCCGAGGCGGCGCCTCTGGCCGACGACGAGCGCCGCGAGGCCGCGGCGCTGATGCGCGTGAACCACGTCGGCGAGGTGTGCGCGCAGGCGCTGTACCAGGCGCAGGCGCTCACGGCCCGCTCGCCCGAGTTGCGCCAGCAGATGCGGCAGGCGGCGCGCGAGGAGATCGACCACCTCGCCTGGTGCCAGCAGCGCCTCGACGAACTCGGTGACCGGCCGAGCCTGTTGAACCCGCTCTGGTACGCCGGGGCGTTTGGCATCGGCCTGCTGGCCGGGCGCCTGGGCGACACCACGAGCCTGGGCTTCGTCATCGAGACCGAGCGCCAGGTCGAGCAGCACCTGGCCGGCCACCTCGACCGGCTGCCGGTGGGGGACACCCGCTCGCGCGCCATCGTCGAGGCCATGAAGGCCGATGAGGCGCGCCACGCCGAAGACGCGCGCGGCGCGGGTGGGCTGGACCTGCCCATGCCGCTGGCCTGGCTGATGCGGGGTGCGGCGAAGGTGATGACCACCGTCGCGCACCGGGTGTAGGGCTTCGACAGGCTCAGCCCGAACGGCCGATGGAAGCTCAGCCCGAACGGCTGATGGAGGCTCAGCCCGAACGGCTGATGGAGGCTCAGCCCGCGCCGGCCTGGGCCTCGTCGACGAGTTCGTAGCTGGTCGTGATCTCGGCGGTCTTGCCCAGCATGATGCTGGCCGAGCAGTAGCGCTCGTGCGACAGCGCGATGGCGCGCTCCACGGCCCCGGGCGGCACGCCGCGGCCCTGGACGACGAAGTGCATGTGGATCTTCGTGAACACCTTCGGGTCGGTGCCAGCGCGTTCGCTCGTCAGCTTCACCTGGCAGCCGGTCACGTCGTGGCGGCCGCGCTTGAGGATCAGCACCACGTCGTAGGCGGTGCAACCGCCGGTGCCGGCGAGCACGGTTTCCATCGGCCGCGGCGCCAGGTTGCGGCCACCGCCGTCAGGGGCGCCGTCCATGGTGATGAGGTGGCCGCTGCCTGTTTCGGCGACGAACCCCATTCCGGTGCTTGGGGTCCAGTGGATGGTGCATTCCATGGTGTGTGTTCTCCTCGGGCGTCGAGTTTGGAGTCCGGCCACTAGAAATCGAGTGCCGGGAGCATATTGCACTGCAGCATCGCGGTGATAGACTGCTTTTCAATGAGTCGTCAATAGCGCTGCAAGCGGCTGCGAAGACGGTCTCCACCGGTTGTCTCCTCCACCTCCTCAATGGTGGATTCGGCCCGGAGCCGCAAGGCTCCGGGCCTTTTTTCTGTGCCGCGCCGGCGGTGAGGCATGCGCACGGGCCTCGCCTATGATCCCGGCCCCTTCGTGGACCCCTTGGAAGCCTTGATGCCTGCTGGCCGCCACCGCTCTTCTGCCGCCGTCGAGGCCAGCCCAGACACTACGGCCCCGGCCAGCGCCGCCCTGCTGACGCCGCGGCAAAAGCGCGTCGCCTCCGAGTACCTGCAGCGCATCCTCACCGCCCGCGTCTACGACGTCGCCCGCGAGACGGCACTGGAGCCCGCGAAGAACCTGTCGCGCCGCCTGGCCAACACCGTGCTGCTCAAGCGCGAAGACCAGCAGCCGGTGTTCAGCTTCAAGCTGCGCGGCGCTTACAACAAGATGGCGAATCTCACGCCCGAGCAGCGCGCCGCCGGTGTCATCTGCGCCTCGGCCGGCAACCACGCGCAGGGCGTGGCGCTGTCGGCGCGGCGCATGGGCTGCCGCGCCGTCATCGTGATGCCGGTGACGACGCCGCGGCTGGAGATCGACGCCGTGCAGGCGCTCGGCGGCGAAGTGGTGCTGCACGGCGACAGCTACACCGACGCCTACCAGCACGCGCTGGCGCTGCAGACCGAAGGTGGCCTGACCTTCGTCCACCCTTTCGACGACCCCGACGTGATCGCCGGCCAGGGCACAGTGGCGATGGAGATCCTGCGCCAGCACCAGGGCCCGCTCGACGCGGTGTTCGTGGCCATCGGCGGCGGCGGCCTGATCGCCGGCATCGCGGCCTACATCAAGGCCGTGCGCCCCGAGGTGCGCGTGATCGGCGTGCAGACCACCGACTCTGACGCCATGCGCCAGTCGCTGGCCAAGGGCCGCCGCGTGCTGCTGGCCGACGTGGGCCTGTTCTCCGACGGCACGGCCGTCAAGCAGGTCGGCGTCGAGACCTTCCGCGTGGCGCGCGCGCTGGTCGACGAGATCATCACCGTCGACACCGACCAGGTCTGCGCCGCCATCAAGGACGTGTTCCAGGACACGCGCAGCATCCTCGAGCCCGCCGGCGCCCTGGGCGTGGCGGCCGTCAAGGCTTACGTGGAGCGCGAGAAGTGCCGTGGCCGCAGCTTCGTGGCCATCACCTGCGGCGCGAACATGAACTTCGACCGCCTGCGCTTCGTCGCCGAGCGCGCCGAATTCGGCGAGCAGCGCGAGGCCTTGTTCGCCGTCACCATCCCCGAGGAGCGCGGCTCGTTCCGCCGCTTCTGCGCCCTCGTCGGCCCGCGCGCGGTGACGGAGTTCAACTACCGCATCTCCGACGAGCGCGTGGCGCATGTCTTCGTCGGCCTGGCCATCCACAAGCGCGACGAGGCCGGGCGCATCGCGCGGCAGTTCCAGAAGCAGGGCTTTGCCACGGTGGACCTCACCGACGACGAACTCGCGAAGGAGCACGTGCGCCACATGGTCGGCGGCCGCAGCGAGCTGGCGCGCCACGAGCGGCTGTTCCGCTTCCAGTTCCCCGAGCGGCCGGGCGCGCTGATGCGCTTTCTGGAGGCCATGCACCCGGGCTGGAACATCAGCCTGTTTCACTACCGCAACCAGGGCGCCGACTACGGCCGCATCCTGGTGGGCATCCAGGTGCCGGCGGGTGACGAAGCCGCATTCGACGGCTTCCTGCGCACGCTGGCCTACCCGTTCTCGGAAGAGACCCGCAATCCCGTCTACGGATTGTTCCTGCGCTGAGCGGCGCGTCACTAAACTCCAGCCATGGTTGGCAGCCGCTCATTAGTCACCCCCACCTCGAGCCCCCTGCTCGAAAAAGCCCTGCGCGAGAAGCTCTCGCGCCGCAATGAGGTCGGCGGCAGCCTCGGCGAGCTCGAGCCGCTGGCCATCCGCCTGGGCCTGATGCAGAACACGCTCAAGCCGGTGCTGCACGATCCGCAGCTGCTGGTGTTCGCGTCCGACCATGGCCTGGCGGTCGCCGGCGTCTGCGACCCCGCCGCGCGCCCCACGCACGACACGGTGCAGCTGGCCCTCACGAACCAGCTGCCGCTCACCCTGTTCGCCCGCGCCCAGCACATGACGGTCACGGTGGTCGACTGCGGCATGGCGCACAACGTGCCGCCTCATGACCGGCTGCTGATGCGCAAGATCGCCCACGGCACGCGCAACACACGCGCCGCGCTGGCCATGACGCTGGAGCAGGCCCACGCCGGCATGCGCGCCGGCATGGAGATCGGCGACAAGCTCCGCGGCAACGTCACGGTGCTGGCCGGTGTCGGCGTGGGCTCGCACGAAAGCGCCGCGCTGGTGCTGTCGCGCCTGACGGACAGCTCGGTGCGCGACCTCGTCGTCTCGGGGCCGCACATGGAGATGGACTACCTGTCGCACGTGATGAAAGTGCTCACCCAGGCGCAGGCGCGGCACCGCGCGGCGACCGAGCCGATCGACGTGCTTGCCGCCTTCGGCGGCTTCGAGATCGCGGTGATGGTGGGCGTCATCCTGATGGCGGCCAGCAAGCGCCACCTGCTCATCATCGACGGCGCGCCGGCCTGCGCCGCGCTGATGGTGGCCTCGCGCATTGCGCAGCCGGTCACCGACTACTGCGTGTTCTGCCGCAGCCACAGCCACCGCGGCCTCGACCAGGCGCTGAACCTGTTCCGCGCCTCGGCGCTGCTCGAGCTGGGCATGGAAAGCACCGACGGCACTGGCTCCACACTGGCCTGGCCGCTGCTCAACAGCGCCGCGGCCCTGCTCACCGAGCTGGCCGACGGCGAAGACGCCGGCCCGTCGCGGCCGGGTGGCCTGGCCGAGCCCTTCGTCGAGCCGGAGCCCGAGCCGATGCCGTCGCCGTTCGGGCCGGCGCTGTACTAGGCCATACGCCGAGCGAAAGGCCTGCGCCGCCCCGCGGCCGGCCTGCAGACCTCACATCAAGGTGGCGTTCGGGCTTTGCCCGCGCTGCGGCATGCCGTCGGGCTGCGCTGGCGCTGATTGCGGGTCTGGGAGGTTGGGGTTGCCGGGCTGGCGCGCGCCGCCGGGCCGAGCAAACGGCGGCACCGGCGCCGGCATGCGTGCGGCCGGTGCGGCTGGCGCGGCCCCTGGGCCCAGGCCGGGCAAGGTGCCCGTGGCGGCGGGCGCCGGCGGCGGCAGTTCGAGCGCCACCCGCGCCGGGCCACCACGCGGGCCGAGCTCGGCGCCGCGGGCGTGAACGGACTGCAGCACCGTGTCGCCGTCGACCCGTGCGCCCACACGGTAGGCGCGCGGCGTCTGGCCGTCGATGGCGATCAGCGCCACGCCCTCGCGGGGGCCGGTGCGCGTGGCAGCGCCCTGGCGCGGCGCGACCACGCCGAGCAGCGTGAAGCGCGCGTCCGGAGGCGGCGCGGCCTCTTCGGCCGCCGCCACGGGCGGTGGGGGATCGGCGCCGAGCAGGCGGGTCAGATCGGCCTGCAGCACCGGCGTCGTGTCGGCCACCTGCGCGCCCGCCGGCACGGGCTTCGGGCTGACGAACAGCTTCAGGCCCCAGGCCACGGCAGCTGCCGCGGCGAGGGCCCAGACCACGAGCGTCATCAAACGTGCCGACATGCGCCGATTATCATGCGCCGCCTCCTGTGCCGACGCCTTGCCGCGCCCTCCCTCCATGTTGATCGCCCTGCCAGCCCGTCCGTCGATCCGCGGTGCCGCCGCCGCAGGCCGCCCCACGATCGCTCCGCGGCGCGGCCGGGTTCGCGGCTTCACGCTGATCGAGCTGCTGGTGGTGCTGGTCATCATCGGCGTGCTGGGCGCGCTGATCGTGCCCAACCTGTTCTCGAGCCTCGACGACGCCCGCGGCACCGCCGCCCGCACCGACATCAACACGCTGGTGCAGGCGCTCAAGCGCTACCGGCTCGACAACCAGCGCTACCCGAGCACCGAGCAGGGCCTCAACGCCCTGGTGGCGCGGCCCACCGCCGGCGTGGTGCCGCCGAACTGGAAGCCCTACCTCGACAAGCTGCCGGCCGACCCCTGGGGCCGCCCGTACCAGTTTCTGAGCCCGGGCGTGCGGGGCGAGATCGACGTCTTCAGCTTCGGCGCCGACGGCGCGGCCGGAGGCGAGGGCAAGGATGCCGACATCGGCAACTGGCAGTAGCCGCGCTGCCACCCGCCGCCGTCTGCGTGGCCGTGCCCGCGGCTTCACGCTGGTGGAGCTGCTCATCGTGCTGGCCGTGGTGGCCGTGGGCCTCGGCCTGGTGGCCATCGCCTTGCCCGACGGCGACCGCAGCCGCCTCGAGACCGAGGCCGAGCGCCTGGCGGCGCTGATCGAGGCCGCGCGGGCCGAGTCGCGGGTGTCGGGCGTGCCGGTGGTCTGGCTGCCGCGCCGCGCCGACGACCCGGCCACCGGCAGCGCCGGCCAGCCGCTGCAGTTCCGCTTCATCGGCCTGCCGCGCTCGCTGCCGCTGCCCACGCGCTGGCTCGACGCGCGCACGGCGGCGCAGGTGGTGGGTGCGCCGCAGCTGGTGCTCGGGCCCGAGGCCATCCTGCCGCCGCAGCGCGTGCGGCTGCAGCTGGGCGAGCACCGGCTGGAGCTGGTGAGCGACGGCCTCGCGCCCTTCGGCGTGGTCGTGCCGGACGCCGCGCCGTGACGCGCCCGCTGCGCGCGGCCGCCGGCTTCACGCTGCTCGAGGTGCTGGTGGCGCTGGCCGTCGTGGCGCTGGCGCTGGCCGCCGGCCTGCGCGCGGCCGATGCGCTCACCGACAACGCCCGCCGGCTCGAGGACGTGGTGGCCGCGCAGTGGTGCGCCGACAACCAGCTGACCGAGCTGCGCCTGCGCCGTGCCTTCCCCGGCGTCGGCGACAGCGACTTCAGCTGCGAGCAGCTCGGCCGCAGTTACCGCGGCACGCTGCGCACGCGGCCGACGCCGAACCCGAGCTTCCGGCGTGTCGACGCCGAGGTCGCCAACGAAGACGGCCAGCCGCTGGTGACGCTGTCCACCGTGCTGGCACGCCAATGAACGCGCGCACCAAACGACGCCGCGGGTCGCGCAGCTTCACGCGCGGCTTCACGCTGGTCGAGGTGCTGGTGGCGATCTTCGCCATGGCCATCCTGTCGGCGATGGCCTGGCAGGGCCTGGAATCGGTGCTGAAGGCGCGCGAGGCCAGCCGCGCCGCCGTCGACCGCGCCGGCCGCCTGGCCACCGTGCTGACGCAATGGGAGCAGGACCTGCAGGCGGTGGTCGACACCGGCCTCGTGCCGCCGCTGCAGTTCGACGGCCTCAGCGTGCGTCTGACGCGCCGCAGCGAGCCGGGCATCGTCATCGTCGTCTGGGCCGTGCGCGAGGGCCGCTGGCAGCGCTGGGCCTCGCCGGCCTTCACGCAGGCCGAGGCGCTGCAGCAGGGCTGGCTGGCGGCGCTGCAGCTGCTGGGCACCGAGCCCGGGCAGGTGCTGCTGGCCGAAGGCGCGGAGAGCTGGCAGGTGTACTTCTATTACGACGGCAACTGGGCCAATGCCCAGAGCACCGGCAACGTGGGCGTCGCCCCGGCCTTGCCGGTGGCCGCCGCCCCGCCCCCGCCGCCGGCCAGCGGCGCCAGCGCGCCGGCACCAGGGCCGAGGCTGTTCCCGGTGGCCCGCGAGCAGCTGCCCGGGGCCGTGCGCATCGTCGTCATGCTGCCCGGTGGCGCGCTCACGCGCGATGTCGCCCTCGGCCCGGCGGGCTCATGACGCAGCGCCTGCCCGCCAGGAAGGCCCAGCGCGGCGTGGCGCTGCTGCTGGCGATGATCGTCGTCGCGCTCGTCACCGCGGCCGCCGCGGGCATGGTGTGGCAGCAGGAGCGCGCTGTGGCCATCGAGGCCGCCGAGCGCGCACGGGCGCAGAGCGGCTGGATCCTCAGCGGCGCGCTCGACTGGGCGCGCCTGATCCTGCGCGAAGACGAACGCAGCGCGCGCCGCGGCGGCACGCCCGTGGACTCGCTCGACGAACCCTGGGCGCAGCCGCTGGCCGAGGCCCGGTTGTCGTCGTTCCTGGCCGCCGACCGCGACAACAACGCTGACAGCGGCCCCGAGGCCTTCATCTCCGGCGCCATCGAAGACGCGCAGTCACGCCTGAACCTGCGCGGTCTGGTCGACGGCGCCGGGCAGGTCGACGCCGGCATGCTCGAGGTGCTGGGCCGGCTCGTCGTGCTGGTCGGCGCCCCCGCCGATGCCGCGCCGCGCCTGGTGGAGGCGCTGAAGGGCTCGACGCTGCAGGCCCCGGGGCCGGCGGCATCGGGCGTGCCGAGCCAGGCGCTGCGGCCGCTGCGCTGGGACGAGCTCGCCTGGTTCGGCATCGATAGCGCCACGCTGGCGCGCCTGGCGCCGCATGCCGACCTGCTGCCGCTGCCCACGCCCGTCAACGTCAACACCGCATCTCGCGTGGTGCTGGCCGCGGTGGTGCCGCAGCTCGACCTGGGCGGCGCCGAGCGCATCGTGCAGCAGCGCCAGCGCCAGCTGTTCCGCTCGCTGGCCGAGCTGGAGCCCTTGCTGCCGCCGGGGGTGAAGGCCGATCCGCAGCGGCTGTCGGTGGCCAGCCAGATGTTTCTTGTCGCCGGCCGGCTGCGCCTGGAGGAGCGGGTGCTCGAGGAGCGCTCGCTGCTGATGCGCCGCGACGGCCGCGTCGACGTGCTGCAGCGGGAGAAACGCAGCTTTGCGATGCCCGCCTCTTGAGTGCCATGGGCGGCCGCCACAATAGCCGGCTGTACCCCGCCTGACGAACCTGGCCCGCCTGCCCACGCCACCGCCTCTGCCGCCGCATGTCCTTGCTCGTCGTTCAACTGCCTGCCCGTGAGCGCCTCGGGGGCCGCGCCGGCACCGCCGACGACGGCGCAGTGCGCGCCGGTGCCGGCGCGGCCTTGCCGGCCGAGTGGGCCTTCGTGCTCAGCGATGACGGCCGCGAGGTGCGCCAGTCGGGCGTGGCCGCCGTCGCGCTGCTGCCGCGTGCCGACCAGCGTGTGCTGGTGCTGGCCGCTGCCGACGTGGCCTGGCACCGCATCGACATCCCCAAGGCCCCGGCGCCGCGCCTGCGCGCAGCCCTCGCCGGTGTGCTCGAAGAAGCCCTGCTCGATGACGCCGAGGCGCTGCATCTGGCGCTGGCCGCAGGCGCCGCGCCCGGGCGCGCCGGCTGGGTGGCCGCCACCGACCGGGCTCGGCTCGCCGCCGCGCTGGCGGCGCTGGAGTCGCCCGACGCCGGCAGCCCGCCCATCGACCGCATCGTGGCCGCCGCCGAACCCTTGGCCGAGGGCCAGGCGCGCCTGGGCCGCTTCCACGGCGGCAGCACGGGCGAAGGCAGCGACGACACCGACACCCTGCGCCTGACCCTGGCCGGGCCCGAGGGCGCCGTCGACCTGCCGCTGGGCGGCAGCCTGGCCCGCACGCTGGTGGGCGACGCCGCCGGCACGCGCTGGAGCGCCACGCCCGCCGCCGCCGCCGCCGCCGAACGCTGGCTCGGTGCCCCGGTGCCGGCGCAGGCCGAGGCCGAGGCCCTGCTCGCCGCGGCCGCCACTGGCAGCGATCTGCGCCAGTTCGATTTGGTACCGCGCCACCGCGGCACCCGCGCGCTGCGCGAAGGCTGGCGGCTGCTCGGCAGCCCGGCCTGGCGGCCCGTGCGCTGGGGCCTGGCGGCGCTGGTGGCGGTGCAGCTGGTGGGGCTCAACGCCCACGCCTGGCAGCAGCGCCAGCTGCTCGCCGAGCGCAAGGCGCGGATGGACAGCCTGCTGCGCGAGGCCCACCCCGGCGTGCGCGTGGTGCTCGATGCGCCGCTGCAGATGCAGCGCGAGACCGAGTTGCTGCGTGGCCGCGCCGGGCGAGTCGGCGCTTCCGACTTCGAGGCCCTGCTCGCGGCTGCCGCGGCCGGCTGGCCCGATGGTGTCGGCCCGGCCAGCTCGGTGCGCTTCGAGCCCGGCCGGCTGACGCTGGCCGTGCCCGGCTGGGGCGAGCCGCAATTCCAGCAGTTCCAGCAGCGCCTGCGCGCGGGCGGCCACGCGGCCGAGTTCGCCAGCGGCCAGGTCAGCCTCGTGCCGCCGTCGTCCACGCGCGGCGGGAGCCGGTGATGGACGAGCGCCTGCAGACCCGTCCCAAGCCCTCGGCCTCGGCCCTGGCCGAGTGGCAAAGCCGCGCTGCGCAGGCCTGGCGCGGCCTGGCCCCGCGCGAGCGCCGGCTGGTCAGCGCCGCGGCCGTGATCGTGGGCCTGGCGCTGCTGTGGCTGCTGGCGGTGCAGCCGGCCTGGCGCACGCTGCAGCGGGCACCGGCGCAGATCGACCGCCTCGAGGCCGAGCTGCAGACCATGCAACGCCTGGCCGACGAGGCGCAGGCGCTGCGGGGCACGGCGCCGGTGCCGCCCGAACAGGCGCAGGCGGCGCTGAAGGCCGCGACCGAGCGCCTCGGCCCGCAGGCGCAGTTCTCGCTGCAGGGCGACCGGGTCGTCGTGCGCTTCACCGGCATCGCCCCGAGCGCGCTGCGCGACTGGATGGCCGAAGCGCGCGCCGGCGCGCGGGCGCGGCCGGTGGCGGCGGCGCTGCAGCGCAGTGGCGAGGGCTTCGACGGCTCGCTTGAGCTGGTGCTCGAGGGCGCGCCGCGATGAAACTGCGCCACGCCTTCATCGGGGTCGCGATCGGCGGCCTCGTGGCCCTGGTGGCGCTGCCGCCGGCGGCCTGGCTGGCCGGTGCCGTCACACGTGCCAGCGGCGAACGCCTGCTGCTGGCCGATGCCCGCGGCACGGTGTGGAGCGGCAGCGCGGTGCTGGTGCTGACGGGCGGGCCCGGCAGCCGCGATGCGTCGGCCCTGCCGGGCCGGCTGCACTGGAACCTGGGCCTCGATGGCGCGGCCCTGGCGCTGCGGCTGCGGCAGGACTGCTGCACCGAGCAGCCGCTGACGCTGCGCGTCAGCCCCGGCTTCGGCCGCCTGCGCATCGAGCTGCCGGCGCACGCCAACCCGGCGGCCGAGCTCGGCCAGTGGCCGATGGACTGGCTCTCCGGCCTGGGCACACCCTGGAACACCCTGGCCCCGCGCGGCACGATGGCCCTGGCCAGCCCCGGCTTCACGGCCGAATCGGCGCAGGGCCGCTGGCGCTTCAGCGGCCGCCTCGACCTGGCACTGCGCGGCGCCGGCAGCCGCCTGACCACGCTGCCCTCGCTCGGCGACTACCGGCTGAGCGTGCAGGCGCGCGACGACGGCGGCGCCGCCCTGCAGCTGAGCACCGAGCAGGGCGCGCTGCAGCTGGCCGGCCAGGGCGAGTGGGCGCCGACGCTGCGCTTCCGCGGCCAGGCCAGCGCGGCGCCCGGCGCCGAGGCGGCGCTGGCCAACCTGCTGAACATCATCGGCCGCCGCCAAGGCGCGCTGAGTCTCATCTCGATCGGATGACCATGAAGCGACTGCCTTTCCTTGCCAAGGCGGGCGTCCAGACCGGCCACGCCACGCAGCGCCTGATCGCCGCGCTGCTGGCCGCCGTGCTGGCGCTGCCACCGGCGGCCCTGCCGCTGCACGCGCAGACGATCAACCCGCGTTCGAACGCGCCGGTGACGGTGAACTTCGTCAACGCCGACATCGAGGCCGTGAGCCGCGCCTTCGCGGCCATGATCAACCGCAACATCGTCGTCGACCCGCGCGTGAAGGGCACGATCACGGTCTACAGCGAACAGCCGCAGAGCATCCGTGACGCCTACAGCAGTTACGTCTCGGCGTTGCGCGGGCTGGGCTTTTCGGTGGTGGAAAGCGGCGGCCTGCTGAAGGTGGTGCCCGAAGCCGATGCCAAGCTGCAGGCCGGCACCGTGAGCGTGGGCGAGCCGCCACTGCGCGGCGACCAGGTGATCACGCAGATCTTTCCGCTGCGCTACGAAAACCCCAACAACCTGGTGGCGGTGCTGCGGCCGCTGATCAGCGCCAACAACACCATCAACGCGGCGCCGGGCAGCAACTCGCTGGTCATCACCGACTACGCCGACAACCTGCGGCGCCTGGCCCAGATCGTCGCCGCGCTCGACCAGCCCAGCGGCACCGACATCGAGATCGTGCCCTTGCAGCACGCGTTGGCGGCCGACCTGGCACCGCTGGTGCAGCGCCTGGCCGACGGCGGCGTGACCGGCGTGCCGGGCGTGCCCGGCGGCGCCGGCAGCGGTGCGGTGGCGGTGGTGGCCGACTCGCGCGCCAACGCGCTGATCATCCGTGCCGCCAACCCGGCGCGGCTGGCCACCTTGCGCGCCACCATCGCGCGCCTCGACCGGCCCGGCGCCGGCGGCGGCGACACCGGCGGCCTGTACGTGGTGCACCTGAAGAACGCCGACGCGACGCGGCTGGCCACGGTCATCCGCGCCGCCTTTGCCGGCGGCAGCGGTGGGGGTGGGGGCGGCGGCACGCCGAACCAGCCGGCACCGGCGGTGGCTGCGAACGCGCCCAACCAGGCCGGCATCTCGCCGCAGGCCGCGGCACCGCTGTCGGGTGCCGCGCAGCCCAGCACCGGCGGCTTCGTGCAGGCCGACCCAGCCACCAACAGCCTGATCATCACCGCGCCCGAGCCGCTGTACCGCCAGGTGCGCGCGCTCATCGACCAGCTCGACACGCGCCGCGCACAGGTCTACATCGAGAGCATGATCGTCGAGGTCGCACCCAGCGACAGCGCCGACTTCGGCTTCCAGTGGCAGGGCCTGCTCGGCAAGAGCGGCGACCGTTTCGGTGTCGTCGCCGGCACCAACTTCGCCGGCGCCGGGCGGCCGAGCATCATCGACATCAACACCTCGGCGGCGCAGGGCCAGATCAACCTCGGCCAGGGCATGAACCTGGGCCTCTTGAGCGTGATCAACGGCGTCACCTCGCTGGCGGCGGTGGCGCGGCTGCTGCAGTCGCAGTCCGAGACCAACATCGTCAGCACCCCGAACCTGATCACGCTCGACAACGAAGAGGCCAAGATCGTCGTCGGCGAGAACGTGCCCTTCATCACCGGGCAGTTCACCAACACTGGCGGCGGCGGCGGCACGACCAACCCGTTCCAGACCATCGAGCGCAAGGACGTCGGCATCACGCTGCGCATCAAGCCGCAGATCGGCGAGGGCGGCGCGGTGCGCATGCAGATCTTCCAGGAGCAGAGCAGCGTCAAGGAAACCACCGCCGCCGGCACCACCAATGCCGGCCCGAGCACCACCAAGCGCTCGATCGAGAACACGGTGGTGGTGGACGACGGCGCCATCCTCGTGCTGGGCGGCCTCATCGAAGACCGCTTCGTCACCACCCGCAGCAAGGTGCCGCTGCTCGGCGACCTGCCGCTGATTGGCGGCCTGTTCCGCAGTGAAAGCCGCGAACGTCGGCGCACCAACCTGATGGTGTTCCTGCGCCCGGTGGTCGTGCGCGATGCCGACAGCGCCAGCCGCCTGAGCCTGGACCGCTACGACCAGATCCGCGCGCAACAGCAGCGCGCGCAGCCCGAGCCGAGCTTCGTGATGCCGATCAACGAGTCGCCGGTGCTGCCGCCGATTCCGCGTGGCGGCTCGGCGCCGGCCGTGTCGCCGGCGCCGCTGTCGCCGCCGCCCGCGCCGCGCGCCGAAACGGCTCCCTGAGATACGAGCGCCGCGCCATGGCTCGCCACCCGCTGCCCTACGCCTACGCCAAGGCCCACACGCTGCTGCTCGAGGACGACGGCACGCAGCTCGCGCTGTGGGCCGCCGAGACCACGCCGCTGCCGGCGCTGGCCGAGGTGACGCGGCTGTTCGACGTCAAGCGCCTGGAGCGCGAGCCCGCGGCCACGCTGGTGCAGCGCATCGCCGCGGTGTATGCCGGTGGCGAAAGCAGCGCCGCCGCCGTCATCGGCGAGGTCGAGAGCGGCGTCGACCTGAGCCGCATGATGCAGGACCTGCCCGCGGTGGAAGACCTGCTCGAGGCGGCGGATGACGCGCCCATCATCCGCATGCTCAACGCGCTGCTGACGCAGGCGGCGAAAGACGGCGCCAGCGACATCCACATCGAGCCCTACGAGCGCAGCAGCAGCGTGCGCTTCCGCGTCGACGGCACGCTGCGCGAGGTGGTGCAGCCGAACAAGGCGCTGCACGCGGCGCTGATCTCGCGCCTGAAGATCATGGCCGAGCTCGACATCGCCGAAAAGCGCCTGCCGCAGGACGGTCGCATCTCGCTGCGCATCGGCGGCCGCGCCATCGACGTGCGCGTGAGCACGCTGCCGTCGTCGCACGGCGAACGCGCGGTATTGCGCCTGCTCGACAAGACCGAGAGCCGCTTCACGCTCGAGGGCCTGGGCATGGACGGCGAGGTGCTCGCGGCCTTTGCGCGGCTGATCCAGCAGCCGCACGGCATCGTGCTCGTCACCGGCCCCACCGGCAGCGGCAAGACGACGACGCTGTACGCCAGCCTCGGCCGCGTCGACACCGCCACCACCAACGTGCTGACGGTCGAAGACCCGGTGGAATACGAGCTGCCCGGCATCGGCCAGACGCAGGTGAACCCGAAGATCGACCTCACCTTCGGCAAGGCGCTGCGCGCCATCCTGCGCCAGGACCCGGACGTCATCATGATCGGCGAGATCCGCGACTTCGAGACCGCGCAGATCGCCATCCAGGCCAGCCTCACCGGCCACCTGGTGCTGGCCACCGTGCACACCAACGACGCCGTCAGCAGCGTGACGCGGCTGGTGGACATGGGCGTGGAGCCCTACCTGCTGTCGAGCAGCCTCTTGGGCACCCTGGCGCAGCGCCTGGTGCGCAAGCTGTGCCCGGCCTGCAAGCGGCAAGACGAACACGGCCACTGGCACCCCGTGGGCTGCCCGGCCTGCAGCGGCACCGGCTACAAGGGCCGCACCGGCGTGTACGAGCTGATGGTGGCCGACGATGCCATCCGCGAGCTGGTGCACAGCCGCGCGCCCGAAAGCGAGATGCACGCGGCGGCGCAGAAGGGCGGCCTGCGCTCGATGCGCGAAGACGGCGAGCGGCTGGTGAGCGCCGGGCTCACGTCGCTCGAAGAAGTGATCCGCGTCACGCGCGATTGAGCCGGCGATGCCCGCCTACCGCTTCGAAGCACTCAACGCCGACGGCAAGGCCGCCACCGGCCTGCTGGAGGCCGACAACGCCAAGGCCGCGCGCCAGCAGCTGCGCGCGCGGGCGCTGGTGCCGCTGGCCGTCACGCCCGTGGGCAGCGGTGGTGGCAGCGACGGCAGCGCGGCCCGCTTCACGCGCCGCGTGTTCAGCGCCACCTCGCGCGCGGTGTGGACGCGCCAGCTCGCCGGCCTCGTGAGCAGCGGTCTGCCGCTGGAGCGAGCGCTCACCGCGTTGGCCGACGAGAGCGACAACGACCGCCAGCGCGAGCTGGTGGCGCACCTGAAGAGCGAGGTCAACGCCGGCAGCCCCTTCGCCCGTGCACTGGCCACGGCGCCGCGCGAGTTCGACGAGGTCTACCGCGCGGTGGTGGCGGCTGGCGAAAGCAGCGGCGCGCTCGGCCCGGTGCTCGAGAAGCTGGCCGACGACCTGGAGCAGCAGCACGCGCTGCGCACCAAGGTGACGGGCGCGATGCTGTACCCGGCGATCGTCAGCGCGGTGGCCTTCGTCATCGTCATCGTGCTGATGACCTGGGTGGTGCCGCAGATCGCCAACACCTTTGCCAGCGGCCGGCGCGCGCTGCCGGCGCTGACGGTGGGCATGCTGGCGCTGAGTGCCTTCCTCCGCAGCTGGGGCTGGCTGATGCTGCTGGCCGGTGGCGGCGCGGTGGCGGCCTTCATCTTTGCCAGGCGCGGCGAGGCCTTCCGGCTGCGCAGCGATGCCGCGCTGCTGCGCCTGCCGCTGTTCGGCAAGCTGGCGCGGGGCTACAACGCGGCGCGCTTCGGCAACACGCTGGCGCTGCTGGCCGGCGCCGGCGTGCCCATCTTGAAGGCGTTGCAGGCTGCCGCCGAGACGCTGAGCAACCGCGCCATGCGCGCCGACGCCCTGGACGCCCTGGTGCAGGTGCGCGAAGGCGCGCCGCTGGCCAGTGCGCTGGCGGGCAAGAAGCGTTTCCCGGGCCTCTTGGCGATGTTTGCGCGCCTGGGCGAGCAGACCGGCCAGCTGCCGGCCATGCTGCAGCGCGCGGCCAATCAGCTCTCGGGTGAGGTGCAGCGGCGTGCGCTGGCAGCGGCCACGCTGCTGGAGCCGCTGCTCATCGTGGGCATGGGGCTGGTGGTGGTGGTGATCATGCTCAGCGTTCTACTGCCCATCATCCAGCTCAACACCTGGGTGAAATAGGGCCCCCAGCTCGCTTTCGCTCGCTACCCCCCGAGGGGGAGGCCCCGCCTGGGGCCGGGGGACCCGTCCCCGGCGGGTGGCTGGGCCAGCGCCGCGGTTGATTACGCCGCGGGCTTGTCCGCCGCGTCGACCTCGGCGTCTTCAGGCGCCTTCGTGTGCTTGATCACCAGCTGCGCCACCAGGATGCCGATCTCGTAGAGGATGCACATCGGAATCGCCAGCGCCAGCTGCGAGATCACGTCCGGCGGCGTCACCACCGCGGCCACCACGAACGCGCCGACGATGAAGTAACCACGGAACTTGCGCAGCTGATCGATGGTGACCACGCCCACGCGCGCCAGCACGATGACGGCGATCGGCACCTCGAACGAGATGCCGAACACCAGGAACAGCGTCAGCACGAAGCCGAAATACTGCTCGATGTCAGGCGCGGCCGTGATGCTGGCCGGTGCAAAGGCCTGGATGAACTGGCTCATGCCCGGGATCACCAGGAAGTAGCAGAACGCCACCCCGGCCACGAACAGGAAGGTGCTGCTCACGACCAGCGGCAGCACCATCTTCTTCTCGTGCGAGTACAGCCCAGGAGCCACGAAGGCCCACACCTGGTACAGCACGATGGGCAGCGCCAGCATGAAGGCGGCCATCAGCGTGATCTTCAGCGGCACCAGGATGGGCGAGATCACGTTGGTGGCGATCAGCGTCGCGCCCTTGGGCAGGTGTGCCACCAGTGGCGCGGCCAGCAGGTCGTACAGGTCCGAGGGCCCGGGCCACAGGGCGAGCGCGGCGAAGGCCACGACCACGGCGATGAGCGCCCGCACGAGGCGGTCGCGCAACTCGACGAGGTGCGAAACGAAGGGCGCCTCGGTGCCTTCGAGTTCGTCCTTCTTGTCTGAGGAGGTGCTCATGGGAGGCGGGTGATCAGCGCAGCTTCAGGCCCGGCGGCCGGTAGCGGGCCACGCGCGCGGCGCCGGACTGCGCGTTGGTGCGCACGCCGTTCCGCTTCTTGTACCAGGTGGGCGTGGCGCCGCGCTTCAGGCGCCAGTTCTTCTTCGGGTGGCGGTACTCGGGCGGCGGGGGCTGGTAGCCCAGGCTGCCGGAGCTGCCGCCGTCGGCATCGCTGCTGCCGTCGAGCCCCGAGGTGACCGACTTCCAGTCGTTCTCGAAGGCGCTCGTGGCCGAATTGACCTCGTTGCGCACGTTGCTCTCGACATCGCGCGCCGCGGTCTCGAACTCGGTCTTCATCTTCTTGAGCTCGTCGAGCTCGATGGAGCGGTTGACCTCGGCCTTGACGTCGGACACGTAGCGCTGCGCCTTGCCCAGCAGATGGCCCATCGTGCGGGCCACCTTGGGCAATTTCTCGGGGCCGATGACGATCAGCGCCACGGCGCCGATCAGGGCCAGCTTGTCGAATCCGAAGTCGATCATGCGGTGCGCGCGCGCGGGCGCGCCCTTTTCAGATGAACGCCGGCGTCAGCCCTTGGTCTTGGCCTCGACGTCGACGGTGTCGGCGTTCGAGCGCTGGGCGGTGTTGCCGACTTGTTGCGACGGCGGGGTGGCGTCATTGCCGCTGGCGGCTTCGCCGCCGGACTTGATGCCGTCCTTGAAGCCCTTGACGGCGCCACCGAGATCGGCGCCGATGTTGCGGAGCTTCTTCGTGCCGAAGATCAGCACGACGACGGCCAGCACGATGAGCCAGTGCCAGATGCTGAAGGAACCCATGGTCTTGCTCCGGGAGAAAGGGAATGGCGAATTCTACGGGCCGGGGATGTCAACCCTTTGTCCAGGGCCGTGGCCCGCCCATCACGTGCATGTGGAGGTGGTAAACCTCCTGCCCACCGTCGGGGCCGGTGTTGATGACGGTGCGGAAACCCCCTGTCACGCCCAGCTCCCGCATCAGCCGTGGCGCCAGGCCCAGCATGCGGCCCAGGAGCGCGTCGTGCTCGGGGCCCACGTCGGCCAGAGTGGCGATGTGCTGCTTGGGGATCACCAGCACATGCACCGGCGCCCAGGGGTTGATGTCGTGGAAGGCCAGCAGTTCGTCGTCTTCATAGGCCTTGCGGCAGGGGATCTGCCCGGCGACGATCTTGCAGAAGATGCAGTTCGGGTCAGCGCTCATCGCAGAGAACTCATTGCGGCATGGCCTTGCGGCTGTTGAGGTTCATCCAGCCGCGCACCACGCGGTACAGGAACCAGATCGAGATCAGCGCCCAGGCGATCCAGCCCGGCACGATGAACAGCAGCCACAGCGGGATGGTCACCACGTACAGCACGGCGGCCCAGATGACGCTGCGGATGCGCCAGGAGAAGTGGCTCTCCTGCCAGCTGCCTTCGGCGTCGCCCTTCTTCACCAGATCGAGGATGAACGACACGAGCAGCAGCAGGATGCTGGCCTGCGTGCCCGGCAGCACGGCCGTGACGGCCACGATGGTGTGCAGCAGGTAGCTGATGTGCCCGACGGTGACCAGCGAGCCTTCGCGCTCGGGGCTGAGCACCACCTGGGGATTCGAGGGCATGTTCACGGCTCACCTCCTTCACGTGCGGCCGCCTTGCGGGCCGCGAACTCTTCCAGCCCCGACAGCCCTTCGCGCCGCTCCAGCTCAGCCAGCACGTCGGCCGGCTTCAGCCCGTAGGCCTCGAGCGCCACGAGGGTGTGGAACCACAGGTCGGCGGCTTCGGCCACGATGCGGGGGCGGTCGCCGTCCTTGGCGGCCATCACCAGTTCGGTGGCCTCTTCGCCGATCTTCTTCAAGATGGCGTCGGGGCCCTTGAAAAACAAGCGCGCGACGTAGCTCGAATCGGGGGTGCCGGCGGCGCGGCGCTGCGCAATCACCTGCGCCAGCCGGGCCAGGGTGTCGTTGCCCGTGCTCATTCGGGGGCCTTGCTCACTTCTTGTACATCTTGCCGGGGTCGACGAGCACCGGCTCGACGCTGTGCCACTCGCCGTCGCGGCCGAGCTTGCGGTAGAAGCAGCTGTGGCGGCCGGTGTGGCAGGCCACGCCGGGGTCGTGGCCGAGTTGCTGCACCTTCAGCAGGATGACGTCCTTGTCGCAGTCCATGCGGATTTCCTGCACCTTCTGCACGTGCCCCGACTCTTCGCCCTTGTGCCACAGCCGCCCGCGCGAGCGGCTCCAGTACACGGCCTGGCCGCTGGCTCGCGTGGCGGCCAGGGCCTCGCGGTTCATCCAGGCGAACATCAGCACGTCGCCGCTGCCTGCTTCTTGGGCGATCACCGGCACCAGGCCGTTGGCGTCCCACTTCACTTTGTCGAGCCAGTCCATGATGGACGGCAGTCTAGCCGCGATGCATCAGACGGGCGTGTCGTGGGTGGCGCCGGCAAAGCCGCGTTCGGCCGCCAACCACCCCAGCACGGGGATGGTGCCGGGCAGCACCGGCCGCACACTCACCGGCAGTTGTTGCCAGGCCATGGCCTGGCCTTCCCGCATCTCGAACTCGCCAGCCCAGGCGACGACCTTGCAGAAGTGCAGCCGCACGAGGGCATGCGGGTAGTCGAACATCTGCACCTGCCAACGCTCGGCACCGGCGATGGTGATGCCGAGCTCTTCGTGCAGTTCGCGGGCCAGGGCCTGCTCGACCGTCTCGCCCGCTTCGACCTTGCCGCCCGGAAACTCCCAGTGGCCGGCGTACACCTTGCCCGCGGGCCGGCTGGTGACGAGGAAGGCGCCGTCGGGGCGGATCAGCACCCCCACGGCCACATCCTGGGGCGTGCGCTCAGCCATGCCGTGCCGCGTAGTCGCGTGCGAACTGCTGTGCCACGCGCCCGCTGCGGCTGCCCCGCTCCAGCGCCCACACCAGGCTTTCGGCACGCGCCGCGGCCACGGCTGTTTCGGGCAGCCCGAAGGCGCGCAGCCACTGCGCCACGATGACCAGGTACTCCGGCTGGCTGAACGGGTAGAAGCTGATCCACAGGCCGAAGCGCTCGGACAGCGAGATCTTCTCTTCCACCACCTCGCCCGGGTGCACCTCGCCGTCCTCGGTGTGCTGGTAGCTGAGGTTCTCCTTCATGTACTCGGGCAGCAGGTGGCGGCGGTTGCTGGTGGCGTAGATGAGCAGGTTGTCGCCGGCTTCGGCCACGCTGCCGTCGAGCACGCTCTTCAGCGCCTTGTAGCCGGGCTCGCCTTCGTCGAAGCTGAGGTCGTCGCAGAACACGACGAAGCGCTCGGGCCGGCCGGCCACCAGGGCGATGAGGTCGGGCAGGTCCACCAGGTCGGCCTTGTCGATCTCCACCAGGCGCAGGCCGCGCGGCGCGTACTCGTTGAGGCAGGCCTTGATCAGGCTGCTCTTGCCGGTGCCACGCGCGCCGGTGAGCAGCACGTTGTTGGCCATGCGGCCAGCCACGAACTGCTCGGTGTTGCGCACCAGGCGCTCTTTCTGCGGCTCGATTTCCTTCAGGTCGGCCAGGCGGATGCGCGCCACCTGGCGCACGGGTTCGAGCACACCCGCCTGGCCCCGGCGGACATAGCGCCAGGCGATGGCAGCACCCCAGTCGGGCGGCGTGGCGGGATGCGGCAGCACCTGTTCCAGGCGCGCCAGCAGCGACTCGGCGCGGGTGAGCAGGGCCTCGACGGCAGAAGGCAGGGGAGCAGAGGCACTCATGGCGCAGAAGTCTACGGGGGCGGCAGGGCCACCACGGCATCGTCGGTGCAGGCGAAGACGCGGTCTTGCGGGCCGCGGGGCAGCACGTGCATGCCGGTGAACTCGCCGAAGGCCGGCAGCACGCCGACCGCGGGGCCGAAATGGAAGCAGGGCAGGCGCAGGCGCTGGTGCGCGCGTCCGCCCAGCACCACGGCCGGGTGGATGTGGCCGGCCAGCACATAAGGCCGCGCCGCCCCGGCCGGCACGTCGGGGTGATGCGCCAGCGCCAGCCCGGGCAGGCCGGGCGCCGTCCAGGGCTCGTCGACGCAGGCCACGCGCCAGTCGGCGGGCGGGTCGCCGGCGTGGCCGTCGTGGTTGCCGCGCACCAGCGTGAGCGCCAGTGCCGGATGGCGCTCGCGCCAGCGGGCCACCGTGGCCAGCGTCTCGGCGCTGCGCCCGCGCGCGGCGTGCAGCAGGTCGCCGAGGAACACGATGCCCTGCACGCCGGCGCAACGCGCCAGCGCTGCATCCAGCCGCGCCAGCGTGCCGGCCGTCGTGGCCTCGGGCACCGGCACGCCGAGGCGGCGAAAGCTCTGCGCCTTGCCGATGTGGGCGTCGGCCACCAGCAGCAGCGCCGCCTCGGGCAGCCACAGCGCGCGCTCGGGCAGCGGCACCAGCCGGGCGCCGCCGACGTGGTGCTCGGGCGGGCTCACTGCACCAGGCGCGCCAGGGCCGGGTCGAGATGCTCCGTCGGCAGCCGCTTGAAGCCGCTGCGTGCATAACGCTGCAAGCGGCCGATGACGAGCGCGGTGATGGCCGAGGCCAGCGCCTGCGCGTCCACCGTGGGCGTGGTCGAGCCCTGGGCCTCGGCCACGGCGCGCAGGCTCTGGCGCAGCTGGCTCTCGACACGCTCGAAGAACTGGTTCATGCGGGCATTGAGCCGTTCGTGCTCGAACACCAGCGCGTCGCCGACCATCACGCGCACCATGCCGGGGTTCTTTTCGCCGAACTGCAGCAGCACGGCCGCAATGCGCCGCACCTGCTGTGCAGGCTGCGTCTCGCGCTCGGTGATCTGGTTGACGAGCGTGAACACGCTGCTTTCGATGAACTCGATCAGCCCTTCGAACATCTGCGCCTTGCTGGCGAAGTGGCGGTACAGCGCCGCCTCGGAGACATCGAGCTTCGCGGCCAGCGCCGCGGTAGTGATGCGTTCGGCGCCGGGCTGCTCGAGCATCTCGGCCAGCGTCTGCAGGATCTGCACGCGGCGCTCGCCGGGCTTGGGGCGCTTGCGTCCGGGTGCGGCCAGTGGCGCCTCGGCCTCGTCTGCGGCGGGTTCCGGTGGCAGGGCTTCGGGCAAGGCTGACATCGGTGGCAGGGCGGTGGCGGGCAGGCGGCGTTCGGGGCGCGGCGATTCTGGCACGCAGGCCCGGCGCCGCTTCTTGCAGGTAAACACCAACCCACTTCGACGCCGCCACAATCCGCCGCCTGATGGCCGAGGCCGCTTTCCCGTCGCTCACCCCGTCGCTCCTGCTCGCCGTCGCGCTGGCCGCGGGCGGCCTCGTGCTGCTGCTGGCGCGCCTGTGGCAGCGGCGCCAGCGCTGGGCCCTGGCGCGCGAGCGCGCGCTGGCCGAACGCTTCCGCAGCGAGCGCGACGACGCGCTGCGGGCCCAGGCCCAGGCCAGCCAGGCGCAGGCGGCCGCCGAGCGCAGTGCCGCGGCGCAGGCGCGCTGGCTGGCCACCGCCAGCCACGACCTGCGCCAGCCGGCCCACGCGCTGGGCCTGTACCTGGGCGCGCTGCAGGCGCTGCCGGTGGCGCGCAGCGATGCCGAGCTGGCCGAGATCGCCGAGCGCATGCGCGGCTCGCTGGCGGCGCTGGAGGCGCTGCTGGCCGGCGCGCTGGACGTCTCGCGCATCGACGCTGGCGCCGTGGTGCCGCAGTGGGACACGGTGGCGCTGGCGCCTCTTCTGCGCCGCCTGGCCGACGAAGGTGCGTTGCCGGCCGAAGCCCGCGGGCTGCGCCTGGCGCTGCACATGGCGCCCAACCCGGACGGCGGCGATGCCCTCACCGTGACCGATCCGCAACTGCTCGAGCGCCTGCTGCGCAACCTGCTGGCCAACGCCGTCAAGTACACCCGCGACGGCGGCGTGCTGCTGGCCTGCCGGCTGCGGCGTTCGGAGAGCGGGCAGCGCCTGTGGCGCATCGAGGTTTGGGACAGCGGCGTCGGCATCGCCGAGGCCGACCAGGAGCGGGTGTTCGAGGAATTCGAGCAGCTCGGCCCGTCCTCCGCATCGACTCCGGGCCAGGGCCTCGGCCTGGCCATCGTGCGGCGCCTGGCCACGCTCTTGCAGCTGCGCGTGGTGCTGCGCTCGCGGCCCGGGCGCGGCAGCGTGTTCTTCGTCGAGGGCCTGGTGCCGGCGGGCCATGCGCCGCGGGCCGTGGTGGCCCAGCGCTTGGCCGAACGCAGCCTGCAGAGCCTGCGCGTGGCCGTGCTCGACGACGATGCCGCCGTGCGCGATGCCACGCTGCGCCTGCTGGCGCGCTGGGGCGTGCAGGCGCAGGACGCGCTGCTCCCTCCTGTGACGCCCGCGCCGCCCGATGCGCTGGTGGCCGACCTGCGCCTGCGGGGCGCCCACGCGGCGGGCGACGACGGCCCGGCCACCGTGGCGCGCCTGCAGCAGGCCTGGGGCGGGCCGCGGCCGGTGCTGTGGGTGAGCGCCGAGCCGCTGTCGAGCGCCTTGCGCGCCCAGCTGCCGCCGGGCGCGGTGGTGGAGACGAAGCCGCTGTCGCCGGCCCGGCTGCGCGCCTGGCTGGAGACGCTGGCGCCCGAGGCGTGATGCCGCACACTCCGTGCCCATGAAAGTGCTGATCGCCGACGACCATCCGCTGGTGCGCGACGCCCTCGCGCGCACCGTGAGCCGCGTGCGCCCCGAGGCGCAGCTGTTGCAGGCCGCGAGCCACGACGAGACCCTGGCGCTGCTCACGGCCGAGCGCCCGCCGCTGGCGCTGGTGGACCTGCACATGCCGGGCATGGACGGCACGCTGGCGCTGCGCCGTTTGCGCCTGGCCTCGCCGACGACGACGCTGCTGGTGGTGTCGGGCGACGACGACCCGGTGGTGATGCGTGCGGCGCTCGCCGCTGGCGCGGCAGGCTTCGTGCCCAAGAGCGAGCCACCGGAGCGGCTCGAGCAGGCGCTGGTCCTGGTGCTGGCCGGCGGCACCTACCTGCCGCCGCAGGCCCTGGCCGACTTCCGCAACGGCGCCGCGCCCGCACGCCCCGATCCCGGCGCGCTGACGCCGCGCCAGACCGATGTGCTGCACGGCCTGATGCGCGGCCTGCCGAACAAGCTGATCGCCCGCGAGCTCGGCCTCACCGAAGGCACGGTGAAGATCCACATCGCCGCCATCCTGCGCGCGCTGCAGGCGCGCAACCGCACCGAGGCGGTGGTGGTGGCGCGCGACCTGGGCATCGTGCCGCCACGGCCGGGTTCATCGCTGCCGTGAACCCCAGCCGCGACGCCGCGGCTGGCTGACTCAGGCGCGGCGGCGGCTGGCGTAGCCGGCCACGCCCAGGGCCAGCGCGGCCAGCGCCAGGCTGCCCGGCGTCGGCACGGTGCTCACGCGCCAGACCAGCTGGTCCTGCCGGCCGCTCGGCGCAAGGGACTGCAGCACGAAGAGTTCGTAGTGGCGCCCACCCGGCGCGGCCGTGGCGTTGAGCAGCGCGTTCGCGCCCATGAAGCTGCTGCCGCTGGGGCTGCGAAAGCTGGTGCTCGTGGGGGTCAGTTCGCTGAAAGCGGCGCCCGGGGCGGAGTCGAGCGTCTTGTCGCTGTCGTAGACGATGTTCCAGATGGCCAGTTGCAGCGCCGTGGACTGGTTGTCCTTCGAACCGGCGGCCGCGCTGGCGAAGACGTTGCCGTTGTTGACGTAGGTGACGAGCTGCGTCAGCGCCGCGAGCTTGCTCGCGCTGTACATCGTTGATGCCGCGACGATGTTGTAGTTGGTGTACGAGCTGCCCAGGCTGATGTACTCGTACAGGTCGACGCAATAGGCCTCGAAGGCACCGTTCAGCGCGTTCGGCCCGGAGAACCCGGAAAGCGTCACCGCGAACCCGCCCGCGTGGCCACTGAAGCCCGGGCTGGAGACACTGACCGCGTTGCCATTGCCGTGGGCCCAGCCCTCGAACTTGACGACCCCGGCCTGGGCGGCGAATCCGGCTGCAAGCAGGGCAGCGGCACAGCCAGCGCGAATGAAGTGATGCATGCTCTTGTTCCCAACGGTCTTTGAGTGGCGCGGCCGAAGAACTCTCGACCGTTAGCAAAGGTTACCTGCGGGTGAGGTTGCGTAGGCCCCCGCGGCTCGGGGCCGGCCCCCTGAATGGGTGCCGACTTCGTCACGCCGACGGCCGCCATGCACGCGGCCGCGGGGCGGGGACGGCGCCTGGGCGCGCCGCGATGGCGGTTCAGACCCGGCGCAACAGGGCCCGCAGCGTGCGCACGCGCCGGTCCACGTACACCGGCTTGCGGTGGCGGCGGGCGTTGGCGCTCTTCACGTGCGACACCGAGCCGCGCAGCCAGCGCTGCATCCACACCGTGCCCATGCCGATGCGGCGCGCGGCCTTCTGGTGCACCAGCGTGTCTTCCACCAGCACGCAGCGCGAGGGCGGCACCTTCAGCCGCGCCGCCATGTGGCGCAGCATGCGTGCGTCGGGCTTGGGGCGCAGGTGGCCGAACATCGCCATGTCCTCGACGGCGATGAGCCCGTCGAACAGGCGGCCGATGCCCAGCACCTCGAGCACGCGCCGTGCGTACGCGGCCGGTGCGTTGGTGAAGATGAACTTGCGGCCCGGCAACCGTGCCAGCGCGGCGATGTCGTGGGCATGTCCGCGCACCCGCTCCTCCAGCCCCGGCAGCCGGTGCGTGACGTGCAGAAAGTGCGCCGGCTTCACGCCGTGGTGCCGCACCAGGCCCAGCAGCGTGGCGCCGTACCACTGCCAGTAGCGCCGGCGCAGCTGCGTGGCAGCCTCGGCGTCGAGCCCGAGCTCGTCGCGGATGTAGGCGTTCATTGAGTCGTGCAGTTGCGGCATCGAGGCCGTGGCGGCGTCGTGCAGCGTGTCGTCGAGGTCGAACAGCCAGACGGTGTCGTGTGCGTGCCGGACCATGCCGGGCGGCTTCAGAACAGCCACAGCCGCCGCTTGCGCAGCGAACGCGGCTTGACCTGGCGGCTGGTGACCAGGCCCTGCAGCAACTGCTCGATACGCCGCGCATCGAAGCGCCAGCGCCGCATCACGGGGGGCGTGGCCGAGCCGATGCGCTGGCTGAGCTCGAGCCGTTCGAGATCGGCGTTCCAGATGATCCAGAAGTTGCGGCTGCGGCTGGCGTTGCGCTCGGGCCAGGTGTAGCGGATGGCGTCGCCCGCGAAACCCAGCGCCGCGTCGTTGGGCGCGCGCAGCCAGGTGCGCACGTGCGGGCCCATGCGGGGCGGCGTCTCGACCAGCTCGAGCTTCAGCCGCAAGGCCTCGGGCAGCGCGGCATTGGCCTGCTCCAGGCGCTGCCAGAGGTCGCCGATGATGCGCACCGGGTCGGGCGCCTCCGTGTCCGCCCGGCCGACAGGCTCGGCCTCCTTCGCGCGGCGCTTCAGTTCCTTGTCGATCCAGGACACGGCAGGCCCGGGTGCTCAGTGCGAACGGATCATCGTGCCGTAGGCCTGATCGGTGAGGATCTCCAGCAGCATCGCATGCGGCACCCGCCCGTCGACCACGTGCACGGCGTTGACGCCGCTCTTGGCCGCGTCGATGGCGCCGGCCAGCTTGGGCAGCATGCCGCCGCTGATGGTGCCGTCGGCGATGAGCTCGTCGATCTGCCGCGCGGTGAGCTCCGTCAGCAGCTCGCCGGCCTTGTTGAGCACGCCGCGGATGTTGGTCAGCATCACCAGCTTCTCGGCCTTCAGCACCGTGGCCAGCTTGGCGGCCACGAGGTCGGCGTTGATGTTGTAGCTCTCGTTGGCTTCGCCGAAGCCGATGGGGCTGACGACCGGGATGAACTGGTCGTCCTGCAGCGCCTTGACGACGCTGGGGTCGATGGCGGTGATCTCGCCGACCTGGCCGATGTCGTGCTCCTTGCTCGGGTCGTCCTTGTCGGCCATCTTCATCTTGCGGGCGCGGATCATGCCGCCGTCGCGGCCCGTCAGGCCCACGGCCTTGCCGCCGGCGGCGTTGATGAGGCCGACGATGTCTTGCTGCACCTCACCGCCGAGTACCCACTCGACGACTTCCATCGTTTCTTCGTCGGTGACGCGCATGCCCTGGATGAAGGTGCCCTTCTTGCCGATCTTGGCCAGCGCGTCGTCGATCTGCGGGCCGCCGCCATGCACGACGATGGGGTTCATGCCCACCAGCTTGAGCAGCACTACGTCCTCGGCGAAGTCCTGCTGCAGCGCCGGGTCCGTCATGGCGTTGCCGCCGTACTTGATGACCAGCGTCTTGCCGTGGAAGCGGCGGATGTAGGGCAGCGCCTGCGCCAGGATCTCGGCCTGGTCGCGCGGGGTGATGTGCGAGAGGTCGTGGCTGGCGGCGGGGTTGTCGGTGGGGCTGGCCATGGCGATGCTGGACATGCGGTAAGGTGGCGCCATTGTAGGAAGCCCGCTCTTGGTTCCTGACACTGGAGACGATTCATGAAGCAATGGCTCACGTTCACGGCTGCGCTGCTCGCGGCGGCTGTGGTGCAGGCACAGGCCCCCACGGCCAGCGGCGAGATCACCAAGCTCGACAAGGCCGCGGCGCGCGTCACGCTCAAGCACGGCGAGATCAAGAACCTTGACATGCCGCCCATGACGATGGTGTTCCGCGTGTCCGACCCCAAGCTGCTCGACGGCCTGGCGGTGGGCCAGCGCATCGGCTTCACGGCCGAGCGCATCAACGGCCAGTTCACTGTCACCTCGGTGACCAAGGCGCCGTGATGAGTACCCTCGCCACGACGAACCGCCGCGTGCTGCTGGCGGCGCGCCCGGTGGGCCTGCCCACGGCGGCGAACTGGACCCTTTCCGATGCCCCGCTGGCCGATCTGGCCGAGGGCGAGGTGCGCGTGCGCGTCTCAGCCATCAGCCTGGACCCGGCCATGCGCGGCTGGATGAACGACGGCAAGAGCTACATCGCGCCGGTGGGCATCGGCGAGGTCATGCGTGCCGGCGGCGTGGGCGTGGTCGAGGCCTCGCGCCACCCGGGCTATGCCGTGGGCGATGCCGTCAGCGGCAGCACCGGCGTGCAGACGCACTGGACAGTGGCGCCCGAGCGTGACCGCCACAGCGGCCTGGCGAAGATCGACCTGCGCCTGGGCACGCCGACGCAATGGCTCAACGTGCTGGGCATGCCGGGCATGACGGCCTACTTCGGCCTCATGGACGTGGGCCTGCCGAACCTGACCAAGCCCGCGGGCGAAACACTCGTCGTCTCGGGTGCAGCCGGCGCCGTGGGCCAGACGGTGGGGCAGTTGGCCAAGCTGAAGGGCCTGCGCGTGGTGGGCATCGCCGGCGGCGCGGCCAAATGCGACTGGGTCGTCAAGGAACTCGGCTTCGACGCCTGCATCGACTACAAGGCCGGCCCCTCCGCCGTGCGCGATGGTCTGAAGGCGCACTGCCCGCAGGGCGTGGACATCTACTTCGACAACGTCGGCGGCGACATCCTCGACACCGTGCTCGCGCGCATCAACCGCCGCGCGCGCATCGTCATCAGCGGCGCCATCAGCCAGTACAACAACACGACGCCGGTGCAGGGGCCGAAGAACTACCTCAGCCTTCTCGTCAACCGTGCGCGCATGGAAGGCATGGTGGTGTTCGACTACGCCGACCGCTACCACCTGGCCGTGGCCGAGATGGCCGGCTACCTGAAAGACGGCCGCATGAAGAGCCGCGAAGACGTGGCCACCGGGGGTGTGGATGCGTTCCCGGCGACGTTGAACAAGCTGTTCAGCGGCGAGAACTTCGGCAAGCTGGTGCTCAGCCTGGAGGGCTGAGCCGGGGTCGTTGGGCGATCGTGGTCTGCTCTCAGCGACCGTTCGTCCCACCCCCTCCGTTCGGGCTGAGCCTGTCGAAGCCCTGTCCGCAGGATCGCGCGTCGCGCCAGGCGGTACACGGTGCGATCGCTAGGTGTGGCGGTCGGCCCTGCG
>JADCGQ010000030.1 GCA_020248945.1 Rubrivivax sp.
CGAGTTCGGCACCAGCCTCGGGCCGGTGTTCGCCAACCTGCTGCTGGCCGACGAGATCAACCGCGCGCCGGCCAAGGTGCAGAGCGCGCTGCTCGAGGTGATGCAGGAGCGCCAGGTCACCATCGCCGGCGAAACCCACAAGGTGCCCGACCCCTTCGTGGTGATGGCCACGCAGAACCCGATCGAGACCGAAGGCACCTACCCGTTGCCCGAGGCGCAGGTCGACCGCTTCATGATGAAGGTGCTGGTCGACTACCCCACCGAGGAGGAAGAGTTCGTGATCGCCGAGCGCGTGACGGGCGCGCCGGTCGACATCTCGGCCGTCACCGACACCCATGCGCTGGCCGCCATGCAGCGTGAGTGCCGCGCCGTGTACTGCGACCCGGCGCTGATGCAGTACGCCGTCAAGCTGGTGGGCGCCACGCGCAACCCGGCGAAGTACGACCTGGCCGACGCGGCCAAGCACCTGACCTACGGTGCCAGCCCGCGCGCCACCATCGGGCTGGTCGAAGGCGGCAAGGCCATGGCCATGATGCGCGGCCGGCGCTACGTGCTGCCCGAGGACATCACCGACCTCGTGCACGACGTGCTGCGCCACCGCCTGGTGCTCAGCTACGAGGCGCTGGCCGAGGGCGTGACGGCCGATGCGCTGATCGAGCGCATCCTCAAGAAGGTGTCGCCGCCCGACAAGCCACTCACACATCCGCAGGCCTGAGAGGCTGAAAAATGGCTGCCCCCGCCGCCACCATCACGCCCAACCCGGCGGCCACCGACGCCGACGCCTTGCTGCGCAAGCTCGAGTGGACGGTGATCCGGCGCCTCGACGGCCTGCTGCAGGGCGACTACCGCACCCTCTTCCGCGGCGGCGGCGTCGACCTCGCCGACCTGCGTGAGTACCAGCTGCACGACGACGTGCGCCACATCGACTGGAACGTCACCGCGCGGCTGCAGACGCCCTATGTGCGCCAGTTCCTCGAAGACCGCGACCTCACCGCCTGGTTCCTGCTCGACCTCTCGGGCAGCGTCGACTTCGGCAGTGGCGACGTCACCAAGCTGGCCGTCTCCACCGGCTTCGTGGCGACGCTGGCGCGTGTGATCACGCGCCACGGCAACCGGGTCGGCGCCATGCTCTACGGCAGCCGCGTCGACACCGTGCTGCCGCCGCGCACCAGCCGCACCCATGTGCTCGAGCTGCTGGCCCGCATGCGGGCGCCACGCACCCAGGCGCCCGCGGCGGCGGTCAAGGGCAAGGCCACCGGCACCGGTGAGGGCACCTCGCTGACCGAGCTGCTGCAACTCGCCGACGGCGTGATCAAGCGCCGCTCGCTCGTCTTCGTGGTCTCGGACTTCATCTCCACGCCCGGCTGGCAGCAGGCGCTGGCGCGGCTGGCGCGCCGCCACGAGGTCGTGGCCGTGCGGCTGTGGGACCCGATGGAGATGGCGCTGCCCGACGTGGGCCTGGTCACCGTGGAAGACGCCGAAACCGGCGAGCAGCTCTTCATCGACGCCACCGACCCGGCCTTCCGCGAGCGCTACGAAACCATCGCCGCGCAGCACGAGGCGGCGCTGATCGACGGTCTGGCGCGGTCGGGCGCCGATGTGATCGAGCTCGCCACCGACGACGACCTGCTGCAGGCGCTGCTGCGCCTGTCCGACCTGAAACGCCAGCGCGCGCGCGTGGCCGGGCCGCGCCGGGCGCCGGCCGAGCTGCAGCGTGCGGCGCCGATGCCCACGCCCTGACACAAACCCTGCCGAGCGACACCGCCATGACCTTCATCTGGCCCTCGATGCTCTGGCTGCTGGCCTTGCTGCCGCTGCTGGTGCTGCTCTACGTGTGGCTGCTGCGCAAGAAGCGCCGCACCACGGTGCGCCTTGCCAGCGTGCAGGTGGCCAAGCTGGCGCTCGGGCGCGGCCCGGGCTGGCGCCGCCACGTGCCACCGGCGCTGATGCTGCTGGCGGTGGCTGCCGGCCTGCTGGCGGTGGCGCGGCCCACGGCGATCATCACGCTGCCGCTGTCGGAGCGCACCATCATCCTGGCCATGGACGTCTCGGGCAGCATGCGCGCCGAAGACGTCAAGCCCAACCGGCTGGTGGCCAGCCAGGAGGCCGCCAAGGCCTTCGTCAACGGCCTGCCGCGCGAGGTGCGGGTGGGCGTGGTGTCGTTCGCCGGAACCGCGGCCGTGGTGCAGGCGCCCACCGTGAGCCGCGAAGACGTGCTGGCCGCCATCGACCGCTTCCAGCTGCAGCGCGGCACGGCCACCGGCAGCGGCGTCATCCTCAGCCTGGCCACGCTGTTTCCGGACCACGGCATCGAGATTCAGCACCTCACCGGCCAGCGCGCCTTTCCGGGCAACGACCGCGACATCCGCAAGCCCGACGCACCGCCCTTCAAGCCGGTGGCGCCGGGTTCGTACGCCTCGGCCGCGATCATCATGCTCACCGACGGCCAGCGCACCACGGGCCCCGATCCGCTCGAGGCCGCCAAGATGGCCGCCGAACGCGGCGTGCGCGTCTACACCGTGGGCATCGGCACCACCAGCGGCGAGATCATCGGCTTCGAGGGCTGGAGCATGCGCGTGCGGCTGGACGAAGAGACGCTCAAGAACGTCAGCGTGCTCACCCACGGCGAGTACTTCTACGCCGGCACCGCCGACGACCTGAAGAAGGTCTACGAGGGCCTGAGCTCGCGCATGGTGGTGGAGCGCAAGGAGACCGAGGTCAGCGGCCTGTTCGCGGCGCTCGGCGCGCTGCTCAGCGTGATCGCGGTCGGGCTGTCGGTCTGGTGGTTCGGGCGCGTGGCTTGAGCGCAGGCGCAGCGCCTGCGCCCACCCGCGCTCAGGGCAGCAACCGCAGCAACTCGCCGCCGCTGCCGTCGGTGAGCAGGTAGATCCAGCCGTCAGGGCCCTGGCGCACGTCGCGAATGCGCTTGCCCAGGCCTTCGAGCAGACGCTCCTCGGCGGTGATGCGCTCGCCGTCGATCGTCAAGCGCACCAGCGCCTGGCCGCGCAGGGTGCCCATCAGCAAGCTGCCTTTCAGCGCCGGGTAGCGGTCGCTGGTCACGAACACCAGGCCCGAAGGCGCCACCGAGGTGGGCACCCAGTGGCGCAAGGGCTGCTCGAAACCGGCGCGTGGGCCTTCTTCGCCGATGCGCGTGCCCAGGCCGTAGTTGCGGCCGTAGGTCACGATGGGCCAGCCGTAGTTGCGGCCGGCACGCACCAGGTTGACTTCGTCACCGCCCTGCGGGCCGTGCTCGCTGGCCCAGAGCTCGCCGGTGGCCGGGTGCAGCGCGGCGCCCTGGATGTTGCGGTGTCCCAGGCTCCACACCTCGGGCGCGCTGCCGGCACGGCCAATGAAGGGGTTGTCGGCAGGCGCCTTGCCCTCGGCGTCGATGCGGATCACCTTGCCGATGTGGCTGGCGGCATTCTGGGCCTCGTCCTTGCCGCCGAAGCGGTCGCCCAGGCCCACCAGCAGGTGGCCGCTGCGGTCGAAGACGATGCGGCTGCCGCAGTGGTGGCGTGAGTTCATCTTCGGCTTCTGGCTGAAGATCGTGCGCACCTCTTCCAGGCGCTCGCTACCGGCGGCGCCCACCAGCTTGGCACGGCCGACGGCCGTGCTGTTGCCGCCCTCGCCCGGCTCGGCAAAGGTGAAGAAGATGCGCTGGTTGCTGGCAAAGCCCGGGTCGGCCACCACGTCGAGCAGGCCGCATTGCCCGCTGGCACTGATGGCCGGCAGGCCGGCCAGCGGCGCGCCGAGCCGGCCGTCGGCGGCGATGACGCGCAGGCTGCCGCCCTTTTCGGTGACAAGGCGGCGGCCGTCCGGCAGGAAGGCCACCGCCCAGGCGTCTTGCAGGCCGCGGGTGACGGGCTCGGTGCGCTGAGCGTGGGCCGGCGCAGCAAGGGTGGCGAGCACGGCCAGAGCCGCGGCAGTGGTGGCGATTCGGAGTCGGTTCATGGGCGTGGAGGATGCCGGCTCGCGCACGCCCCTGCAGCCGGGCGGTCTTGCGGCCGGGTGGTCGGGGTGGGTCAGTCGGACGGCTCGGCGGCTTCCACCAGCATCTGCACGCGCTGGCGGCCGTTCCATTCATCGAGGCCCACGCGGTAGGCCACGCGGCTCTGCGCCGGCAGCGCCTCGGTGTGGTTGAACCAGATCGCGTCGCGCTCCTGTCCGGCGTGGCGCACGCGCAGCTTCAGGTGCTTCTCGCCCACCAGGCGCTGCTGAAGCACCTGCACGGTGTCGCAGAACACCGGGGCCTCGAAGCCCTGGCCCCAGACCTGCGCGTCGAGCAGCGCCACGGTCTCGGCGTTGAACCACTGCAGGTCGAGCGGTCCGTCGGTGCGCAGCGTGCGCGTCAGCGTGGCGGCGTCGAGCCACTCGCGCGCCACGGCTTCGAGCTGCGCGCCGAAGCGCGCCACGGCTGCCGCGTCGGCATCGGCCAGCGTGCAGCCCGCCGCCATGGCGTGGCCGCCGAAGCGCGCCAGCAGAGCAGGCTCACGCTTGGCCACGAGGTCGAGCGCGTCGCGCAGGTGAAAGCCCGGGATCGAACGCCCCGAGCCCTTGAGCCGCCCGTCGGCGCCCCGCGCAAACACGAAGGTCGGCCGGTGCAGCCGCTCCTTCACGCGGCCGGCGACGATGCCCACCACGCCCTCGTGGAAGCTCTCGTCGAAAAGCGCCAGCGCCGGCGGCGGCGCCGCAGCCGCGTCGGCCAGCAAGGCCAGGGCTTCTTCGGCGCGCTCGCGCATGCCACCTTCGACCTCGCGCCGCTCGCGGTTGATGGCGTCGAGCTGCTGCGCGAGTTCCTGCGCGCGGCCTTCGTCGTCGGTGGCCAGGCACTCGATGCCCAGCGTCATGTCGGCCAGCCGGCCGGCGGCGTTGATGCGCGGGCCCAGGGCAAAGCCGAAGTCGAAGCCGGCGGCGCGGGCCGGCTCGCGCCCGGCCACGCGAAACAGTGCTGCCACGCCCGGTTGCATGCGGCCGGCGCGGATGCGCTTCAGGCCCATCGCCACGAGCCGGCGGTTGTTGGCGTCGAGCTTCACGACATCGGCCACCGTGCCCAGCGCCACCAGGTCGAGCAGCGCGTCGAGCCGCGGCTCGGCACCGGCCGGCCAGGTGCTGCGCTCGCGCATCTCGGCACGTGCCGCCAGCAGCACGTAGAACATCACGCCGACGCCGGCGATGGCCTTGCTGGCGAAGCCGCAGCCCGGCTGGTTGGGGTTCACGATCACCTCGGCCTCGGGCAGCACGACCTGGCCGTCGTCGACACGCGGCAGGTGGTGGTCGGTGACGAGCACGCCGATGCCCAGCGCGCGGGCGTGCGCCACGCCTTCCAAGCTGGCGATGCCGTTGTCCACCGTCACCAGCAGCTCGGGCTGCAGCGGCCGCGCCAGCTCCACGATGGCCGGCGTGAGGCCGTAGCCGTGCACGGCGCGGTCGGGCACGACGTAGCTCACATGAGCGGCGCCCAGCAGCCGCAGGCCGCGCAGCGCCACGGCGCAGGCGGTGGCGCCGTCGCAGTCGTAGTCGGCGACGATGCAGATGCGGCGCTGCGCGGCAATGGCGTCGGCCAGCAGGCGGCCGGCCTCGGGCGCGCCCTTCAGGCCTGCGGGCGGCAGCAACTTCGCCGGGCTGGTGTCGAGCTCGTCGGCCGACTGCACGCCGCGCGCCGCCAGCAGGCGGGCAAGCAAGGGGTGCACGCCTTGCTGCTCGAGCGCGAAGCTCAGGCGCGGTGACGCCGGGCGCGGCTGCAGCAGCGGGCTGCTCACAGCGCGTCCATCCACGTGGCCAGTTCGGTGCGGCCCCAGCGCTGCCACCAGCGCTGGAAGCCGGCGCGCGGCGGGCCGCCGAGCGTGACGCTGCCGCGCTCGCCGCACAGCGTGAGCTGCGCCTCGCCGCCGCGCTCCACACGCGCCAGCAACTCGCTCAGTGCGCCAGCTTCCAGCGCCTCGAAGGCCTTGCACCAGGCGGCCCAGTCACCCGCCAGGGCCGGGGCGCGCAGGCCCGCCTCCACCACCGGCTCGCTGCCCGCTGCCACCGGCTGGCGGCGCCCGCAACCGCTGATCCAGACGCTGTTCACCGGCAGCAGCCCGCGGGCCTCGCGCTCGGCATTGAGCGGGTGCGTGTGCAGCAACATCTGCAGCTCGGCCTGCAGCCGCCGCAGGCGGCGCGCGGCGGTGTCGCTGCCCAGCCAGGCGTCGACGTTGCGGCCGATCACGCGGTCCAGACTGGCGGTGGGCAGATCGGCCAGGCTCTCATGGGCCGCGTACCAGGCGCCCGCGTCGCCCCAGGCGATCAGCCAGCCGTCGCCGGTGAACAGCGGGCGCACGGCCTCGAGCAGGGCGCGCGAGCTGGCTTCGTCCAGCGCCAGCTGCGCCGGGTCCACCAGGCTCACCTGCTCGGTGCCCAGGTGCCAGTGCACGGGCGTGAGCCGGCCCCAGGCGAGATCGCCGGTGTCGATGCCCGCACGCGCGGCCGCTGCGGCCGCGAACGGCAGCGCGCCATCGGCCCCGGCCCAGCCCACGGCGCGGGCGAAGGCGCGTTCATGCGGGGGCGACAGCGACCACTCGTCGCCGTCATCCCGCGCCTGCTCGATGAGCCGGTCGCGTAGCGCCGCCAGCACCGGGCGCGCCAGGGTGCGGGCGGCGGCCCGGCCTTCTTCGGGCAAGGGCGCGGCAAAGGGGACGATCAGGTGCATCGGCGGATTATCCCGGCCACCGCCGGTGATGCCGTGCAGCGCACGGTCGGCGGCAGACCCCTCGGGTAGCATTCGCGCCCCATGAGTGCCCCCACCTCCGCCCCTCCGTCAGCCGCATGAACGGCCCCTTCGAGTGGCAGATCGGCTGGCGCTACACACGCGCGGGTCGCGGCGGCCGGCGCAACGGCTTTATCTCCTTCATCAGCGCCATCTCGGTGCTCGGCATCGCGCTCGGCGTGGCCGCGCTGATCATCGTGCTCAGCGTGATGAACGGCTTCCAGAAGGAGGTGCGCGACCGCATGCTCAGCGTGGTCGCGCACGTCGAGGTGATGGACAGCGCCGGTGGCGCCCTGCCCGACTGGAAGGCCACCGCGGCCAAGGCCGCCGAAGACCCGCGTGTCATCGGCGCGGCGCCCTTCGTCGTGGCGCAGGCGCTGCTGGGCCGCGGTGACGATCTTCGCGGCGCCGTCGTGCGCGGCATCGACCCGGCCGAAGAAGGCAAGGTAACCGACCTCGCGCGCGACAGCGCCCCGCTGCTGGCGCAGCTCAAGCCCGGCGAATGGAACATCGTCGTCGGCGTTGAGCTTGCGCGGCTGCTCGGCGCGCAGATCGGGGACAAGATCACCATCGTCGCCCCCGGCGGCCAGACCACGCCGGCCGGCGTGGTGCCGCGCCTGCGCCAGTTCACGCTGGTGGGCACCTTCTCGGCCGGGCACTACGAATACGACAGCGCGCTGGCGCTCATCCACGTCGACGACGCGGCGCGCCTGTTCCGCGTCGAGGGGCCCACCGGCGTGCAGCTGCGCCTGTCGAACGTGATGGACGCGCGCCTGGCCGGCACCGAGCTGCAGAACCGCATGGGCGCCGATGTCTTCGTGCGCGACTGGACGCGCATCAACCGCAACTGGTACGACGCGGTGCAGATCGAGAAGCGGCTGATGGGCATCATCCTCACGCTCATCGTCGCGGTGGCGGCCTTCAATCTGGTGAGTACGCTGGTGATGACGGTGACCGACAAGCGCGCCGACATCGCCATCCTTCGCACGCTGGGGGCGAGTCCGCGCTCCATCATGGGCATCTTCATGGTGCAGGGGGCCACGGCCGGCGTCATCGGCACGCTGGCGGGCTGCGCGCTCGGGCTGCTGGTGGCCTACAACGTCGACGTCATCGTGCCGGCCATCGAGCGCGCGCTGGGCATGGCCTTCCTGCCCGGCAGCATCTACCTCATCAGCCGCATGCCCAGCGAGCCGATGGCCTCGGACATCGTGCCTGTGATCATCACCTCGCTGGTGCTGGCGTTCGTGGCCACGATCTATCCGAGCTGGCGCGCCAGCCGCGTGAACCCGGCCGAGGCGCTGCGTTATGAGTGACCCGCACAGCGACGCGGTGGTGCTGGCCGCCTTCGATCTGCACAAGCGCTTCCGCGAAGGCCGCGGCGAGGGCGCGATCGACGTCACCGTGCTGCGCGGCCTGAGCCTGCAGGTGAAGCGCGGCGAGACGCTGGCCATCGTCGGCGCCAGCGGCTCGGGCAAGAGCACGTTGCTGCACCTGCTGGGCGGGCTCGATGCGCCCACCAGCGGCCGGGTCGAGCTGATGAGCCGCGACTTCACCTCGATGAGCGCGGCCGAGCAAGGCGTGTGGCGCAACCAGCATCTCGGCTTCGTCTACCAGTTCCACCACCTGCTGCCCGAGTTCAGCGCGCTCGACAACGTGGCGATGCCGCTGCGCATCCGCCGCGACAGCGTGGCCGCCGCACGCGCCGTGGCGGCGCAGATGCTCGAGCGCGTGGGCCTGGGCGCGCGGCTGGCGCACCACCCCGCCGAGCTATCGGGCGGCGAGCGCCAGCGCGTGGCGATTGCCCGCGCGCTCGTCACGCGGCCGGCCTGCGTGCTGGCCGACGAGCCCACCGGCAACCTCGACCGCGGCACCGCTGCCAGCGTCTTCGAACTGATGCTGGAGCTGGCGGCGCGCGACGGCACGGCCTTTGTCGTCGTCACGCACGACGAATCGCTGGCCGCCCGCTGCGGCCGCACGCTGCGCCTGGAGCGTTGAGCGCGCCTGCCGTGAGCCACCACCTCACCAACGCCGACCTCCACAGCCACAGCACCGTCAGCGACGGCACGCTGGCGCCCGAGGACATCGCGGCGCTGGCCGCGGATTCAGGCGTCGAGCTCTGGGCGCTCACCGACCACGACGAGGTCGGCGGCCAGGCCCGCGCCCGGCAGGCGGCCCACGCCGCCGGGCTCGATTACCTCACCGGCTGCGAGATCTCGGTCACCTTCGCCGGCGAAACCGTGCACATCGTCGGCCTGGGCTTCGACGACACCGATCCGGCGCTCGTGCGCGGCCTGGCCGCCACCCGCGCCGGCCGCCTGGAGCGCGCCCGCGAGATGGCCGCCGGCCTGGCGCAGGTGGGCATCCACGGCGCTTACGAGGGCGCGCTGCGCTACGTCGGCAACCCCGAGCTCGTGTCGCGGACGCACTTCGCGCGTTATCTCGTCGAGGCCGGTGTGTGCCCCGACACCCACAGCGTCTTCCGCCGCTACCTCACGCCGGGCCACCCGGGCTACGTGCCCTTTCGCTGGGCGCGGCTGGGTGATGCGGTCGGCTGGATCACCGGCGCCGGCGGCATCGCCGTCATCGCGCACCCGGCGCGCTACCGCTTCACGCCGACGGAGGAGTACGCGCTGATCACCGAGTTCATGGCCCACGGCGGACGCGGCATGGAGGTCGTCACCGGCAGCCACGGCGCGGCCGATGTCGTGAAGTACACCGACACCGCGCGCGAGTTCGGCTTGCTCGCCTCGCGCGGGAGCGACTTCCATTCGCCGGCCGAGAGCCGCGTGCTGCCAGGCGCCCTGCCCGACCTTCCCGGCTCGCTGACGCCGGTGTGGACGGCGTTGCAGGAGCGCATCACGCGCGCGCCGGCTCGATGAGCTCCCCGTGAAAACCCGAAAGCGGCTACACTCGGAGGCTGCCCTCTGAAAAAGGGCATTCGTACATCTCCTACGGCCTCCTAAGTAGCAACGCGTTCATTCGCTACGTGACTCCGGGCTGACGGCGATGCCAGCCGCGGGCAACCTCGCCCGCTCGTTACCCGGGTCAAATCATGTCCTTCGACAACCTGGGGCTCGCCGAGCCCCTGGTCCGCGCCTTGACGGTCGCGGGCTACAGCGTTCCCACGTCGGTTCAAACCGACGCCATCCCGGCCGCCATGGCCGGTGCCGACCTGATGGTCTCCAGCCGCACGGGCAGCGGCAAGACCGCCAGCTTCATCCTGCCGGCGCTGATGCGCGTGATGGCCACCCGCACGGCCGAACAGCAGCAGCATGCCCAGCCGCAAGGCCAGCCGCGCACCGATTCGTTCGACGGCCCCCGCGGCCCGCGCGGCCCCCGTGGCCCGCGCATGGTGCCGCAAGGCCCCAGCGTGCTGGTGCTGGCACCGACGCGTGAACTCGCCATGCAGGTGGCCAAGGCCGCCGGCGACTACGGCCGCTACGTGCCGGGCCTGCGCGTGGCCACCATCGTGGGCGGCGTGCCTTATGGCGCGCAGCTGCGCGCGCTGTCGGGTCCGCTCGACATCCTCATCGCCACCCCGGGCCGCCTGCTCGACCACCTCGGTGCCGGCCGCCTGCCGCTGGGTCGCGTCGGCATGTTCGTGCTCGACGAGGCCGACCGCATGCTCGACATGGGCTTCATCGAGGACATCACCGCCATCGCCGACGCGCTGCCGGCGTCACGCCAGACGCTGATGTTCAGCGCCACCTTCTCGGGCCCCACCGGCCACCTGGCCAAGGATCTGCTGCGCGATCCGCGCCGCATCGAGGTGTCGTCGCAGACCGAGAGCCACGCCGACATCGAGCAGCGCCTGCACTGGGCCGACGATCTGCGCCACAAGAACGCGCTGCTCGATCACATCCTGACCACGCGCGACGTCGACCAGGCGCTGGTGTTCACCAGCACCCAGCGCGACGCCGAGGTGCTGGCCGAGCGCCTGTCGGAGATGGGCCACCAGGTCGACGCGCTGCACGGCGGCATGCCGCAAGGCCGCCGCAACCGCGTGCTCGACCAGCTGCGCAGCCGCCGCCTGCGCGTGCTCGTGGCCACCGACGTGGCCGCGCGCGGCATCGACGTGCCCACCATCAGCCACGTCATCAACTACGGCCTGCCGATGAAGGAAGAGGACTACGTGCACCGCATCGGCCGCACGGGCCGCGCCGGCCGCACGGGCCTGGCGGTGACGCTGGCCGAGCGCCGCGACTTCGGCATGGTGCAGCGCATCCAGCGCTTCACCACGCAGCGCATCCCGGCCGCCACGATCACGGGCCTGGAGCCGCGCACGCCGGAGCCGGCAGCGCGCCCGAAGCCGGGCTTCGGCGCCAAGCCGGGCCCCAAGCGCTTCGGCGCCAAGCCCTTCGGCGCGCCCGGCGGCTTCAGCAAGCCGTTCAACCGCGGCCCGGCCAAGCCGAGCCGCTGAGACCGAAGGCCAGCCCAGCCACCGCCACGGAACCGGCTTTGCCGGGCCGTCGGCGGGCGGCCCCCGCGGGGGGTAGCGAGCGAAAGCGAGCTTGGGGGCTCGTCTACACGCCCAGCAGTTCCACTTCAAACACCAGCGTGGCGTTCGGCGGAATCACCCCGCCGGCGCCGCGTGCGCCGTAGCCCATCTCGGGCGGGATGGTGAGCACGCGCGTGCCGCCGACCTTCATGCCCTGCACGCCTTCGTCCCAGCCCCGGATCACCTGGCCCTGGCCGAGGCCGAAGCTGAAGGGCTGGCCGCGGTCCTTGCTGCTGTCGAACTTGCGGCCGCGGGCATTGGCGGCGGCGGGGTCGTGCAGCCAGCCGGTGTAGTGCACGCGCACGTTCTGGCCGGCACGGGCTTCGGCACCGCTGCCGACGACGGTGTCTTCGATCTGGAGGCTCATCGTGTTCCTTCTCGGGGTTCTGCAAAAGAGCCCGCGATGATGCCAGCCCAGGCCGCCACGGCCGCCGCCAGGCCCTCGGCCGGCGTCGAAGAAGGCGGCCACGCCAGCCCGAGCACACCCGCCGCCGCCGCCAGCGCCGAGCGCACCGCCGCCGCGTCGTGCAGGGCCAGCGGCGCCGCGCCGTTCTGCTTGCTCAGCTTGTGGCCATCGGCCGCGTGCACCAGCGGCGTGTGCAGGTAAACAGGCCGCGGCAGGTCGAGCGCCTGCTGCAGCGCGATCTGGCGCGCCGTGTTGTCGGCCAGGTCTTCGCCGCGCACGACATGCGTGATGCCCTGGGCCGCGTCGTCCACCACCACCGCCAGCTGGTAGGCCCACAGGCCGTCGGCACGCCGCAGCACGAAGTCACCCACTTCGGCGGCCAGGTCCTGCTGCTGCGCGCCCAGCCGGCGGTCGTGCCAGTGCAGCACGCCATCCACGCGCAAGCGCACCGCGCGCGGCGGCTTGCCGTGCAGGCCGCTGCGGCAGGTGCCGGGGTAGACACGCTCGCCGAAGCGCTGGTGGCTGCGGCCAGCGGCGGCCAGCGCGGCGTCGATGTCGGCGCGGGTGCAGCCGCATTCATAGGCGCGGCCCCGCTCGCGAAGCGTGTGCAGGGCCTCGGCGTAGGCCGCGCCGCGCGTGTGCTGCCAGACCGGCGGCTCATCGGGGAGCAGCCCGCAGGCCGCGAGCTGGCCGAGGATGGCCTCGCCTGCGCCGGCCACGCAGCGCGGCGTGTCGGTGTCCTCGATGCGCACCAGCCAGCGCCCGCCGTGCGCGCGCGCATCGAGCCAGCTGGCCAGCGCCGCCACCAGCGAGCCGGCGTGCAGCAAGCCGGTGGGCGACGGCGCAAAGCGGCCGCGGTAGGCCGGCTGCATGCCTGGGGCTAGAGCCGGTGCACGTGGCGTTCGATCAGCGAACGCCGCGTCGCCGGGCTCTCGAGCTGCTTCAGCCACCACTGCAGCGCGCGGCCCAGGCCGAGTGCGCTGCGCTCGGCCCGCCAGGCGCAGTGCAGCCGCGCGGTCGGGCTGCTGCGCAAAGTGGACTTCAGCACCAGGCGGCCGGCCTCGATGTGCGGCCGCGCCATCGCTTCGGGCAGAAAGCCGCTGCCCAGGCCGCGCAGCAGGGCCTCGAGCTTGGCGCGCGTGCTCGGCACGGTCAGCACGTCCTGGCCCGGCAACAGGTTCACGGTGCGTGGTGTCAGGCGCTGGGCCGTGTCGGCCACGGCCACGGCGCGGTGGTGCACCAGCACGGCGTCGTCGAGCGGCCCTTCGGCCGCGGCCAGCGCATGGTGCGGTGCCACGCAGTAGACGAAGGGCATGTCGCCGAGCTTGTGCAGCTCGATGCCACCGGGGTTGGGGTGCTCGCCGCTGATGCCGATGGCCAGCTCCACCTGCCCCGTGACCAGCGCCTCCCAGGTGCCGGCCAGCACGTCGGTGCGCAGGCGCAGCCGGGTGCCGGCATCGGCGTTGTCCTGGCAGAAGGCCTCGACGAGCTCGAAGACGGTGCCGTGCGAGAGGATGTCCTCGACGCTGATCGCCAGCTGCGTCTCCCAGCCGTTGGCCACGCGGCGCACGCGGCTGGCCACGGCGGCCATTTCCTGCAGCAGCCGGCGGCCTTCGTGCAGCAGTTCGCGGCCGGCGTCGGTGAGCTGGGCCTGGCGCGAGCTGCGGTCGAACAGCAGCGCGTCCAGGCTCTCCTCGAGCTGGCGCACACTGTAGGTCAGGGCCGACGGCACCTTGCCGAGTTCGCGCGCGGCGGCGGCAAAGCTGCCGGTGCGCGCGATGGTGTCGACCATCGTCAAGGCCTCCGGCGTGAGGGCCTGGTGATGCTCGGGGCGGTGGTTGCGGTCGGGCATGGCTTCATCTTATTTGAACGAGGGCTTGAAGCCGCCTTCACCCGACACCGGCTCGGCTGGGCGACGATCGCGGTTGTTCTGACCGGAGCACCGCCATGCTGACCCTACGCCGATCCGCCGACCGCGGCCATGCCCACCACGGCTGGCTCGAGAGCTTCCACAGCTTCAGCTTCGCCGACTACCACGACCCGGCGCACATGGGCGTGGGCAACCTGCGCGTCATCAACGAAGACCGCATCGCCCCGGGCACCGGCTTCGGCACCCACGGCCACCGCGACATGGAAATCGTCAGCTACGTGCTCTCGGGCGCGCTGGCGCACAAGGACAGCATGGGCAACGGCTCGGCCGCCGGCAAGGCCGATGGCGTGATCCGCCCCGGCGACGTGCAGCGCATGAGCGCCGGCACCGGCGTGATGCACAGCGAGTTCAACCACCAGCCCGACGCGCCGACGCACTTCTTGCAGATCTGGATCATCCCCAGCCGCCGCGGCATCGCGCCGGGCTACGAGCAGAAGCACTTTGCCTCTGCAGCCAAGCGCGGCCGGCTGGCGCTGGTGGCCGCGCCCGACGGGGCCGAGGGCAGCGTGACCATCCATGCCGACGCCCGGCTGCATGCCGGCCTGTTCGACGGCGCCGAGCGGGCCGAACTGGCGCTCGACCCGGCACGCATCGGCTACGTGCACCTGGTGCGCGGTTCGCTGCGCGTGAACGACCGCGAGCTCTCGGCCGGTGACGCGCTGCGCCTGGATCAGGAGTCGGCCCTGGTGCTCGAAGGCGGCCAGGACGCCGAGGTGCTGGTGTTCGACCTGGCGCCCTGAAGTCCGCCTGCGGCAGGCCGCGTCAGTCGGCCGGCGGGGGCTTCGCCGCGGGGGGCTCGTTGCGCAGCAAGGTCCAGGCGGCCAGCAGGCCGCAGCCCACGTTGAGCAGCGCCACGAAGGCCAGCAGCAGCAGCCCCACGGTGTTCAGCGGCAAGGCCCGCATCGCCCAGGTGCACACCGACGACAGCGCGTTGAAGCCCACCATCATCCAGAACATCGGGTTGCGCGGCTGCCACAGCCGCTTCCACTGCACCGACATCGCTCAGCCGCCCAGGCGTTGATCAGCCAGCCGTGCACCGGCGCCCAGCGCCTGCAGCTTGGCCTCGGCCACGGCCCGCGACATCGGTGCCAGGCCGCAGTTGGTGCAGGCAATGAGGTGCTCCCGCGGCACGTACTGCAGCGCCAGCGCCAGCGTGTCGGCCACTTCCTCGGGCGTTTCGATGCGGTCGCTGGCGACGTCGATCACGCCCACCATCACGTCCTTGCCCTTCAGCAGCGCCATCAGCTCCGGCGGCACCTGGCTGTGGATGCACTCGAGGCTGACCTGGTCGATGGCGCTATTGGCCAGCGCCGGGAACACCTGCTCGTACTGCCGCCACTGCTCGCCCAGCGTGGCCTTCCACTTGACGTTGGCCTCGATGCCGTAGCCGTAGCAGATGTGCACGGCCGTCGTGCAGTGCAGGCCCTCGATGGCGCGCTCCAGCGCCGCCACGCCCCACTCGGCGGCCTCGGCCATGTAGACGTTGAAGGCCGGCTCGTCGAACTGGATCACGTCGATGCCGTCGGCCTGCAGGGCCCGCGCCTCTTCGTTCAACAACTCGGCAAAGGCAAAGGCCATCTTCACGCGGTCGCCGTAGAAGCGGTCGGCCACGGTGTCGACGATGGTCATCGGCCCGGGCAGCGTGAACTTGGTGCGCCGCGTCGTGTGCGCGCGCAGGAAGCGCGCCTCGGTGGCGTGCACGCGGCCCTTCAGGCGCAGCGGCGCCACGACCTGCGGCACGAGGGCCTTGTAGCGGTCGTTGCGGATGCCCATCTCGACCTTGTTGGCGAAGTCGATGCCCTCGACCCGCTCAAGGAAGCCGTGCACGAAGTGCTGGCGGCTCATCTCGCCGTCGCCGATGACGGCCAGGCCGGCGTCCTCTTGCGCCTTGATCCACAGCAGCGTGGCGTCGAGCTTGGCCTGTGCCAGATCGGCGCCCTCGCCGCGCCACAGCGGCCAGAGCTTGCCGGTTTCGGCGAGCCAGGCGGGTTTGGGCAGGCTGCCGGCGATGGCGGTGTCGAACATGGGGTCTCCGATGGGGGTGGGCGCGTGCGGCGAAGGGGCGCGAGGTTACTACCGCTGCCGCGCCCGTCGCCCGCGCCGGGGTGTTCGTCGCGCCAGTGACGCGGCGGTCTCGCGGCGCCACGGCCGCGGGCGCGGCGCTTAAGCTTCTGCCCGGTGAAGTTGCCTGCCATGCCCTCCCCCGCGGCCCACGCGACGCTGCCCTTGCCGCCACCGGCCAGCGCCGAAACCGATCTCGCCCGCCCGCTGCCCGAGGCGCTGGCCGGCCGCGCCCATGGCTGGCTGACCAACTACCGCCGCTGGCCCGTGTTCAGCCCGGCGTGGGTGCGGGGTCGGGCCCGCTCGGTAGGGCTGCTGATCACCGTGCTCTACCTGCTGACGATGAGCGCCGCCCTCACCGGTGCGGCGCCCAAGGCGCCGCTGGGCGGCTTCGTGCAGTTGACGATCACCTTGCTGGTGCCGCTGCTGGCCGGCCCCTGGCTGGGCAGCCTGGCGCGCCGGCGGGCCCTGGCGCGCGGCCTCGGCCTGCGCGCGGAGCTGGCGGCCGTGGCCGGCGCGCTGGCCGCGGTGGTGCTGGCGGTGGCCGCCTTCAACCACTGGGGCGCCGAGCCCATGAAACAAGGCATCGCCGAATGGACGGGCATGGTCGACGAGACGGGCCAACGCCGGCGCGTCACGCTGTCGATCGGCATCTTCATCCGCGGCGACGGGCCCGAGAGCAACGACATGCCGGCCGACGCGCGCAGCACCTCGCCGGAGCCGAGCACCCACCTGGCCTTTGCGCTCATGGGCGCCTTGCTCGCCGGCGGCCTGGCACTGCCGCGCCTGCGCCGCGAGCACGACGGCCTGCGCGCCCTCGCCGCCGAAGAAGCCCTGGTGCGCGCGCAGCAGCAGCGGCGCGAGGCCGAGCTGCGGCTGTCGGTGCTGGCGGCGCAGGTCGAGCCGCACTTCCTGTTCAACACCCTGGCCGGCGTGCGCAGCGCCATCACCAGCGACCCCGCACGCGCCGCCGCACTGATCGACAGCCTGGCTGAGTACCTGCGGGCCGCGATCCCGCGCCTGCGCAGCGATGGCGGTGCCGAGGCCACGCTGGCCGGCCAGGTGGAGATCGCGCGCGCCTACCTGGCGCTGATGGTGGCGCGCATGCCTCGCCTGTCGTTCTCGATCGAGCTGCCGGCGGATCTGGGCGCACTCGGCTGCCCGCCGCTGATGCTGGTGTCGCTGGTCGAAAACGCCATCAAGCACGGCGCCGAGCCCAAGGTGGGGCCGGTGCACGTGGCCTTGCAGGCCCAGCTCGACGCCCTCGGGCGGCTGCAGGTCAGCGTGTCGGACGACGGCGCCGGCTTCGGCGCCTCGGTCGGCGGCACCGGCATCGGCCTGGCCAACATCCGCGAGCGGCTGCAGCAGATGCACGGCGAGCGCGCCGCCCTGGTGCTGCGGGCGCGGCCCGAGGGCGGTGTCTGCGCCACGCTGACATGGCCGATCGACTGACGAAAGACCGCCCGATGCCCCAGACCCCACCCGGCCCGGTGACGGCCCTGATCGCCGACGACGAAGACCTGCCGCGCAGCGAGCTGCGCCGCATGCTGGCCCAGGCATGGCCCGAGCTCAAGGTCGTGGCCGAGTGCGAAGACGGCCCTTCGGCGCTGGAAGCGCTGCAGGCGGCCCGCCCCGATGTCGCCTTTCTCGACATCCGCATGCCGGGCTCGAACGGCCTGCAGGTGGCGCAGGCCGCACTGGCGCAGTCCGAGGCCGGCCGGCCCTGCCACGTGGTGTTCACCACCGCCTACGACAGCCACGCCGTCGCGGCCTTCGAGGCCGGCGCGGTGGACTACCTGCTCAAGCCCGTGGCGGCTGAGCGCCTGGCGCAGGCCGTGGCCCGGGTGCGCGAGCGGCTGGCGGCCCGCGACGGCCCGCCACCGGCCGCGGTGGCAACCCTGCTCGAGCAGCTGTCGGGCCACCTCGGGCGCGGCGAGGCCCCGCGGCTGCGCTGGCTCAGCGCCAGCGTCGGCGAGACGATCAAGCTCTTCGGCATCGACGAGATCCTGTTCTTCCAGAGTGACGAGAAGTACACCCGCGTCGTCACCGCCACCGACGAAGCCCACGTGCGCAAGCCCTTGAAGGAGCTGCTCGACAGCCTCGATCCCGGCGAGTTCTGGCAGGTGCACCGCGGCGTCGTCGTGCGCGCCAGTGCCATCGCCCGCGCCCAGCGCGACGACCTCGGCCGCATCACGCTGCACCTGCGCCAGCACCCCGAGAAGCTGGCGGTCAGCCAGGCCTGGGCCTGGCGCTTCAAGCCGATGTAGCGTCGGGGGTCTTCACAGAGGGCGATGCGCGGCGATACTTGCAAGCCGAGCCGGCACTCCGGCCACGCTAACCGCCGATGAGCCCTGAAGACGTCCCGTCCCGCGACGACATCACCCGCCTGCGCCAGGAACTCGCCGACGCTCGGGCCGAGGCCGCGCTGCTGCGGCGGCGCCTGGCTGCGGCGCAGACCATTGGCCGCCTGGGCACCTGGGAAAGCGACATCACCGGCGGCACCCTGTGCTGGGACGAGGGCGCGCAGCGCTGCTGGGGCTTCGAGCCCGGCGGTACACCTGCGGCGACCGAGCTGCTGGCGCGGGTGATCGAGGCCGACCGCGACACCGTCCAGCGCTACTCGCAGGCCAGTCGGCAGCGCTGTGGACCATATGCCATCCGCTTTCGCATCGTCACGCCCGCGGCCGAGGAGCGCCTGCTTCACCTGCAGTGGCAGGTCGAGCCCGGCCCCGACGGCAAGCCGGCGCGCATGGTGGGCGTGGTGCTCGACGAGACGAACACGCTCAAGCCGCTGGTCGGTGCCGGCGACCTGAGCTCGCAGCTGGCCCTGGCCGTCGAACTGGGCGACATCCTGGTCTGGCGGCACGACCTCGCCGAAGGCCGCGTCTACTGGAGCCCGTCGGGTTGGCGCACGCTGGGCCTGGTGCCGCGCACCGAGGGCCTCAGCCTCGACGAGGTGCGCGACCTGATCCATCCCGACGACCTGCCCCGCGTAGCCGCCTCGATGCGGCAGGCGCTCGACAGCGATCGGCCGGTCGACCTCGAAGCGCGCTACCGCCACGCCGACGGCCACTGGCGCACGCAGCTGCTGCGCCGGTCGGTGCTGCGCAACGAGCAGGGCCAGCCGGTGGCGTTCCTGGGTGTGGCGCTCGACATCACCGGCCGCCGCGCGCAACAACGCCGCGCCCAGGCCATGGCCGAGCGCTTCGAGGCCGTCACGCGCGCCGCTGGCGTCGGCCACTGGGTCAACCACGTCGGCCAGAACCGCCTGGAATGGAGCGCCGAATGCCGCGAGATGCACGGCATGGGCGCACACGAGCCGGTGCCGAACGCGCGCCAGTGGCTCGAGCAGTGGGTGCACCCGGACGACCGCGCCCGAGTACTCGAGGCCATGGCCCGCCTGCCGGCGCCGGGCATGGCCGGGGTGGACACCGCGCTGCGCATCGTGCGCCGCGACGGCGAGGTGCGGCAACTGTCCAGCCACACGCGCGTCGAGGACGAGGGCGACGGCCCGGTGATCTTCGGCGTGCTGATCGACGTGACCGAGCGACTGCGCTCCGAGACCGCGCTGCGCGGCGCGCAGGAGCGCATCACGCTGGCGCTGCAGGGCGCCGGCATCGGCACCTGGGAGATGGACCTGGAGTCGCGCCGCACGGTCTGGGACGAGCAGATGTGGCGTCTGCGCGGCCGCGAGCCCCAGGCCGTGTCGCCGTCGATCGACGAGCTCTGGCAGTGGACGCACCCCGAAGACCACGACGCGTCCCGCGAGCTGTACCGCCGCGCAGAAGCCGCCTCGGCGGCGCTGGACAACGAGTTCCGCATCGTCACGCCCGATGGGCAGGTGCGCTGGCTGGCCTCGCGCTCGTCGGAGGTGCGCGACGCCGACGGCCGCCGCCGCCGCATCGGCGTCAACTGGGACGTGACGGCAGCGCGCACGGCCGAGGTGGCCCGCCGCGACTCCGAACTGGCGCGGCGCGAGAGCCAGGCGAAGTCGCAGTTCCTGGCGCGCATGAGCCACGAACTGCGCACGCCACTGAACGCCGTGCTCGGCTTCGCGCAGCTGATGCTGGCCGACGAAGCTGGCACCGACGGCGCGGCGGCTTCGCGCCGGCGGCGCCTGCACCACGTGCAGGCGGCCGGCAAGCATCTGCTCGAGTTGATCAACGACGTGCTCACCTTGTCGGGCGTGGACAGCGGCGAGCTTCCGCTGGTGGCGCAGCCCGTGGCCTTGAGCGAGTTGCTGTCGCAGGTGCTGCCGATGCTGCAGCCGCTGCAGGCCGGCCACGACGTCATCCTGACACAGGCCGTACCCGAGGGCCTGCACGTCAGCGGCGACGCCACGCGCCTGCGCCAGGTGCTGCTGAACCTGCTGGGCAACGCCATCAAGTACAACCGGCCCGGGGGCCGCGTTCACGTCGCGGTGCAGGCCGACGGCGTGCGCGTGCGCCTGAGCATCAGCGACACCGGCCGCGGCATGGACCCGCTTCAGCTGAGCCACCTTTTCGAGCCCTTCAACCGGCTGGGTGCCGAGCGCAGCGAAGTCGAAGGCACCGGCATCGGCCTGGCCATCGTGAAGGCGCTGGTCGAGCGCATGAAGGGCAGCGTTCGCGCCGAGAGCACGCCCGGCGTCGGCAGCGTGTTCACGGTCGATCTGCCGTGGGCGGCCGCCCAGGCTGCAAACACCAAGGCCGACGCCGACCCAGGCCCGCAGGCCGCCGCCGGCCAGCGCAACGGGCCTCGTCACACGCTGCTCTACGTCGAAGACAACCCCGTCAATGCGCTGATCATCGCGGAGCTCGTGGCACGCCGCCGCGATCTGGTGCTGCACATCGCGACCGACGGCCTGAGCGGGGTCACCCAGGCCCGCACGCTGCGGCCCGAGCTCGTGCTGCTGGACATGCAGTTGCCCGACATCGACGGCTTCGAGGTGCTCAGGCGCCTGCGCGCCGACTCGGCGACAGCGGCCATTCCGGTGATCGCGCTCAGCGCCAACGCCATGCCCGAGGACATCGACCGCGCCCTGGCTGCCGGCTGCGCCGACTACTGGACCAAGCCGCTGGACTTCCGGGCCTTCATGGCCGGGCTCGACGCGCTGTTCGGCAAGTCGCCGCGCTGAGGGCGCGGCCGCCCCGCACCAGGGGCCTCAGGCCGGATCGGCCTGCAGGAGCCCGCGTTTGTCCAGCAACGGCTCCAGGCGCGGCGGCCGGCCGCGGAACGCGGCATAGGCGGCGTTCGGCTCGACGCTGTTGCCCGCGGCATAGATGTACCGCAGCAGGCGCGCCGCCACCGCCGGGTCGAAGGGGCTGCCGGCCTCGGTGAAGGCGTCGTAGCCGTCGGCGTCGAGGACTTCGGCCCACAGGTACACGTAGTAGCCGGCGGCGTAGCTGCTGCCCGCAAACAAGTGCTGGAAGTGCACGAGCCGGTGGTTCACGCCACAGCCTGCGGGAGCCCCGGCGTCGGCCAGGAAGGCGGCCTCCCAGGCGCACACGTCGGCCGGCGGCTCGACTTGGGTGCGCGCATGCAGCGCCATGTCGAGCATGGCGCTGGCGGTGTAGCGCACCGTCTCGTAGCCCTGGTTGAAGCGGCGTGCGCGCTGCAGGCGCTCGATCAGCTCGTCGGGAATCGGCTCGCCGCTTTGCCAGTGGCGGGCGTGCTGCTTCATCACCTCGGGCTCGGTGATCCAGTGCTCGAAGATCTGCGACGGCAGCTCGACGAAGTCGCGCAGAACCTGGGTGCCCGACAGGCGCTGGTAGCGCACATTGGAGAGCAGCCCGTGCAGGCCATGGCCGAACTCGTGGAACAGCGTGCGCGCGTCGTCCAGCGACAGCAGCGTCGGACTGCCGGCCTCGCCACGCGCGAAGTTGTTGTTGTTCAGGATGACCGGCAGCTGCGCTGCGACGCTGCCGACCACGTTGCGCGTCTGCCAGCGCAGCGCGCTCATCCAGGCGCCGCTGCGCTTGCCACCGCGCGCGAAGTTGTCCTGCAGGAACAGGCCCACCGGCGCACCGGCGGCGCTGCTCACCTCGTAGGCCACGACATCGGGGTGGTACACCGGCAGCTCGTCACGGCGCTGGAAGCGCAGGCCGAACAGCCGCGTGGCGCAGGCGAACGCGGCGTCGACGATGCGGCCGAGCTCGAAGTAGGGCTTGATCTCGGCGTCGTCGATGGCGTAGCGCTCGCGCCGAACGCGTTCGGCCCAGTAGCGCCAGTCGCTGTCGGCAATGGGTTCGCCGGCGCGGCCCGGTTCGGCGCTGTCGCGCAGGGCCTCGAGCTGCGCGCGCTCGGCCAGGGCGCGCGGCACGGCGCGGCTCCAAACGGCCTGCAGCAGCTCGTCGACGCGTTCGCGCGTGCCGGCCATGGTGTCGGCCAGCGCGAAATCGGCATAGCAGGCGTGGCCCATCAGCGAGGCCAGCTCCTGGCGCAGGCGCAGGATGTCGCGCACCACGCCGCGGTTGTCGTGGGCGCCGGCGCTTTCGCCGCGGCCGACCCAGGCGCGCCAGACCTGCTCGCGCAGATCGGCCCGCTCGCTGAAGGTGAGGAAAGGCACCACCAGGGATCGGGCCAGCGTCACCACGGCACCAGGCACACCGCGCTCCAGCGCGGCTTGCCGGGCTGCCGCGCGCACGAAGGCCGGCAGGCCGGCCATCGCCGCGGCATCGGCCAGCGGCAGCTGCCAGCTCGACTCGTCGTGCAGCACGTTCTGCGCGAAGCGCGTCGTCAGCTCGGCCAGCGCCTGCATCAGCTGCCCGTGACGGCTGCGCTCGGGCTCGGGCAGCCGCGCGCCGTTGCGCACGAAGTCCAGGTGCAGCCGCTCGAGCAGCCGCAGCGACTCAGCGTCGAGCGCCAGCTCAGCGCGGCAGCCGTGCAAGGCATCGAGGCGGGCGAAGAAGGCCGCGTCGGTGTGGATGGCGCTGTGGTGCGCCGCCAGGGGTGCCGCCAGCCGGCGCTGCACGGCCTGCAGCGGCGCGCTGGTGGCCGAGGCGCCGAAGGTCTGGAACACCGCGGCGATGCGGGCAAGCCTGCGGCCGGCACGGTCGAAGGCGGCCACGGTGTTGTCGAAGTCGGCCGCCTCGGCCAGGGCGCCGAGCGCGGCGATCTCGCTGCGGTGCTCCTGCATGGCGGCCTCGACCGCGGGCTCGAAGTGCTCCGGGAGGATCTGGCCGAAAGGGGGCAGTCCGTGTGGCGCGTCCCAGTCGGCGAGCAGCGGGTTGGCCATCCTCAGCGGCCGGCCTTGATGGCGATTTCGTCGTCTTCGCGGTACCGGCGGTCGGCGCAGGCACTGACCCAGCCCTTGCGTTCGGCCTCGAGCCTGGCGCCGGCTTCGTTCCAGTCCTTGTTGCGCTGGTTCCACTGGTCAACGGCCGCTTCGACCTCCTTGGCCTTGGCGTTGAACGATGCAACGATCTTCTCGTTGTCGCCGGCCATGGCCACGCGCTCGGCTTCGAGCTCGGTCTGGGCCTTCTGCAGGCCCTCGCGCTCGGTGTTGATGCGCACGCGCTCGCGTTCACCAGCAGCGCCCTGCGGTGCACGGGCGTTGAACGCCTCGACGTCGCGGTTCCAGGCCGCGACGCGGGCGGCGTGCGCTTCCATCTTGGTCCGGAACGCAGTGGTCTTCGCCGCCACCGCTTCGACCTGCACACGCTCCAGGCGCAGCGCTTCCTGCTTCGTGGTGACGCCCTGGCGCTCCAGATCGAGCGGCGCCCGAGCGGCTTCGTGTTCGCCCAGGCGGACACGGATCGTCTCTTCCTGCTTGAGGCAGGCGCGCAGTTCGTCGCGCGTCAGGATGGGCAGCGTCGCACTGGCGGCATTGGCGCCACCGCCGATGGTGGCGGTCTTCTCGGTCGCGGCCGCGGCAGGGGCCTTGGCTGCCGGGCGCGCGGCCGGCTTGGGCGCCGGCTTCGGGGCCGGCTTGGCGGCGGGCTTCGCGGCGGGGTTGGAGGCCGTTTGTGACAGCGCCAACGGCGCCGACAAGGCGGTGGCAGCGAGCACCAGCAGAAGCGGGGTCAGTTTCATCGGGCGGGACCGCGACGGCGGCATCGCGGCAAGGCGTCGGTAAGGGGGCGGATTCTGCCACCCTTGCTGGCGCGGACCGGGCGTATGGCGCTGCGACTGCCCCTCCACCCCAGGAGTCTCCCGAAGTGGAAGAAGCTGCTCCAGGCCACCCTTGCCCTTGTCGCCCCGATCGGCATCGCGCTCACGCTCGGCAGCCTGGTGCTGTCGGGCAGTTTCAAGGTCACGCGCAGCCGGCGGCGTGAGCGCGGTCTCGGCCTGGAAGAGCGCCACCGAGGGCGACGGCCGCATGGTGGCCAAGGACTTCGACGAAGGCCTGGCCCAGCTCAAGCAGGTGGCCGAGCAGCGCTGAGCGTCTTCTCTGCGCGGCCGCCGGGGCTGCGGCGCCCTTGTGGCACAGTGCCGAGCGCTGAATGGGCCCTTTTCGATGCTGTCGCTTCTGCTCTCCCCCGTGTTCCAGCCCTTCAAGATGGTGTCCGCTCCATGGCGCTGAAATCCACCATCTACAAGGCCGCCGTCCAGGTGGCCGACATGGACCGCAACGTGTACGCCACGCACGCCCTGACGCTGGCCATGCACCCCTCCGAGACCGAAGAGCGCCTGATGGTGCGCGTGCTGGCGCACGCCCTGCTGGCCGATGAGCACGAGGGTGCCGATGCGCTGCAGGCGGCACGCGGGCTGTCGGACGCCGACGAGCCCACGCTGTGGCAGCACGACCTCACCGGCCAGATCCTGCACTGGGTGGATATCGGCCAACCCGACGAGCGCCGGCTCGCCAAGGCCTGCGGCCGCGCCCGCCGCGTGAGCGTCTACGCCTTTGCCAGCAGCGTGCCGGTGTGGTGGGCGGCGCTGCGCAACAAGGTCACCCGCCTGTCCAACCTCGAGGTCTGGCAGCTGCCAGCGGCGCAGACCCAGGCGCTCGCCGCTCTGGCGCAGCGTTCGATGCAGTTGCAGGTCACGGTGCAGGACGGCCTGGTGTGGGTGGCCGACGGCAGCCAATCCATCGACATCCAACCCACGCCGCTGTGGCCCGAGGCCCGATGATCCTGAAGAGCCTGCTCACCGCGGCACTGGTGCTGTTCAGCCTGCCTCTCGCCGCCCAAACCCCCTCTGCGCCCATGACCGACGATCCCTACCTCTGGCTCGAAGACGTGCAAGGCGAACGCGCGCTGGCCTGGGTGCGCGAACGCAACCGCCTCACCGAGAGCGAGCTGCTGGCGCGCCCGGGCTTTGCCGAGCGCGAAAAGGCCATCCGCGAGGTGCTCGACTCGCGCGACCAGATCCCCACGGTGAGCCGCATCGGCGCTCACCTCTACAACCTCTGGCGCGACGCAGCCAACCCGCGCGGCCTGTGGCGGCGCACCACGCTCGCCGAGTACCGCAAGGCGAGCCCGGCCTGGGAGACCGTGCTCGACCTCGACGCGCTGGGCAAGGCCGAGGGCGAGAACTGGGTCTGGGGCGGTGCCACCTGCCACGGGCCGGCCTACAGGCGCTGCCTGATGCAGCTCTCGCGGGGCGGCGCCGACGCCAGTGTGACGCGCGAGTTCGACCTCGTCGCCAAGGCCTTCGTCGCGCCGGCCGCCGGGGGCTTTGCACTGCCTGAAGCCAAGGCGAGCGTCGACTGGGCCGATGCCGACACGGTGTGGGTGGGCACCGATTTCGGACCCGGCACGCTCACCCGCAGCGGCTACCCGCGTGTTGTCAAGCGCTGGAAGCGCGGCACGCCGCTGGCCGAGGCGAAGACGGTGTTCGAGGGCCGCGCCGAAGACGTCTATGCCGGTGTCAGCGTCGACGCCACGCCGGGCTTCGAGCGCACCGTGTTCTTCCGCGCGCCCGATTTCTACACCTCGGAGATGGCGCTGCTGCAGGGCGACAAGCTCGTGCCGCTGGCCAAGCCGAGCGACGCCAGCCTGACCCTGTGGCATCAGCATGCGCTGCTGGAGCTGCGCAGCGACTGGGCCGTCGGCGGCCAGCGCTTCGCGCGCGGCTCGCTGCTGGTGGCCGATGCCGCCGCGCTGCTGCAGGGCCGCGCGCGCTGGACGGCACTGTTCACGCCCACCGCCACGCGCTCGCTGGAGGCGATGAGTACGACGCGCAGCCGGCTCATCCTCAACGTGCTCGACAACGTCGCCAGCCGGCTCGAGGAATGGCTGCCCCCCACCACGGCCGGGGGTGCCTGGCAGCGGCGCGAGGTGCAGGCGCCCTACCCCGGCAAACTGTCGGTGGCGCCGCTGCACGACCCGCTGCTGCCCAGCGACGAACTCGCCGAGCACTATCAGCTCAGCAGCGCCGACTTCCTGCAGCCCGACACCCTGTGGCTCGGCCGCACCGGCTCCGACGAGCGCGAGCGCCTGAAGTCGCGCCCCACCTTCTACGACGCCGGTGGCATGCGCGTGGAGCAGCGCTTCGCCACCAGCAAGGACGGCACGCGCGTGCCCTACTTCGTCGTCTGGCCCAAGGGGGCCCAAGCCGACGGCAGGAACCCGACGCTGCTCTACGGCTACGGCGGCTTCGAAGTACCGCTGACGCCCTGGTACAGCGGCAGCATCGGCCGCGCCTGGACGACGCAGGGCGGCGTCTACGTCGTCGCCAACATCCGCGGTGGCGGCGAGTTCGGCCCGGGCTGGCACCAGGCTGCCATCCTGGCGAACAAGCAGAAGAGCTACGACGACTTCGCGGCCGTGGCCGAGGCGCTGATCAAGGACAAGGTCACGAGCCCGGCGCACCTGGGCATCGAAGGCGGCAGCAACGGCGGCCTGCTCGTGGGCGCGGTGATGCTGCAGCGGCCCGAACTCTTCGGCGCCGTGGTCTGCCAGGTGCCGCTGCTGGACATGCGGCGCTATCACCTGCTGCTGGCCGGCGCCAGCTGGATGGCCGAGTACGGCGACCCCGACAAGCCCGAGCAATGGGCCTTCATCTCGAAGTACAGCCCGTACCAGAACGTGAAGGCCGAGCAGAAGCTGCCGGCGGTGCTGTTCATCACCAGCACGCGCGACGACCGCGTGCACCCCGGCCATGCCCGCAAGATGGCGGCGCGCATGCTCGAGCAGGGCCACCGCGTGCGCTACTGGGAGAACATCGAGGGCGGCCACGGTGGCGCGGCCGACAACGCCCAGCGTGCACGCATGCAGGCGATCGAGTACGCCTTCCTCTGGCAGCAGCTCGCCGGCCGCTGAGGCCTGCCCGCGGCACCTGCACCTGGCTGCCGGACCATGTCGCTGCTGCGCTGGATCGACGACTCGCAGGCGCTGCCCTCCGCCACGCTGGCGCTGGGGCCGGGCACCGAGGCGCCGGGGCTGGTGGCTGCCGGTGGCAGCGTCACGCCGGCACGGCTGGAGGAGGCCTACCGCGGTGGCATCTTCCCCTGGTACAGCTCCGGGCAGCCGGTGCTGTGGTGGAGCCCCGATCCGCGCATGGTGCTGCCGGTGGCCGAGTTCCGCCTGACGCACTCGCTGAAGAAGACGATCAGGCGCTTCTTGCGCAGCCCCGGCTGCGAGCTGCGCTTCGACCACGACCTGCGCCGCGTCATCGGCGAGTGCGCGAAGACCCCGCGCGAGGGCCAGGACGGCACCTGGATCGTGCCGGCCATGCTCGAGGCCTATTGCGACTGGCATCGCCAGGGGCGCGTGCACAGTGTCGAGACCTGGGTCGGCGACCGGCTGGTGGGCGGCCTGTACCTGGTGCAGATCGGCCGCATGGCCTTCGGCGAGTCGATGTTCTCGCACGCCACCGACGCCAGCAAGATCGCGCTGGCCGCGCTGGTGGCGGCCTGCCGCCGCCATGGCATCACCTGGATCGACTGCCAACAGAACACCCGCCACCTGGCCAGCCTGGGCGCACGCGAAGTGCCGCGCGACGCCTTCCTGGCGCACGTGGCCCGCGCTTCGGGGGCGCCAGGCCCGGCGGCCTGGACCTATGATGAGGCGGACTGGGCGCTGCTGTTCGACACCTCGGCCGCTGCGCCCGCACCCCCGAAGGCTGGCTGACGCGCGTGACGTACCCGAAGGAACTGCCGCTGCGCTCGTTGCAGTTCTATGCAACGGCGCCCTACCCCTGCAGCTACCTGCCCGACCGGCAGGCGCGCTCGCAAGTGGCCACGCCCAGCCACCTGATCCACGCCGACACCTACTCGGGCCTGGTGGCCAACGGCTTTCGCCGCAGCGGCATGTTCACCTACCGCCCCTGGTGCGACGGCTGCCGCGCCTGCGTGCCGCTGCGCGTGCCGGTGGCGGGCTTCAAACCCACGCGCAGCCAGAGGCGCGCGCAGCGCCAGCACGGCGGCCTGGTCTCGCGCGTGCTGCGGCTGGGCTTCGTGCCCGAGCACTACCAGCTCTACCTGCGCTACCAGAGCGGTCGCCACGCCGGTGGCGGCATGGACCAGGACAGCGTCGACCAGTACACGCAGTTCCTGCTGCAGAGCCGCGTGAATTCGCGACTGGTGGAGTTCCGCGAACCGGCGGAACCTGGTTCGGAAGGCCAGCCGGGCGCGCTGAAGATGGTGAGCATCCTCGACGTGCTGTCCGACGGCATCTCGGCGGTCTACACCTTCTACGAGCCTGAGCCGAACACCAGCTACGGCACCTACAGCATCCTGTGGCAGATCGAGCAGACGCGCATCCTGAACCTGCCGCACGTGTACCTGGGCTACTGGATCGCGCAGAGCCCGAAGATGGCCTACAAGGCGCAGTTCGGGCCGCACCAGTTGCTGGTGGACGGCGCCTGGCGCGACGCCGACGGGCTGCCGGCCGCAGGCTGAACACCCCGCGGCGGGTCAGGCGGCCGACCACCCCTCGGACTGCTCCCGCGCCAGGCCTTCGTCGCGCAGCTTCAGCAGGTGCGCCAGCAGCGAGCGCGCCGCCACGCCATGCAGCGCCACCGGCACATCGTCGTAGGCCCGTGGCAGCAAGGACTCGATCGACTGCACGGCAGCCGTCAGTGCCGCCTGCACCTTGGCCTCGCGCCGGAGGCGGTGCGCCACGAGCCCGCTCAGCACCGCTGGCGGGTCGGCCACCAGGTAGCCGTGCCCCGGCGCCAGCCAGTGCAGCGGCCGTTGGCCGGCCTCGTGCGCCTGGCGCAGCGCGCGCAGTGATTGGAGGTAGGCCGCCATGTCGCCGTCGGGCGGGTTGATGACGACCGTGGAGCCCTGCATCACGTGGTCGCCGGTGAACAGCAGCGACTCTTCTTCGAGCCACCAGCACACATGGTTGCTGGCGTGGCCGGGCGTGTGCACGGCGTGCAGCGTCAGGCCCTCGGCCAGGACTAGGCGCTCGCCGTCGGCGGGCTCGTGGTCGGGATGAAAGCTGTCGTCCTGCCACATCGGGTGGCTCGCCAAGCGGCCCCACACCGGCGCACCGGTGGCGGCGGCCAGCGGCGCGCAGCCGGGGGAGTGGTCGCGGTGCGTGTGCGTGGCCAGGATGGCCACCAGCTGCCCCGAGACGCCCTCGATCGCCGCCTGCAGCACCTGCAGATGGCCGTCGATGGCCGGGCCGGGATCGATGATCACCCAGCGCCCCGCGACGCCGACGAGGTAGCTGTTGGTGCCCGGGCCCGTCATCGGGCCCGGGTTGGGCGCGGTGATTCGCGCCACGCGCTCCGACAGCCACACCACACGCCCCGGCACCAGTTCGGCGGCCACGTCGGCGCGGCCCGTGGGGTCGAGCCGGCCGATCTCGGCATAGGGCAGCTCGTGCGGCAGCACCACCACCGGCCGGCCGCCACGCTGCGCACGGCGCGGCATCACGCAGGGCACGGCGCCACGTGCACGAGAGGCGGCCAGCGCCGTGGCGGTGTCGGCGAAGGCGCTCAGCTCCTTCAGCGTCACCTGGGTCACCGGGAGCAGCTTGAGGCCCCGCTCGCGCGACAAGGCCTCGGCCGGTGTCAGCCACATCAGCTCGACGGCCTCGCCGAAATCGGGCGTGGCCAGCTGGCCCACGGGCGCCGCGGCGATGAAGAAGCGGGTGTCGAAACGCTTGGGGCTCCCCGGCGGCGTGAGCCAGTGGCTGTAGTAGACGAGGCCGCTCACATCGAGCGTCAGCCCGGTGTCGCGGCACAGCATCACGGCACTGGCCTCGTTGCTCTGCAGCCGGTCGCGCCAGGGCGCGAGCTGCTCGACGAGCGAAGGCGCCACGGGCTGGCCCGCGGCATCGAGCGCGATCAGCAGCCCGGCCTCCTCGAAGGTCTCGCGCACGGCGGCGATGGCGTAGTCCAGACCGCCGGATGGCAGCGACAGGCGCGCGCTGAGCGTGGTGTCGTCGGCGCCGTGCACCAGCGACTGCGCCTCGTGGTCGCGCGGGTCGAGCACGCCGCCGGGGAACACGGCGACGCCGCTGCGCATGTCGCCTTCGCGCTCGGCACGGCGCAGCATCAGCACCTCCAGGCCCTGCTCGCTGTCACGCAGCAGGATCAGCGATGCGGCGCGGCGCGCATCACCGGGCGTGGCGTGGTTCATCGATCGTGCGCCGTTCATCGCACCACCCCCGCCGAGCGCAACGCCGCGGCATCGAGGCCGATGTCGGCGAGCAGCGCATCGGTCTGCTCGCCGACCTGCGGTGCGCGCCGCGGCGTTGCCGCCGGCGTGCGCGAAAAGCGCGGCGCCGGCGCGGGCTGCAGCCGGCCGTCGACCTCGACGAAGCCGCCGCGCGCCCGGGCGTGGGCGTGGCGCGGCGCCTCGTCGAAGCTCAGCACCGGTGCGATGCAGGCATCGGTGCCGGCCGTGCGCTCGCACCAGTGCGCCTGCGGGTGGCGGCTGAAGGCCGTGGCAATGGCATCGCGCAGCTCCGGCCAGAGCCGACGGTCGTACTGCCGCGGCAGGAAGCGCGCATCCAACTCCAGCAGCGCCGCGGCCTCGGCAAAGAACTTGGGCTCCAGCGCCGCCAGGCTCATCCAGCGGCCGTCGGCGGTTTCATAGCAGGCGTAGAACGGTGCACCGCCGTCGAGCAGGTTGCTGCCCCGCTCGGGCTGCCACTGGCCCGCCGCCGACAGGCCCCAGAAGATGGAACCCAGGGCCGCGGCACCGTCGACCATGGCCGCATCGACCACCTGGCCGCGGCCCGAGCGCTGGCGTTCCCACAAGGCCGCCATCACGCCGAAGGCCAGGAACATCGCGCCGCCGCCGTAGTCGGCGGCCAGGTTCAGCGGCGGCAGCGGAGGACCCCCCGCCGGACCGATGGCGTTGAGCAGGCCGGTGAGCGCGAGGTAGTTCAGGTCGTGGCCGGCCTGCGCGGCCACCGGGCCGCTCTGGCCGAAGCCCGTCATGCGGCCGTAGACGAGACCGGTGTTCAGCGCCTGGCAGGGCTCGGGGCCGAGGCCCAGCTCTTCCATCACGCCGGGGCGGAACCCCTCCACCAGCACATCGGCCGTGGCCACGAGGCACAGCGCGGCATCGCGGCCAGCGGGCTGCTTGAGATCGAGTGCCACCGAGCGCCGGCCGCGCGCGTTGACGTCGTCGCGCGGCGCCATCGCCAGGCCGAGGCCACTGGCCTCGAGGCGGTCGATGCGCACGACATCGGCACCGAGATCGGCGAACAGCATGCAGGCCAGCGGCGCAGGGCCGATGCCGGCGAACTCGATCACACGCAGGCCCTGCAGCGGGCCGGAAGCGGAGGCAGCGGCTTCGGTCATGCCGCCAGTGTGCCCGAGGGCCGCGGCTCAGCCTTGCGGGGTGTTGTTGCCGGCTTCGGCGGGCGGTGGCGGCGGATCGCCGCTCTGGCGCTCGGCCAGCAGCCAGGCCGCGAAGGCGGTGCGCGAGGCCTCGTCGAGGGGTGCCTCGTCCAGGCCGGGAAGCGGCTGGGGATCGCCGCGCCCGGCGGCGAGCGCCGCGATGTAGCCGCGCTCGAGTTCCTGCTGCACGCGCACGAAGCGCTGTTGCATGCGCGACACGGCCCTCAGGTCGTGCCCCACCGCCAGCGACGGCCCGGCTGCCCCCAGCCGCAGGGCCGTGTAGGCCACCGGGATGACCTCGCCGCCCGGGCTTGTGGGCACCAGGTTCACTTCGCGCCGGCGAGCCACGCCCGAGGCTGCGGCATCGGCCAGCAGCGACTCGATCTTGTGCCGCGTCTCCACGGCCACGGTGTCGACCATCGGCCGCCCGACCCAGCCCGCACTGACATCCGCCAGGCTGCGCGCGTCGTTGTAGGCGATGGCGGTGATGACGCCCTGGTCATCGAGCACCAGGGCGATGTCGCAGGCCAGGCTCGCGAAGGCGCGCGCGAGGTGCGGCGCGTACTGCGCCAGCACCGCGAGTTCGGTGAGCTCGGCCTTCGAGGAGGTCATGGTCGGGGCGCCGGTTCGGGGGCGCGGAGTCAGGGCGGCGGGGCTGGACAACGGGGCTTCAGGCTCGCACCAGTCCGAGCAGGTGGGCCAGATCCTTGAAGAAGATGCGCACCTGCTGCATCGGCTTCTTGCGCGTGAGCTTCTTGTTCATGTACGACTCGAAGGTCATCTGCTGCACGTCCTTGTCGCGGCAGATGCTGACGAAGCGCTCGCGGCGCTTGTCGTTCACGTACCAGAAGCGCTGCATCATGCCCAGCACCCAGAACACGGTGCCGTGCTCGCGCATGAAGCGCTTGCGCGCGAGCTTCAGCGCGCCGGCCTGGCCGGTGCGCAGGAACTCGGCCGCGGCTTCGCCGGCGAGGCGGCCGCCTGCCATGGCGTAGTAGATGCCTTCGCCCGAGGCCGGCGCCACGACACCCGCGGCATCACCGGCCAGCACCACGTCGCGGCCGTTGTCCCAGCGCGGCAGCGGCTTCATCGGGATCGGCGCGCCCTCGCGGCGCAGCGTGGTGGCGTCCTGCAGGCCGCTGGCCTCGCGCAGCTTGGCCGTGGCGTTGCGCAGCGAGAAGCCCTTGTCGGCGCTGCCGGTGCCGATGGACAGGGTGTCGCCGTGCGGGAACACCCAGCCGTAGAAGTCGGGCGAGATCTCTCCGCGATAGACCACGTCGCAGCGGCTAGGGTCGTAGCCGGCCGGCGGCTCGGCCGGACGGGCGACGATCTCGTGGTACGCGAACACGTAGTGCGTGCGCTCGGCACCCGGCACGCTCTGGCGCGCGACTTCGCTGCGCGCACCGTCGGCGCCGATGACGCAGCGCGCCCGCACCTGCGCCTTGGCCGGCGGCTGCGGGCCCCGTTCGCTGCCCGGGCGGGCGTCGGTCTCGAAGTGCACGACGGCGGTGCCATCGGTATCGCGCCCGAGTTCGGTGAAGCGGCCGCGGCGGCGAACGGCACCGGCGGCGGCAGCGCGCTCGCGCAGCCACTCGTCGAACACGTCGCGGTCGACCATGCCGACGAAGCCGCCTTCGATGTGCATGTCCACCTTCTTGTCCGTCGGCGACACCATGCGGGCGCAACGCGCCTTGGCCACCAGCAGGTGATCCGGGATCTCGAAGTCCTTGATCAGCCGCGGCGGGATCGCGCCACCGCAGGGCTTGGTGCGGCCGGCACGGTCGAGCAGCAGCACGCTCAGGCCCTGGCGGGCCAGGTCATGGGCTGCCGTGGCGCCGGATGGCCCTCCGCCAACGACGACGGCGTCGTAGGTGTGCGATGCGTTCATGCGGTTTCTCCTGCACGCGGCACGCCGCGCGGTGGTGGTTCGGCAACGGGGTGGGCCACGGGCGACGCGGGTGCGCGTGCCGGCATGGCGATGCGCAGCGCCAGCAGCGCAGCGGCGATGAAGAGGGCCGCTTCGACGGCAAACACGAGCCCGTAGGCGGCGACCTGCGAATCGAGCGCCCAGCGGGCCAGGTCGCTGGCCGCGGTGCCGGCCACACCGCCGACCGCGAAGCCGACCGCCTGCGCCGCGCCCCACAGCCCCATGCGGGTGCCTTCGCGCGCAGCGCGGCCGTGGCCGGCGAGCGCCATCATCGAGCCGATGGCGGCGATCGAGAACGCGCCGTTGGCCACGCCGAGCACGAAGACGTTGGCGCGCAGCGGCCACTCCGGGCCGACGACGGCACCGATCACCAGGCCCATCAGCGCCAGCGCCGAGGCCACGCAGCCACCGACGATCCAGTGGCGCAAGGCGCCCAGCGAGACACCCGCCACCTGGCGCCCGGCCATCGCCGCCAGCAGCATGCCGGCCAGCGTGCCGCCGTGCTGCAGGCCCGAGAGCTGCGTGCTCTCGCCGGGCGTGAAGCCGAAGCGGAAGCCCGCGAAGGGCTCGAGGATGAGGTCTTGCGCGCTGTAGGCCAGCATCGACACCAGCACGAAGATCGTGAAGCGGCGTGCGTCGGGCTCGAGCCACACCTCGCGCAGCGCAGCGCGGAAGTCGGTGCGGCCGGTGGTCTGTGCCGTCAGCCGCTCGGCGCGGCGCTCGATGCCGGCGATGGCCACCAGCGCGAGCAGCAGCGCCGAGGCCGACACCACCCCCGACACCCCCACCAGGCGCGCCGGCGAGAACGGGTCGAGGAAGTGGCCGGCCACGCCGGCACAGCCGGCCAGGCCGACGATCATCATCACCCACACCAGCGTCGCCGCGCCGGCGCGGCGCTCGGCCGGCACGCGCGTGGCCAGCAGGACCAGCACCGAGGTGCCGGTGGCCGACACCCCCAGGCCCACGAGCGCGTAGCTGAAGGCCGCCAGCGCAATGCCGGCCACGGGCGCGGTGGCCGCCCAGGCCGTGCCCACCGCGGCACCGAAGCCGCCGAGGGCCAGCACGACCATGCCGCCGATGATCCACGGCGTGCGCAGCCCGCCCCGGTCGGAACCGAAGCCCATGCGCGGGCGGGTGAGCTGCACCACGTAGTGCAGCGCCACCATCAGGCCGGGCACCAGGGCCGCCAGTTGCAGCTCGACCACCATGACGCGGTTGAGCGTGGACGTGGTGAGCACGACGATGGCGCCCAGCGCCAGCTGCACCAGGCCCATGCGGAAGATGGAAAACCAACTCATCGCGGCACTCCGACCCGATGGTGGCCGCGCGTCATGCCAGGCCCCGCAAGGCAAAGGCGCTGACCAGCATGCCGATGACGAACAGCGTGACGCCCAGGCCACTGAACCAGATGGCCCGTTCCACCGGCGCGGCGATGAAGCGGCGTGCCAGCACCAGCTGCGCCAGCACCAGCGCGCCGATGGCCGCCGCGTGCACCGGCCGCCCCCAATCGAGCAGCATGGCGATCACCAGCACCTGTGCCAGCACCATGGTGCCGGCGGCGGCGATGGCGGCGTTGCGCGGGCCCAGTTGCACCGGCAGCGAGGCGATGCCCATCTGGCGGTCACCGGCGATGGACTTGAAGTCGTTGAGCGTCATGATGCCGTGCGCCCCTGCGCTGTACAGCGCGGCCAGGATCAGCGAGCGCAGATCGGGCATCTGCCCGCCGGCCATGACGGCGGCCCCCGTCACCCAGGCCAGGCCCTCGTAGCTGATGCCACAGGCGGCGTTACCCCACCAGCCGTTGCGCTTCAGGCGCAGCGGCGGCGCGCTGTAGGCCCAGGCCAGCAGCAGGCCCAGCACCGCGGCGCCGAAGCCCCAGGGCCCGAGCACCATCGACAGCAGCAGCGACAGCAGCGTCCAGATGATGGCGACGTACAGGCCCCAGCGGCCCGGCATGCGCCCCGAGGGGATAGGCCGGTTGGGCTCGTTGATGGCGTCGACATGGCGGTCGAACCAGTCGTTGACGGCCTGGCTCGTGGCGCAGACCGCCGGGCCGGCCAGCAGCACACCGGCGACGACGAGGCCGACGCGCCCGTCCAGCGACTGGCCCGAGGCCACGACGCCGCAGCCGAAGGCCCACATCGGCGGGAACCAGGTGATCGGTTTCAGCAGTTCGGCGACGGCCGAAGGCGCAGGTAAAGCCATGGCGCATGGTGCGCTGAAGGCTTCACTCCGTCAATCCGAATTTACATGAGCGGCGTCAAGTTGGCTTGACTAAGCCGGTGGCAAGGCAGCGACTCAATCGTCGCCGTCGTTGGCGGCATCGGCGCCGCCGAGGCCGTAACGCCGCAGTTTGACGTACAGACTCTGCCGCGACAGCCCCAGGAACTGGGCCGCCAGCGCCCGGTTGTTGTGCGTCATCTGCAGCGCGGTCTCGATGCACAGCTGCTCGATGACCTCGGCCGTCTCGGCCACGATGTCCTTCATCGGCACGCGGCCGACGAGCTCGGTCAGCTCGGTGGGCGAGCGGCCCAGGCGCGCCGAGTTGCGCTCGCCGCCTTCCATGCGCCGGCCGATGTCGCGGATGGCGAAGGCCAGCGCCGGGGTGGCACCGGCGTCCAGCCGTGTCGCAGCGATCTCGACCTCGTGCTCGATGCCGATCTCGCCGCGCAGCGCCGTCGGGAACGCGGCCACGACCGCGGTGTTGCGCAGATTGGTCAGCAGCACGTTGAGCTCGACGCCGGTGCGGCCGAGCCAGCGGTCAAGCAGCTCGCCGCGCGCGGCGTCGGGGCCGGCCAGTTGCGCGAGCTCGGCAAAGGCGGTGTTGGCGCGCAGCACGCGGCCTTGCGCGTCGGTGAACACCAGCGCGTCGGCCGTCTGGCGCTCGTAGGCCTCGAGCAGGTGCAGATGGCTGTCGGGCGAAGCCACCGCGCCCGCGCGAGCGCCGCGCCGTCCGGCCGCCGGTGCCTGGCTGGCGGCGCGCACGCGCACCAGCAGCTGCGCCGACTGCTGTTGCCGGAAGACGGCGATCGACACCTCGTACTCGGTGTCGGGTGCGGTCGCCGGGGGCGAGGCCAGGCGGGCCCGCGCGCGTTCGGGCGTGGCATCCAGCCCCCCGCCGCGCGAGGCCGTGAGCAACTGCTGCAGCCGGGCCTGCGACGACGCCTCGAACAGCCCCAGCAGCGCGGCACCGGCCAGGCGGCCCGGGGCTCGGCTGAACAGGGCCTCGGCCGCCGGGTTGGCCTCGAGCACCTTCAGCGACAGCCCGTCGGCGATGAGCACCGCCTCGATTGCGGTCTGGAACAGCGTGCGGTAGCGGGTTTCGGCCTCGCGGAAACGCCAGTAGTCGCGCTCCATGGCCTGTTGCGCATCGACGAGGCGGCGTTGCAGCTGCGCCGTGGCGCGCAGGTCGCGACCCATGGCCAGCAAGGCGGGCTTGCGCGCCGGCGGGTCATCGGCGAGCGTGAACGCGGTGTAGCTGACGGGGATGTCGTCCTGCCCGGCCACCGCATGGTTGACCTGCCGCCAGCGCGCCGGCTGGCCGGCGCGGGCGTCGGCCAGCAGCGCATCGACCTTGTCGCGGCCCTCCACCGTGACGAGCTCGCGCCAGGCGCGGCCACGCCAGTCGGCGCCCAGCAGGGTGGCGAGTTGTTCGTCGGGGATGTGGAGATCCAGCACCTGACCGTCGCGGTCGAGGACGAGCACGACGTCGCTGGCGGTGCCCAGCAGTCGATTCGCCACGTGGGCGTCGATGTCTCCGATGAGGTACTGCTTCCGGTTCGTCGAGCGCCTCATCCGAGGCTTTCGAGCGGACGACGGCGGTGGCTTACCGATCTCAAGGCATTCTCGCGATGGCAGTTCGTCAGGTCATGCGCGCTCGTCCGGACTGCTCTTGCACGCGGCTTGCCACGATGGACTCGGCGAGGCTCGGGGCATTGCGCCCGTCTGTGGTGGCATCTGCCCCCACTTCGCCGGCCCATTCGGGGTGGATCGAAAACAGCGGCCCGCCGACCAGCACCACCAGTGCGGTGTTGCGGGAGGCCGAACGCACGGCTGCAATGGTATCGCGCAACCAGGGCAGGCTGAGTTCGCTGCCGATGGAAAAACCGGCCACGTCGAACCAGTCGCGCCGCACCCAGGCCACGGCCTCGACACCGACGCCGGCGACCCCACCCAGCACGTCCCAGCCATCGCGGCGGAAGAACTCGGCCACCATCGACAGACCGAACATGTGCTGTTCGGAGTCGGGCTGGGTCAGCAGCACGCGGCGGCCGTTGCTCGGGTGCTCGACCTCGCGGCCGAAGTCGGGGCTCAGATGCCGCATCAGGCGCTGCAGGCGCCCCAGGCTCACGGTGGCGGTGGCGAAGTCGACGCGATCCTGCTCCCAGAGTGAACCGATCTCGCGCGCCGCCGGCGTGAGCAGATCGATGTACAGCGAGCTGACCGAGACGCCGCGCTGCCGCAGCAGCAGCACCACCTGCTCGGTGTGCTCGTCGTCTTCGCGAACCAGCGCGGCCACGAACTCCTGCACCTCCGCGGCACTGGGCATCGGCCCTGCCGGGGCGGCGATCTCGCGGTGCTGACGCACCAGCCGCGGGATGACATCGGTCTCGAGCGTGCGGGTCAGGCGCGAGACGCGCAGGCGAACCGCGCCGAGATCGCCATCGACGCCGGCCACACCCGCCGGCCCGGCACCCCCGGGCCAGACGACCGGTTCGGGCGCGCACTCTTGAACGGCTGGGGGCCGTCGCGACGACTTGGGTCGCATACCTGGTACCTCCTCACCCCCGCAGGTGCCGCCCCGTGGGGTGGCTGCCGCGGACCCCGCCTCGGTACGCCGACCCTCTCCAACCCGGGGTTCACACCAGGTGGAGCCTTGGTCAGCCCGATGGCCGTGACGCGGATCCGACTGCTTTGCCGCGTAAGACAACTTCGCCACTTTTACACCCGCAACGTACCGAGGTCAAAAGGCAAAGCGGAAGGCTTGCCCGATTGACTTTGCGGCCGCCAGGGCGCAGAGCCAGAGGCTGCGTCATCGTCTTGCTGCGCCGATGCACACATCGGGGGTCTCCTGCGGCCCCCTTGGGGCGGTCGTTCCTGGACATGGTGCACCAGCCCATGTGTCAATGTCAGTTTACGTCTATCTCGATTGACATTCAATGCCCGAGCCCCTAGGCTGCCTTCATCCCCGCATTTCCGGGACGAACCCGCCCGAGCCTGAGCAGTAGATGATGTCCACGCCCAACCCAGTCGCCGCCCGTCGGACACCGCTGTACACCCCGGAGCAGCGCCTTCGGCGCGATGCGTCGGCCTGGACGCTGGTGCAGGGCGTGCTGGCCCCGCTGCAGTTTCTGGTCTTCGCCGCCAGCGTCGTGCTGGTGCTGCGCTACCTGGCCACCGGCGCCGGCTACGAGCTGGCCACGGCCTCGGTGGTGCTCAAGACGCTGCTGCTCTACGCGATCATGGTCACCGGCTGCATCTGGGAGAAGGTGGTCTTCGGCGTATACCTGTTCGCCGAGGCCTTCTTCTGGGAAGACGTGTTCAGCATGCTCGTGCTGGCCCTTCACACCGCTTACCTCGCCGCGCTGTTCGGCGGCTGGCTGGCGCCGCAGGGCCTGATGCTGCTGGCGCTGGCGGCCTATGCGGCCTACCTGATCAATGCCACGCAGTTTCTGCTGAAGCTGCGCGCCGCGCGGCTGGCCGCGCGCGACGCCGATGCGGCCGAGCAGGGAGTACCCGCATGAACGCCGTCATTCCGCTTCACCCGCAAACGGCCGGCTGCAGCACTGCGCCGGTGATCCGCGAGCGCGGCCAGCACGAGGTCTTCTGCGGCCTCACCGGCATCGTCTGGCTGCACCGCAAGATCCAGGACGCGTTTTTCCTCGTCGTCGGCTCGCGCACCTGCGCGCACCTGATCCAGAGCGCCGCCGGCGTGATGATCTTCGCCGAGCCGCGTTTTGCCACCGCCATCCTCGACGAGCGCGATCTCGCCGGCCTGGCCGACGCCAACGACGAGCTCGACCGGGTCGTGGCCCGGCTGCTCGAGCGCCGCCCCGACATCAAGACGCTGTTCCTCGTCGGCAGCTGCCCGAGCGAGGTCATCAAGCTCGATCTGTCGCGCGCCGCCGAGCGGCTGAGCGGCCAGTTCCTGCCCCGCGTGCGCGTTCTCAACTACAGCGGCAGCGGCATCGAGACCACCTTCACGCAGGGCGAAGACGCCTGCCTGGCCTCGCTGGTGCCGGTGATGAAGACCGCGCCCGACGCGCAGCTGCTGGTGGTGGGCGCGCTGCCCGACGTCGTCGAAGACCAGCTCGCCCGCCTGCTCGGCCAGCTGCTGCCGGCGGGCACGACACTGGGCTTCCTGCCGGCGCGCCGCAGCGACGCGCTGCCCGCCGTGGGCCCGGGCACCCGCTTCCTGCTGGCGCAACCCTTCCTGGGCGACACCGCCCGTGCGCTCGAGGCCCGCGGCGCCGTGCGCGTGGCAGCGCCCTTCCCCATCGGCGTCGAAGGCACCACCGGCTGGCTGCAGGCCGCAGCGGCCGCCTTCGGCGTGGAGGCCGACGTCGTCGACCGCGTCACCGCCAGTGCCCGCGAGCGCGCCGCGGTGGCGCTGTCGAAGCTGCGCGGCGCGCTCCAGGGCCAGCGCATCTTCTTCTTCCCCGACTCGCAACTCGAGATCCCGATCGCGCGCTTCCTGTCGCGCGAGCTCGGCGCCGAGCTGGTGGAAGTCGGCACGCCCTTCCTGCACCGCGAGCTGATGGCCGAAGAGCTGGCGCTGCTGCCCGCCGGCACCCGCCTGGCCGAGGGCCAGGACGTCGACCTGCAGCTCGAACGCTGCCGCGCCGACCGCCCCGACATCACCGTCTGCGGCCTCGGCCTGGCCAACCCGCTCGAGGCCGAGGGCCTGACCACCAAGTGGGCCATCGAGCTGGTGTTCACGCCCATCCACGGCTACGAGCAGGCCGCCGACCTGGCCGAGCTCTTCGCCCGCCCGCTGCGCCGCAAGGCGCTGCTCACGGCCCGCGTGGCCCAACCCGCTGCCGCCTGATCATGCAACTGACGCTCTGGACCTACGAAGGCCCGCCGCACGTCGGCGCCATGCGCGTGGCCACCGCGCTGACGGACGTGCGCTACGTGCTGCACGCGCCGCAGGGCGACACCTACGCCGACCTGCTGTTCACGATGATCGAGCGGCGTGACCGCCGCCCGCCCGTCACCTACACCACCTTCCAGGCGCGCGACCTGGGCGGCGACACCGCCGAACTCTTCAAGTCCGCCGCGCGAGACGCCTACGAGCGCTTCCAGCCGAAGGCCCTGCTGGTGGGCTCGAGCTGCACCGCCGAACTGATTCAAGACGATCCCGGTGGTCTGGCCCAGGGCCTGAAGCTGCCGATTCCGGTGGTGGCGCTGGAACTGCCGGCCTACCAGCGCAAGGAAAACTGGGGCGCCTCCGAGACGCTGTACCAGCTGGTGCGGGCGCTGGCACCGCGCCGCGAGGCCGTGCCGCGCCGCCCGGTGCGCGAGCGCAAGTGCTGCAACCTGCTGGGCGCCACGGCGCTGGGCTTTCGCCACCGCGACGACGTCGCCGAGATCACCAGGCTGCTGGCGCAGATCGGCGTCGACGTGCACGTGGTGGCCCCGCTCGACGCCAGCGCCGCCGACATCGCACGCCTGCACGAGGCCGACTTCAACGTCGTGCTCTACCCCGAGATTGCCGGCCAGGCCGCCAACTACCTGCAGCGCGCCTTCGGCCAGCCGTTCACCAAGACCGTGCCCATCGGCGTGGGCGCCACGCGCGAGTTCATCGCCGAGGTGGCGCAGCTCGCCGGCATCGACGCCGGCGCGCTGCTGGCCAAGAGCAGCTCGCGCGCCAGCTGGTACTCGCGCTCGGTCGACAGCACCTACCTCACCGGCAAGCGCGTGTTCGTGTTCGGCGATGCCACGCACGCCGTGGCCGCCGCGCGCATCGCGTCCGAGGAGCTCGGCTTCCAGGTCGTCGGCCTCGGAACCTACAGCCGCGAGTTCGCGCGCCAGGTGCGCGAGGCCGCCGCCCTGTACGGTGTGGAGCCGCTGATCAGCGACGACTACCTCGAGGTCGAGCAGAAGATCGCCGAAGCCCAGCCCGAGCTGGTGCTGGGCACGCAGATGGAACGCCACATCGCCAAGCGGCTGAAGCTGCCTTGCGCCGTGATCAGCGCCCCGGTGCACGTGCAGGACTTCCCGGCGCGCTACTCGCCGCAGATGGGCTTCGAAGGCGCCGCGGTGTTGTTCGACACCTGGGTGCACCCGCTGATGATGGGCCTGGAAGAGCACCTGCTGGCGATGTTCCGCGAGGACTTCGAGTTCCACGAAGGCGCGGCGGCCTCGCACCTGTCGCATGCCGGCGCGCCGCGCGAACAGCACATGGTGTCGAGCCAGCCGCCGGTGGTGGAACCCGCCCCCGCGCCGGCCGCCAACGAGCCGGCGCCCGTCGTCACGGCCTGGGCGCCGGACGCCCAGAAAGAGCTGCAGAAGATCCCGTTCTTCGTGCGCGGCAAGGCCCGCCGCAACACCGAGCGCTTTGCGCTCGACCGTGGCCTGGCCACCATCACCGTCGAGACACTCTATGACGCCAAGGCGCATTTCGGCCGCTGAGAGCCCGGCCCTGCGCTTCGTGCTGGTCACGATGGACCCGCACCTGGCGGGCGCGGCCGACCGCGCCCGCGTCTCGCTGCTGCAGCAGATGCCCGGCCTGGCCTTCGCGATGCACGCCGCCTCCGAATGGGCGAGCAACGCCGAATCCCTGGTGAAGTGCAAGGCCGACATCGCGCGGGCCGACATCGTCGTCGTGACCATGCTCTTCATGGAAGAGCACTTCAAGCCCATCCTCGAAGACCTGACGGCGCGCCGCGAGCATTGCGACGCGATGGTCTGTGCGATGAGCGCCGGCGAGGTGGCCAAGCTCACGCGCATGGGCAAGTTCGACATGGCCAAGCCCGCCAGCGGCGTGCTGGCCCTGCTCAAGAAGCTTCGTGGCAAGAGCGGCGCCGACGCCGCCAAGGATGGCAAGGCGCCGGCCGCCGGCAGTGGCGAGCGCCAGATGAAGATGCTGCGCCGACTGCCGCAGCTGCTGAAGTTCATCCCCGGCACAGCCCAGGACGTGCGCGCCTATTTCCTGACGCTGCAGTACTGGCTCGGCGGCTCGCAGGACAACGTCGTCAACCTCGTGCGTTTCCTGGTCGACCGCTACGCCGGCGCCGCCGGCGATGCCCGGGCCGCGCAGCGCGCCGCCCTGCGCGGCCACACCGCCGCGCAAGCGCCGGCCGAATACCCCGAGGTCGGCGTGTACCACCCGCGCCTGGCCACGCGCATGAGCAGCGAACTGGCCGATCTGCCGCAACTCGTGAGTGCCGATCGCGCCAAGGGCCGCGTCGGCCTGCTGCTGCTGCGCAGCTACCTGCTGGCCGGCAACGCCCGCCACTACGACGCCGTGATCGCCGCGCTCGAAGTGCAGGGCCTGCAGGTCGTGCCGGCCTTCGCGTCGGGCCTGGATTCGCGCCCGGCCATCGAGCGCTTCTTCATGAAGGACGGCCGCGCCCAGGTGGACGCGGTGCTGTCGCTCACGGGCTTTTCGCTCGTCGGCGGGCCGGCGTACAACGACTCGCGGGCCGCCGAGGAGGTGCTCAGCCAGCTCGACGTGCCTTACGTGGCGGCGCACTCGGTGGAGTTCCAGAGCCTGCCCGAATGGGGCGACTCGGCCCGCGGCCTGCTGCCGGTGGAAACCACGATCATGGTCGCCATCCCCGAGCTCGACGGCGCCACCGGCCCCGGCGTGTATGGCGGCCGCGGCGGCGCGGCCGGCAGCACCTGCCACGGCTGCGAGAAGGCCTGCCACTTCCCCGATGCCGACACCGACATGCACGCCTGCAGCGAGCGCACGGCGATGCTGGCCTCGCGCGTGGCCCACCTCGTGGCGCTGCGTCGCAAGCAGCGTGCCGAGCGACGCGTGGCGATGGTGGTGTTCAACTTCCCGCCCAACGCCGGCAACCTGGGCACCGCGGCCTACCTCTCCGTCTTCGAGAGCGCCTTCGAAACCCTGAAGGGCCTCCAGCGCGAGGGCTACACCGTCGACCTGCCCGAGAGCGTCGACGCGCTGCGCGTGGCGCTGCTCGAAGGCAACCGCGAGCGCCTGGGCGCCGATGCCAACGTGCTGGCGCAGATCCCGGCTGCCGACCACGTCAAGCGCGAGCGCTGGCTCAAGGAGATCGAGGCCGCCTGGGGCCCGGCGCCGGGCAAGCAGCTCAGCGACGGCCGCTCCATCTTCGTGCTCGGCGTGAGCTTCGGCAACGTGGTGCTGACGGTGCAGCCCGGCATGGGCTACGAAGGCGACCCGATGCGCCTGCTGTTCGAGAAGGGCTTTGCCCCGACGCACGCCTTCAGCGCCTTCTACCGCTGGCTGCGCGAAGACTGGAAGGCCGACGCCGTGCTGCACTTCGGCACCCACGGCTCGCTCGAGTTCATGCCCGGCAAGCAGAGCGGCCTCACCGGCAGCTGCTGGCCCGACCGCCTGATCCGCGACCTGCCGAACTTCTACCTCTACGCCAGCAACAACCCGAGCGAAGGCGCCATCGCCAAGCGCCGGGCTGCCGCCACGCTCATTAGCTACCTCACGCCGCCGGTGGCCGAAGCGGGCCTGTACCGCGGCCTGCTCGACCTGAAGAGCTCGATGCAGCGCTGGCGCGGCCGTGACGCCGATGCCGGCGGCGCCGACGCTGCCGATAGCGAGAAGCGGCAGCTGGCCGCGCTGATCCAGGCCCAGGCCGCCGCGCTCGAGCTGTGCCCGGTCGAACCGGCCTGGTCGCCCGCCGAAGCCGAGGCCGCCGTGAAGCGCCTTACCGATGAAGTGCTCGAACTCGAGTACACGCTCATCCCGCACGGCCTGCACGTCGTCGGCCGGCCGCCCAAGGCCAGCGAACGCGCCAACCTGCTGTGGGCCATCTGCGAGGCCGACAACGCCGCCGGACTGTCGCGCGAGTGTGTCGACGCCCTCGTGAATGGCGCCACGCCGACCGAGGCGCTGCGCGCTGCCGGTCGCCCGGCCAACAGCGATGCGCTGGCTGCGCTGGCGCTGCTCGCCCACCACGACCGGCTGATGGCCGAGGACTCCGAGATCGCCGGCATCGTGCGCGCCCTCGACGGCCGCTTCGTGCCGCCGGCGCCCGGTGGCGACGTGATGCGCAACCCCGAGGTGCTGCCCACCGGCCGCAACCTGCACGGCTTCGACCCGTTCCGCATCCCGAGCGCCTACGCGGTACGCGACGCCACACGCCAGGCCGAACGCCTGCTGGCGCGTCACGCCGCCGATGGCCATGGCCTGCCCGAGACGGTGGCGCTGGTGCTGTGGGGCACCGACAACCTCAAGAGCGAAGGCGCGCCACTGGCGCAGGCCCTGGCGCTGATGGGTGCGGCACCGCGCTTCGACGGCTACGGTCGCCTCGCCGGTGCGATGCTGATTCCGCTGGCCGAGCTGGGTCGCCCGCGCATCGACGTCGTCATGACGCTGTCGGGCATCTTCCGCGACCTGCTGCCGCTGCAGATCCGCATGCTGGCCGAGGCCTCGTTCCTGTGCGCCAGCGCCGACGAGCCCGATGAGCAGAACTTCATCCGCAAGCACGCCCTGGCCTGGCAGCGCGAGCACGGCGGTGACCTCGAGACCGCCTCGCTGCGCGTCTTCGGCAACGCCGACGGCGCTTATGGCAGCAACGTCAACCTGCTGGTCGACAGCAGCACCTGGCAGGACGAAGACGAACTCGCCGAGGCCTACACCAAGCGCAAGGGCTTCGCCTATGGCCGCAGCGGCCAGCCGGTGGCCCAGGCCAAGCTGCTGAACCACGTGCTCGCCGACGTGGCGCTGACGTACCAGAACCTCGACTCGGTCGAACTCGGTGTCACCACCATCGACACCTACTTCGACACACTCGGTGGCATCAGCCGCGCCGTCAAGCGCGCCAAGGTCGCCGGTGGCGCCACGGGTGCAGCGGCCGAGACGCCGATCTACATCGCCGACCAGACGCGCAGCGCCGACTCGGGCGTCGTGCGCACCTTGTCGGAACAGGTGGCACTCGAGACGCGCACCCGCATGCTCAACCCGAAGTGGTACGAGGGCATGCTGGAGCACGGCTACGAAGGCGTGCGCCAGATCGAGGTGAGCATCACCAACACCTTCGCGTGGAGCGCCACCACCGGCCAGGTGCAACCCTGGGTCTACCAGCACCTCACCGAGACCTTCGTGCTCGACCCCGCGATGCGGGAACGTCTGTCGAAGTTGAACCCCACCGCCAGCGCCAAGGTGGCTCACCGGCTTCTCGAAGCCTGTGACCGCCAGTACTGGCAACCCGACGCAGCCACCTTGGCTGCGCTCAAGCGCGCCGGAGAAGAGCTCGAGGACCGCCTCGAGGGTGTCTTCGACGGTGCCTACCAGCAGAAAGCAGCCGCATGAACGTCACAGAAGTACCCGTCACGAACATCGGTCGTGGTTCCCGCCCCACTGTCGACCCGCGCCTCGATGGCGAGGGCTCCGTGCAGGTGGAGCAGGACAACCAGGTCAAGATCGGCACCGCCAAGGTGTTTGCCATCTACGGCAAGGGCGGCATCGGCAAGAGCACCACGAGCTCCAACCTCAGTGCCGCCTTCAGCAAGATGGGCAAGCGCGTGCTGCAGATCGGCTGCGACCCCAAGCACGACAGCACCTTCACGCTGACGAAGAAGATGCTGCCCACGGTCATCGACATCCTCGAGACGGTGAACTTCCACGCCGAGGAACTGCGTCCCGAGGACTTCGTCTTCGAGGGCTACGGCGGCGTGATGTGCGTCGAGGCCGGCGGCCCGCCCGCGGGCACCGGCTGCGGCGGCTACGTCGTCGGCCAGACCGTGAAGCTGCTGAAAGAGCACCACCTGCTCGAAGACACCGACGTGGTGATCTTCGACGTGCTCGGTGACGTGGTCTGCGGCGGCTTCGCGGCACCGCTGCAGCACGCCGAGCGGGCGATGATCGTCACCGCCAACGACTTCGACTCGATCTTTGCGATGAACCGCATCGTGCAGGCCATCGGCGCGAAGGCCAAGAACTACCGCGTGCGCTTGGGTGGCGTCATCGCCAACCGCAGCGCCGGCACCGACCAGATCGACAAGTACAACGAGCGCACCGGCCTCAAGCTCGCGGCCCACCTGCCCGACCTCGACGCCATCCGCCGCAGCCGGCTGAAGAAGTGCACGATCTTCGAGATGGAGAGCACGCCCGAGATCGAGGCCGTGCAGAAGGAATACCTGCGCCTGGCCGCCAGCATGTGGGTGGGCCCGGAGCCGCTGCCTTCGGTGCCGCTCAAGGACCGCGAGATCTTCGATCTGCTCGGCTTCGACTGATCGAGCACGCCAAGACACGCCGCCCCGAACCGAGCTCTCTGGAGTCCCCCAGCATGCAGGCCAGCACCTACCAAGAACGCCGCGGTCAGATCGAGCGCTACTTCGACCGCACGGCCATGAAGGCCTGGGAGCAGCTCACCAGCACGGCCCCGGTCGGCCGCATCCGCGCCACCGTGCGTGCCGGACGTGATCGCATGCGCGACACCCTGCTGTCTTGGCTGCCGGACGACCTGCACGGCGCGCGCATCCTGGACGCCGGCTGCGGCACCGGTGCATTCGCCATGGCCGCGGCACAGCGCGGAGCCGACGTGCTGGCGATCGACCTCTCGCCCGCACTGGTGGACGTGGCCATGCGGCGCAGCGCCGAACACCCGGGAGACCGCGTCGACGCCGGCAGCCGCATCACCTGGAGAAGCGGCGACTTCACCGATCCGGCGCTGGGGCACTTCGACTACGTGGTGGCGATGGACTCGCTGATCCACTACGACATGGCCGACGCGGTGCGCGTGCTGCAGGGCTGGTCACAGCGCACCCGGGGCGCGATGCTCTTCACCTTCGCGCCCAGCACACCCGTTCTTGCGACGATGCACGCCGTGGGCCGACTGTTCCCGCGCAGCGACCGCTCGCCAGCCCTCGAGCCCATGGCCGAAGGCAGGCTGCGCCGCCTGCTGTCCAGCTCCGCAGGCGCGGCCGGCTGGCAGCCGGCGCGCAGCCAGCGCATCAAGAGCGGCTTCTATACCTCGCAAGCCCTGGAGCTGAGGGCGCCGGCACCATGAACCGCAGCACCGTCCGCAAACCCCCGATGGCGCAGCGCGTCATCCAGGCGTGGTCCCAACTCGGACCACAGTACCTGCCGTTTGCCGACGCCGCCAGTGCCGACCTGCCCTGGAGCCGCTTGCTGCGCTTGTCGCTGTTCAAGCTGACCATGGGCATGACCACCGCCCTGATGGTGGGCACGCTCAACCGGGTCATGATCTTCGAACTCGGCGTGGCCGCCTGGCTGGTGGCCCTGATGCTGGCGCTGCCGATGCTGGTGGCGCCGTTCCGCGCCATCACCGGCTTCCAGAGCGACGTGCATCGCTCGGCCTTCGGCTGGCGCCGCGTGCCCTTCATGTGGGCGGGCACGCTGACGCAGTTCTTCGGCCTGGCCGTGATGCCCTTCGCCTTGCTGGTGTTGTCTGGGCAGGGTGCCGTGCCCGTGCCGGCCTGGGTCGGGCCGGCCGCGGCCGCGATGGCCTTCCTGATGGTGGGTGCCGGGTTGCAGACCTCGCAGACGGCCGGCCTGGCCTTGGCCACCGACCAGGCCAGCGAACAGACCCGTCCCCGCGTCGTGGCGCTGATGTACGTGATGCTGTTGCTGGGCGCCGTGCTGGGCAGCGCGATCTACAGCCTGCTGCTGGCCGACTTCAGCCCGCAGCGCCTGGTGCAGGTGGTGCAAGGCACGGCCCTGGTCGTGCTGCTGCTCAACTGCGTGGCCCTCTGGAAGCAGGAGCCCCGCAACCGCGAGCGCGTGCTCGCAGCCCGCACGGCACCGCCGCCGCCCCGTTTCCGCCAGGCCTGGCAGGGCTTCATCAGCCACCGTGGCGCGCGCCGCTTCCTGTGGGCCACGGGCCTGGGAACCATGGCCTTCGCGATGCAGGACGTCGTGCTCGAGCCCTACGGTGGCGAGATCCTGCACCTGAGCGTGGCCGACACCAGCCTGCTCACAGCCCTGTTGTCGTCGGGCGCGCTGATCGGCTTTGTCGTCAGCGGCAAGAGCCTCGCTCGGGGCATCGATCCCTTGCGCCTGGCAGCCTACGGCGCGCTCATGGGTCTGCCGGCGTTTTCGTGCGTGATCTTCGCGGCACCGATGCAGGCGCCGTGGCTCTTCCGCGTGGGCGCCTTTGGCATCGGCCTCGGTGGTGGCCTGTTCGCGGTGTGCACGCTGCTGGCGGCCATGCGCATGGAACAGGGCCGCTTTGTCGGCATGGCTCTCGGCGCCTGGGGCGCCGTGCAAGCCCTGGCCATGGGCCTGGCCACCTTCGCCGGTGGCGCGCTGCGCGACGGGGTCAGTGCCCTGGCCACCCAAGGTGCGCTGGGCACGGCACTGGCTGATCCGGCCACCGGCTATAGCGTGGTCTATCACGTCGAGATGTTGTTGTTGTTCGTCACCCTGGCTGCCATCGGCCCGCTCGTCGGGCGGCTGAAAGTCACTTCCCCAGTCCCGCAACGGTTCGGCCTTGCCGAGCTGCCGGGCTGATTTGCAGTCCAACTCCCAAGAAACCCGAGGAGCGTTCACATGGAATTCGGCGCCTTCACCGGATACATCGATCTGGCCCAACTGTTGCTCTACGCCTTCTGGCTGTTCTTTGCCGGCCTCATCTACTACCTCGTGCGCGAAAGCCACCGCGAGGGTTACCCGATGGAAACCGACGGCCTCAACCGCACGGCCAAGGGCTTCCCGGTGCCCTCACAGCCCAAGGTCTTCAAGACCGTGCATGGCGACGTGCTCGTGCCCGATCCCAACAAGGGCGAACCGGCCTATCGCGCGGCCGGCACCTATGCCTCGCCTGGCAGCCCGATCGAGCCCGTGGGCGATCCGCTGACAGCCGGTGTCGGCGCAGGCGCCTGGGCCAACCGGGCCGACACGCCCGACCTGATGAACGATGGCAGCGTCAAGATCGTGCCGCTGCGCGCGGCATCGGCCTGGAGTGTCAGCGGCAACGACTCCGACCCTCGCGGCCTGCCCGTGATCGGCGGCGACTTCAAGACCGGCGGCACCGTGGTCGACATCTGGGTCGACCAGTCGGAGTTCATGTTCCGCTACCTCGAGGTCGAGACGCCCCTGGCCAGCGGCGGCACACGGCGCGTGCTGTTGCCGATCCCGTTCGCGCGCATCGGACGCAAGCAGGTGGATGTCAAGTCGATCTACGGCCACCAGTTTGCCGGGGTGCCGGGGCTGCGCACACCCGACCAGGTCACCTTCCTCGAAGAGGAGAAGATCTGCGCCTACTACGGTGCCGGCACCTTGTACGCCGACCCGCAACGCGGCGAACCCATCCTCTGAGCGCGGCGTCAAGCCCGCGCCAGACCCGCCCAGCCCTCACTCCTCCCGCCTGAAAGCAGTACCCCATGAGCATCGAAAGCCACGGCCACGAGCACGAGTTCGAACCCCAGATGGGCTTGCCCGAGAAGCTGCCGCGCAACGAGCGGCTGCTTTGGCAAGGGCAGCCCGATGTGCGAATGGTGGCGCTGAGGGTGTTCCACCTGCGCAAGCTGGCGCTCTACTTTGGCGGGCTGATCGCCTTGCGCGCGGCGTTCCAGTGGAGTGACGGCGTGCCCCTCGGCGACGTGCTGGCGGCCTTGGGTTGGCCGCTGGCCTTGTCGGCCATGTGCCTGGGCGCGATGGGCGCGCTGGCCTGGGCCACGGCGCGCACCGCCGTGTACACCATCACCGACAAGCGCGTGGTGATGCGCGTGGGCATCGTGCTCACGCTCACCTTCAACCTGCCGCTGCGCTGCATTGCCGCGGCCTCGCTGGCACGCCTGGCCGGCGGCCATGGCGACATCAGCCTGGCGCTGGAAGGCAGCGACCGCATCGCCTGGTTCCACCTGTGGCCGCATGTGCGACCCTGGCAACTGCGCCGCCCCGAGCCCATGCTGCGTGCCGTGCCCGAGGCCGAGTACGTGTCCGGGCTTCTGGTGCAGGCCTGGTCGGCGGCCCGTGGCGTGAACGGCCTGCAGCCGCAGCGCCAGACTGAGGGCACACCCACGCAAGCGGCGTCCGGCGACGCCCGCCCGCAACTGCAGCCGAGCCTGTCATGAGCCAAGCCCTCTTGCGCGCTTCGGCGCCCTCGGTGCAGCGCGCCGACAGTTTTCCGCGCTGGTTCCTGTATGCAGCAGGCGCGATGGTGGCCTTCTCGCTCGTCAGCGTGGCCGCCGTGCGCCTGACGGGCAACGGCCCCGATCAGCGCGCCAAGGCCGGCGTCGTGGAGCGCCACCTGCGTTTCGCCGATGCCGCCGACGGCAGCATCGTCGTCAGCGACGCCCGCAGCGGCGAGCCGGTGGCCACCATCCGCGGCGAACAGGGTTTTGTGCGCGGAGCGCTGCGCACGCTGGCGCGCGAGCGCAAGGCCCGTGGTGTCGGCAGCGAGCAGCCCTTCGTGCTGCTGGCGCGAAGCGAAGGGGGACTGACGCTGTACGACCCGGTCAGCCGCCAGCGCGTCGACCTCGACGCCTTCGGGCCCACCAATGCGGGCCACTTCGCACGACTGCTGCCGCAGCCCTCGGCCACGGCCACCACACCTTCTGCACGGAGTCAGCCATGAGCAGCGAAAGCATCGCCATCGAGAGCGCCGAAGACGCAGCCCGCCGCGCCAAGACCGAGAGTCTGCTGACGCCTCGCTTCTACACCACCGACTTCAAGGCCATGGATGCCCTCGACGTGAGCCCGGTGCGCGCCGAGTGGGACGCCATGCTGGCCGAGTACGAAGGCGACAACAACCACGACCACTTCCAGCGCACGCCCGAGTTCGCACGCGAGGTCAACGAGATCTTCTCGCAGGTCACGCCCGAGTTGCGCCAGGAGTTCCTCGACTTCCTGATCAGCAGTTGCACCAGCGAGTTCAGCGGCTGCATCCTCTACAACGAGATCCAGAAGAACGTCACCAACCCCGACATCAAGGCGCTGATGCGCTACATGGCGCGTGACGAGTCGCGCCACGCCGGCTTCATCAACCAGAGCCTGAAGGACTTCGGCCTGGGCATGGACCTGGGCGACCTCAAGCGCACCAAGGCCTATACCTACTTCAAGCCCAAGTACATCTTCTACGCCACCTACCTGAGCGAGAAGATCGGCTACGCCCGCTACATCACCATCTTCCGCCAGCTCGAGCGCCACCCCGACAAGCGCTTCCACCCGATCTTTCGCTGGTTCGAACGCTGGTGCAACGACGAGTTCCGCCACGGCGAGAGCTTCGCGCTGCTGATGCGGGCCCAGCCCGGCCTTCTGAGGGGCGGCAACGTGCTGTGGATCCGCTTCTTCCTGCTGGCCGTGTACGCCACGATGTACCTGCGCGACCACACGCGGCCGATGCTGCACAACGCGCTCGGGCTGGACTCCACCGAGTACGACTACACGGTGTTCCGCATCACCACCGAGATCAGCCGGCAGGTGTTTCCGGTCTCGCTGGACACCGACAGCCCGGTGTTCCGCCGTGGGCTGGAGACGCTGCTCGAAGCGCGCAAGGGATTCGACGCAGCCAAAGCCCGTGGCGGCCTGGGCGGCCTGCTCGGCCAGGCCCGCTGGGCCGTGGCCGGGGCGTTCTGCTTCGCCAAGCTCTACCTGCACCCGGTGAAGCGGCACGATCTGCCGCAGCAGATTCGCGTCGCGCCGGTCTGGTAGGCCCGAAGCCCGGCCCACCCCGACACGATCCCGGACTCTCGACGAACCATGCACACTCACCTCGCGTTGGCCGTGCTGTTCGCGGTCTTCATCTGGTGGTTCAGCACCGGCGTCGTGCTGTTGCTCAATGGCCTGCAGCAGCGCGCCCGGCAGGTGGCGCTGGGCTTGTCCAGCCTGCTCGGCCTGGCCGCTCTGTATGCGCTGTGGCACACCTCGGGCCAGACCAGCGTGGCGGCTCGCTACTGCGCCTTCACGAGCGCCCTGCTGGTGTGGGGCTGGCACGAGCTGAGCTTTCTGAGCGGCTGGATCACCGGCTCCCGCCGCACGCCCATCGCCGACACGCTGGTCGGCTGGCCCCGCTTCGTGCAAGCGGTGCGCGCCATCCTGTGGCACGAGTTGGCGATCATCGCGGTGGGCGTGCTGATTCTGGTCATCACCTGGCACGCGCCCAATCGCGTCGGCGTCGAGACCTTCTTGGTGCTCTGGGTCATGCGCACCAGCGCCAAGCTCAACCTCTTTCTGGGCGTGCGAAACCTGAGCGAGGCCTTCCTGCCGCCACCGCTGGCCTATCTGCAGAGCTTCTTCCGACGCCGGCCGATGAACGCGCTTCTGCCGTTCAGCGTGCTGGCCGCGGCCGGCGTGCTGGCTGCGATCGTCTTGCAGGCGCTGCACCCGGCCACTGATTCCGCGCAGTCGATCGGGCTTGTGCTAGTGGGCACGCTGTTGGCGCTGGCTATCGTCGAGCATCTGTTGCTGGTGCTGCCGGTGGATACCACCGCCCTGTGGCACTGGGCCTTGGGCCAACGACGTCCGTCACCGGTGCGTACGGCTTGAGGCAGCGCCACTTTCTCCAAATGTCAGGCGGTACTTGATGCCGAGCTTGTTCTCTCCCATGGCAGGCAGCGTGGGCTCTGGTCAGTCCGCCGGGCCGGCGCCGGGCACTGTGGCCGCGGCACGCCCGGCACCCATGGCCACGGTCATCGGCAGCGGCTTCGGTGGCTTGGCGGCCGCCATCCGGCTGGCGGTGCGCGGCTGGCGTGTGCAGGTGCTGGAAAAGCTCGACGCCCCCGGCGGCCGCGCCTACACCTGGCACCAGGACGGCTTCACCTTCGATGCCGGGCCCACCATCATCACCGCGCCCTTCATGCTCGACGAGCTCTGGGAGCTGGCTGGCCGCAAGTTCAGCGACGACGTCGATCTGCGGCTGATGAGTCCGTTCTACCGCATCCGCTTCGACGACGGCACCTGGTTCGACTACAGCGGCGACGCCGAGGCCATGCGTCGCGAAGTGGCGCGTTTCGCCCCCGACGAGGTCGGCGCCTACGAGCGCTTTCTCGAGGAGGCCGCCAAGTGCTATCAGCTCGGCTTCATCGAACTCGGCAGCGTGGCCTACAACACGCTGGGCGATCTGGCCTGGGGTATACCCAACATGGTGCGCATGCGCGGCTGGCGCAGCATCCACGAGATGGTCTGCGGCTACTTCCGCAACGAGAAGCTGCGTGTCGTGTTCAGCTTCCACCCGCTGCTGATCGGCGGCAACCCGCTGTCGGTGACCTGCATCTACAGCCTGATCAACACGCTTGAGCGACGCTACGGCGTGCATTCGGCCATGGGCGGCACCGGCGCGATCGTGCGCGCGATGGTGCGCCTGCTTGAAAGCGTGGGCGGCCAGATCCGCTACAACGCCGAGGTCAGCCGCATCGATGTGGAGCCCGACGCCCAGGCCAAGGCGCGCGGCAAGGGCCGCGCCACGGGCGTGACGCTCGCCAGCGGCGAGCGCATCGCCAGCGACATCGTGGTCTGCAACGGCGACACGATGTGGACCTACAAGAACCTGATCGAGCCCCGCTGGCGCAAGCGCTGGACCGACCGCCGCATCGAAGACAGCCGGCACTCGATGAGCCTGTTCGTGTGGTACTTCGGCACCAACAAGCGCTATGAAGACGTGCCGCACCACATGATGGTGCTGGGCCCGCGCTACGACGAGTTGCTGCGCGACATCTTCAAGCGCCACAAGCTCGCAGACGACTTCAGCCTGTACCTGCACCGCCCCACGGCCACCGACCCCGCCCTGGCGCCACCCGGCTGCGACGCGTTCTACGTGCTCAGCCCGGTGCCGCACCTGGCCAGCGGCACCGACTGGGCACAACACGCCGAGCCTTACCGCCAGGCCGTGCAAGAGGCGCTGGAGCGCACGGTGCTGCCGCAACTGGGCCAGCACATCGTGACATCGCGCATGACCACGCCGCAGGACTTCCACGACCGACTGCTGTCCTACAAGGGCGCGGCCTTCGGGCAGGAACCGCTGCTGCTGCAGAGCGCCTGGTTCCGCGCCCACAACCGCAGTGAAGACGTCGACGGGCTCTACATGGTGGGAGCTGGCACGCACCCGGGCGCCGGTGTGCCCGGGGTGTTGATGTCGGCCAAGACTCTGGAACAGGTGATTCCGCATGTCAGCACATTCGCTTGAAGCCCCGGCCGCGGCCGCGATCTCCGACGCGCAGGCGCTGCGCAGCCTGATGAAGGGGGGCTCGAAGACCTTCTTCGCCGCCTCGCTGCTGCTGCCGCCCCGCGTGCGTGCCCCGGCCACGGCGCTGTACGGCTTTTGCCGGGTCGCCGACGACGCCATCGATCTCGGCAGCGACCCGCAGGCCGAGATGCGCGGCCTGCAGGCGCGGCTGGATGCGCTCTACGCAGGCGCCCCCGGCCCCGACGCAGCCGACCGTGCGCTGGCCCAGGTGGTACGCGAGCACGGCGTGCCGCGCGCCCTGTTCGACGGCCTGCTCGAGGGCTTCCTCTGGGACGCCGAGGGACGCCACTACGAGACCCTGGCCGACGTGCAGGCCTACGGTGCCCGTGTAGCCGGCACCGTGGGCGCGATGATGGCGGTGGTGATGGGCACGCGGCAGCGCGACGCCCTGGCCCGCGCCTGCGAGCTGGGCGTGGCCATGCAGCTGACCAACATTGCCCGCGACGTGGGTGAAGACGCGCGCAACGGCCGCCTCTACCTGCCCCGACAGTGGCTGCGCGAAGAAGGCCTGGATGTCGAAGCCTGGCTGCGCGCGCCGCACTTCACACCCGCGGTGGCGCGGGTGACCACGCGGCTGTTGGCAGCCGCTGAGGAACTCTACGATCGCGCCGAGCACGGCATCCATGCCCTGCCGCTGGACTGCCGGCCTGCCATCCAGGCGGCACGCATGGTCTACGCCGAGATCGGCCGGCAACTCGAGCGCGAAGGCCTGGACTCGGTCAACCAGAGGGCCGTGGTGTCGTCGCGGCGCAAGCTCGCACTCATCGCCATTGCGGCAGCCAGCGCCTTTCTCCCGGCCCGGCGTGCGCTGGCCGATACCGAAGCCATCGAGGAAGTGCGCTTCCTGGTCGACTCCGCTGCCCAGTCAGCGCCCACGCGGGCCCATCGCAGCCATGAAGAACGCATGGAACGCGCCGTCGATCTCTACGCCCGGCTGCTTGAACGCGACCATCAGCACGTGCCGCGCTGAAGCAGGCGTGGAACTGGACCACCTCGCATGGACGCTGTGGGCAACTGGAAGTGGCTGGAGGCCGGCGCGCTGCTGGCCGCCGGCGCGGCGTTTGGCTGGTGGCAGTTGCGTGATGTGAAGCGCGCGCAGGCCGAGACCCGGCGCCGCAAGGCGCTCGAGCAGGCACAGGCCCAGACGGCGCCAGTGACTGCGTCGCCGCAGGTCGAAGCGCACACGCGCCCGACCCAGGCCCGCCAGGACCCGAAGGAAGGGCTGCACCCATGAACGGAACGCTGAAGATCGTCCATCTGATGTGTGCGTGCCTGTTCCTGGGCAATGTCATCGTCAGCGGGGTCTGGGCCGCGATGGCGGAACGCACGCGCAACCACGCCGTGGTGCAGTTCAGCAACCGCATGGTGCTGATCACCGACCTCCTGTTCACGCTCACCGGCGCGCTCGGCGTGGTGATCACGGGGCACCTGATGGCCGTCCGATACGGCGGCGACACCGCGCACCCGTGGCTGACCTGGAGCTACGCGCTGTTCGGGCTGTCGGGCCTGATCTGGCTGCTGGTGCTGGTGCCGATCCAGCTCAAGCAGCGGCAGATGCTGCGCCGCACGACGCAGATCACGGCCGAGTACCTGCAGCTTTCGCGCACCTGGTACATCGCCGGCGGCCTGGCCACGGTGTTGCCGCTGCCCATCCTCTACCTCATGGTCAACAAGGTCGCTTGAGCGCCAGGCCCAAGCTCGTGCTGCAAGACCGGGTGGTGCTGATCAGCGGCGCCGGCTCGGGCATCGGCGCCGCCGGCGCGATCGAGTTCGCGCGCCAGGGTGCCAGGCCGGTGCTGGTGGACGTCGACACCGACGGCCTCGCGCGCACCGCCGCGGCCGTAGCGGCGGCAGCACCTGGTGCGGCAAGTTCACCGCAGGGGCCAACCGCGCCCCTGTGCCTGCGCACCGACGTCACCCAGGCGGCCGCCAACCACGAGGCCGTGCAGGCCACGTTGGCGCGGTACGGCCGCATCGACATCGTCTGGGCCAATGCCGGCATCGCCTCGTTCGGCCCGCTGTCGCACACCGATCCGGCGGCCTTTGCGCGCTGCATCGATGTCAACGTGATGGGTACCTTCCATCTTGTGCGGGCCGCCCTGCCCTCGTTGCTGTCCACGCAAGGCTTTGTCGCCGTCACGGCCTCGGCGGCCTCGTTCGCGCACGCGCCGCTGATGTCGGCTTACGCCGCCAGCAAGGCCGCCGTCGAGGCCCTGTGCAATGCCTGGCGCATCGAGCTGCATGCCCACGGCGTGGGCGTGGCGGCCATCCACCCCCACTGGGTGCGAACGGCCCTCATCGACGAGGGCAGCCTGCACCCGGCCTTCGTTCGACTGCGCCGCAGCATGCCGGCCGTCATGAACCGCGAGCTGCCAGCCGAAGACGCGGCGCGGCTGATCGTCAAGGGCATCGCCGCGCGACAGCGACGCATCTGGGTGCCAGGCTGGGTGCGCTGGCTGCATTGGCTCAGGCCACTGCTGCACACGGAGGCCGGTGAGCGCGCCAGCCTGCAGGCCGCGCCCGACATGGAGGCGCTGTACCTCCAGGGGCTGGCTGCCGAGGGCGCGCTGGCATCGTCGTTCGGCCCACGCGAACGCGAACGGGCCTTGCAACGATCGGCCGAGCCCTCTTGAGGGGCCCGCTCTTCAGCGTCGGCGCGGCATGCGCCAGGGCAGCATCAGCCGCACCGGCAAGGACACCAAGCGCGGCAGATCCAGCGTCTCGTGCACCGAGGTCACCTGTTCGCCCAACAGGCCGCTGCTGAGCAGCGAGCGCACGTAGAACGGCGTGTCCTCCAGCGTCTGCTCCACCCGTGCCGGTGTACCGGGTTCGGTGCGCATGGTGCGGGGCAAGCCCCACTTGCTGCGCGGCAGGCGCTGGCGCGGCGGTGGCTCGAAGGCGTGGGCGCTGCCATCGGGCGCGAAGCGCTGCGCGATCACGCGCTCGGCACCTTGGCAGGGGCGCACGTCGTAGATCACCGCCGTGCTGCCATCGGCCAGGCCGGCGCGTGACCAGTCCCACTCCAGGAATCCGCGATCCACCGGCTCGTCGCCTTCGTTGCTGTCGAGGTAGGCGTGGCCGCTCCATCGCGCCGCGGGATCGCTGAGCGAGACCTCCACGCGCGCCACTGGCGCGATCGGGCCCCAGCGATGGCGGCCCAGTGCGTCGAGCCCGGTGACGAAGCGGCACAGCGCCTGCGGCAGCACCCGCACCTGACCGCGAACGCGGCGCGGCAGCGGCACCGACCATTCGTCGAGATCGAAGACGAGCGCGCTGCCGTCCCAGCGCAGACTGCTGGGCCCGACGACAAACTCATGGGCACTGCGCTGCATCGAGTGGCGGCTGCGCTCGGTCATGGTCCAGCGCCGGCCGGCCCGGCCATAGAGTGCCACGTTGATGGCGCAGTGGTTTTCGGGCTCGGGGCGGCCGAGCCCGCGTGCCAGGGCGTAATACGGCGAGAAGACGCTGCCGACGAAGGCGATCAGGCTCAGCGCGTGCTGGCGATCGTCGCTGATGGCATCGAGGTACCACCAGAGATAACCACCCGGCGCGACCGGCTGGTCGAATCGAGGCGAGCCATCAGCGTGGCGGCCGCCAAACGGCCCGACATCGCCGCCATCGGCACCCCCGGCCCCGGGTGCACGCTGCCCCCCACCAGGTACAGCCCCGGCAGGCGGCTCTGCGCGCCCTCGCGCCGGAACGCCGACATCCAGCCGTGTGTCGCCGCGCCGTACAGCGCCCCACCCGTCGCCGGGAACAGCCGGTTGAACTCCGTCGGCGTCGTACGCTGCACCTGGTGCGGCTGGGGCCGGATGGTCAAGCCGCATCGGCGCAGCAGAGCCAGGCTGCGGGTTTCGCATGACTCGATCTCCTCGGCAGGAAAGTAAGCATCATCGCCACAGGCTGGCGCATTGACCAGGGCCAGCATGCGCTCGGCACCGTCGGGTTGCCATGCGCCTGCGGCATCGTCTCGGGGGGCGGCCCTGTCCTGTGCGCAGAGGTACACCGTGCCCTGGCGTGGCAGGCGGCGGTGGCGGAAGATGTCTTCGAACTCGCTGGCGTAATCGCGATCGAAGAAGACGTTGTGATACGCCAGAGGAAAGCCTTCCGCCTGGCAGTGCATGCTCCAGGTCACGGCCGACAGTGAACGCCGCGCCGCCGGCACGGGCGCTGTGGCCCCTTGTGCATCGGCACCCAGCAGCCCCGCAGACAGCGCCGCCGCGTCGCCATTGAACACCACCGAATCGGCCTCGAACAAGCGCCCATCCACCAGCTGCACGCCGGCGGCGCGGCCGTCGCGCACGACGATGCGCTGCACCGTCTGCCCACAATGCAAGGCCACCCCTCGCCGCTGCGCGTGTGCGGCCAAGGCGCAGGCCAGCCCGTGCAGGCCGCCGTCGACCGCCCAGACCCCGTCCATCTCCACCTGCGCGATCAGCATCAGCGTGGCCGGCGCCAGCCACGGGCTCGCGCCGCAGTAGGTGGCATAGCGGCCGAACAGCTGCTGCAGTCGGGGATCGTGGAAGTGGCGCGCCAGGCTGCGCCACAGGCTGGCCATCGGGCCCAGCGCCGTCAGCCTGGCCAGGCCTTGTGGGCCGAGGTCGCGCACCATGCTCAACAGACTGGGCCGCTGCGAGCGGATGTAGGGCCCTTCGAGGGTGGCGTAGAGCTGCCGGGCCTCGCGGCAGAAAGCCTGGAACCGCCGGGCTTCGGCGGGCCCCGCGAACTCGCCGATGGCCTCGGTCGACAACTCGGGGTTGGCGTGCAGGTCCAGTCGTGTGCCGTCATCGGCCCAGGCATGGCGCGCCAGCAGTGGCAAGGCACGCACGTCGACCAGCGTCTGCAGTGAACTGCCGGTTTCGGCCAGGATCTGGTCGAACACCCAGCGCATCGTGAACACCGTCGGCCCGCTGTCGATGGCGGCGCCGTCGACACGGAGCTGCCGCATCTTGCCGCCGGGTGCGGCCTGGCTCTCGAGCAACGTCACGGCCAGGCCTCGCTGGGCCAGCAACAGGGCACAGACGATGCCGCCGATGCCCGCCCCGACAACGACCACGCGGTGCTCGCGCAAGGCGGCCTCAGCCATCGTGCGTGCCTTGCGTCTCGCGCTCAGCCGTCCAGTTCCAGTGCCGACCCCGCCACTGCCCTTGCACCGACAGAGGCACGAAGCGCACGAACATGCTCTCGCTGAAGAAGCCGCCAGCGGCACTGGCACGGATGGCCTGCAGGTGGGCACCGCTGCGGGCATAGGCGTCCATCGACGCCTGGTCTTCCCAGAGGCTGAAGGTGCACTGCCGCAGCAGCGGCGCCTCGCCCAGGCCTACCGCGAGCTGGCAGCCGGCGGCGCCAGCCAGCGCCTCTTCGGCAGCTGGCGATCGGCGCCAGAACGGCCAGGCCTTGGTGGGCTTGATCGAGGCCCGGGTCAGGGACGCCACCAGGCCTGTGGCGGGCACGGCGCGAGTCGGCGCAATCCCCTTCTCAGACCAGCTGCCCCGGCTGGAAGTGGCGCGCAGCACCAGGACCAGGTGTTCGCGGCTGCGCTGCCGCAGTTGCTGGGCGCGCGTGCCGTGGGCCAGAAACACGGCCGCTGCATCGAGGCCATCGAACACCGCAAAGAGCCCTTGGCGCGACCAGCTCGGCTTGAGCCCGAAACCGCCTTCGTAGCCGCTGCCCAGGACCTTGGCAAAGACGAGACCTGGCACATCTGCCAGGGCAGAGCCACCGCGCGCCACGCTGCGCCAACCCCAGCTTCGCCAGCCCGGAGCCATGTCGCTGAGCAGCAGTACCACCACATCGTCGCGTGGTGGCGAAACGGCAGCCGTTCGCGACAGCGGCGACGCCGCCAACAGATCAGGCTGGGAAGACACAGCCAAGCGGGCCCTTGTGGTCGGTTCGATCACCTTCGGCCCCGATCAGCTGTTGGCGGCTGGCGAGGCTTCAAGCCCGGAGCTGCCTGAGCAGCCGCGGAGTTGAGTGCCTACGCCGGCCGGCCCCACTACTTGAGCGTCACCGACACGCGTCGGGCTGCCGGATCTTCGCCGGCGAGGTTGGCCTCGGCCGACAGCGGCTTCTCGAGCACCACGCGGTCGGCCTGCACGCCAGCCGCCACCAGCGCATCTCGCACGCTCATCGCGCGCTGCTTGGCCAGTTCCTGATTGGCAGCCAGTTCACCGCTGGCCGAGTGGTACCCCGACACGGTTGCCTTCAGACGCGGCTGTGAGCTCATCGATGCGATCAACTGGCCCAGCCCCTTGGCCTGATCGCCTTCGAGTGCACCCGAGCCGACGCCGAAGTACAGCACCGAGCGCAGAGCTTCGTCCACCGGAGCCGGCAGCGACACAAAGGGCTTGAGTGCCGCCAGCAGTTCGGGGTGGTCCTTGACCATCTGCGCGCCCAGAAGCGGCTTGTTCACACCCTGGTGGCATGTGGCGCAGTTGACCTTGGCCACGTCGCCCTTGGGGCCGAGGCGGTTGCTCGGGAAGGTGCCCGTCAGCGGCTCGAGGTACTCGTTGTTCACCGCTCGGGCCATGCGGATGCCATGCCACGCCGTGGTCCGCTGAGGCGGGGCATCGTCCCATCCCTGGAAGTTGCGCGTGTTGTGGCAGAAGGTGCAGTTAACGCCCAGTGAATTGGACATGTGCACCATCAGCGAGAACGTATGCTCAGCCTGCTTGGTGGTGGTGCGGTTGAATGCGTCGCCTGTGGCACGCAAGGCCTGGGTGCCTTCGACGCGGATCGGCTTGTCCTCTTTCAGGTAGGGCGTGAACGGGTCGAAGGGCAAGGAGCTCAGGCCCACCGACGGCGACGCCTGGTTCTGGCCCGCCAGATCACCCATCACCGAATTGGCCGCGTACTTCCGATCTGGCGGAGCGAACCAGACCTCTGCCGGCACGGCCTCGCCACGATGGCAGGTGTAGCAGGTGACGCCGGTGCTGCCGACGTGGGTCTTCCACTTGTCGTTGACCGACTGCGTCATCTGGATCATGCGGCGCGCCACGACCTTGGTGTACTTGCTGTCATCGGCCAGGTTGGCGGGGTTGTGGCAGTAGTTGCAACCCTGCTTGGGCGCCACCCACTCGGTGATGGACACCATGTGGCGCGTGAACTCACCCACGGACAGGTTGCCCAGCACCTTGACGTTCTGGTAGACCTGCCCTGCCCGCGGACCATCGCCGGACGCTGGCGCCGGCGATGCCGGCGCCTGGTTGGCGATCACGGTCTTGGCGTCGATGCGCGGGTTGTTCACCTGCTCCATGCCCGTGCCGCGGTAGCCATTCTGGACCGCCGTGACGGGCGGTCGCTCGCAACCGGCCAGCAACACGGCCGCCAGGCCTGCGGCCAGCAGCGGGAGGACTCTCTTCATCAGGCGGCTCATGGCTTGACTCCCATCGAGAGGGCGGGATCGATGCCGGCGGGCCAGTAGGCCGGATAGGACGGCACGACACCGTGCTTCATCGACCACAGATACCAGTTGTCGACCACCGTGCCCGTGAGCAGGATGCCGATGCCGCCGACCAGCGGACACAACACCGCGAACCACCAGGCCCATCGGTGGATGGACTCCATCGTCGCGTTGAAGCCCATGGTCCAGCGCCAGAACAGTGCCGCACGTTCGCTGGCCGTGCCGCGGTCGATGATCTGTTCGATCTCGCGTTCACCACCGAAGCGGCTGACGGCCAGGATGGTGGCACCGTGCATTGCGAACAACAGCACCGAGCCGTACAGGAACACGATCGACAGCGCGTGGAACGGGTTGTAGAACAGGTTGCCGTAGCGCAGCGAGATGGCGGTCACCCAGTCCAGGTGCGGGAAGATGCCGAATGGCACCGCCTCACTCCAGCTGCCCATGAGGATGGGCCTGAAGAAGCCACACACCAGGTACAACCAGATGGCCGCTGCGAAGGCCCAGGCGATGTGGGTGCCCATGCCGAGCTGGCGCGCTCGCCGATACGTTCGCACCCACCACAGGATCATGCTGGTGGTGAGCAGGAAGCCGACGATCAGCCACCAGCCACCTTGGGCCAAGGGCGGGAACGACAGGCCAAAGGCAGGCGGCGGCGGCTCGAGTGCCAGCCAGAACAACTGGCGGATCAACTGCAGCGGGCTCCAGTCCACGCTGGCCAGCATGTTGAAGCCGATGATGTTGAACGCCAGCGTGCCGAACACCAGCGAGGCCACGCCCAAGCCACCCAGGTAGACGGGTCCGATCTGCGCGTTGCCGATGCGGCCTAGCAGGTGGATCAGGAAAGGTTTGCCGCTGCGTCGCCAGTCACCCAGCGGTAGTGCGGGTCCATCGTGCACCGGCCCTGTGGGCTGCACGGCGGTGAGCATGTTCTGGTTCTCGATCGAGAACAGCGGTTGGAACTGAGCCATGTGAACGGTCTCCTGGCTTTGCGTCTATGGGTTTCCGTGTCTTGGGGCGGCCGTGACTCAATGGCCCCAGATCGGCAGGTTCAGCCACCAGCCCCACCATTCGGGCCAGCCGCGGGTCCAGAAGGGCCCGCTCACAACGATGCACAGTGCAGCGAACCACACCGAGGTGAGTGCCAGCAACAGGCCCAGGCGGTGAATGCCCAGCGTGCCCACCGAGTAGCCGATGAAGTCGCGGAAGAAGGTGTCTTCGTGCTCCGGCGTCTTCACGACCTCGCCCTTGCCGGGGTTGGTGGAGCTCAGCACCAGGCCGCCGTGCATCGACAGCGCCAGCGTCGTGGCGAAGAACAGGCTTGCCGCGATGCCATGCCAGGGGTTGTAGTGGAAGTGCAGGTACTGGTAGGCGACGTTGCTGACCCAGTCGAGGTGGCTGTAGATGCCGTAGGGGAAGGCATGCCCCCACGCGCCCATCAGCACCGGCCGGATGACCTGCAACGTTGCATAGGCGAAGATCGCGAACGCAAACGCGAACGGCACGTGGTAGCCCATGCCCAGCTTGTTGCAGATCTCCACCTCGCGCAGCATCCAGGACAAGAACGCTCCCAGCGCGCAGACGGTGATGATCTGCCAAAGGCCGCCCTCGTTGAGCGGCGCCATCGCCAGCCCGTAACTGAGATCAGGCGGGGCGATGTTGATCTGCCAGATGTTCCAGGTGCCGCCTTGAACGGCACCCCAGATGATCATGGCTGTTCCCAGCAGTGAGAAGAACGCCGTTGTGACGCCAAAGAAGCCGACATAGAACGGGCCGACCCAGAAGTCGAACAGGTCGCCTCCGATGAGGGTTCCGCCGCGAACGCGGTACTTCCGTTCAAAACTCAGCATGGCCATGTTGATTCCTCCAGCCCGTCACGACGGGCTTGCGCACTGCATGGGCGAAATGGTTCGAGGAGCCGGATGGCGGCAGGTGCGACGCGGACCGAGGTCTGCGTGGTTACGCACCTGCCGCTACCGGCAGGGCGACAGCCCTTACTTGGGTTGCGGCGCGTTTTGCGCCGCCTTGGCAGCCGCGGCTTTCGCCGTGTCGGGATGCCAGCTGTTGATGTTGTAACGATCGCCACTGATCTGGATCAGATGGATGCTCGTCGACACGAATGCGATCAACAGCCCCGTGAGGATGATCGCCTTGCGTGGGTCGACAATTCGCCAGTAACGCCACATGTTGCTTTCCTTTGCACTAGCTCAGTTGGGAGATGACGGTCCAGACGGCGTTCTTCACGCCCTCCAGCATCGAGTGCGCGCCCTCTGCCCCCGGCAGGTGGGTGCGCCAGTTCTGGGCAAGCAGGGTCGAAGCCAGAGCCACGGCCATGAAGACGAAGAACAGCACCACGAAGATGCCGAGCAGCCCCCCATCAAGGGAAGCGGCTCGGGTCTTCGAGCGACGAACAGCGGTTGCATGGGCCATGGAGGGCTCCTTCACGCTTGCTTCAGAACCAGGGACGCCAGATCCAGACCAGGCTGTGGGCGAAAAACGCACCGGCAGCCCACAGCAGATACCCCTTGATGAAGTAGCTGTGGAACTCCTGGCACTCTTCGTCCGTCAGGCCCGACGGATGCACGTTTGAAGGCATTTCTCTCACTCCTTCGACGAACGCCTTGCGGCGGAAAAGCCCGTCGGGCAGGAAGCCAGACGGGAACGGAAACCACGGCTGCTATCGAGGCGGCGGTGGCTATGCGCTTCAAACTGCAAAGCACAAGGCTTGGGAACCACAGCGCGCGGGCTCATGCCTGCACCTCCGGGTTCCGCATCGGGTTGGTGGCCACGGGCGTGGCCGGGCGCAAGGCGCTCAGGTGCTGGCGCAGCACGCGCGGCTGGCCGGCTGCACGGGCCGCACGCTCGCCGGCGTCGCGCCAGCGCTTCGCGGCACTGATCTGCACCAGCACCGGCTCGGCACTCACCCAGTCGTCGAGCAAGGCCTGCGCGTCATCGTCCCAGGGCAACGGGGCTTCGGCGCCGCGGGCCGGCGTAGCCTCGATGCGGTCGAGCTCGGTGCCCAGCGGCAGGATATGGAACAAGGCATCGAACAGCGCGTTGCAGTACTCCTGCACCAGGTAGGTGGCGCCGGCATAGCCCATGAAGGGCGTGCCGGTGGCGCGCCGGATCAGCGCCCCAGGAAAGCTCGCCGGAATCCAGCTCGGGCGCGGGCCGTGGCCTGCCGTCGTCTCGGCCAGGTACATGCGCTCGTTGTACGAGCCGTACAGCACCAGCGGCGGCCTTTCGTGAACGAGGCGGCGCACCATCTCGTTGTCGGTCTTCGCGCCGGCCTTGCGGGGCACCGCAAAGTTGCAGGGCAGGCCCAGCTCGTCTTCGAAGAAGTGGCGGATGCCGCGCGTGTAGGTCTCGTTGGCCACGACGGCAAAGCTGCCGGTGCCGAAGAAGTCTTGCGTCACGCTGCGCCAAAGGTCCCAGATCGGCTTGATCGTGGTGTGCTTCTCGCGCTCGATGAACGGCTCGGGATCGAGCTGCAGCAGCGCACCCAGCTCGCGCAGGAAGGCGGTGGTGCTGTGCAGGCCGATGGGCGCCTGCAGGTAGGGCCGCTCGAGCGCTTCGCACAGCATGCGGCCGTACTCGCGGTACAGGCAGATGTTGACGTCGGCGTCCACCAGCTTGGCCACGTCGGCCAGGTGGCTGCCGAGCGGGAACACCATGCTCACTTCGGCGCCGATGCCTTCGACGAGGCGGCGGATCTCGGCCACGTCGCTGGGCATGTTGAAGGTGCCGTAGCAGGGGCCGATCAGGTTGACGCGCGGCCTCTCTGCAGCCGGCCGCTCGGCAAAAGGCGTGCGCTCGGGTACCTTGCGCAGGCCGTACTGCGTCCAGAGCCAGAACATCGCGCGGTTGGCGCACTGCCACTGGTCTTCGTCGATCGTGCGCGGCAGGAAACGCTGGATCGTCGTGCCCTCGGGCGTGACGCCGCCGCCGATCATCTCGGCGATCGAGCCCGTCACCACCACCGAGGGCAGGTCGGGGTCGAGCGAGGCGTGCGCCTTCTTCATGGCGCCTTCAGTGCCTTCGCGGCCGAGTTGCTCTTCGGCCAGACCCGTCACGACAATGGGCAACTCGTGCGGCGGCAGCGCGTCGGTGTAGTGCAGCACGCTGGTCACCGGCAGGTTCTCGCAGCCCACCGGGCCGTCGATCACCACCTGCAGGCCCTTGATGGCCGTGAACACGTAGACCGCACCCCAGTAACCGCCCGCGCGGTCGTGGTCGATCACGTAGTTCAGCTTGGGGGCGCCAGAGCGATCCATCAGATCATCTCCTCGGCCTTGCGCTTCTTCATCATCTTGATGACCTGGCGCTGGGTTTCGGCACGGAACTCGGGCCGCAGCACGGGCTTCTCGGTCCACACGCCGGCCTGATCACCCTCGCCCACCTCGCCGAAGAAGGCGCGCATCTGCTCGAAGCGGGCCTTGTTGGCGATCGCCGCGTTCACCACCTGCGCCAGCGATCCCGCACCCGCCGGGCCCATCAAGGGACGCGCGCTGATGAGGTTGGTGAAGTACAGCGACGGGATCGTCGCGGCCTTGGCGGCCTGCACCACGGGCGTGGTGCCGATGGCCAGATCGGGCCTGAACTCGCGCACCGCGGCGATGTCCTGCTCGAGCGTGGCGCGGAACTGCACGTGCACGCCACGGGCCTGCAGCCATTCGCGGTCGGGCGCGCTCCAGGGCGTCTGCGGGCACGCGGTGCCCACGTACGGCACCTCGGCGCCGCTTTCGATGAGCAGGCGGGCCACAAGCAGCTCGCTGCCTTCGTAGCCGCTCAGCGTGATGCGTCCGTGGATGGGTGTCTTGGCCAGCACGCCGCGGATGGCCGGCAGGAAACGGTTCTTCGCGGCGTCGATCTGCGCCTGCGCCACGTTGCAGGCCTGCCCGATGGCCTGCAGCCAGGCCTCGGTGCCGTCGTGCCCCACCGGCGCCGAGGGCACGACGCAGCGGCCGGCGGCCTCGAACTCACGCACGCTGGCGGTGTAGAAAGGATGAATGGCGGCCACGGCGGCGCAGTCGAGCGCCGCATACAGCTCGCGCCATTCACGCGTGGGCACCACCGGGCCGGCGGCCAGGCCCATCGGCTCCAGCATCGCGCCGATCACCATCGGGTCGGCCGGGAACATCTCGCCCAGCAGCGTGACCGTGGGCTTGCTCGAGACGCCCTGGCGCGGCGCCATCACGGGGCCGGCTTCGGCCTCGGCGCGGGCGTAGCGCAGCATGGCGCCGGCGAGCACGTCCTTGGCCTCGGCGTGCGTGGGCACGCCGAAGCCCGGCACGTCGATACCGATGATGCGCACGCCGTTGATGGCCTTGGGCAGCAACTGCAGCGGCACGCCGCTGGCGGTGGGCACGCACAGGTTGATGATGACGATGGCGTCCAGATCACCGGCCTGTGCCTGCGCGTGCACGGCGTCGCGGATGTCCTCGAACAGCTTGCCGGTGACCAGCGATTCGCTGTTGAAGGGCACGTAGCCGACGCTGCGGCGCGCGCCGTAGAAGTGGCTCGTGAACGTCAGGCCGTACACGCAGCAGGCGCTGCCGCTCAGAATGGTTGCTGTGCGCCGCATGCGCAGGCCCACCCGCAGCGAACCGAAGGCCGGGCACATGCTCTGCGGCTGGTCGTGCGGGCCCTTGCCCTCTTCAGGGCCGGCCACCGGGTAGTCCTTGGCGTACTGCGCCAGCACCTCGCTCTTGCCAGCGGCCTGCGCCGCGGCAAGCATGCCGGTGCGGTCGCTGCAAGAAGGTGCTTCAGGCAGCGTCATACACGACCTCGAGCGTCGGCTTGATCAGCTCGGTCTTGCCGACCATGTCGAACAGCGTCGCCGGCTCCATCTTGAAGTCGCGGCCCGTGACCTCGGCACTGAACAGGCCGAGCAGCTCGTCCTGCGTCTGCGGCTTCGGGCGCACGGGCGGCGCTTCGGCGACGTTCTTCGCCAGCTCGGCGAACAGCGGGCCCCAGTCGCCATCGGGCTTGCCGATGATTTCGTAGCTGGCGCTCTTGCGGCGGATGTCCTCGTGCGCCGGAATGGCCGCGAGTACCGGGATGCCGGCCGCGGCTGCGAACTGCTGGGCCTCGCCGGTGCCATCGTCCTTGTTGATGACCATGCCGGCCACGCCGACGTTGCCACCGAGCTTGCGGAAATACTCGACCGCGCTGCACACGTTGTTGGCGACGTACAGGCTCTGCAGGTCGTTGCTGGCGACGACGATGACCTTCTGGCACATGTCGCGCGCGATCGGCAGGCCGAAGCCGCCGCAGACCACGTCGCCGAGAAAGTCGAGCAGCACGTAGTCGAAGCCCCAGTCGTGGAAGCCGAGCTTCTCGAGGGTTTCGAAGCCGTGGATGATCCCGCGCCCGCCGCAACCGCGGCCGACCTCGGGCCCGCCGAGCTCCATCGCGTAGACGCCGTCGCGCTTGAAGCACACGTCGCCGATGGCCACGGCCTCGCCGGCGAGCTTCTTCTTGCTGCTGGTCTCGATGATGGTCGGCGTGGCCTTGCCGCCGAACAGCAGGCTCGTGGTGTCGCTCTTCGGATCGCAGCCGATCAGCAGCACCTTCTTGCCCTGCTGCGCCATCATGTAGCTCAAGTTGGCGAGCGTGAAGCTCTTGCCGATGCCGCCCTTGCCGTAGATGGCAATGATCTGCGTCGTCTTCGCCGCCGGGCTGGTGGGCACCGGATCGGGCTCGATGGCCGCTTCGGCCTTGAGGCGCTCGTCGCGCATGAAGATGACGGGGGACGCTGTACTGCTCATTGGCAACCCTTCCAGTCGAGAACCATCTTGAGACAAGCCGCGTCGCTGAACGCGGTTCTGTAGGCGCCGCGCGCGTGTTCGGCGCGCTCGCGGTGCGTGATGAGGCCGGTCAGATCGAGCCGACCTTCATCCGTGAGCTGACGAACGGCCAGCATGTCGGCGCGTTGCCACTCGGCTGCGGCGCGCACGCTGGCTTCGCGGGTGAAGGCCGGCGCGAAGTCGAAGCTCAACGGGTCAGCATAGAAGCCGGCGAGCACGATCTCGCCGCCCTTGGCCAGGTGCGGCATGGCCTTGTCGATGATGCGAACGTCGCCGCTCACGTCGTAGACGGCGCGGTAGTCACGGCGCTTGTCGCTGTCGGGGCCGATGACCTCGTAGCCGCGCGCGCCTTCGCTGCGCACGGGGTCGAGTTCCCAAACGGTTGGCGGCGGCAGGCCGGCGGCCACGGTCAGGCGCGCCAGCAGGCGGCCCAGCACGCCGTGGCCGATGATGAGATCGGGCGCGTTCACCGGCTGGCGCTTGCCGCCACCGCTGACGGCGTGGTAGGCCGTGGCAGCCAGGGCCAGCAGCACGGCGCTTTCGCCCAGAGCGGCGTCGACGTTGTAGACACGCTCGTCACCCACCACCAGGCGCGCCGCGGCACCACCGAACAGGCCACGCACAGGACCGAAGCAACGCGCGCCGGGCACGAAGACACGATCACCGACGCGATGACGTGCGCCAGGGCCTGCGGCCACAACCTGGCCCACCGACTCATAGCCGGGCACCAAGGGGTAGCCCATGCCGGGGAAGGTGGGCATGCGCCCCGTCCAGAGCAGCTTCTCGGTGCCCGTGCTGATGCCCGACCACTCGATGTCGACGATCAGGTCGTTGGCCCCCGCGGCGTCGAGCTCCAGCTCGTCGACCACCAGCTCTTGCGGTGCCTGCATCACGACAGCGGCGGTCTTCATGAGGACTCCCGGGGTGTGTGCCCGGCGTTGCCGGTGCCAGTGCAGCTGGGTTGCTTGAGGCTTCGTTGCATCTTGGGTGTCATCCTAGACTGACACTTGCGCTTGTCAATAGGTCTTTACGGATTGCCTTCATATGCCGTGCGCCACGCAGCTGCTTCTGACGTGCCCACTCAGGCATCGGAAGCGTTGCCAGCACGGGCCACCAGCACGCCGGCCTGCAACGGCAGCCGCGTGCGCAGCGCACGCACGCCTACGAAGCCGGCCTGGCTCAGCAAGGCCGAGAGCTGCTGGGCACTGCGCGGCCGGCCGCGGCCCATGGCCAGCAGAAAGAAGCCGAAATAGGCGTCGCCCATGGCGTGGGCGCCGGGCGCGTCGGCCATCGGCTCGGCTACGAGCAGCGTGCCGCCCGGCGGCAGGGCCCGGTGCACGGCGCGCAGGATGGCCAGCGCGTGTTCGTCGTCATGGTCGAACAGCACCCGCACCAATGTCGCCACATCGGCACCGGTGGGCAGCGCGTCGTCGAAGAAGCTTCCGCCGTGCACGACCACGCGGCCGGCCAGGCCCTGCGCAGCGAAACGACCACGGGCCAGATCGGCCACCGGCGGCAGGTCGAACAGCATGGCCTGCAGGCGGGGCGCCTCGGCCAGCGCGGCGGTGACGAAGCGCCCTTCCCCGCCACCCACGTCAAGCAGGCGACGGTGGCGCGACAGCGAATACGCACCCAGCAGCTCTTCGATGACCATCGGCTGCGAGGCCGTCATCAGCGCCGAATACTCCGCCACCGCACGGCTGGGCAGCGCCGTCTCGTCGACGCCACCGTAGCTGGCGTAAGGCCAGTAGGCTGACATGCCACTGCCGGCGCCTTCGTCGCGCAGCAGGGCCAGCGGGTCGCGCAGGTCGGCGTACAGCGTGGCGTGGTGCTGGACCATCGCGGCGAGGGCCGTATTGCCCACCATGGGCGCGCCCAGGGCACCGAGGCCGTAGCGTTCGGCCGCGCCCTCACCGGCTCGCCGCAACAGGCGGACCGCCACCGCCGCGTCGAGCAGCCTCTGCATCGAGCGCAGCGGCAAGCCGTGCCGCTGCGCCAGGCGCGACGCGGTGTCGGGGCCGTCGGCCAGATGGTTGAACAGGTCCAGGCGCACACAGGCCAGCAGCACCTGGCTGTAGACAAAGCCGGCGACGAGGTCGAACAACTCGCCCGCCCGCCTGCGCACCAGCGGCCGCGTCAACCAGAAGCCCGCGGCCCAGCGGCGGAAGCCCGGTCGCACGACCAGGCGGTCGATGGCGCCCTGCACGCGATCGCGCCAGCCCATCGACAGCGGTTCGCGTGTCGGCTGCGACCAGCGCAGCAACTCGGCCTCGCGGGGCGTGCCCTGCAGGTGTTCGCGGCTGCTCATCGGGCGGTGCGGGGGGCGTGGCGGCGGGTGGGGCGCATCAAGCCACCGCGCGCAGCGCAGGGCTCTGGCGCAGCGAAGGGGGCACCAGGCGCACGGCCTCGGCGCGCACCAGCGCACGCAACAGCGACGAGCCCCGGCACGCCGGCACGGCATCGATGGCGTCCTGCACCAGGCCTTCGAACTGCGCCAGCGCGGCGTCCATGCCCTTCTCGAGCGCCACGCTCGGGCGGCCGAGCGCGAGGTCTTGCCCGATGGGCTTGCCGAGCCAGTCGGGGTGGGCGGCGACGTCGCGGATGTCGTCGGCCACCTGGTAGGCCTCGCCGAGGCAGTCGCCGAGGCCGCTCCAGGCCTCAGGGTCGCCCCCGGCAGCCAGTGCACCGGCGCGGGTGGCGGCGGTGAACAGCGCGCCGGTCTTCAGGCGCTGGTACTCGCGCAGCGAGACCCGCGGCTCACACTCCCAGGCCTGCCCGGCGACGATGCCGCCCGGCATGCCCACGCCCGCGGCCACGGTGCGCAGCAGCGGCACCAGCCGTTGCGGCCGCTCGGCGCCGGCACGCGCCAGCACCTCGAAGGCCATGACGATGAGCGCATCGCCCGTGAGCACGGCCAAGCGCTCGCCGTAGGCGCTGTGCACCGAGGCTTGGCCACGGCGCAAGGGCGCGTCGTCGAAACACGGCAGGTCGTCGTGCACGAGCGAGGCGCAGTGCAGCAACTCCACGGACACCGCCGCAGCGTCGGTCAACGCGGGCGCGTCGTCACCGCAGGCTCGGGCCACGGCCAGTGCCAGCTGCGGCCGGATGCGCGCGCCGCCCGGAAACACCGCGTGCTGCACCGCCGCCAGCAGGCGTGGTGGGCAGCCGGGGCCTGCGGCGGCGTGCAGCGCCGCCTTGAGTGCGTCTTCGATCCGGGCCTGTGTCGCCATGCTGGGAGCTCCCCGGACGCGCCAGCGTCACGCTGCGTTGTCGCATCCAAATGTCAATCTGAGTGGACACAGCATAGACAGGTCGACCCGGGGCGTCAATCCACGGCAACACGAGCCACCGCCACGCGCGCTGCGGGCGGGCGCCGCAGCCAGCGGCACTCAGCGCGGCGCGAGCAGGCGTTCGACGAGGTCGGCCACGACGGCCGGCGCTTCTTCGTGCGCCAGGTGGCCCAGGCCGGGCAGGCGGTGCACCACCGCCCCGGGCAGCTGCGCGGCCAGGCGCTCGGCCTGCGCCGGCGGCACCGCGCCGTCGCGGACGGCGGCCACCAGGTGCAGTGCCGTGCCGGCCGCCGCCAGCCGGGGCAGCGCCACCGGCAGCGGTGCCAGGTCCCAGGCGGCCATCATTGCCAGCACCGCGCCGACATGGCGGGCGTCGCCTGCCAGCCGGGCATAGCGGGCCTCGCCGCTGGCGTCGAGCTGCGAACCGGTGCCCCGCAGCAAGCGTTTCAAGGTGGCCGGTTGCGAGGCCCGCCAGGCAAAGAGCGCCGGCGCCAGCGGGTTCAGGGCCAGCAAGCGTGCCGCCGGGGCGTACCACCAGGCGCTCGGGCCACCGGGCGGATACCAGGCGCCGTTGAGGCTGATCAGCGCCTGCGGCTGCGCATGGCCATCGAGGCACAGGCGCGCCGCCACGGCGGCCCCGGCGCTGTGGCCGACGATGGCGGCCGGCGACACGCCCAGCGCCTTCAGCAAGCCGCCCACCGCGGCGGCCATGCCCGGGAGCGAGAGGCCCAGTCCCCGCGGCCGCTGCGTGAAGGCGTGGCCGGGGAGGTCGGGCACCACGAGGCCGAAGTGCGGCGCCAGCAGCGGCGCCAGGCCGGCGTACGAATGGGCCGAGGCGCCAGTGCCGTGCAGCAACAGCAGCCAGGGCGCGTCAGGCCGGGGTTGGGGCCAGGTCTGCACGTGCCAGCGCAGGCCGGCCGCCTGCACGGCCCGGCTGCGCTCGCGGTGCGGCCAGTCAGGCGGCAGCGCCGCGCCCGTATCGGGCTGCATGTCGAGGGGCCGGCGGCTGCGGCCTCAGCCGCCACCCCGCTGCGCGGCCTGCACCGCCTGCACGGCGCCACTGAGGGCGCGCGCATCGGCCTGCGGCAGCGCCAGGTAGCGCGCGCCCATGGCCAGCGCCAGGGCCGCGGCTGCGGGCTCGGGACGCACCGAGGTGTCGACGAGCAGACAGGGCGCGCCCAGCGCCCGCAGCCGCCGCGCCGCCGCCAGTGCTTCTTCGGCGGCCTGTGCACGGCCGCCCAAGCCGGCCAGCGTGACGTTCGCGCGGCCGTCGGTCAGCAGCACGAGCAGCGGCGAGGCGCCGTCGCGCCGCACCTGCGCGGCCACGCGCAGGGCGGCGTCGATGCCGGCGGCCAACGGCGTGCCGCCACCCCCGGGCAGCCCGGCCAGCGAGCGCTTGGCCCGCACCAGCGAGCGCGTGGGAGGCAGCAGCAGCTCGGCCCCGGCGCCGCGGAAGGCCACCACCGCGACCTCGTCGCGCCGCACGTAGCACTCGGCCAGCAGCAGCTCGACGGCGCCTTTGGCCTCGGCCAGCCGGTGCAGCGCCGACGAGCCCGAGGCGTCGACCGCGAACACCGTGGTCGTGCCGCGGCGCTCGGAGAAGCGGCGCACGTGGAAGTCGTCGCTGCGCACGTGCACACGCGGCCCGGCGCCGCGGCCCGGCATCGCCTCCCAGGCGCGACGCCGCAGCGGCTGCCAGGGTGCGGCGGCGCGCAGCGTGGCCACCAGGTGCAGGCGGGCGCCCTGCACCGGCGGGCCGCGCCGCGCCCCCAGCGGCCGCCCGCGCTGGCGCGAGGCCTTGGCAGCGCCGGCCTTGCCACCCTGTGCGGCGCGGGTGCGCGGCCCGTCGCCGTGCAGCAACTGCGCCAGCAGACCGGCGGGGATGGCGGCCTCGGCCGCATCGAGCACACGGTCCTCCAGGCTCTGGGGCTCGTCGATGCTCGGCGGCGGCGTGTCGGGGCTGTCGGGCTCCTGGGCGTCGTCGGGCGGCGGAGGCTCGGCGGTGTCGTCGGGTTCTTGTTCGTCGGGCGGCGCCGGCAGCCGCGTGGCCCGCGGGGCCAACACCAGGCGAGCGGCACAGCTGGCGTCGTCGGCCGTCGCCACGCCGCGGCCGAAGAGTGCTGCCGAGGTCCGCGCCACGCGCAGCGCCCACCAGGCCGCGCGCGGCGAATCCACGCCCAGCGCCAGGGTGGTGGCGATCAGTGCCGTGAGCACGTCTTCCGGCACCTCGACGGCCTCGACCCGCGCGCGCGCCGCGGCCACTGCCTCGGCGACTTCGGCCACCAGCGCGGCATCGGGCACGTCGCGCCAGCTCAACCCGGCCAGCGGCAACCAAAGCGCCAGACGGTCGGCCAGCGCGCTGGCCAGCGGGGTGTCATCGCCCTCGGCTTCGTCCAGCGCCACCAGCGCCACGCGGGCCGGCACCACGGCGCTGAGGCCGTCGCGCTCGATGCGCACGCAGCCGCCGTCGAGTGCCGCCGCCACCTGCGCCGCGGTGCCGGCGGCCAGCCGCTCGGCCATCGCGGCGACGACGATTCCGCCATCGGCCGCCGCCAGCAGGCCCTGCTGCAGCACCGGCCGGCCGGCGGCCAGCGTGGCCTGCAGGTCGAGGCCGCCGGTCAGGCGTTCTTCGGACGCATGCTGCGGCAGGCGACGCCAGGGCGTGGCCGGCGGCAGCAGCTGGCGCAGCGTGTCGAGCCAGGCGTCGCGTACCGGGCCGGCGGGGCCCATCAGGCGGACGCCGCCCAGGCCGCGGGGATCGAGCGCCAGCAGTGCCGCCGCGAGCAGCGGGCCGTCGATCAGGGCGCCAGGGGCGTCGGGTGCGTCCGCTGCGGAGGCCATGGCAGCCGGCACGGCCTTGGCGGCGGGCATCTCAGGCGCCGAAGACCTCGGCCAGCACGCGGTCGACGCGCACGCTGGCATCGGTGTCGTCGAGCGGGTCGCGGCGCAGGCGGTGGCGCAGCGCGGGCCGCGCCACCTGCCGGATGTGCGCGTCGGCCACGGCGGCGTCGCCTTGCAGCGCGGCCAGCGCGCGCGCCGCGCGCATCAGCGTGAGCTCGCCGCGCAGGCCGTCGGTGCCGAGCGCCATGCACAGGCTGGCGATGCGCGCGAGGGCGTCGTCGCCCAGGGCCACCTCGGGCAGGCGCTCGCGGGCGCGCACGAGGCGGCGGCGCGTGGCGTCTTCATCCTTCTTCCAGCGCGCGGCAAAGGCCTCGGGCTCGCGCTCGAAGGCGTCGCGGCGCTTGATGACCTCGATGCGCGTGGCCAGGTCCTGCGGCGTGCGCACGTCGACCGCGAGGCCGAAGCGGTCGAGCAGCTGCGGCCGCAATTCGCCTTCTTCGGGGTTGCCGCTGCCGACCAGCACGAAGCGCGCCGGGTGGCGCACCGACAGGCCCTCGCGCTCGACGACGTTTTCGCCCGAGGCGGCCACGTCGATGAGCAGATCGACGAGGTGGTCTTCGAGCAGGTTGACCTCGTCGATGTACAGGAAGCCCCGGTTGGCGCGCGCCAGCAGGCCGGGCTCGAAGTGCTTGGTGCCCTGCGTCAGCGCGCGCTCGATGTCGAGAGCGCCGACGACGCGGTCTTCGGTGGCGCCGAGCGGCAGATCGACCACCGGCACGCCGACCTGCGCCGTCTTGCCGGCGGCGCGCCCTTCGCAAGGCTCGGTGCGGTCGCAAAAGGGGCGCGCGGGGTCGCAGCTGTAGCGGCAGCCGACCACCGTCTTCATCTTCGGCAGCAAGGCCGCGAGGGCACGCACCGCGGTGCTCTTGCCGGTGCCGCGGTCACCGAGGATCAGCACACCGCCGACGCTGGCGTCGACGGCGGCGATCAGGATCGCCAGCTTCATCTCGTCTTGGCCGACGATGGCGCTGAATGGAAAGGCGTGGGTCATCGAAGGCCGGTTCTCGAGCCGGTTCTTGAGCTGCACAGTGTCAACTTCAATATACACGACGACCCGCCGGCCGCAGGACCGGGAAGCCGATGAGACGGCACCATGAAAACGGCGCCGTCGTGTGTGACACGAGGGCGCCGTCGTTGCCTTGTTGGGCCTTTTGCTTTGGTGGGCGGTGCAGGGTTCGAACCTGCGACCCCTGCCGTGTGAAGGCAGTGCTCTACCGCTGAGCTAACCGCCCGGAATCGGTTGGAAACTGGGTTCCGGGAAGCCCGAGATTATGCCACGGCCGCAGGCGTTTCTGCGGGCCGCCAGACGGCCTTGCCCTTGCAGCCCTTGTCCAAGCCGCGCATCAAGGCCTCGTGTGCGGCGAGTTCATCGGCGTTGGGCTGCACCACGGGCAACACAAAGGCCGCAAGGTCGACGCGTCTGGCCGCCTCGCGCACGCCGCCCGCTGCCGAGGCAGCCTCGGCAGCATCGATGACCAGCGAGTCCTGCCCCCGCGTCAGCGCCAGGTACACCTGCGCCAGCAGATCCGCGTCGATGAGCGCGCCGTGCAGATCGCGGCCGGAGTTGTCGACCTCCAGCCGGCGGCACAAGGCGTCGAGCGAATTGCTCTTGCCCGGAAACTGCTCGCGCGCCATCAGCAGGGTATCGGTGACGCGGGCGCAGAGCGTGGCAAAGCGCGGGCGGCCCAGGCGCGCCAGTTCGGCATCGAGGAAGCCGGTGTCGAAGGCCGCGTTGTGGATGATCACCTCGGCGCCTTCGACGAAGGCCAGCAACTCGTCGGCCACCGCGGCGAACGGCGGCTTGTCGGCCAGGAAGGCGTCAGTGATGCCGTGGATGCGCACGGCGTCCGGGTGGCTGCTGCGGCCCGGGTTGACGTAGTGGTGATAGCGGCGGCCGCTGAAGCGGCGGTTGTCGAGTTCGATGCAGGCGATCTCGATGATGCGGTCGCCCTGGTCGGCCGATAGGCCGGTGGTTTCGGTGTCGAGGAAGATCTGGCGCATGGCGGCCGATGCTAGCGGCTGGCAGCGCTCTGCCGCCCGCACCACACCCACAGCGCCACGCCCGCGGCCACCATCGGCACGCACAGCCACTGGCCCATGCTCATGCCGAGCGCGAGGATGCCCAGAAAGCTGTCGGGCTCGCGGAAGAAATCAGCCACGAAACGCAGCACGCCGTAGCCGATGAGGAACGCTGCCGCCACCTGCCCGCGTGCCCGCTCGCGTTGCCCGTACCACCACAGCAGCGCAAACAGCAGCAGCCCTTCGAGCAGGAACTGGTAGAGCTGCGACGGGTGCCGCGGCAGCGCGCTGCCGCTCTGCGGGAACACCATCGCCCAGGGCAGCGAGGGGTCGGCGGCGCGGCCCCAGAGCTCGCCGTTGATGAAGTTGCCGATGCGGCCCGAGGCAAGCCCGGTGGGCACGCAGGGCGCCACCAGATCCATCATCTCCAGGAACGGCCGGCCCCGCGAGCGCGCGTACAAGGCCAGCGCCACGATCACGCCGAGCATGCCGCCGTGGAAGCTCATGCCGCCCTTCCACAGCATCAGGATGTCGAGCGGGTTGGCCAGGTACTGGCCCGGCTTGTAGAAGATCGCGTAGCCGACGCGGCCGCCGATCACGACGCCGATCACGCCCCAGAACAGCAGGTCCTCGATGTCGCGGCGTGTCCACCCGCGCGACGCGAACTGCGGCAGCGCAGCACGCCGGCCTCCCAGCCACCAGAACAGGCCGAAGGCCACCAGGTAGGTGAGGCCGTACCAATGCACAGCCACCGGGCCGATGGCGATGGCGACGGGGTCGAACTGCGGGTGCTGGAGCATCGGCTCGGGTCAGGGTCTGTGCGTGTAGACGTCGATTCTCGCCCGGACATGAAAACGGCCCGCAGAGCGGGCCGGTGCAGGTGAGCGAATCAGTTCCGCCGTGGCGGACCCGACGCATCGCCTCAGCGCATCGTCTGCGTGCCGAGTTTGTAGACCTCGGCGGCCAGATCGGCCTGCAGCTTGGCGCCCTGGAACTGCTGCCATTGGGCGCGGTCGTTGTTCATGCTGGTCTGCACGGCCTGCTGCACCACGCGCTTGGCGGTGGACTCGTCGACGCCCACCAGCACGAACATCGTGCCGTCGGGGGCGTAGGCGGTACGGAAGACGCGCGAGCCCACCAGCGTTTCGGCCGAGATCGACTTCGACGCGCTGCTGGCCACCTGGTCGACCGTCTCCGAAGAGCCGGCACCGGTGGTCTGGATGGCGGCCTTCAGGCCGCTGGTGACGACCGTGCGCATCTGCTGCGCCAGGCGGGTACGGCCGTTCAGCGTGGCTTGGTCCTGCTGGAAGGCAGCGCCGGCGGCCGTCTTCTGGAACGAGCCGGTGGCCCACACCGCCACGCCCTCGACGGTGCCCTGGCTGCAGACCCACATCGGCGCCTTGTTCGTGGTCTGCGGGAACACGCACTCGGCGACCTCTTCCGTCTTCTTCTGCTTGGCGCAGCCGGCGAGGGCCAGCGCAACGGCGACGGCGGTGAGGGTATAGATGCTTTTCATGGTCAGGGCACTCCTTGTGTGCTGTGGGCTAGGTTTCGAGCAAATGCCGGTGGGGTGAGTTGCCGGTTGGGTCACTTCAAGATGTTCATCAGGCCGGGCAACGAGGTCGGGACCTTGAAGGTGTTGCCATGGCGGACACGAACCACGTCGCCCTGCTTCACGGCGGCGGCCTGCTTCTCGTCCTCGATGATGATCCAGCTGAAATCGTTGTTGACGTTGTTGGTCACGCGGCCCGTGGCCACCTTCACCTCCTCGAAGCTCGTGCGCCGCACGGTGCCGAGTTCGATGACGTTCTGGCGCACGTTGAAGACCTCGACCACGTCGCCCTGCTTGGCGCCCGTCTGGCGGCTGATGAGCGCGCGGAAGATCGACTTCTTGTCCTTGCTGCGGCGGTCGACGATGTAGCCGCGCGGCGAGAGCTCGGTGAGCAGCTTGCCCTTCATGTCGCCGATGGCGTCGGTGATGGCGTCGCGGACCAGGTTGAGACCCTGGGCATTGTTGATCTGCAAGGGCTGGCCCGATTGCGACACCGAACCTTCGACGCCTTCCTGCAGCACGACACGCAGCGACGGCAGCTCGTACAGGCGCACCGTCATCGCCGCCTTGGCCGAGTTCACGAAGCCGGCCGGCGTGAGCGTGATCGGCGGCTTGTCCTTCTGCGGGATCTGCACCGCCTGGGCGAAGCGCGAGTTGAAGCTCGACGGGCCGAGCTGCACCGTCACGGCGTAGTCGGCCACCGAGGGGCCGCTGTAGCCGCTGCTGGCCGTGCCGCGCACTTCGATGAGCTTGAGCTCGTTGTCGAGCCGGTCGCCGAGGCTGCGGTCCACGACCTCCACGCCGCCCTGGCTGCCGAGCAGCGACTCCAGGCCGCTGCTGGCGTGTGTCTCCAGGCCCTGGCCACGGTACGAGGGTGAGTCGCGCGCCTGCATGACGATGACGCGCGTGCGGCGGTTGATGGCATTGGGGTCGGACAGCACCTCGTCGGGCGGCATGAACTGCGCCTTCTCGATGCGTGCGACGGGCCAGCTGCTGGGGTCGGGGACCACCACCGTCGCGCAGCCACCGAGCAGGCTCACGCTCGTCAGCAGGCCCGCCCAGCGCCACGCGCCAAACCGAGACAGGGTCGACAGGGGATCTTGTCGAGTCAACATGGTCAAGCCTCCGGAGATGGTTGTCACACGGCCCGGGGGCCGCTCAGTCCTTGAACCCGAACGGCGCCAGCGAGGTGCTGCGCCTGAGGGTGTTCGCCAGCGCCGTGACGGCGGCCTCGCGCGCGCCCTTGTGGTCGAAGCGCGAGGCGCCCGACAGCTGGTGCTCGCGCGACGCGACGGCGCGACCCTGGTCGTCGGTGACGGAGAAGCGCACCACCAGGCGCACCATCTTGTCGGTGCCGAGCGTCACCTCGCGCTGCGTGGTCTCGACGGCCAGCACGGCAGCGCCGGCGGTAGGCCTGGTGGCGCTGCGCATGCCCCGGTCGGCCAGTGAACCGGCCACGACCTGCGCGATGTCGGCATCTTCGGGCTTGGCCCTCACTTCGAACACCAACCGCGTGGCCAGGCTCTCGGTGCGCTGCTTCAGGGCCGAGAAGCGAGCGAAGGTCTGGCGGCCGGTGGCCTCGTCGCCCGCGCCCACCAGCAACAGGCCGAAGTTCGCGACCTTGTCGATGTCGGGCAGCACCCGCTTCAGCGCCAGGTACTGGTCGAGCGTCGAAGCGGCCTGCACGCTGGCCTCGGCTTCGAGCACGGGCTTGGATGCCACCTCGAGCTGCGCCAGGGTGTCGCGGATGAAAGCCGGGCGGTCGACGCGCACCTGCACCATCACGCCCTGCGAGGTGCGCGCCGTGTTCACGACGTCGACCTTGGTGAACTCGGTCTTCAGCACTTCCTCGGACACCTTCACCGAGTCGCGGCGCGTGACACGGCCGTTGGCGTCGGTCACGTCACTGGTGACCTTGCCCTCGATGGCCGAGCGCATGCGCGCGGCCACGGCACGCAGGGCCATGCGGCGCGCTGTCTCGGGGTCGGGGCCCTCGCCGACGGCGAACCAGGCCTCGGCCGTGTCGGGCGGCGGGTTGGTGAACCAGCCCGGCAGGTTCTGCGCCTGCGCGCAGGCCGCTGTGAAGGCGATAGGGCCCCAGACCGCACCACCGAGCACGACACCCAGCACCCGCCGGCGAACCGGCTTTGCCACGTCCAATGCGTTCTCCCTCATCAGCTACCCGCCTTGTGCGGTGCAGCGCACCGACACGTTTCGTCGATCATACGAACTCTGGTTTCAGAATCCACCGACCGCATCCTCCATCGAACGGGCCAGATTCGTGCTCAACGCAACACCGCGAGCGTGAAGTCGGGGATGCCAGCCGGCGCGATGGTCACCGCGGACTGCTTGCCCCCGGTGAGCTCCTTCACGCGGTCGGTGATGTAGTAGTCGAGCATGCGGTGCGTGACACGGCCCGAGCGCTTCTGGTCTGCCTTGCCCGTCAGGCCCTCGACCACCGACTTGGTGAACGCACCGTTGCCCCAAGCCGGGCTCTCCAGGGCCTCCTGCCGGCCGGTCGAGGCGCTGAACACGATGACGCCGCTGTCCGCGCTGGCCATGTCGTTGATGACGGCGCTGACGTCCGGGTTGGGGAACGACTTGCGCCCGCCCGTGACGTTGCCCGAGTGACAGGTGTCGATGAAGAAGTACGCACGACCTGCCAGCCCTTCGACCGCCTTCTTGAAGGTGGCCTGCGTGATGCCGCTGCGCGCCCCCTGGTTGGGGTCGTAGTCGTAGGGCAGGAAGAAGTAGCCGTCCTTCGGGTCGTTGGAGCCGTGGCCGGCGATGAACAGCATGCCGACGTCGTGCTGCGTGACCTCGCGCTGCAACCAGTCCAGGCCTTCCAGCACCGCCGCCCGCGTGGCCTTGGCGTCGTTGAGAAGGCGCACGGTCACGCCGCGGAACTGCTTGCCCTCCTGCCCCTTCATGGCCGCGACGAAGTCCTGCGAGTCCTTGGACGTGAGGCCCAATTCCGGGACCTGGGGCGACTTGAACTTGCCCACGCCGATGGCGAAGATGTAGAGCTGCGGCGGCCGCGTGAAGCCGGCATCCGCCGGCGGGCGGCCCGGCGCCGCAGCGGGCGGCGCGCTGACCACGGCCGTGGCGGCAGCCGCGGGCGCCGCCGCCACGAAGGCGGCCGCCTGGGCCGGCGCGGCCACCGGGGCCGGCACCGGGACCGGGGCCGTCGCAGCCACCTTGGGCCATTCGACCTGCAACGCCGCCACCGCCGACAAGCCGTGGCGGTTCTCGGCCATCACCTGCAGCTGCGCGGGCTGGCCGGCAAAGCGGATGCGGATCTCGCGTTCGCTGAAGCCTTGTGCATCGGGCGCGCTGGGTGCACCGACGGTTTCGACGGTGGCCGGGCGACCATCGGCACGGGCGCGCAGGCCCGTCACCGGGGCACCGGGCAGGGCGCGCGTGCGCACCTTCATGCGCGCCGTGCTGCTGCCGCCGTCGACGGCGGGCGTGCCTGCCAGTTGCAGCACCGGCGGCAGCGACTGCAGCAACGCGACGTTCGTCTCGGGCGGCCGGCCGGCGGCCTTGTTGGCCTCGGCCACGGCCTGCGCCTCGTCGCCGGTGGCGAGCACGCGGTCGATGACGTCGGGCCGCAGGAAGCGCTGTCGCAGCGTCCACATCGGGTAGAAGTCGGCCGCCTGGTCGGCGCCGCGGTTGACGTGCCAGCCGAGCAGTTCTTCGGCGCCGGGGGCGGCGTCGAAGTAGCCGCTCGGTGTCCACATCACCCAGCGCTTCTGGTCGGCGTGCGGCATCATGCTCAGCACGTGCACGCCATCCTTCGCGCGCAGCCAGCGCATGGTGCCGTCCTGCAGCGCCGCGATGACGAAGCGGCCGTCGCCCGTGATGTTCACCGCCCAGGCGATGCTGCTCACCGGCTGCTTCCAGCGCACGGCGCCATCGGCGCCGAACAGCCAGACGTGATCATCGGTGCCGAGTGCGAACTGGCCGCGCGGCGCGTCGATGTCGACGCTGCGCGAGGTCTCGAGCTCACCCAACGGCAGCCGGCGGCCATTGAAGCCGGCGCCGCGGCGGTTTTCCCAGCCCTCGAGTGCAAAGCCCTGGGCCTGCGGCGCGGGCGAGGCGAGTTCGGCCGTGTTGTCGGCCGACTCCGGCATCGGGCGCAGCACCCGCGTGGCGAGATCGAACTCCACGCGGGGCTGGCGGAAGCCGTACCAGAAGGCCAACCGGCGGCCATCGGCCGACACGCCCAGGCTGCGTGCCAGGCCGTTGAAGCTGGCCAGCGGCGAAAGCTGCCGGCGCTGCACTTGCGCGGCGCCGTCGACGACACCCCAGGCCGGCTCGGCCGACACGAACAGCACACGCTGCCCCGGCAGCGTGTGCAGGCCGAGCACCGAGGCGCTGGACACCGGCCTGTCGGCGAACTGCTGCCAGTTGGCGCGCGGCCACACGCGCAGTTGCCATTGGCCGCCCTCGCGGTGGGTGCCACCGCCCCAGAGCTCCTTGCCGTCGGGGCTCCAGGCCAGGCTCGAGAAGGCGCTGGCGCCGTCGGCCGCCGGCGCCGGCGTGCCGGCTACCTGCAGGTTGCGGCCGTCGAGCACGAAGACCTGCGGCGTGTCTTCGAGGCCCACCGCCAGCAAGGTGCCGTCTGGCGAGAAACGCACCTGCGCGATCAAGCGGCCGGCCGGCAGGCCGGTGCTGCCGGCCAGGCGCAGCGCACCGTTGTCCGACAGGTACAGGCGCACACCGCCGTCGGCCGCGCCGGCCACCAGCACGCGGCTGTCGGCACGGAAGTCGAGCGCGTAGATGCTGCCCTTGTAGTCCTTGTCGTGGTGCAGTGTGGCGCCGCTGGCGAAATCGAAGGTCTTGAGGCCGCCGTCCTCGCCCAGGCCGGCCGCCAGCACGCGGCCATCGGGCGACAGGGCAAGGGTGACCACGGGCAGCGCCGAGCCGGTGTCGATGCGCCGGATCAAGCGGCCGCTGGCACGCTCGAACACGTAGACGAGGTTCGTGCCCGCCCAGGTGCGGCCACTGCGGCCGGCCACGGCCACCTGGGTGCCGTCGGGCGTGATCGCCACGGCCTGCAACTGGCCCTCGGCGCTCTGCCCGGCTTCGGCGATGGGCACGCGCAGCACCGGGCCGGCGGCGCCGGTGGCCACGCTCCACACCCGGGCCGTCTTGTCGTCGGACACCGTGACGGCCCAGGCGCCAGCGGCATCGACCGCGACACCCCGCACCAGGTTGACGTGCATGCCCGGCTCGACCCGCAGCAGCGGCGCAGTCGGCGGCTGCCCGGCCGCCTGGGCGGAGGCGCTGGTGGCCGCAACCGAAGCCAGCAGTGGCAGCCAAGCCATGGCCAAGAACGCGCCCAGGGCGCGGAGCTTGCGCATGCAGATCATGTGATTCCCCTCTATCGCCTGGGCGCCGAGGTGAACCACCCGGGCCGATGACGAGTTCATTCTAGGCAGCCGCCATGACTCGGAACAGCGCCCGCGGACCGTAGATTCTCACGAGCACCGTGCATGCTCCGCACCCCCTGTGCAATGGAGATCCGCGACGGCTGTCGCCGCTACACTGGCTTGTCAATCACCCTCTGCGCCCGACAAGGAGTCCTGCATGCCGCGCCGTTCTGCCGCCCCTTTGCTGACCGCATGCGCCTTTGCAGCGGCCTGGCTGACGCCGCCGGCCGCCCGCGCCGACGCGCCCCAGGTGAGCGCGGCCTTGCTGTTCCTGCAGGCCAGCTGCGGCCTGAAGGACGCGAAGATGGAAGCCCGGCGCAGCGAAGGTCGCCTGCTGCTGACGCTGCGCACGCCGCAGTTCACGCGCCAGACCAACCTCGTGCACAACGACCTGCGCCTCTTCACCGAAGAGTCGATGAAGCGCAACGCCGAGATGCCGCCGGAGCTGGGCGCCTGCTTCTATCCGGCCTCGAACCAGGTCATCAACGTGCTGATGGAACTGCCCGCCCAGGTGGCGTCGTTGCCGATGGCGCCGCCGCCGGCAGCCGCTACTGCCCCTCAAGATGGCGGTTATGTGCCGCCGATGATGTCGGCGCCGGCGCCGCCGCCCGCGCCGATGGTGGTGCAGGCGACCCCTGCGCCAACCGTCGCGACGCCCCCGCCGCCCGCAGCCGCCACCACGCCATCAGCCGGTGAGCCGGTCTACGCGATCCAGGGCTGCAGGGTGTACGACGACAGCGACGCCCATGTCCGGTGCGACGTGCGGGTGAGCAATGGCACCGGCCGCGATCTGACGATCGCGATCAACCGCGCGCGCACGCGCCTGTTCGACTCCGATGGCAACGAGCAGCGCATGAACAGCCTGAGGCTGTCGTCGCAGAACGTCGACTGGCGCGAGAGCGTCGGCCGTGTCCGCGTGATCAACGACACCTCGCCGATGATCCAGGTGAACTTCTACTACGTGCCCAAGCACTGGAAGCTGATCAAGCGGATGGACCTGAGCATCGGCTACGACACGATGGAGTCGCCCAAGATGGTGGTCGTGTCGGCATCGGACATCCCCATCCAGGGCCGCTGACGCCCGGCCCGGCGCCTGGGCTTACTCACCCAGGTAGGCCGCGCGCACCTTCGGGTCGGCGAGAAGCGATTTCGCCTCGCCCGTCATGGTGATCTCTCCGGACTCCATCACGTAGCCGCGATCGGCCAGCCCGAGCGCGCGGCTGGCGTTCTGTTCCACCAGCAGCACGGTGGTGCCACGGCTGTGGATGTCGGCCACGACCTCGAAGATCTTGTCCACCATGATGGGCGACAGCCCCATGCTGGGCTCGTCGAGCAGCAGCACCTTGGGCTGCGCCATCAGCGCGCGGCCCATGGCCAGCATCTGTTGCTCGCCGCCGCTCATGGTGCCGGCCAGCTGCGTGGCGCGCTCCTTCAGCCGCGGGAAGATGCCGAAGACACGCTCGATGTCGGCGGCGATGCCGTCCTTGTCGTTGCGCACGAAGGCGCCCATCTGCAGGTTCTCGACGATGGTCATGCGCGCGAACACGCCGCGGCCCTCGGGCACCATCACCAGGCCCTGCTTCACCAGATCCCAGGCACCCTGGCCCTTGATCGACTTGCCCATGTAGGCGATGTCGCCGTCGGCCGCCGGCAGCGTGCCGGTGACGGCCTTCAGCGTGGTGGTCTTGCCGGCGCCGTTGGCCCCGATCAGGCTGACGAGTTCGCCCTCGCGCACCTCGAAGCTCACGCCCTTGACGGCCTGGATGCCGCCGTAGGCGACCTTCAGGTTGCTCACCTTCAGCAGGGCCTTGCCCGTATCAACCGAACTCTTGTCGCTCACGACGATCGCCCTCAATGTGCGGCGTGACCGGCGCCCAGGTAGGCCTCGATCACCCTCTCGTTCTTCTGCACCTCGGCGGGCGTGCCCTCGGCGATCTGCTTGCCGTAGTCGAGCACGGTGACGCGGTCGCACAGGCCCATCACCAGCTTCACGTCGTGCTCGATGAGCAGGATGGTGCGGCCGTCCTTGCGGATCTGGTCGATCAGCTCGCGCAGCACCGCCTTCTCGGTGGCGTTCATGCCCGCCGCGGGCTCGTCGAGTGCGATCAGCTTCGGGTCGGTGGCCAGTGCGCGCGCGATCTCCAGGCGCCGCTGGTCGCCGTAGCTCAGCGTGCGGGCGCGGTAATCGGCGTAGCGGCCGATGCCGACGTAGTCGAGCAGCTCCTGCGAACGGGCGGCGATCGCGGCCTCTTCGGCCTTGAAGCCCGGCGTGCGGAAGATGGCGCCCAGCAGGCCCGACTTCGTGCGCACATGGCGCCCGACCATCACGTTCTCGAGGGCCGTCATCTCGGGGAACAGGCGGATGTTCTGGAAGGTGCGCGCGATGCCCTGTCGCGCCACCTCGTGCACCGCGGCGGGCTCGTATGGTGCGCCACCGAGCTCGAAACTGCCGCCGTCGGGCGTGTACAGGCCGGTGATGACGTTGAAGAAGGTGGTCTTGCCGGCGCCGTTGGGCCCGATGAGGCCGTACACCTGCCCGGCGCGGATGGTGACGCCCACCTCCGACAGCGCCTGCAGCCCGCCGAAGCGCTTGCTGACGCCGGCCACCTTGAGAACGATGTCGCCGCTCATGCCTTGGCCGCTCCGCTGTTGGCGCCGGTCACCGGCTGCGATGCCGCCTTGCCGTGCTCACGTGCCGGCCACAACCCGCGCGGCCGCAGCAGCATGATGGAGATCATCGCCAATGCGATGAGCAGCTGGCGCAGGATGGAGGCATCGAGCCGCCCGCCCGTCATCTGCTGCAGCGGCCCGGCCACGTAACGCAGCACCTCGGGCAACGCCGCAAGCAGCACGGCGCCCAGGATGACGCCCGGCAGATGGCCCATGCCACCCAGCACGACCATGGCGACGATCATCACACTCTCCATCAGGCTGAAGCTCTCGGGGCTGACGAAGCCCTGGAAGGCCGCGAACATGCTGCCGCTGACGCCACCGAACGTGGCGCCCATGCCGAAGGCCAGCAGCTTCATGTTGCGGGTGTTGATGCCCATGGCCTTGGCCGCGATCTCGTCTTCACGGATGGCCATCCAGGCGCGGCCGATGCGGCTTTGCTCCAGGCGGTGGCAGATGATGACGCTGCCGACCACGAGCACGAGGAACAGGTAGTAGTAAAGCGTGACCGAGGGGATGGTGAAGTTGCCCACCACCAGCGGCTTGCCGAAGTTGATCCACGGCTCGGCCTGCGGTCCGATGGTCATCGGGTCGATGCGGTCCAGCCCGCGCGGCCCGTTGGTGATGTTCACCGGGTGCTCGAGGTTGTTCATGAACACGCGGATGATCTCGCCGAAGCCCAGAGTGACGATGGCCAGGTAGTCGCCACGCAGCTTGAGCACGGGCGTGCCCAGCAGCACGCCGACGATGGCCGCCAGGCCCGCAGCCAGCGGGATCACTACCCAGATCGGGGTGTGCAGGCCGTTGGGCAGCATGCTGGCGATCCACGGGAAGGTCTCGAACAGATGCGGGCTGGCCAGCAGCGCGTACATGTAGGCGCCGACGGCATAGAAGGCGACGAAGCCCAGGTCGAGCAGGCCGGCGTAGCCCACAACGATGTTCAGGCCCAGCGCCAGCAGCACGTACAGCAGCGCCAGCGCCAGGATGCGCACCCAGCCGGCGCCAAGGCCGGCCGTCTGCATCAGCAGCGGCAGGGCCACCAGGGCCAGCGCGCAGCCCATGAACACAGCCATTTTGGTGGCGGTCGAGTTCATCATGTCACCCTCCTCAAGCGCGATCGGCAACGCGCTCGCCAAGCAGGCCTTGCGGCCTGAGCGTGAGCACGAGGATGAGCGCCACGAAGGCGAAGATGTCGGCGTAGTGGCTGCCCAGCACGCCACCCGTCAACGCACCCAGGTAGCCGGCGCCGAGCGCCTCGACCAGGCCCAGCAGCAGGCCGCCGACCACGGCGCCCGCGAGGTTGCCGATGCCGCCCAGCACCGCCGCCGTGAAGGCCTTCAGCCCCGGCAGGAAGCCCATCGTGTGCTGCACGGTGCCATAGTTGGCCGCCCACATGATGCCGGCCACGGCCGCCAGGATGGCGCCGATCACGAAGGTGGCCGAGATCACGAGGTCGGGCTTCACGCCCATCAGCGCCGCCACGCGCGGGTTCTCGGCGGTGGCGCGCATCGCGCGGCCGAGCTTGGTGCGGTTGACGATGTACATCAGCGTCGCCAGCACGATGGCGGTGACACCCAGGATGAGGATCTGCGTGACGGTGATGACGGGCCCTCCAAGGCTGATGGGCTCGGCGGGCAGCAGTTGCGGATAGGGCTTCGGGTTGGGCTTCCAGATGATCATCGCGATCGTCTGCAGCAAGAGGCTCATGCCCATGGCCGTGATGAGTGGCGCCAGCCTCGGGGCGTTGCGCAAGGGTCGGTAGGCCAGCTTCTCGATGCTGAAGTTCAGCGCCGAACACACCACCACCGCACACAACAGCGAGATCGACATGAGCGCCCAACCCGGCAGGCCGCTGTCGACCAGCAGCGTGACCACCGTCCAGCTCGTGAGCGCGCCGAACATCAGCACCTCGCCGTGCGCGAAGTTGATCAGGTTGATGATGCCGTACACCATCGTGTAGCCCAGGGCCACGAGAGCGTACATGCTGCCCAGTACCAGACCGTTGATGATCTGCTGGATGAATGTTTCCATGTCGGGGAGTTCTCCGTTGACCGTCTGGCCATGCAAGAAGCTGGCCCAGCTGCAAGGCCGGGGCGGTCGCAGCCGATTCTAGGTGTCGGGTTCCGAGGCACCGGCGGGGAGTTTCCCACCGGCCGGCACCAGCGATCGCACCGCCGCGTCGCGCTGGCGCAGGTCGGTCAGCTTCTCGCCGATGCGCTGCTCGAGCCCGCGGGGCACAGGCTCGTAGAAGCGGCGTCCCACCAAGTGGGGCGGCAGGTAGGTCTCGCCGGCGGCGTACCCGTCGGCCTCGTCGTGCGCGTAGCGGTAGCCTGCGCCCACGCCCAGCGTCTTCATCAGCGCAGTCGGTGCATTGCGCAGATGCACGGGCACCGGATGGGTGCCATCCCGGCCCACTTGCTCGCGCAGCGCGTTCCAGGCCTTGTAGACGGCGTTGGACTTCGGCGCCACCGCGAGGTAGGCCGCGGCTTGCGCCAGCGCCAGTTCGCCCTCGGGCGAGCCCAGGCGTTCGAAGGCCGCCGCGGCGTCGAGCGTGAGCGCCAGTGCGCGCGGGTCGGCCAGACCGATGTCTTCGCTGGCCATGCGCACCAGGCGCCGCGCGGCATAACGCGGATCCATACCGGCATCGAACAGGCGTGCCAGCCAGTACATCGCAGCATCGGGATCGGAGCCGCGCACGCTCTTGTGCAGCGCCGAAATCAGGTCGTAGAAGACGTCGCCGCCCTTGTCGCCACGGCGCAGCAGCTTGCCGAGTGCGGCCTCAAGCTGCACCGGCCCCAGCAAGGCCTGCCCCGGATTGGCAGCGACGGCGCTCTCGTAGCCATTCAGCAGCCGCCGGCCGTCGCCATCGGCAAAGGCCACGAGCTGAGCACGCGCCGCGTCGTCGAGTGCCGGGCCGGCGATGGTGGCACGGGCGCGGTCGAGCAACTCGCCCAGCTCGGCGTCCGCCAGCGACTCGAGCACGAAGACGGCCGCGCGCGACAGCAGCGCCGCATTGACCTCGAAGCTCGGGTTCTCGGTCGTCGCACCGATGAAGCTGAAGAGCCCGGCCTCCACGTGCGGCAGGAAGGCGTCCTGCTGCGACTTGTTGAAGCGGTGCACCTCGTCGACGAACAGCACCGTGGCGCGGCCCTGGCGGGCCAGCAACTGCGCCTGCTCGACCGCCTCGCGGATTTCCTTCACGCCCGACAGCACGGCAGAGAGCACGATGAAGTGCGCGCCGGTGGCGCCGGCCAAGAGGCGCGCCAGCGTCGTCTTGCCGACGCCGGGCGGACCCCAGAGGATCATCGACGGCAGCCGCGCTCCCTCGAAGGCCACGCGCAGCGGCTTGCCCGGCGCAAGCAGGTGGCGCTGACCCACGACTTCGTCGAGCGTGCGCGGGCGCAAGCGCTCGGCCAGTGGCACGCTGCCCTTGCCCCCCGCGCCCGCTGGTGCGGCCGCGGCGTCGTCGAACAAGCCTTCCTGCGCCATGCCGCGCGGCGGTGCCGCTACTGCTCGACGAGATCAGCGCCCGCCGGCACGACGAAGCGGAAGCGCTCGGCCGGGATGGCGACGTTGGCCTCGAGGCGCGTGAACTCCAGGCGCGAGCGCTGGCCGAAGCTGTCGAGCACCTCGATCACGGCGAGCTCGTTGCCCCGAAAGCCCACACGCATCCACTGGAAGGCGCCATCGCGGGCCTGCGGCGTGGCCTTGACCCAATCCAGTCCTTCGCCTGATGCTTCGGCGGCCAGGCTGAACGCCGGCTCCAGCGCACCACCGGCCAACAGCGCCGCCGGCGTGGAGGCCAAGGCCTGCCCGAGCTTGCGCGAGCTGACCTGGTTGAGGTCGGGGTCGTGCATCCAGACCTTCTGGCCGTCGGACACCAGCGTCTGCTCGAAGGGCTTGCGGTAGAAGAACCTGAAGCGGTCGGGCCGCGCGAACGCGAACTCGCCGCTGCTGCTGCGGCGGCGCTTGCCGTCGGCCGAGGTGACGACCTGCGTGAACTGCGCCTGGCCGGACTTGGTGTCGCGCACGAAGGCGCGCAGGCGCTCGACGGCGTCCTGGGCCCGCGCCGGCATGGCCAGGGGCAGCAGGCCGGCAGCGCCAAGCGCCATCACGGCGCGACGGGTCACGCGGGCATTCGTCATTCTTCCCTCTTGGGCACCAGGATGTCGCGGTTGCCGCTGTGGCCCATCGGCGACACCAGGCCCGACTGCTCCATCTGCTCGAGCAGCCGCGCCGCGCGGTTGTAGCCGATGCGCAGGTGACGCTGCACCAGCGAGATGCTGGCGCGCTTGTGCTGCAGCACCACGGCCACCGCCTGGTCGTACATCGAGTCGCCTTCGCCCCCGCCGCTGGCGCCACCGCCGCCGAGCGCGGCATCGCCTTCGCTCTCGAGCACGCCGCCTTCGAGGATGCCTTCGACGTAGTTCGGCTCGCCCTGCGTCTTGAGGTAGTCGACGACGCGGTGCACCTCGTCGTCGGACACGAAAGCCCCGTGCACCCGCACCGGCAGCCCGGTGCCGCTGGCCATGTAGAGCATGTCGCCCATGCCCAGCAGCGCCTCGGCGCCCATCTGGTCGAGGATCGTGCGGCTGTCGATCTTGCTGCTGACCTGGAAGCTGATGCGCGTGGGAATGTTGGCCTTGATGAGGCCGGTGATCACGTCGACGCTCGGCCTCTGCGTGGCCAGGATGAGGTGCATGCCCGAGGCGCGCGCCTTCTGCGCCAAGCGCGCGATGAGCTCCTCGATCTTCTTGCCCACCACCATCATGAGGTCGGCCAGCTCGTCGATCACCACCACCACGTGCGGCAGGCGCTCCAGCGGCTCGGGCGCTTCGGGCGTGAGGCTGAAGGGGTTGCCGAGCTTTTCGCCACGTTCAGCAGCCTCGGCGATCTTCTTGTTGTAGCCGCCGAGGTTGCGCACGCCGAGCTTGCTCATCAGCTTGTAGCGGCGCTCCATCTCGCCCACGCACCAGTTCAGCGCGTTGGCGGCCTGCTTCATGTCGGTCACCACCGGCGCCAGCAGGTGCGGGATGCCTTCGTAGACGCTCATCTCGAGCATCTTCGGGTCGATGAGGATCAGCCGCACGTCGCGCGCCTCGGCCTTGTAGAGCAGGCTCAGGATCATCGCGTTGATGCCCACGCTCTTGCCCGAGCCGGTGGTGCCGGCCACCAGGCAGTGCGGCATCTTGGCCAGGTCGGCCACCACGGGGTGGCCGATGATGTCCTTGCCCAGGCCCATGGTCAGCATCGAGGCGCTGGTGTTGTAGACCTCGCTGCCGAGGATCTCGGACAGGCGGATGGTCTGGCGGCGCGCGTTGGGCAGCTCCAGCGCCATGTAGTTCTTGCCCGGGATGACCTCGACGACGCGGATGCTCACGAGGCTCAGGCTGCGCGCCAAGTCGCGCGCGAGGTTGACGATCTGCGCGCCCTTCACACCCGTGGCCGGCTCGATCTCGTAGCGCGTGATCACGGGGCCGGGGCTCGCGGCCACCACGCGCACCTCGACGCCGAAGTCCTTGAGCTTCTTCTCGATGAGCCGGCTGGTCATCTCCAGCGACTCGGACGTCACCGTCTCCTGGCGGGCGCCGATGGCGTCGAGCAGGTCGACCTGCGGCAGCTTGGTGTCGGCCAGTTCGGCGAACAGCGGCTGCTGACGCTCTTTTTCGACACGGGCTGAAGGGGCCGGTGGCGCGGCCGGCGGCGTGACGACCAGCGGCGGATGCTCGCCGACGAGTTCGCGCTCTTCCACGACGAGGTGCTCGCGGTCGCGCGCCGCCAGTTCACCCAGGCGCAGGTCTTCCTGGCGCTCGCGCGTCTCGGCGCGGCGTTCACGCAGTTGGTCGATGCGCTCGCCCAGCGCCTCGGCCACGCCCAGCCACGAAAAGCGCAGCGCCAGCGACAAGCCCGCCACGAGTGCCGCGATCCACAGCACACCCGAGCCGGCAAAGCCCAGCCACTGCATCGACAACGGTCCGAGCCACCAGCCCAGCACGCCGCCGGCATGGCCCGGCAGCGCGGCCTCGAAGCGGTACAGCCGGGTCCACTCCAGCGCGCAACTCGCGGCCAGCAGCAGCGCCAGGCCCACCAGCACCCGGGCGCGGGCCGCCGGGGCGGGCGCGGCTTCGTCGCGCAAGGTGCGCGCCAAGGCGCCCAGCCAGGCACGCAGGGCCACCGGCACCAGCCACCAGGCCGACCAGCCGAACAGGAACAGCGCCAGATCCGCCGCCCGCGCACCCAGCAGGCCGGCGGCGTTGCGCACCGGCTCGCCGCTGCCCGAGGTGGAAAACGCCGGGTCGCCGGCATGGCGGGTGATCAGGGCCAGCGCAAACAGCAGCCAGGCGAGCGCGCCCAGCACGAGCCAGGCCTTGCGGCGCCAAGGGGCGGCTGCCGCATCGCCGGCGGGCTGGCCCGGCGCGGCACCGAGATCGCCTTGCAGCGAACCGAGGGGGAAACTCATGCTGCGGATTCTGGCCGATGCGGCCTCGCATCCGGCCCGGCCGGGCTCAATCGTTCGTCAAGCGCTCCTTGATGATCACCGAGCCGTTCTCCTGCGTCTCGATGACACCGCGCTCCTCGAGATCCTTCATCACGCGGCTCACCATCTCGCGCGAGGCGCCCACCACCTTGGCCATGTCCTGGCGGCTGACCTTGTGGCGGATGATCTTGACCTCGTCGACCTCTTCGGCCATGTCGAGCAGCGTGCGCGCCACGCGGCCGTACACGTCGAGCAGCGCCAGGCTTTCGATCTGCCGGTCGGCGTTGCGCAGCCGCTTCACCAGGCCGCGCAGCACGCCGTAGGCCAGCGTGCTGTTCTCGGGCAGGCAGCGAGCGAAGTCGGCGCGGGCCAGCACCAGCATGTCGGTCTGGATCTCGGCGCGCACGGTGGCGCTGTGCGGCTCGTTGTCGATGAGGCTCATCTCGCCGACGTAGTCGCCCGATTCGAGCACCGCCAGGATGACCTCGCGGCCGCGTGTATCAGACGTGAGCACGCGGGCGCGGCCGTTGAGCAGGATGAACAGCGCGTTGCTCTTGCGCCCTTGCTCGACGACGAGTTCGCCACGTCGGAAGCGCCGCTTCACGACGCTGTCGGCGATGGCCTGGGCCTGGTCGGCGGTCAGCATCGAGAACAGCGGAACGCGGCGGATCAGGTCCAGGTTGGACAGCATCGACATGCAGGTGCTCCTCTTGTTGTGGCGGACCGCACTGCCGGCGCACGGTCTGCAAGAATCGGGCGAGACTACCGCGCTATTGTGCCCACAGCAGGGCTTGCACCTATGGGTGCAGCCCCGACCTCATGATCCCGGCGTCGTCGATCCGCGACGACCGCCCCCTTCGCTGAACCTCCGCACCATGTCCACTGCCCCGCTCCACGCCCGCGTCCTCATACTCGGCTCCGGCCCCGCCGGCTATACCGCCGCGATCTATGCCGCCCGTGCCAACCTGAACCCGGTGCTGGTGACGGGCATCGCCCAGGGCGGCCAGCTGATGACGACGACCGATGTCGACAACTGGCCGGCCGACGTGCACGGCGTGCAGGGGCCTGACCTGATGCAGCGCTTTCTCGAGCACGCCGAACGCTTCAACACGAAGCTGGTGTTCGACCACATCAACGAGGTCGACCTGCGCGAGCGGCCGTTCAAGCTCAAGGGCGACAGCGGCAGCTACACCTGCGACACGCTGATCATCGCCACCGGCGCCAGCGCCAAGTACCTGGGCCTGCCCAGCGAGCAGGCGTTCATGGGCAAGGGCGTCAGCGGCTGCGCCACCTGCGACGGCTTCTTCTACCGCGGCGACACGGTCTGCGTGGTCGGCGGCGGCAACACGGCGGTGGAGGAGGCGCTGTACCTGTCGAACATCGCCGAGAAGGTGCACCTGGTGCACCGCCGCGACAAGTTCCGGGCCGAGGCCATCATGGTCGACAAGGTGATGGCCAAGGTCGCCGCCGGCAAGATCGAGCTGCACCTGTGGCACACGCTCGACGAGGTGCTGGGCGACGACACCGGCGTCACCGGCGTGCGCCTGAAGAGCAGCCGGGGCGGTGGCAGCAAGGATCTGGCGCTGAAGGGCTGCTTCATCGCCATCGGCCACCAGCCCAACACCGACATCTTCAAGGGCCAGCTCGAGATGAAGGACGGCTACATCGTCACGCGCACCGGCCTGGAGGGCATGGCCACGATGACCAGCGTTCCCGGCGTGTTTGCCGCCGGTGACGTGCAGGACCACATCTACCGCCAGGCCATCACCTCGGCCGGCACGGGCTGCATGGCGGCGCTGGACGCGCAGCGCTTCCTCGAGCAAGACTGAGCGGCCCACGCGCCAAGGCCCGAGCCTCGGGCTATACTCGCAGGCTTTGCCGCATTTTGACGAGCGCGGCACAGGGAACCGCCACCTGATCCTTGGCGAGGTCAAGCCGCAACACACCGCCGTCGGGCCACCCGACACCGCGGTGCCGGCTGTCGAAGGAGAAGTGACTCATGTCACGCGTCTGCCAAGTCACGGGCAAGGGCCCGATGGTGGGGAACAACGTGTCCCACGCCAACAACAAGACCAAGCGCCGGTTTCTGCCGAATCTGCAGTACCGCCGTTTCTGGGTCGAGAGTGAAAACCGCTTCGTGCGCCTGCGCGTCACGAATGCCGCCCTTCGTCTGATCGACAAGAAGGGTATCGATGTCGTCCTGGCCGATCTGCGCCAGCGCGGCGAAGCCTGACCCGACTAGGAGCGCATCATGGCCAGCAAAGGCGGACGCGAGAAGATCAAGCTGGAGTCCACGGCGGGCACCGGCCATTTCTACACCACGAGCAAGAACAAGAAGACGACGCCCGAGAAGCTCGAATTCCTGAAGTTCGACCCGAAGGCGCGCAAGCACGTGCTCTACAAGGAAGTGAAGCTGAAGTAAGCCGCCCAGGCTGCAGCTTCAACGAGAACCCGCCCGGACTTCGGTCCCGGCGGGTTTTTCTTTGGGCCGCAGCCTTCAACCCGAACGGCCATGAAAAAGGGCTCCCCGCAGGGAGCCCTCGACTGCAGCTTGGCGCTTGGAAGATCAGCGCACGATGCCCAGCGACTGCTTCTTGCCACCCTTGTAGGTGTAGAGCGTCAGCGCGCCGTTCTTGATGTCACCCTTCTCGTCGAAGGCGATCTTGCCCGTCACGCCCTGGTAGTCGATGGCCTTAAGGGCCGGCAGGTACTTGGCCGGATTGGCCGAGTCAGCCTTCTGCATGGCAGCGACCATGGTCATGATGGCGTCGTACACGTACGGGGCGTAGATCTGGACGTCGGCGTTGAACTTCGTCTTGAAGTCGGCCTTGAACTTGTCCATCGCGGCCTTGCCGGTTTCGTCGATACCACCGGCTTCGGCGCAGACGACCTGGCTGTCGCTCATCGAGCCCGCGGCCAGCTTGGGCAGTTCGCCCGAGCAGATGCCGTCGCCGCCCATGAACTTGGCCTTGATGCCCAGCTGCTTCATCTGGCGCATCATCGGGCCGGCCACGGCGTCCATGCCGCCGAAGAACACGATGTCCGGCTTCTTGGCCTTCAGGCTGGTCAGGATGCCGGTGAAGTCGGTGGCCTTGTCGTTCGTGAACTCGCGGCCCACGATCGCGCCGCCCGCAGCGGTGACGCCCTTCTCGAACTCGTCGGCAACGCCCTGGCCGTAGGCCGTGCGGTCGTCGATGACGGCAATGCTCTTGCCCTTCAGTTCGGTGACGGCGTACTTGCCCAGCGTGCCGCCCAGGTGCACGTCGTCAGCCACCACGCGGAACGTGGTGGCGTAGCCCTGACGCGTGAACTTCGGGTTGGTGGCCGAGGGGCTGATCTGCGGGATGCCAGCGTCGCTGTAGATCTTCGAGGCCGGGATCGAGGTGCCGCTGTTCAGGTGGCCGATGACCCCGTGAACCTTGGCGTCGACCAGCTTCTGCGCGGCAGCCGTGCCCTGCTTCGGGTCGGCGGCGTCGTCTTCGGCGAGCAGTTCGAAGGTGACCTTCACGCCCTGGATCGTCAGACCCTTGGCGTTGAGTTCCTCGATCGCCATGCGGGCGCCGTTCTCGTTGTCCTTGCCCAGGTGGGCGATGGCGCCGCTGGTGGGACCGACGTGACCGATCTTGATCGTGGTCGGGGCCGGCGCGGGCGCCGGGGCGGCAGGGGCAGCCGGAGCAGCAGCAGGCGCGGGCGCCTCTTCCTTCTTGCCGCAGGCGGCAAGCAGCGCAACAGCCATGGCCGACGCGGCAACAAGCTTAAAGTTCATCAAAAGTTCCTCCTGGGGGCGACAAAGCCGTGCATTGTAGGCACGGCGACTTGAAATCCATCCGGACTAGCGCTAAGCAGCGTCGTCGCAGACCCGCGGCTCAGCCGGCCGCATCGCCGTGCGACGGCCGTGCCGACTGCGAGGCGTCATAGCGCTTCTCGGGGCGCCAGCCCCGGGCTGCATAGGCCCGCCAGCGCTCGCGGCCGGCCTTCGCTTCATCGGGGCCGGCGGCCACCAACTCGAGCAGTCGGCTGCAGCGGGCGCCTTCGGGCGCGGCGTCTGACCCGATGTTGACCCACACTGCGGGCCAGTCGGCGGCGTCGAGCGGCAGCTCGAAGGCCGGCAGCAGCCACACCGGGCTTCGCTGCCAGGCCGCCCGCGAGGCACCGGGCCGCGCGTGGGCGAAGAACTCGCGTTCAGGCTCGGCCCAGAGACGGCGTGACAGCGCTTCGAATTGCGGCGTGGCCACGCAGACACGCTCCCCCAACCGCACCGCCTTGCGCAGCAGCCGAGCCGCGTGGTCCAGCGGCTCGGCCAGGCCCGTGTGGAACTCGACCTCCACGACGCCGTTGTGCGCCGCTTCAGCGCGCGCGGCCGAGCACGAAGTGCGTCAGCAGCGGCACGGGCCTGCCGGTGGCGCCCTTGGCGGCGCCGCTCTTCCAGGCCGTGCCGGCGATGTCGAGGTGAGCCCAGCGCAGCTTCGAGGTGAAGCGCTTCAGGAACATCGCCGCCGTCACCGCGCCACCGGCGCGAGAGCCGACGTTGCCCATGTCGGCGAAGTGGCTCTTCAGCGCCTCGTCGTATTCGTCGTCCAGCGGCATGCGCCAGGCCGGATCGAAGGCCGTGTCGCCCGCGGCCTGCAGCTCGGCGGCCAGCGCGTCGTCGCTGCTGAAGAGGCCGCTGCGGTGGTGGCCCAGCGCAATGACGCAGGCGCCCGTGAGCGTGGCGATGTCGACCACCACGGCCGGCTTGAAGCGCTCGGCGTAGGTCAGCGCGTCGCAGAGGATCAGGCGGCCTTCGGCGTCGGTGTTCAGGATCTCGATGGTCTGGCCGCTCATGCTGGTGACGACGTCACCGGGCTTGACGGCACGGCCGCTGGGCATGTTCTCGGTGGCGGCCACGATGCCGACCAGGTTGACCTTGGCCTTCAGCCGCGCCACCGCCGCCATGGTGCCCAGCACGCTGGCCGCGCCGCCCATGTCGAACTTCATCTCGTCCATCTCGGCGGCGGGCTTCAGGCTGATGCCGCCGGTGTCGAAGGTGATGCCCTTGCCGACCAGCACCACCGGCGCGTCGGCCTTGGCGCCGCCCATCCAGCGCATGACGATGAACTTCAGCGGCTCGTCCGAGCCCTGTGCGACGGCCAGGAAGGAGCCCATGCCGAGCTTCTCGCAGTCCTTGCGCTCCAGCACCTCGACCTTCAGGCCGTGGCTCTTGGCCATGCCGAGCGCCAGGGTGGCCAGGTGCGTGGGCGTGCAGTGGTTGCCCGGTCGATTGGCCCATTCGCGGGCCAGCGTCGTGCCTTCTGCCAGTGCCTCGCCGACGCGCAGGCCCTCGCTCACCGCGGTGGCCTCGGCCTTGGCGGCGCAGACCACGGCCACGCTCTTCAGGCGGGCCGGTGCCGGCGCGCTGGGCTTGGTCTGGCGGTACAGGTAGGTGGCCTCCGCGGCCACCATGGCCACGGCCTCGCCGTGGCTGGCATCGAGGGCGCCGAAGCCCGCCGCGGCCACCGCCAGCGACTTCGTGCCGCCGGCCTTGATGGCACCGAGGCCCGCCGCCAGCGCCTTGCGGAAGGCGCGCGCCGTGGCGGCACCGGCAAAGGCATAGGCCACGCGAGCGGCCTTCACACCGGCCACGCGATGCGCGTACAGCACCTGGCCGGGCTTGCTGTCGATGTCGCCGTCGCGCAGCGCGCGCGCAAACTCGTCGGCGAGCGGCTGATCGAGTGCCGCAGCAGCTTCCACCGAAGCCACGATCACCAGCAGCGCATCGGCCGCAACGGCTGCAACCGAGCCGGGAGCCCCGGCCACCACTGTCTTGAAGTCCATAATGAGTCGAGTCAGGTAAAGCGACAAATGGTATTCGATTCGACTGTGCGCAAGGAGCTGGCCCGGGGCTTCGGCGCCACGCTGGTCGTCATCCTGACCATCGTGCTCACCAACGCCCTGATCCGCTCGGTGGGCCAGGCCGCCAGCGGTGCGGTGGCACCGCAGGACGTGGTGCTGCTGCTGGGCTACGTCACGCTCGGGCAGTTGCCGATGCTGCTGGCGCTGTCGCTCTTCGTGGCGGTGGTGGTGGCGCTGTCGCGCATGTACCGCGAGAGCGAGATGATCATCTGGTTCGCCAGTGGCGTGGGCATCGGCCGCTTCGTGCGCCCGGTGCTGCGCACGGCCTGGCCGGTGATCACGGTCGTGGCGGTGCTGGTGTTCGTCGTCTGGCCCTGGGGCAATCGGGCGAGCCTGGAACTGCGCGAGCGCTACCAGCAGCGCGGCGATCTCTCGCGCGTCACGCCGGGGGTGTTCCAGACTTCGTCCGATGGCAGCCGGGTGTTCTTCGTCGAGCGCGAAAGCCTGGACGGCGTGAACGCCCGCAACGTGTTCATCCTCACGCGCAGCGGCGAGACCGAGTCGGTGACGACGGCCCGCGCCGGCCGACTCGAAACCGAAGGGGCCGACCGCTACCTGGTGCTCGAACGCGGCCAGCGCAACAGCGCCGACCTGGCCAGCGGCGACCGCGTGCAGGCCAGCTTCCAGCGCTACCGCATCCTGGCCGGTGAGCGCGCGGCGCGCGCCAGCGACAGCCGTGCGCCGCGCACCGTGAGCACCGCCGACCTGCTCGCCAACCCGACGGCGCGCCACCAGGGCGAGCTGGCCTGGCGCGTGGGCCTCGTGCTGGGTGCTGCCAACCTGCTGCTGCTGGGCATTGCGCTGGCCGCCTCGCAGCCACGGCGGGCGAGCAACTGGAACCTGCTGTTCGCCTTGCTGGCCTTCGTCGTGTACTACAACCTCATCAACCTGACCCAGGCCTGGGTGGCGAGCGGCCGGCTCGGTCTGGGCGCGGCGCTGGTGGCGCTGCACGGTGGCGTCTTCGGCCTGGCCTTGCTGCTGCTGTGGTGGCGCGATCACGCCGCCGTGACGCACTGGCCGGTGCCGACGCGGCGCCGCAGCGCCTGAGCCGCCGAGCCTGCCCGCCGATGAAGACGGTCCGCGCCCTGCTCTACCGCGACATCGCGGCGTCGGTGTTCTTCGTCGCGCTGGCTTTCCTGTCGCTGTTCTACTTCGTCGACTTCGTCGACGAGCTCGAAGGCGTCGGCCAGCGCGGGCGTACCACCTGGCACGCCGCGCTCGCGGCGCTGCTCGAACTGCCCGGGCACCTGTACGAGCTGGCGCCCATCGCGGTGCTGATCGGCACCATCTACTCGCTGGCCCGGCTGGCGCAGTCGTCGGAGTTCACCATCCTGCGCACCGGCGGCCTGGGGCCCGGCCGTGCGCTGCGCCTGCTGGCCCTGCTCGGCCTGGCGTTCGGCATGGCCACCTTCGTGATCGGCGACTACGTCGCACCGGCGGCCGAAGAGCAAGGCGTGCAGTTGAAGGCGCGCTTCGCGGGCGCCCTGTCCATCGGCGGCGCCGGCGCCTGGCTGAAAGAGCGCCGCGACGACAACGGCGCCGAGCGCAGCTTCTCGGTCAACGTCACCGGCACCGGCCCGGGTGGCACGCTGCTCGGTGTGCGCATCTTCGAGTTCGACCGCGACGGCGCGCTCGTCTCGCGCATCGCCGCGCCGCAGGCCCGCGTGGGCGGCGACAGCACCTGGACGCTCAGCGACGCCGAGCTGACGCGCTGGCCCGCCGCGCGCGATGGCGCGCGCCCCGCCGTGGAGATCACGCGCCACGACACGCTGGACTGGCCGAGCACGCTCGACGCCCGCGTCGTGGCGGCCGCCGTGCTGCCGGTGGGCACGATGACGACGCTGGAGCTGTGGCGCTACAGCGAGCACCTGTCCGACCAGGAGCAGGCCAGCCAGAGCCACCGCATCCGCTTCTGGCGCAAGGCGCTGTACCCGCTGTCCTGCCTGGTGATGGTGGCGCTGGCCCTGCCCTTTGCCTACCTGCACGCGCGGGCCGGGAGCGTCAGCTTCAAGGTCTTCGGCGGCATCATGCTGGGCATCAGCTTCGTGCTGCTGAACAATCTGTCGGGCCACGTCGGCAACCTGCAGGGCTGGACGCCCTGGGTGGCGGCCGCGGCACCGAGTGCGCTTTATCTGCTGCTGTCGATGGCCGCGTTCACGTGGCTCGTGCGCTACCGCTGACTCCTGCCCCATGAACTCTGGCCTCATCCTCTTCGCCCACGGCGCTCGCGATCCGCGCTGGGCCGCCCCTTTCGAGGCGGTGGCCGAGGCCGTGCGCGCCGCGCGCCCGGGCCTGCCGGTGCGGCTGGCCTTCCTCGAGTTCATGGCGCCCACGCTGCCGGCCGCCGGCGCCGAACTGGCCGCCGCGGGCTGCAACCGCATCACCGTGCTGCCGATGTTCCTGGGCGCCGGCGGCCATGTGCGGAAAGACTTGCCGCTGCTGCTGGACGAACTGCGCCAGGCGCACCCGGGCCTGGGCGTGACGCTGCAGCCGGCCATCGGCGAGATCGACAGCGTCGTCGCCGCCATGGCGCAGGCTGCGCTGGCGCAACTGGGCAACGAACCCACGGCGGAGCCGGCGCGATGAACCTGCACCAGTTCCGCTTCGTACAGGAAGCGGTGCGCCGCAACCTCAACCTCACCGAAACCGCCAAGGCACTGCACACCTCGCAGCCCGGCATCAGCAAGGCCATCATCGAGCTCGAAGAGGAGCTCGGCGTCGAGATCTTCGCGCGCCACGGCAAGCGCATCCGCCGCGTCACCGAGCCGGGGCTGCAGGTGCTGCGCTCCATCGACGTGATCCTGCGCGAGGTGAGCAACCTCAAGCGCATCGGCGAGGAGTTCTCCAAGCAGGACGCCGGCACGCTGTCCATCGCCACCACCCACACGCAGGCGCGCTACTTCCTGCCCGGCCCGGTGGCCGAGCTGCGGCGGCGCTTCCCCAAGGTGCAGGTGCAACTGCACCAGGGCATGCCCGAGCAGGTGGCGCGCATGCTGCTCGACGACGTCGCCGAGATCGGTATCGCCACCGAGGCGCTGGCCACCCACGAGGGCCTCGTGACGCTGCCCTGCTACGAGTGGCAACACGTGCTCGTGGTGCCGTCGACACACCCGCTGGCCGCCGTGGAGCGGCCCACGCTCGAGCAGCTGGCAGCCGAGCCGCTGGTGCTGTACCACCCCACCGTGACCGGCCGCACGCGCATCGACCAGGCCTTCGCTCGCGCGCATCTCAGCCCGCGCGTGGCGCTGGAGGCCATCGACTCCGACGTCATCATCACCTACGTGCGCCTGGGCCTGGGCATCGGCATCGTGGCCGAGAGCGCGATGGCAGCCGAGCCCCCCGGCAGCGACCTCGTCGCCCGGCCGCTGGGCCACCTGATCGGCAGCAACATCACCCGCGTGGCCTTCAAGCGCGGCGCCTGGCTGCGGCGCTACGTCGTGGCGTTCGCCGAGATGCTGTCGCCGCGGCTGTCGCCGGCGCTCATCGGGCGCGCAATGCAGGGCGACGGTACCGACTTCTCCCTGTAGAACCTTCCCATGCAAGCACTCGCCGTCCGCACACCCGCCCTCACCAGCCGCCTGCCGCAGGTGGGCACCACCATCTTCACGTTGATGTCGGCGCTGGCCACCCAGCACGGCGCCGTGAACCTGGGCCAGGGCTTCCCCGATTTCGACTGCGACCCGGCCCTGCTCGATGCCGTGCAGGGCGCCATGCGCGAAGGCCTGAACCAGTACCCGCCGATGACCGGCGTGCCGCTGCTGCGCCAGCGCGTGGCCGACAAGATCGAGGCGCTCTACGGCCACCGCTACGACGCCGACAACGAGATCACCATCACCGCCGGCGCCACGCAGGCCATCCTGACGGCCATCCTGGCCGTCGTGCACCCGGGCGACGAGGTCATCGTGCTCGAGCCCTGCTACGACAGCTACGCGCCCAACATCGAGCTCGCCGGCGGCCGTGTCGTGCGCGTGCCGCTGCTGCCCGGCAGCTTCAGGCCCGACTTCGCGCGCATCGCCGCGGCCCTGTCGCCGCGCACGCGCCTCATCATCGTCAACAGCCCGCACAACCCCAGCGCCACCGTATGGACGCAGGGCGAATGGCAGCAACTGGCCACGTTGCTGGCGCCCACCGAGGTGCTGCTGATCAGCGACGAGGTCTACGAGCACATGGTGTTCGATGGCCAGCCGCACATCAGCGCCAGCAGCGTGCCGGCGCTGGCGTCGCGCGCCTTCGTGGTGTCGAGCTTCGGCAAGACCTTTCACGTCACCGGCTGGAAGGTGGGCACCGTGGCCGCGCCCGCGCCCTTGTCGGCCGAGTTCCGCAAGGTGCACCAGTTCAATGTGTTCACGGTGAACACGCCGGTGCAGCACGGCCTGGCGCGCTACCTGGCCGACCCCGCGCCCTACCGCGGGCTGCCGGCCTTCTACCAGCGCAAGCGCGATCTCTTCCGCGCCGGCCTGGCGGCCTCGCGCCTGAAGCTGCTGCCCAGCGAAGGCAGCTACTTCCAGCTCGTCGACTACTCGGCCGTGAGCGAACTCGACGAGCAGGCCTTCTGCCGCTGGCTCACCACCGAGATCGGCGTGGCGGCGATCCCGCTGTCGGTGTTCTACGAGGGCGGCTTCGAGCAGAAGCTGGCGCGCCTGTGCTTTGCCAAGAAGGACGAGACGCTGCAGCGCGCACTCGAGCGGCTCGCGCGGCTCTGAGGCGGGGCAACGAGCCTAGGGCTGCCGCGGCGGCCGGGGCTTGTCGTCGAGCAGGTCGAAGATGCTGGTGCGGCGGTCGCCGCCGGCGAGGTCGAAGTCCAGCGGCGCCGTCGAGCGCGGGTCTTCGGGCGCCATCGTGTCCTTGAAGGCGTCGTGCTCCAGCCCCAGGAACGGCGCCGGGGAGGCGCTGCCGTCTTCGCTGCCGTCGCTTATGGGCAGCAGCAGGTCGACGCTGCCGGTGTCCACGGCCGCGCGGTCCAGCAGGTCGCGCGCCAGCGCGTAAAGGAACAGCACCTCGCGGTAGGCCGGCAGGTCGAAGAGCTCGCCGCGGCTCTTGCGGAACAGCAAGGCCTCGAGTTCGGCCATGGCGTCGAGCGGACGTGTCCACACCTGCTGCAGGCGCGGCAGCACGCCGGCGTAGTCTTCGAGCGAGCGGCCGCTGGTGAGGCCCACGCCCCACTCGGGCGCGTAGGCGTTGAAGCGGTGGTTGAAGCGCTGCCGCATGCGCTCGTAGGCCTCGTTGTCGCCCCGGCGGTGATGAATCTCGAGCAGCTTCAGGTACGGCAGAGGGCTGCCGCCGCCAGTGCTGCGCAGGTGCTCCACGAGCAGGTCGACGGCGGCCTCGTCCTGCCCGAGCACCATGAAGAACTCGGCCTGCTGCTCGAGGTCGAGCAGTTCCTCGATCGACACATCGCGCGGCATCGAGTCGGCACTGCGTCCGCCCGCCGGGTAGGCCTCGGTGCGCTGCATCGGCGCTTCGGGCTCCAACTCGGGGCGGAAGTTCGCGCTGGCGGATTCGCCGTCGGGCGTGTCGGGGCCGAGGCCGGGGAGAGTTTCGTCAGGCAGATCCGGCGGCAGGGTCGACGCGGCCGGTGGCCAGGCCACTGGCGGCGCCGGCGGCGGCCAGGCCGGGCTGACGCGGCTGCGCGAGGCGGCCGGCTTGGGCAGCGCCACGGTAGGCGGCACGGCAGCCGCATCGGTGCCCGGACTGGTGATGATGGTGCTGCGGCCTTCGCGGCCCGTGCCCTGGCGCGTCACGAAGGGTGCCGGCGCGGTGGGCTCTCGCGGCACCAGGCTGTCCACCAGACCCATGGCCGCGGCCGAGGTCATGGGCCCGCCAGCGGCCATGCCGGCGGCCTCTTGCTGCCACTGCGAACGCTGCAGCGCCTGCACCCGACCGAGTCGCCAGGCCAGCCAGGCGGCCAGCGCGGCCAGCAGCAATGACGCCAGCACCAGCGGCGTTGTCCAGCGGCCGGAGGACTCGGCGTCGACGACACGCTGCCGCAGCAGCCCGATCAGATCCTGCCCGGCCTTGGCCTCGCTGCGCAGCGTGGCCACCTCCTGCTCGAGCGCGGCGACGCGAAGCGCCGAGGCCGAGGCTGCCGACGCCGCGGCACGCGCCGCGCTGGCGGCTTCGGCGACGGCGGTCATCGCACGCGCCACGGCATCCGAGTCGCCCGCCGCACTGCCACCCGCGCGGGGAGTGGCATCGACGAAATCGAGCCTCAGGCGGGGCGCCGTGTCGGAGGCCGCAGCAGCGGCCTGGGCCCGTGCAGCACGGGCCTCGCGCGCGGCCTGCTGGCGTGCCAGCCTTTGCTCTCGCTGCCGCGCTCGGCGCTCGTCGCGCACACGCTGCTGCTCTGGCGTGAGCACGGGTTGGGCGCGCGACACCGGGGTGGCGGCGGCCGTGGCCACGGCCATCGGGGCGGCCTCGGCAGCGGGTGGGGCCGGCGCGGCCACGGCGGGCACGGCGGGCACGGCGGGCACGGCGGGCACGGGCGGCAGGTTGCCCGCAAACGACGGCACCGGCGCAGCCGCCATGCCGGGAGGATCGGCCAGCACGACGTAGCTGCGCGAGATGCGGTTGCTGCAGCCCACCGACAACTGGACCGCGACCACGGGCTCGTCGATGGCCGGCTGCGTCTGCACGCGAATGCGGGCGGTCTGCGCGCTGGTCATCTCGATCGAGGTGCGCACCAGGGGCGCCGGCAGGCGACGGTCGCCCACGGCCACTTCGGCGGACACGCACTCGGCGCTCAGGGTCTCGCCCGCATCGAGGCGCACCATCACGCCAAAGTTCAGCGGCTGGCCCAGCGTGGCCCCGGCATCACCGCTGCCCAGCCCGGCTGCCGTGGCGTGGCCGGCCCAGAGCAGGCCCAGCAGCACGAGCACCTGGCCCATGGCGGCGCCCGCGCTCAGTGCGAACGAAGGCCGGCGAAGTTGCATGCGGTGAGGCTTGTGTCGGGATCTTTCTGCTCGGTCACTCTAGCAGAAGGCCCGGGGCCGACACGGCCCGGAACGGTCCGCGAAAGGCCGCTTGTCGTGGCGTCTGTCGTGACCTGCAGTGGCTTGATCGACACCCTGCGGCGCTGCTTGTCAGACGGCCCAGCCCGGATGCCGGCGCTCCAGCCGGCGCAGCAGCCCCGGCCAGGTGAGTTGCGCACCCAGGCCCCGCGTCACGGCGGCCGCCTGCTGGCGCGCGGTGGCGACGATGCCCGGGTCGATCGTCACCAGCTCGCCGCCGCCGGCCAGCGCCCGCACCTGGATGTTGCAGACGGTCTCGAACAGGTACATCGCCAGGAAGGCATCGGCCACCGTGCGGCCCACCGTGAGCAAGCCATGGTTGCGCAGCATCAGGTGGGTGTGGTGCCCGAGGTCGGCGACGAGGCGCGGCTTCTCGTCGTCACGCAGCGCCACGCCTTCGTAGGCGTGGTAGCCCAGCGACGAGAGCACGAAGATCGATTGCTGCGAGATCGGCAGCACGCCGTGCTTCTGCGCCGACACCGCCACGCCGTTGAGCGTGTGCGTGTGCAGCACGCAGCCCACATCATGGCGCGCCGCGTGCACGGCGCTGTGGATGACGAAGCCGGCCGGGTTGACGTCATGCGGCGTGTCATCGAGCTTCACGCCGTGGGCATCGACCTTCACCAGGCTCGAGGCCGTGATCTCCTCGAACATGAATCCGTAGGGATTGATGAGGAAGGCCCCTGTGGGCTCGCCGTGGGCGTCGTCGACACGCGCGCTGATGTGCGTGAAGACGAGGTCGTCCCAGCCGAACATCGCCACCAGCCGGTAGGCGGCGGCGAGGTCGCAGCGGAGCTTCCATTCGGTGTCGGGGATAGTGGTCGGGCGGGCGTTGGCAAGGGCGTCGGGGCTGATGCTCATGAGGGGCTCCGTCAGCGGGGGAGGACAATGCATCGTCGACATCTGTCGCCTGCACGACAAGCCATGAATACCCCCGTCCTTACACTGGAAGAACAACACAACATCGACAGCGGCTCGTGGTTCAGCAAGCTTTCGGCTCCCTTGCGGGCAGACATCCTCGCGCGTTCGCAGCTGCGGCGCCTGGCCGACGGCGAGCCCCTGGCCACACGCGGCACACCGGCCGAAGAATGGTGCGGCGTGGCGCGCGGCGCGGTGCGCATCAGCTCGGTGTCGTTGTCGGGCAAGCAGGTCACGCTCACCTACGCCGAGCCGGGCACCTGGTTCGGCGACATCGCGCTCTTCGACGGCCTGCCCCGCACCCACGATGCCGACGTGCACGGCCCGACGACGCTGCTCACCGTGCGCAAGGCCGATTTCCGAGCGCTGCTGCAGCGCCACGTCGAGCTGTACGACGCGCTGCTGCGCCTGAACTGCCGCCGCCTGCGGCTGATGTTCGACAGCTTCGAAGACCTGAACACGCGGCCGCTGCAGGCGCGGCTGGCCAAGCAGATCCTGCTGCTGGCGCGCAGCTACGGCGTGCCGCACGGGCCCGATGGCGCCGAGGTGCGCATCGGCCTGGCCCTGGCACAGGAAGACCTCGCGCAGCTGCTGGGCGCCTCGCGCCAGCGCGTCAACCAGGAGCTCAAGGGCTTCGAGCGCGAAGGCGCGGTGCGCGTCGAGCCGACACGCCTGGTGGTGCTGTCGCGCGAGAAGCTGCTGGCGGCTGCCGACCGATGAACCCCGCATGACGAAGCCTGGAGCTCACTGACGATGGACCGCTACACCGGCACCCGGCCCATGGCCAGCAGCCATGCCTTCGACGTGGCGGCGCTGGAGCGCCACCTGCGGCAGCACCTGGGCGGCTTTGCCGGCCCGCTGGACGTCACTCAGTTCAAGGGCGGCCAGAGCAACCCCACCTACCTGCTGGCCACGCCCACGCGCCGCTGGGCCCTGCGCAGCAAGCCGGGACCGGTGGCGAAGCTGCTGCCCTCGGCCCACGCCATCGAACGCGAGTACCGCGTGATGAAGGCGCTGGCCGGCACCGGCGTGCCCGTGCCGGCCATGGCGCTGCTGTGCGACGACGAGTCCGTCATCGGCCGCGCGTTCTACGTGATGGAGTTCGTCGAGGGCCGCGTGCTCTGGGAGCAGGCGCTGCCCGGCATGGACACGGCCGAACGCGGCGCGATCTACGACGAGATGAACCGCGTGATGGCGGCGCTGCACACGGTGGACGTGGTAGCCGCCGGCCTGGCCGACTACGGCAAGCCCGGCAACTACTTCGAGCGCCAGATCGGCCGCTGGAGCAAGCAGTACCTGGCCTCGCGCACCGAGGACATCCCCGAGATGGAGCGCCTGATCGAGTGGCTGCCGGCGCACCTGCCCGCGAGCGCGCTCGACGCCACGCAGGTGTCGGTGGTGCACGGCGACTTCCGCCTCGACAACCTCGTGTTCCACCCGACCGAGCCACGTGTGCAGGCGGTGCTGGACTGGGAGCTGTCAACGCTGGGCCATCCGCTCGCCGACTTCAGCTACCACTGCATGGCCTGGCACATCCCGCCGGGCGTGTTCCGCGGCATCGGCGGGCTCGATCACGCGGCGCTGGGCATTCCCACAGAGGCCGAGTACGTGCGGCGTTATGCCGTGCGCACCGGCCGCGGCGAGGCCGCCGTGGGCGCACTGATGGCCGACTGGAACTTCTACCTCGCCTACAACCTGTTTCGCCTCGGCAGCATCACGCAGGGCATTGCGCGGCGCGTGGTCGACGGCATCGCTTCCAGCAGCGAGGCGCGCGCCACCGGCGAGGCCACGCGCACGCTGGCGCAGATGGCGTGGCGCTTTGCGCAACAGGCTGGCTGACCCCCCAAGACACCGACAGGAGACGACCCCATGGACTTCGACTATTCCCCGCGCACCCAGCAGCTTGCGGCGCGCCTGAACGCCTTCATGGCCGAGCACGTCTACCCGGCCGAGGCCGCGTACTTCGAGGAGATCGAGGCGAACAGCCGCGCCGGCCGCCGCTGGACGCCGCTGCAGACGATCGAGAAGCTCAAGCCCAAGGCACGCGATGCCGGCCTGTGGAACCTGTTCCTGCCGCCTTCGGCCGAAGGCCAGGCCGCCGCCGCGCGCGGCGATTCCGAATACGGCTTCGGCCTGAGCAACCAGGACTACGCCCCGCTGGCCGAGATCATGGGCGGCGTACCCTGGAGCAGCGAGGTCTTCAACTGCAGCGCGCCCGACACCGGCAACATGGAGGTGTTCGCGCGCTACGCCACGCCCGAGCTCAAGAAGCGCTGGCTCGAGCCGCTGCTGGCCGGCGAGATCCGCAGCGCCTTCGCGATGACCGAGCCCGCGGTGGCCAGCTCCGACGCCACCAACATCCAGGCCGATATTCGCAAGGAGTCAGGGAAGGACGGCGACCACTACGTCATCAACGGCCGCAAGTGGTGGACCAGCGGCGCCGGCGACCCGCGCTGCGCCGTCTACATCTTCATGGGCAAGACCGACCCGCAGGCGCCGCGGCACTCGCAGCAGTCGATGATCGTCGTGCCCGCGAACACGCCGGGCATCACGGTCCTGCGCCCGCTCACGGTGTTCGGCTACGACGACGCGCCGCACGGCCACATGGAGGTGGACTTCGTGAACGTGCGCGTGCCGGCCGACCACATTCTGCTCGGCGAAGGCCGTGGCTTCGAGATCGCCCAGGGCCGCCTCGGCCCCGGCCGCATCCACCACTGCATGCGCCTGATCGGCATCGCCGAGCGCGCACTGAAGCTGATGTGCGAGCGCGCCGTGTCGCGCACCGCCTTCGGCAAGACCATCGCGCAGCAGACGGTGACGCAGGAGCGCATCGCCGAGGCCCGCTGCATGATCGACCAGGCGCGCCTGCTCACGCTGAAGGCGGCCTGGATGATGGACCGCGCCGGCAACAAGAGCGCCAAGGCCGAGATCGCGATGATCAAGGTGGTGGCGCCGCAGATGGCCTGCCAGGTGATCGACTGGGCGATGCAGGTGTTCGGCGGTGCCGGCATGAGCCAGGACACCCCGCTGGCCTACTTCTACACGCTGTCGCGCACGCTGCGCTTTGCCGACGGCCCCGACGAAGTGCACCGCAACGCCATCGCCAAGCTCGAGCTCGGCAAGATCATGCCGAAGGCCTGAGAGTGGTGACGCTGGCGGGCGCGGCCTACTTGCCGCGCTCGTCGCCCGGCAGCGCGCTCGAGCTCCACATGCTCGGCTGCGTGCTCGGCGAGATGGCGTCGCTGCTGTCGTTGGCGACGCGCCGCGCCTCGCGCATGGCGGTTTCGAACAGGCGCAGCCACTGCTGCAACGCGGGCAGCTCGGGCTCGGCCAGCGCGGTGCGCAGCATCAGGCGGCCGCGGCCGATCATCAGTACCAGCGGCACCGAGGCGTCGACCCGCAGCGCCGCCATCGACTGTGTCAGCGGCCCGGCCAGCCACTGCAGCAGCCAGGGCTTCAGGCTCGACAAGGCGGCGTAGCGCTCGGCCAGTTCGGGCAGGTCCTTGTCCGCCAGGCGCGGGAACATCACGAGCCAGCGCATCTCGGGCGGCGTCTGGTTGTCGATGCGGGTCTGCACGCCTTCGACGTACTGATCGAAAACGTCCTTCTCCATCTTCTCCTGCAACTGCCGGTTCATGATCACCAGCTGCAGCTCGGGGCTCAGCCCCAGCTCGGAGCGGATGCGCAGTTCGTGCCCGGCGATGTAGGGGCGCTGCGACGGGCCCCACTCCAGGCGCCAGGGCGTGGCGCCCAGCCGGCCGTCGACGACGAAGCCTTCGTTCTGCACGACGCGAAAACCGTACTGGCGCTGCTGCGCCCAGGGCACGAGGCCGTCCCAGTCGTGGCCGTCCTCGCCACTGCCTGCGGCACCCGAGAACAGGCGCTTCAATCCGTCGAGCATGATTTAGAGTCCGCCGAGGCCGCCAGGAGAACAACGATGATCGAAGTGTATTCGTGGCCCACGCCGAACGGGCACAAGGTCCACATCATGCTCGAGGAGTGCGGCCTGCCCTACCGGGTGCACCCGGTGGACATCGGCAGCGGCGCGCAGTTCGCCCCCGAGTTCCTGGCCATCAGCCCGAACAACAAGATCCCGGCGATCACCGACCCCGACGGCCCCGACGGCGAGCCGATCTCGCTGTTCGAGAGCGGCGCCATCCTGCTGTACCTGGCCGGCAAGACCGGCCGCTTCCTGCCCGCCGGCACGGCCGCGAAGTACGAGGTGCTGCAGTGGTTGATGTTCCAGATGGGCGGCGTCGGCCCCATGCTGGGCCAGGCGCACCACTTCCGCATCTACGCGCCCGAGAAGATCCCGTACGCCGTCGACCGCTACACCAACGAGGCCAAGCGCCTGTACGGCGTCATGAACAAGCGCCTGGCCAGGAGCAAGTACCTCGGCGGCGCCGAGTACAGCGTGGCCGACATGGCCGTGTACCCCTGGCTGCGCAGCTGGAAGAACCAGGGCATCGACTGGAACGACCACCCGCACCTGCGCGGCTGGTTCGACGAGATCGGCGCCCGCCCGGCCGTGCAGCGCGGCTGCGAGGTGCTGGCCAGCGCGCGCAAGCCGCTGGTGGACGACAAGGCGCGCGAGGCGCTGTTCGGCTCGCAGCAGTACCAGAAGCGCTGAGCGGTCCCGCTGGGGCCGGCGTGCCAGACAATCCACTCCGTCTGCCCGTAGCTCAACTGGATAGAGCAGCGGCCTTCTAAGCCGCAGGTCGGGGGTTCGAGTCCCTCCGGGCAGGCCAGGCCGCCCGCCGCCGAGCTGGATGCCTATACAGTCGGCGCATGACCGCCGGCCTCGTCGAAGAGCTCAGCGCCGAGCAAGGCGCCGCCGTCGCGCACGGCCGTGAGCCGCTGCTCGTGGTGGCCGGTGCCGGCACCGGCAAGACCACCGTGCTGGCCGCCCGGATGGCCGCGCTGGTGATGGCGGGGGCCGATCCGAACCGGCTGCTGCTGCTGAGCTTCTCGCGCCGCGCGGCGGCCGAACTCGCCCACCGGGCCGGCGCGCAGCTGCACGCCGCGCTCGGCCTGCCCGCCGGCACGCCGGCACCCCGGCTGCCCTGGTGCGGCACCTTCCACGGCATCGCGGCGCGGCTGTTGCGTGACGAGGCCGCGGCCCTGGGCCTGCACGCCGGCTTTTCGGTGCTCGACGCCGCCGACGCCGAGGAACTGATGGCGCAGCAGCGCCTGGCCCTGGGCCTGGCGGCGCGTTCGGTGAACGAGCAGCGCGTGCCGCTGGCCGCCACCTGCATGGCCATCCACTCGCGCTGCGTCGCCACGCGCCAGCCGCTGGCCGAGGTGCTGCGCCGCCACTACCCCTGGTGCCTGCCACCCGACGACACCGGCGGCAGCGCGCTCGCCCGCCTGTTCGACGCCTACGCCGAGGCCAAGCTGCAGCAGCGCCTGCTCGACTACGACGACCTGCTCGACGGCTGGTGGCTGGCGCTGCAGCACGAGCCCGTGGCCGGCCGCTTGCGCGGCCGCTTCGACCACGTGCTCGTCGACGAGGTGCAGGACCTGAACCCGCTGCAGTGGCGGCTCGTCGAGGCCCTGCGCCCCGGCGGCGCGGGCCTCACCGCCGTGGGTGACGACTCGCAGGCCATCTACGGCTTCCGCGGCGCGCTGGTGGCCGAGATGCTGGGCTTTCCGGCCCGCTGCACGCCGGCGGCGCGCGTGCTCACGCTCACGCGCAACCACCGCAGCACGCCGCAGATCGTGGCCAGCAGCAACGCGCTCATCGCCCAGGTGCGCGAGCGCTTCGACAAGACGCTCGTCAGCCCGCGCCCCGCCGGCCCGCGGCCGCTGCTGCACGCGGTGGCCGACGAGGCCGCCGAGGCGCGCGGCGTGGCCGCCGCCGTGCTCGAGGCCCGCGAGGGCGGCCTCGAACTGCGCCGCCAGGCGGTGCTGTTCCGCACCGCCACGCACAGCCAGGCGCTGGAACTGGAGCTGATGCGCCGGCGCGTGCCCTTCGTCAAGTTCGGCGGCCTGCGCTTCCTGGAGTCGGCCCACCTGAAGGACGTCGTCGCCGTGCTGCGCTGGGCCGACAACCCGGCGGCACAACTGGCCGCCACGCGCGTGGCGCGGCTGGTGCCGGGCATCGGCCCGGCGGCGCTGCAGCGCCTGGCCGCCGCCGGCCACGACATCGACCGCTTCGAACCGCCACGCGCCGCCGCCCTGCCCTGGCAGGCGCTGCGCGCGCTGATGCAGCACCTGCGCGGCCCCGATGCCCGCTGGCCCGCCGACTACGCCCGCCTCATCGACTGGTACACGCCGCAGCTCGAGCGGCTGCACGCCGACGCGCGCCAGCGCCAGCAGGAGCTGCAGCAACTCGCCACCAGCGCCGCGCGCGCGCCCAACCGCCTGGCCTTCGTCACCGAACTGATGCTCGAACCGCCCGCAGCCCACGGCGCCGAGGCCGGCACGCCGCTGCTCGACGAAGACTGGCTCACGCTGTCGACACTGCACTCGGCCAAGGGCCAGGAGTGGAGCGCGGTGCACATCCTGCGCGTGGTGGACGGCGCGATCCCGTCCGACCTGGCCACCGGCCGTGCCGACGAGATCGACGAAGAGCGCCGCCTGCTTTACGTGGGCATGACCCGCGCGCGCGACACGCTGGCACTGTGGGCGCCGCAGAACTTCCACGTCACGCAGCAGCGGGCCTGGGGCGGGCGGCATGTCACGGCGCTGCACTCGCGGTTCATCGATGCGGCGGTGCTGGGCACGCTCGACATCGGCCACGGGCCCCGTGAGGCGGGCGGGGCCGGCGAGCCCGGCTTGCCGCCTGGGGAAGCAATTTTGCCCGCCCTCGCCACGGCGCCCGCCGAACCAGGGGGCCTGCTCGCCGAACTGGCCCGCGCACGCCGCCGCGGCTGGGCACAATGAAGGGCCCTGCCGCAGGAAGCCGCCCATGCCCACGACTGCCGACACCCGCCCGACCGCCGACTCGCTGGCGGGCCTGATTCGATCGCTGGGCGCGCGCGCCCACCAGGTGCGCGCCGCCACCCGTGCCGCCGACCACTACCTCGCGCAGGACGCCAGCGACGAGCGCGACACCGGCACCTGGCTGCTGGCCAGTGCCGTGACGCTGGCCGAGGACCTGGCGGCCGACCTGGATGGCCTGTCGCGCACGCTGAAGGAACGCAACGCCGAAGGCAGCTTGCAGCAGCGCCTCGTGCCCTTGCGCGCGCGTGCCCACCAGCTGCACGCCGCGGCCAAGGCGGCTGATCGCTTTCTCGAACAAGACAGCAGCGAAGACCGCGACACCGGCGGCTGGCTGGTGCCGATGGCCCAGCAGCTGGCGAACAAGCTGGCCAACGAGCTCGACGACACGCTGGCCACCACGCGGCGCCCGGCGGCCGCCGACAAGCCTGCAGCGGTGGAGCCGCACGACCCGGCCCTGGCACGCCGCATCAACGCCGCCACCGCCCCGCTGCGCGGCGCGGCCTGAGCAGAGGGCCCACACGTCAGGCTCGCGCCTGACCCATCGGCACCCCACTCCACCCTGAGGCAGATCAAGGCCCTCTGCGGCGGCGTCCTCCACACTGGGCGGGTCGTCCTCACCTGCCTGGATCTGCCATGTCCACACCCCGAGTAGCCCTTGTCACCGGTGCCGCCTCCGGCATCGGCCGCGCCGTGGCGCTGGCCTATGCCAAGGCTGGCCTGAAGGTGGTGGTGTCGGATCTCGACGCCGCCGGCGGCGAGGCCACCGTCGCGCTCATCCAGCAAGCCGGTGGCGAGGCCTGCTTCGGCCTGGCCGACGTGGCCCGCCCCGCCGACCACGTGGCGCTCGTCGCGCTGGCCGAATCGCGCTACGGCGCGCTGCACGTGGCCTGCAACAACGCCGGCATCGGCGGTGACCTGGCCCCCACGGCCGAGCAGACCCTCGAAGGCTGGCAACGTGTCATCGACGTCAACCTCTCGGGCGTGTTCTACGGCCTGCGGGCGCAGATCCCGGCGCTGCTGCGCGCCGGTGGCGGCGCCATCGTCAACGTGGCGTCCATCCTGGGCAGCGTGGCCTTCGCCAACGCGCCGGCCTACACCGCCGCCAAGCACGGCGTGGTCGGGCTCACCAAGGCCTCGGCGCTGGAGTACGGCAGCCAGGGCGTGCGCATCAATGCCGTCGGGCCTGCCTTCATCCACACGCCGATGATCGAGCGGCTCGAAAGCGACCCGGCCACGAACGCCGCGCTGGTGGCGATGCACCCCATCGGGCGCCTCGGCCGGCCCGAGGAAGTGGCCGAACTGGTGCTGTGGCTCAGCTCGCCGGCCGCGTCGTTCGTGACGGGGAGCTACTACCCGGTGGATGGCGGCTTCCTGGCACGCTGAGCGCCAGGCGCGGCCCTCGGCGGGGCCGGATGGTCGGGGTGAAAGGATTCGAACCTTCGACCCATTGCTCCCAAAGCAATTGCGCTACCAGGCTGCGCTACACCCCGACGTGGCCTTCATTCTAGTCAGGCGGCGTGCAGCGGACCGTCGCTGACGACGATGCCATCGGCATCGGCATACAGCCACTCGCCCGGGCGCACCACCACGCCCTGCAGCCGCACCGGCACGCCCTGCTGCCCGCCGCCGCGCTTGGCCGGCGGCATGGGGCACAGCGCCAGCGCGCGCACGCCCACGGCGGTGGCGCGCAGCTCGGCCACGTCGCGCACGGCGCCGTGCACCACGATGCCGGCCCAGCCGTGGGCCGCTGCCGCGGCGGCCAGGTTGCCGCCCACCAGCGCGGTGCGCAGGCTGCCGCCGCCGTCGACCACCAGCACGCGGCCCTGGCCGGGCGTGTCGAGCAGCGTCTTCACAAGCACGTTGTCCTCGAAGCACTGCACCGTCATCACCGGGCCGGCGAAGCGCGGCAGGCCGCCGTAGTCGTGCCAGGCCGGCGGCAGCACGCGCAGCGCCGTGGGGTCGTCGCGGAAGGGGTCGCAGAGGTCGCAGGTGGCGAAGTCGATCATGTCGTGAGCTCCAGGGCGGCCAGCGCCGCGCGCGGCAGCATCACTCGCTGGTCGAGCACGGTCTTCAGGATGATGGAGGTGGAGGTCTCGGCGAACAGGCAGAACTGGCTGACCACGGCATCGAGGTGGGCCACGTCGGCCACGGCGATCTCGAGCAGCCAGCTGTCCTCGCCGGTGATGTTGAAGGCGTTGACGACCTCCGGCCGCTCGCGCACCACACGCGTCATGCGGTCGAAGTCGCAGCGGCCCACGCGCATCAGCGCGCGGATGCCGTAGCCCAGCGCCTGCAGGTTGACGGTGGCGCGGTAACCGGTGATGACACCGGCGGCCTCGAGCTTCTTCACGCGCTCGGCCACGGCCGGTTGGCTCAAGTGCACGCGGCGGCCGAGTTCGGCCAGCGAGATGCGCGCGTCGGCCTGCAGTTCGGCCAGGATGCGGGTGTCGTAGGTGTCGAGCGTCGATGAGTCCAGCATTTGAAGGAATGTGCCCGTGCAAACCTGCAAACGCAAGTCGATCGGCGCTTCGGACCTTGAATCGGCGCTTCAAGGTCTGGGGCGGTCTGCCTACCATGGCGGCCCATGTCGAGCTCCGCCCTGCCCTCTGCGCATGCCACCGCTGCCCCCGGTGGCCTGCTGATCGCCGCCTGCCTGGCGGCCACCTGGCTGATCTGGGGCTCCACCTACCTGGCCATCAAGTGGGCGTTGGTGAGCTTTCCGCCCTTTCTGCAGATGGGCACGCGCTTCCTCGCCGCCGGCGGCCTGCTGCTGGCCTGGGCCTGGTGGCGCGGCGCGCGCTGGCCGACGCGGGCCGAATGGGTGAGTGCCACGGTGCTGGGTGCGCTGATGCTGGGCGGCGGCTACGGCGCCACCGCGCTGGCGCAGACCACCGTGAGTTCGGGCCTGGTGGTGGCCTTCATTGCCGTGGTGCCGGCACTGGTGGCGCTGGCCGAGTGGCCCTACGGCGTGCGCCCCAACCGGTACGAGGCGCTGGGCGTCGCGCTCGGCCTCGTCGGCGTGGTGATGCTGTCGATGGGCGCCGGCTTCAGCGCCTCGGCCAGCGGCCTCGTCACGCTGGTGCTGGCCTGCGTCACCTGGAGCGTGGGCAGCGTGTGGGCCCGCCACGGCCTGCCGCGTGTGCTGGGCGGCAGCGCGCTGGCGCTGGCGCCCGGCGCCGCTGGCTATGGCAGCCAGATGCTGGCCGGCGGCCTGCTGCTCACATTGGCGGCGTGGGCCGCCGGCGAGCAGGCGCAGTGGCCGCCCGACGGCCGCGCGCTGGCCTCGTGGGCCTACCTGGTGGTGGCGGGCTCGGTGATCGGCTTCTCGGCCTACATGGTGCTGCTGCAACGCACCAGCACGGCGCTGGCCTCGAGCTACACCTTCGTCAACCCGGTGATCGGGCTGGTAATGGGTGTCACGCTCGGCGGCGAGGTGGTGACCTCGGGCGAATGGCTGGCGGCTGTCGTGGTATGCGCCGGGGTGGTGCTGCTGCTCGTCAAGCGGCGGGGCTGAGCCGGGGCGGTGATGCTGGGCAGCTCGTCGAAGCTCCCGGCAGCACTTCGACAGGCTCCGTGCGAACGGACCTCCCCGTTCGGGCTGAGCCTGTCGAAGCCTTGTCACCCCGACTTCAGCGCCGCCTCGCGGATGGCCGACAGCGTCGTGCGCGAGGTGATCACGTCGGTGGGCAGCTTCAGGTGCAGCAGCGCCGGACGGCCCGCCGATTCGACCGCGGCGATGCAGCGCTCCAGCGCCGCCACCGCGTCGGCCGTGCGGTCGGCGAACTCGCCGTGCCAGCCGTAGGCCCGCGCCAGCGCGGCGAAGTCGGGGTTGTAGAGGTCGGAGCCGCTCACCCGCGCCGGGTACTCGCGCTCCTGGTGCATGCGGATGGTGCCGTAGGTGCCGTTGTCGACGACGATGCTCAAGAGCTTCTTCGCGCCATAGCCCGTGGCCGTGGCGAGCTCCTGCCCGTTCATCAGGAAGTCGCCGTCGCCCGCGAGGTTGACGACCCAGCGGTGCGGCTGCAGCAGGCTGGCCGCCACCGCCGCCGGCAGGCCGTAACCCATGGCGCCCGAGGTCGGCGCCAGCTGCGTGCGGCCGTGGTGCTGCAGGCCCGGCAGCACGCCGTAGCGGTGCAGCCAGCCGGCGTAGTTGCCGGCGCCGTTGGCGTAGACCGTGCTCTCGGGCAGCAGCCGCTGCAGGGCCTTCACCACCACCGCCAGATCCATCGGCGCCACCGAGGGCGCCACGAGGTTGGCCTCGTAGTCGGCACGCGCCGCCGCCGTGTGGGCGCGCCAGGGCAGCTCGGGCGGCGCCGTCAGGGCCTCGAGCGACTTCGCCGCCGCCGGCACCGCGGCCTGCAGCATCAGGTCGGCGGCGTAAACGCGGCCCAGTTCCTCGGCACCGGGGTGGATGTGCACCAGCGTTTGCGTCGGCCGCGGCGCCTGCAGCAGCGTGTAGCCACCGGTGGTCATCTCGCCCAGGCGGATGCCCAGCGCAATGACGAGGTCGGCGTCGCGGATGCGCGCGGCCAGCTTCGGATTGATGCCGATGCCCACGTCGCCGGCATACAGCGGGTGGCGGTTGTCGAAGCTGTCCTGGAAGCGCCAGCCGCAGGCCACCGGCAGCTGCCAGTTCTCGGCAAAGCGCTGCAGCGCGTTGGCGGCCTCGGCGTCCCAGCCGGGGCCGCCGGCAATGACGATGGGGCGCTGCGCCGCCACCAGCCGCGCGCGCAGCTCGCGCAGGCCGCCGGGCGCCGGCCAGGCGCGCGCCGGCTCCACGCGCGGCAGCACGGGTGCGGTGATGGGCGTGGTGAGCATGTCTTCGGGCAGCGCCAGCACCACCGGGCCGGGGCGGCCCTGCATCGCGGTGTGGAAGGCCCGCGCCACGTACTCGGGCAGGCGCTCGGCGCTGTCCACTTGCGCCGCCCACTTGGCCAGGCCCAAGGTGCCGGGGCCGAACATCTGGCGGTAGTCGAGCTCCTGGAAGGCCTCGCGGTCGCGCTGATCGCTGGCGACCTGGCCGATGAACAGCACCATCGGCGTGCTGTCCTGGAAGGCCGTGTGCACGCCGATGCTGGCGTTGGTGGCGCCGGGCCCGCGCGTCACGAAGCACACGCCGGGGCGACCTGAGAGCTTGCCTTGCGCCTCGGCCATGAAGGCGGCGCCGCCCTCCTGCCGGCAGGCGATGAAGCGAATGCGCTCGCGGTGCTCGTGGAAGCCGTCGAGCACGGCGAGGTAGCTTTCGCCGGGCACGCCGAAGCAGGTGTCGACGCCCTGGGCGACGAGCGCCTCGACGAGCGCGTGGCCGGCCAGGCGGGGAGTGATGGGGTCAGCGGTGGGTGCCATGGCCGCGCACTGTAGCCGCGGCGGCGCCAGTCGCTCAGGGCGGCGTCGACGAGGCCAGGCAGACCGGGCTTTCGCCGGCCTGGGCTTCGCCGGCAGGCGGATTGGCCAGTTGCAGCTCGCGGCCCAGGCGCCACAGCGCACAGGTGCTCCAGGGCGCACCGACCCAGCGCTCGCGGCCCTCGGGGCTTTTCAGGCGCATCAGCACCCAGCCTTCGTGGGCGCCGCGGCCGAACGCATAGCGCGGGCCGCCGTCTTCGCTGGCCACGTCATCGGCCGGCACGCGGGTGAACGGCACGTAACCCAGCAGCGGCGTGGGCTCGCGGCCCGCCGCGCGCAGCGCCTTGGCGCCCACTGGGTGCGCGTGCACGGCGAGCTCGACGGTGCGGCGCTGCAGGCCGCCGCCGCTCTCGCGCACCAGCAGGCAGTGCCCGTCGGCTTCGCGGGTTTCCAGGCGCACCCCGTCGCTCAAGGTGTCGTCCGACGCCAGCGAGGCGCAGGCACTGTCGGCCGCGGCCAGCGGCAGGGCCGCAGGCGGCTGCTCGGGTTCGACCCGCACACCCTCGCGCGACACGAGGCGCCAATAGCGCCCGCCCAGCGACACCACCACGCCCGCAGCCACCCGCCACGTGGGCAGCACGGCGGCCAGCTCGTCGCCCGTGACCGCCCGCACCGCGCCATCGGCCCGGGGGTCGGTGAGGGTCACCCGCACATCGCGCCCGAAGGCCTGGATGCGGCCATCGACACCACGCTCCCAGTCGATCTGCTGCACCAGCACCACCGGCCGCGCTGCCGCGGGGCCGGCCAGCGCGACGTAGAAGTTGCGCAGCTGGCGATCGACGGCGATGCGCGGCTGCAGCGCCACCGGAAAAGCCACGATGGCGTCGCCGATCAGGCACAGGCCGTTGACCGGGTCGACCAGGGCGCTGTAGACCTCGACTTTCGGGCTGCCGCGGTCGGTGTCGGGCACGAAGACGGCGCGCCGGGGCTGGCCGCTGCGCGCGGGCACGCCGGCCGCTGCCGGCGACATGAAGCGCAGGCCGCGCAGCTCGCCCGAGCCGTCGGGGTCGTCGGGCTTGAAGCACAGCGCGCCGCGCTCGACATCGGGCGGCGGCACTTCCACCGCGCCAGCCGGCAGCGTGGCATCCGCGCCGCCGCTCCAGACCGCTCGGCTCATCAGGTCCATCAAGGCCTCGTTCACGCGCGGTGCCGGCTCGTTGAGCACGAACGCCGACTCGAGAAAGTCGCGCTGGGCGCGGAACGGCAGCACATCGCCCATCGAGCTGAGCAGCCCTTGCGACACCTCGAGCCGCTTCGAGCCCACGCCCAGCCGGGCCGTCTCGACGAGTTCGGCCGCGCGCAGCAGCGAGTCGAGCGTGCCGGCCTCGCTGCCGACGCGCGGCTGCTGGCGTGGAATCAGCAGCCGATCAGCACGGTTGCCGGCCTCGAACAGCTGCTCCGCACGGCGCATCGTCGGGCCCTGCACGAAGATGGCAAACAGCGCCGTGGGCAGCAGCGCAAAGAGCACGGTCGAGGCGATCAGCGCCTGCGTGCTGCGCCGAGCCGCCAGCGTGCGCCGGCGGCGCTGGGCCTGGCGCGCCAGCGAGTCATCGACAAAGCCTTCGAGCAAGGGCTCGTGGTCGCCCAGGCGCCCGCCGTCGCGATCGAGGCGCAGGAAGCGCCGCCAGGCCTCGCGCTGGTTCGGATCGCGCAGGCGCACCAGGAAGCCGCTGTCGGCGAGGCGGCGCAGTTCGGCCGTCTCGAGCAGGTAGTCCTCGGCGCGCGACTCCAGCGCCCACTCGGCGGCCTTGCGCAACACGCCGACGAACTCTTCGAAATGCGCCGACTCGGCATCGATCAGGTCGCGGAAGCGGCGCCAGCCGCGGATGAAGCTCTCGTGCGACACCTTCAGCGTCACGCGCGAGGGGTCGTCGTCGTCCCAGAACAGGTAGTCGACGCCGCCCAGGAAGCCCTCGGCCACCAGCGCGCGCAACTCGGCCCGCGTGCTGCCGGCGCCCATGAAAGACTCGCAGCGATCGACGTCGATGCGCTGCTGCGAGTACAGGCCCGTGTTCGGGTCCTTGTAGGCGAGCTGACGAAACAGCGCGTCGAGCTGGGGGCGCGCCGCCTCGTCGTGCCACTGGTACAGCGTCTCGGGCCAGTGCTCGACACAGGCGCGCAGGGTGTTCACGTCCTCGGCCAGCGGCGCCCGCGTGCCAGTGAGGCCGGCGTGGCCGGCCGCGACAGCGCGCTGCAGGTCGGCCAGCGTCACCTGGTGCGGCACCGGCATGTCCAGGTCCTCGCGCTCCAGCGCGGCCTCCCACAGCCGGGCCAGCAGGTGCTGCAGCAGCGGCAGGTGGTCGGGGTCGTGCGCTAGGGCCTGCACATCGCGCAGCAGCCGCTCGACCACGGCGGGCTCGAACCGCACCTCGGCCGGCAGGCTGCGCTCGCTTCCGCCACGCTGGCGCGACATCAGCCGCAGGAAACGCTGCGCCGGGCCGGTGATGGCCTCGCGCAGCTCATCGGCATCGAGCCGGCGCACCAGGTAGCTGCTCTTGTTGATGGCGTCGGGCAGCTCCAGGAACGAGGCGCAGTCGTTGAGGTGCTCGCTGCGCATCGTGATGACGACGTGGCAGCGCTCGTGCGGCGAGAAGAAGTGGTCGAGCACACGCTCCACCAGCAGCTTCACGTCGTCGACGTCGCGGTTCGTCGGGTGGAACAGCTCCTCGAACTGGTCGAGCACGAACAGCACGCGCGCCTCGGCGCGGTCGGGGCCCGGGGGCACGGCCAGTTCGGCGCCGTACTGGTCGATCAGGCGCGCAAAGCCGGCCGGCTGGCGAAAGACCTCGGCGATCTCGGCCTGGCGGGCGGCGTCGGCGGCCTCGCTGCCGCGGCTGTCGAGCAGCGCGGCAAAGCGGCGCGCCAGCCGCGTGATGGGCGTGTGCAGCCGCGCGGTGGCGGCCACGCCGGCCACGTTGGTGCCGGGTGTGCAGGTCATGGGCAGCCACAGATCGCCCGCACCCGGGATGCCGTAGCTGCGCAGCGCCGGCATCACACCGGCATGGATGAGGCTGCTCTTGCCCGAGCCGGAGCCGCCGAGCACGGCCACGAACTGCGTCTGGCGCAGGTGCTCGAGCACCTCGCGCACCTGGCGCTCGCGACCGAACAGCAGCGCGGCCTCGAAGTCGAGAAACGGCCGCAGGCCCGGGTAGGGCTCGCGCGGCAATCGCATGCGGGCATCGGGGGCGGATGCGCTCATGATGCGGCCCCGGTGCGCGCGCGGTGGCGGTGGTACACGTCGACCAGAAAGCGGCGCAACTCGTCGCGCTCGGCATCGAGCACATCGATGCGGGCCTCGTCGCGGGCATCGAAGCGCAGCACCTGCCAACCCCAGGCGGGCATCGGCTCGGTGCTGTGTTGCGGTGGCATCAGGTAGGCCACGATGCCGGGCGCGATGTCGGCACCCCCGGGCAGCTTGGACTCGACCTTGTTGATCTGCGCCACCAGGGCCTCGGAGGTCTTCTTGCCCCAGAGCAGCATCACGCCGTCGGCGTCGTCGAGCAGCGGGTAGGCATCGAGCTCGTCCACGGGCAACCCGCGCGGGCGCAGCACCAGGGGCGGCATGCGGCCCGGCGCGAGTTCGGCGCAGACCTGCGCCCACTTGCCCTGCACCTGCTCGCCGAGCGCGCGCCACAGGTTGCGCTCGTGGCGGTTGCTCTCGATGTAGATGCGCACAGGCGACGCCGCCGCCACCGCCGGGCCCAGCACCACCGCCGCCCGTGCCGGCGGTGGCGCGAGGCGATCGCACAGCGCCGGCAGCGGCAGCAGCGGCAGGGACAGCGAGGCCGCCCAGTCGGCCGCCGCCGAGGCCTCGCCGTCGGCGGGCCGTGCGTCGAGAAGCCACAGCGTGCCCTCGCCGCCGCCCTTGCGCAGCCAGGCCTCGCGCTGCAGTTGCAGATGGCCGCCCGGCACCGCGGCGGCGGCCATCAGCGGCTGCGTGTCGACCAGCAGCACGAGCGCCGCGGCCTGGGCGAAGTCGGCAAAGTCGGTCGCCAGCACCTCGGCACCGATCGTGCGCACGGCCAGGCCCCGCTCGGCCAGGCTCGCGGCCACCTGCGCTGCGCTTGCCGCGCTGCCGGCGGCGGCCCAGCCGATAAGCACCGGGCGGGTGGCGGCTGCGCTTGGCACCGCGGAAACCGGCACCGGGGCCTGGGCGGCTGCGACCAGGCCCGCCTGCGCCGCGTCGGCCTTGAGCCGCGCGGCGAACTCGTCGAGCAGCCGCCGGAAGGGCTTCGCGAACTTCGGCGACACGATGCCTTCGGCGGCATACACGTCGATCGGGTAGCGCCGGTCTTCGTCCTTGAAGAAGCCGAGCCAGAGCTGGTCACCCGCGCCTTCGTTCGGCAGCAGCGCCCGCCACTCGGGCTTGGCCGCAAGCGCCAGCGCCGCCGGCTCGGACATCGCCACCATGAACAGCCGCTCGCGGAAACCGCGCTCGCCGAAGAGCTCGCGGAAGTAGGCCAGCTCGCGCATGCACCAGGGGCTGTGCACGTAGTTGTCGCCGATGACGATGAGCATCGCGAACGAGGCGGCGACGTTGGCCTTGAGCTCGTCGCTCAGCACCCCGGCCACCGGCCCGTTGAGGCCCGACTGGTGCAGCGGCGGCAAGCGCGGGATGCGGGCCACGGCCGGCAGCACCCGGTGCAGCTCGCGGCAGAAGTGGCTCACCCAGTCAAGGCTGGCCGTGTCATCGGCATGGGCGTAGCTGATGAAGGCGGTGTATTCGCTGTCCTTGAGCGACTTCAACGCGGCGTCTTCACAGGTGCGTCTTCACGAGCGCGAGCAGGGGCGGGCCACATGTCGGCTGCATGCTAGGCCTGCCCAGGCGGACTCGCAAGACGATGGCGTAGGGGGGCCCCGCCTGGGGGCCCCGCCATCAGGCCGGCGCGAGCACCGTGCGCCGCACCTTGCGCACCCGGAAGGCAGTGACGATCAGCACCCCTTGCAGCAGCGCCAGCGACAACCACACCCCTTGCCAGGCCCCGTGGTCCATCAGCGTGCCGATGATCAGCGGCGCCACGGCCTGCCCGATGTCGAGCCCGGCGTAGACGACGCCATACACGCGGCCGGTGGCGTTGTCGGGTGTGGAGCGCTTGACCAGCAGATCGCGCGACGGCCCGGCCGTGCCTGTGACGAAGCCCATCAGGCCGAACATCACCGGCACCAGCCACGCCGGCATCGGCAACAGCGCCACTGCCAGCGCCACCAGCGCCGCCAGGCCGAAACCGGCGCCGACGATGCGCTCGGCGCGTTCGGGGTCGACGGCCAGGAAGCCGCCGGCCAGCATGCCCGAGGCGGAGCACACCATGTAGATCGTCAGGCACAGCGCCACCCACTGCAGCGGCACCGCATGCAACTGCGCGGCGGCGCCGGGTGCGAAGGTCTGCACCACGCTCAGCGCGCCGGCGTGGAAGAAGAAGAAGGCAAAACACATCCAGACGGCCGGGATTCGCAGGAACTCGAAGCGGCTTTCTTCGGCCACGGGCTTGCCCGGCGCGGGCGCGGGCGCCGGCTCGGCCGCGGGCAAGGCCAGGTCATGCCGGCGCAGCAGCAGCAGCGCCAGCACGGCGAAGGCCACGCCTGCGGCACCCACCAGGGCCAGCCTCCATGAGCTGGCCACGGCGATGGGCACCAGCATGGCCGGCGCCAAGGCCCAGCCCAGGCTGCCAGTGATGCCATGCACGCTGTAGGCATGACCCAGGCGCGACTTGTGCACCTTGCGGTTGAGCAGCGTGTAGTCGACCGGGTGGAACACGCCATTGCCGATGCCGGCCACCACCGCAAAGACCGCCAGCATGGCGTAGCTGGTGCTGGCGGCAAATCCGAGCGCGGCGCAGCCGATCAGCGCGAGACCGGCAAAGAGAATGGGCCGCGGCCCGAAGCGGTCGACCCAGAAGCCCGAGACCGTCTGCACGACACACGAGACGACGAAGAAGATGGTCAGCAGCGCACCGAGCTCGGTGTAGCTGGCGCCGAAAGCGTCCTTGAGCCAGGGAAACAGAGGCGGCAGCAGCAGCTGGCTGAAATGGCTCACACCGTGCGCCATGCCGACGAGGCCGATGACGGCGGCGTCCTGCCGCAACGGGGTCGGCGCCGGAGCCGGCAAGGTGATCGAGGACATGCCCGCCACTGTAGGCAGCGCCGAGACGGCAGGGTTACGATAGTCCGACAACTTCTATCGAGATCGTGACAACCGCCAAGCCGCGCGCCAGCCGGGCGCAGCCCCGGGCCACGCCACCCGGCCCGATCCGTGCCACCGTGCCCCCGCTGGACCCGCGGCGCTTCGTGCCCACGGCCGCCCGGCCCCTGCGCGCCAAGGTGCGACACCTCGAGCCCGACACCGAGATCCAGCCGCACAGCCACGCCTGGGCTCAGGTGGCCATGGCCGTCAGCGGTGTGGCCCGCATCACCACCAGCCAGGCCACCTACCTGGTGCCGGGTGGGCGCGCGGTGTGGATACCGCCGGGCATCGAGCACGTGGTGTCGGTGGTGGAACGCGCCGAACTGCGCACGCTGTACGTGCATCAGGCCGACGGTGCCGCAGGCCCCGGCGTCACGGCAGCCGAGAGCGCGCGCTGGCACCAGTGCCGCGTGCTCGAGGTGAGCCCGCTGCTGCGCGAGCTGGTGCTGCAGATGGACATCGAGATGGACGGCAGCACCCCTGTCACGCCCACGCTGCTGGCCCGCGAGCGCCGGCTGGGCGAGCTGGCGCTCGACGAGCTGCGCCGCGCCGCGCCGGTGCGCCTGGGCATCGAGCTGCCGCAAGACCGCCGCCTGCGCGCGCTGTGCGAGGCCGTGCTCAGCGAGCCCTCGCGCCATGCCACGCTGCGTGGCTGGGCCGCCGAGGCCGGTGCGAGCGAGCGCACCGTGGCGCGGCTGTTCCGGCAGGAACTCGGCACCACCTTCGCCGCCTGGCGCCAGCAGGTGCTGCTGGCCAAGGCCCTGGCTCTGGCGGCGCGCAAGCGCCCGATGGCCCACATCGCCGCCGAACTCGGCTACGCCAGCGCCAGTGCCTTCACGGCCATGGTGCGGCGATCGGTCGGGCAGCCGCCGCGGCGCTTCTTCAATTCAGCCTGACACACCCGCCATGGAAAGCGTTCTCTTCGACTACACGCAGCAAGACGCCGCCGGCGCCTGCAGCACCCGCCACGCCTGGGCCAAGGTGCCGGCCACGCTGCCGCCGGCCGAACGAGCCGCCGTGCGCGAGCGCGCCGCCGCGCTGCTGAAGGCGCAGGGCGCCGTGCTCGTGGCGCACTACTACGTCGACGGCGATCTGCAGGATCTGGCCCTGGCCACCGGCGGCATCGTCGCCGACTCGCTGGAAATGGCGCGCTTCGGCCGCGACCATGCCGCACAGACCCTGGTGGTGGCCGGCGTGCGCTTCATGGGCGAAACGGCCAAGATCCTGAGCCCGCACAAGCGCGTGCTGATGCCCGACCTCGACGCCACCTGCTCGCTCGACCTCGGCTGCCCGCCCGATGCCTTCGGCGCCTTCTGCGACGCCCACCCCGACCGCGAGGTCGTGGTCTACGCCAACACCAGCGCCGCCGTGAAGGCACGCGCCGACTGGATGGTGACGAGTTCCTGCGCGCTGGCCATCGTGAGCCACCTGCACGCCCAGGGCAAGAAGATCCTCTGGGCGCCCGACCGCCACCTCGGCCGCTACATCCAGGAGCAGACCGGCGCCGACATGCTGCTCTGGAACGGCGCCTGCATCGTGCACGACGAGTTCAAGGGCATCGAGCTCGAGCTGCTGAAGGCCCAGCACCCCGGCGCGCAGGTGCTGGTGCACCCCGAGTCACCCGCCGCCGTGGTGGCCTTGGCCGATGTCGTGGGCAGCACCTCGCAGCTGCTGAAGGCCGTGGTCGACGGCCCCGCGGGCGGCACCTTCATCGTGGCCACCGACAACGGCATCCTGCACCGCATGCGGCAGCTGGCGCCGGGAAAGACGCTGATCGAGGCGCCCACCGCCGGCGCCAGCGCCACCTGCAAGAGCTGCGCGCACTGCCCGTGGATGGCCATGAACGCGCTGCAGGGCGTGGTGGCCTGCCTGGAAACCGGCCAGGGCGAGATCGAGGTGCCCGAGTCGGTGCGCGGCCGCGCGGCCGGCTGCATCGAGCGCATGCTCGACTTCGTCAAGGCCCACCCGCAGGCGCTGGCCCAGCCGGCCCGCGGTGCGCCGGCCGGGCTGGTGCCGCACCTCGGAGCCAGCTGAAGCGGCAGGCGGCCGTGGCGCACGCGCCGCGTGCCGCAGCGGATGGCACTATTCACGCTACAGATCCAGGCATGTGGGCCGATAAGGCGCTTATCTCCCAAAGCCGCTTCCCGGGGAGGAGCCGAATCATGAGCGCCGATTTCACGACCGTCCGGAACCACAACGAGCGCACCGTCTTCGACGCGGTGCATCAGCTGGCGCCGCAGTACCCGGGCCTGGCCCACGACCCCGAACTGCTGGCCGACGTGGCCTGCGTGGCGCTGAACCGCCTCGCACCGCGCTACATCCGCCACGAGGTGGACTTCGTCTTCTACCTGAGCGAGCGCGAGCGCGGAGACAGCGAGCGGCAGCTCGGCGAGGCCGTCGAGTACGCCTTCGGCTTCGTGCAGGCCCGCACGGCGATGAGGGCGCGGGGCTGAAGCCATGACCAGCGCCGACGCGCGGGCGCAGCTGCGCGAGCTGTGCTACCTGCGGCCCGCCGACGCTGCCACGCTGGGCCGCGAACTCGGCGGGGCTGGCGGGCCGCTGGCGGCCGAAGGCTGGCTGCACGTGGCGCTGGCCGAGGTGCGCTCCGGCCCCACCGACCAGTCCGACGAGGCGCTGGAACGGGCCCGCCGCGGCTTCGAGGCCCGTGGTGACCGCACCGGGCTGGCCTGGTGCGACGAGGTCCGCGCCATCGCCCTGCGGCGCCGCGGCGACTACTCGGCATCGGCGCAGCTGCAGACCCAGCTCGACGAGCGCAGCGGCATCGAGCGCGAGCCGCTGTACCGCTTCGTGGCACACAACTCGCGGGCCATCACGCACAAGCTCAACGGCCAGTGCGACGACGCATTGCGCCACTTCTACGCCGCGCACGAGGCCGCGGCCGAAAGCGGCCTCGACGGACCCCGGATCACCGCGCTGGGCAACCTCGGCGGCTTCCACCAGGACCTCTTCAACCTAGACGACGCCCACCGCCTGAGCGAAGAGGCCCTGGCCGCGGCGCGGCGCTGCGGCCTGCGCCAGGTGGTCACGGTGGCCGGCGCCAACCTGGTGTTCGTGCGCCATGCCATGGGCGACGCCGCCGGCGCGCGTGCGATGGCCGGATTCCTGCTCGATCACCCCGAGGAGACGCTGCCCGATCTCGAACGCACCTTCCCTTTGCCGCTGGCCTTGGGTCATCTCGCCAGCGGTGAAGTGGAGACCGCGCTGCGCTTCCTGAGCGCCGGCGCCGTGGCCGGCATTGCCGATGGCGACGGCCAGTGCGACTGGGCCTGGATCAAGGCGCGCTGCCTGCTGGCGCAAGGCAACGCATGGGGCGCGCGTGAGCTGATCGAACACACGCTGAAACAGCGTGCCGAGCGCCAGTTGGCCGAGCGGCCCTACCCTTCGATGCAGATGCGCCAGGCACTGGCCGAGGCCTGCGAGCACCTGGGCGACCACCGCGCCGCGCTGGGCTGGCAGCGCGAGGCGCACGACCTCTACGTGCACCTGGTGGGCCGCAGTGCGCGCGCACGCTTCATCGCGCTGGAGGTCAGCCACCAGCTGGCCTCGACGCAGCGCGAGCGCGACCGTGCCGTCATGGACCACCGCGCCGTCGAAGACGACCGCCGCCGCCTCGTCGAGCTCAACGCCGCGCTGCAGTCCAAGATCACCGAGACCGAGCAGTTGCACCAGGCCTTGCGCGAGCAGGCGCTGCACGACCCGCTGACCGGCCTGCACAACCGCCGCTACCTCTACGAGGCCGGCCCGGGGCTGCTGGAGCTGGCTCACCGCCAGCAGCGCATCGCCTGCGTGGCCCTGCTCGACCTGGACCACTTCAAGCTGCTCAACGACACCTACGGCCACCAGGCGGGCGACCAGGTGCTCAGGCGCTTCGCCACGCTGCTGAAGCAGACGATGCGCCGTTCGGACATCCTGTGCCGCTATGGCGGCGAGGAGTTCGTGGCCGTGATGCCCGAAATCGACGCCGACGGCGCCCAGGCGGTGCTGGCGCGCCTGCTCGAAGCACTGCAGACCCTACCGCCCGAGCCCGGCCGGCGGCGGGTGCCCAACGGCAGCTTCTCGGCCGGCATCGCGGTGTTTCCGCGCCATGGCAACACACTGGAGAAGCTGCTGCACCGCGCCGACAAGGCGCTGTACACCGCCAAGCACCAGGGCCGCGCGCGCATCGAGCAGGTGCCGGCGACCGGGTTCGGCACGCTGGCCTGACCGGGCGTCTGGCCTATCAGCGACTCGTCAGCGGCTCTTCGCCGGCCGCGTGAGCACCGTCGGAAAGCTCACCGGCAGAGCCTCGGGGAAATCACGGCTGTAGTGCAGGCCGCGGCTTTCGTGGCGGCGCAAGGCGCTGCGCACGATGAGCTCGGCGCACACCACCAGGTTGCGCAGCTCGAGCAGGTCGCGGTTGACGCGGAAGTTGGCGTAGTAGTCGTCGATCTCGTCGCGCAGCAGCTTGATGCGGTGCAGCGCCCGCTCCAGCCGCTTGGTCGTGCGCACGATGCCGACGTAGTTCCACATCAAGAGGCGCAACTCGTCCCAGTTGTGCGCGATCACCACCTGCTCATCGGCGTCCTCGACCTGGCTTTCGTCCCAGGCCGGGGGTTCCGGGCCGTCGGCGGCGGGCAACTGCCGGATCGCCTCGGCACAGCTTTGGCCCAGCACCACGCACTCCAGCAGCGAGTTGCTGGCCAGGCGGTTGGCGCCGTGAAGGCCGGTGTAGGTGGTCTCGCCCACTGCAAACAGGCGCGGCAGATCGGTGCGGCCATCGAGATCGGTGACGACACCGCCGCAGGTGTAGTGCGCCGCCGGCACCACCGGGATTGGCTGGCGCGCGATGTCGATGCCCAGTTGCAGGCAGCGGGCGTGGATGGTCGGGAAGTGCTCGCGCAGAAAGGCCTCGCCCTTGGCCGCGACGATGGGCCGGGCGTCGAGCCAGACGTGGTCGAGGCCGTGGCGCTTCATTTCGAAGTCGATGGCGCGGGCGACGATGTCGCGGGGCGCGAGTTCGCCGCGTTCGTCGTGCGCCGGCATGAAGCGCGCGCCGCCCGGATCGGCCGGGCCGGTGGACGGCAGCGTGAGGATGGCGCCCTCGCCGCGCAGCGCCTCGGTGATGAGGAAGCTGCGCTCCTGCGGGTGGTACAGGCACGTCGGGTGGAACTGGATGAACTCCATGTTGCCCACGCGGCAGCCGGCGCGCCAGGCCATCGCGATGCCGTCGCCTGTGGCCGTGTCGGGGTTGCTCGTGTAGCGGTAGACCTTGCCGACGCCGCCGGTGGCCAGCACCACCGCCTCGGCGGCCAGCGTCTCGACGCGGCCGTGGTCGATGTCGAGCGCGTACACGCCGTGGCACCGTTGCGCCTCGCCGCGGCGCTTGAAGTGGCGCGAGGTGATCACGTCCACCGCCACCCAGCGCTCGCGCAGCGTGATGTTCGGGTGCGCGCGGGCGCGCGCCAGAAGCGCTTCATGGATGGCGCGGCCGGTGGCGTCGGCCGCGTGGGCGATGCGCCGCACCGCATGACCGCCCTCGCGCGTGAGGTGCAGGCCGAGCGGGCCATCGGGATCGGGCGAGAAGTTCACGCCCTGGTCCACGAGCCATTGCACGGCTTCGGCGCTGTGTTCGGCAATGAAGCGGGCCGTGTGCTCGTCGACGATGCCGGCGCCGGCGTCCTGCGTGTCGCGCACGTGGCTCTCGACGCTGTCGTCGGAGCCCAGCACGCCGACGATGCCGCCCTGGGCCCAGGCCGTGGCACTTTCGGACAGGCCCCGCTTGGCCAGCACCACCACCGGGCGAGCGCGCGCCAGTTCGAGCGCCACGGTCAGACCCGCCAGGCCTGCACCGACGACGACCACCGGCCGCAGCAAAGGGGTTTCGCTCATCGCACCTCAGGTTTGCAGATTCACGGCCGATTCTAGGGAGCGAGGCCCCCCGGACAGGCCCGGGCGTGCAGGCGCGCCACCTATCATCATCGACACAACATCGACTCAATCAGCGGAGACCCTCCAGATGGCCGCCACACGCGAACCCGAGGCCTGGCCCGACACGCAGCGCGTCATGCCACGGCCCTCACGCGCCAGACGCGACGAACTCAACGCGCCGTCCACGCAGATCGTCGGCGACCGCGAGGCCTATCTCGGGCAGACCAACAGCGACGTCGGCCGCCGCATCTCGGAAGACCAGGTCGAGCTGTTCGTGACCGGCGACGCCGCGATGTCCTTGCAGCAGGAGTTCCAGCGCCTCGGGCCGGAGTTCATCGCCCTGCACGACCTCGGCCTGGCCGCCTCGCTGCGGCTGCTCAACAGCATGGCCGGCCCGGCCGGTGCGCGAGTGCAGCAGCTGTCGATCCGCCGCCAGGGCCAGGGCGTGGCGCTCGCCGTGATTCCCTTCGTCGAGGTCACGCTGGCCGACAGCAGCCCGGTGCGGGTGTACAGCACCGATGTGCAGGCCGAGGGCCCGGTGCGCGCGCATCTTGCGCGCGTGCTGCTCGCCCACAGCCGCCTGGGCGTGCTGATGGTCGGCGATCTGCCGGCCCACGTGCTGACGGCCCAGGTGGCCCCGTTGCACGAGGCCATGATGCAAGGCAGCTGGCCCAACCGGGATCTGCTGCTGGTGCCGCTGGGCAACAGCATCGGCCTGGCGGCCCCGAGCGCGCAGCTCGGCCACCACACACCCGTGGCCGTGCACGTGACGCCCCACGCTGCCAAGCCCAAGCATGTATGGACGTTTGTCGGCGGCGCCTGGAACCGCCTGCACGGCATGCCCGGTGGCGAGCGCGCGCTGCCCACCGAACTGTCGCGGGCCGTGCCCAAGCCGCGCGTGCCCAACCCGGAGGCCACCACCGAGCCGATGCCGCTGGACATGCCGCGCCGCACCAGGACGTCGGCCACGGCCACCCCGAGCAGCGGCATCACGCCGATGCCGGTGCCCGGCGCGTCGGGCTGGGAAGCGTATGCAGAACGCTGTGCGCTGATCAAGGGTGTGCAGGCCTGCTGCGTGTTCGACATGCACTCCATGGCCGTGATGGCCTCTGCCGGCGAATCACCCGCGCCGGAACGCCTTGCACGCCAGGGTGCCGCCTTGCTGGCCTCGATGCTCGACGCCTCCCGAGCGCTCGGGCTCGGGCCCACGCAACCCGAGGCCCACATCAGCACGGCGCACCACCACCTCTTGCTGCGGCCGGTGCCGGGCCACCCCGGCGTGGCCATGCACCTGGTGCTGCAGGCACACGGTTCCAACCTCACGCTGGCGCGCATGCAACTCGAGCGCATCAGCGCCCCCGACTGAGCGCCCACCGGCGCGCCACGCCGCCCCAAGCCCGGCCTGCACAGGCCGGGCTTTTTTTCGCGCACGCCAATTTCAGCCTAATGAAACATTAATGCAGGGTGCTTATCGGCCGCGCAGAAAAGAACTTGAGTGCGACCGAAACTTCCTGCGACATCTGCACGCCAGAGATTCGCAAGTCATTGATTCTTATGGTCCGAAGCGCAGGCCGGCCGCAGCCTCGTCGCGCCTTGCTACCCAATCCGCGTTAATGGGCCGCAAATGTGGCGTTTCTCATGGCGACCGCTTCCAGTTGCGCGGCGAGCTACAAATTGATTCCGTTGCGACCTACAGTTCATAACCCCCGATACGAGCAATCCACCGAACTTAAGCCTCACCCCTTGTACACCGCAGACGGATGTGGCTTGACGTGATGAGCCGGACGAGGCCGGGATCGACTGGGGATAAAG
>JADCGQ010000031.1 GCA_020248945.1 Rubrivivax sp.
ACAGCGGGCGCAGGCGCTCGCGCTGGACACCTCGGCTGCCCTGCTGCAATCCGAGACCGCCGTGCAGCTGGCCACCGCCCAGGCAGGACTGGCGGCGGCGCGCGCCGAACTCGGTCGCGCCCAGGCGGCGGCGATGCAGGAAGAACGTGACCTCGAACGAGCACGCGACCTCGCTGCCAGGGGATTCGTCGGCCCGCAATCGGTCGAGCGCAGCGAGCTCACCCTGCGGAGCGCCCGCGAACAGCAGGCCGGCGCGCACGCTGCGCTGGCCCGTGCGGAGCAAGCGCTGCGCGATGCGCAACTCGGTCCGCAGCGCATGCGCGCCCGGCTTGCCGAGGCCGCGTCCACGCGGGCCCAGGTAACCGCGGCCGAGGCGCGCGTGCGCGAGGCCGCCACCCAGATCGCCGACCTCCAGGTCATCGCGCCGCTGGCGGCGCGTGTCTCCAGCCGCTACGCCAATGTGGGCGAGGTGATTGGCGTCGGCACACCGATCTTCGGTTTGACCGATCTGGCGAACGTGTATCTGAAGGGCTACGTCCCCGAGCCGCTGATCGGACGCGTCCGCCTCGGGCAAGCGGCGCAGATCTGGATCGACGCCTGGCCTGACACGCCATTCGAGGCGCGTGTCGGCTACATCGCGTCGCGGGCCCAGTTCACGCCGAAGGAAGTCCAGACGCGCGACGAGCGCACCAAGCTCGTCTACGAGGTGCGGCTGTACCCGCTGGCCGATCCAGGCGGCAAGCTGCTGCCCGGACAGCCCGCCGACGGCATGATCCGCCACGAGGAGGCTGCAGCGTGGCAGCGGCCGCGGCATTGAGCGGCCTCGGCCTGCTGCCGGGCAAGGCAAGCGGGGGCGCCTCGCAGCGAGCAGACGCGCGGCGCCGACGCGATCCGAGCGCCCTGCGGGCAGGCTCGCCGGCAGCGCAGGAGCCGCCGTCGACCGGCGTGCCGCGATGAGCGCGAGCGAAGCGCCCGTGGTGGTGCTGACCGGCATCGGCAAGCGCTACCGAAGCACCGTGGCGGTGGTGGAGGTCTCGCTCGAAGTCGCGCGCGGACGACTGTATGGGCTGATCGGCGCTGACGGTGCCGGAAAGAGCAGCCTGATGAAGACGGTGGCCGGCGTCCTCGCGCACGACAGGGGCACGGTCGAGGTGTTCGGCACCCGCATCGACTCGGAGCGCGCCGCCGAACTCGTCAAGGGGCGTCTGGGCTTCATGCCGCAAGGGCTGGGCCTGAACCTCTACCCCGAGTTGTCGGTCGAGGAGAACATCGATTTCTTCGCGCAGCTGCGGCAGGTACCGGCGGCCGAACTGGCACGGCGCAAGGAGCAGCTGCTTGCGGTGACGCGCCTGGCAGCATTCCGCAGCCGCGCCGCGAGGAACCTGTCCGGCGGCATGAAGCAGAAGCTCGGGCTCGTCTGCACGCTGATCCATGGACCCGAGCTGATCGTCCTGGACGAACCCACCACCGGGGTGGACCCGGTGTCGCGGCGAGACTTCTGGGCCATCCTGGCGCAGTTGATCGACAGCGAGCGATTGACCGCTCTGGTCTCCACGGCGTACCTGGACGAGGCGAGCCGCTTCGACCGCCTGGCGCTGATGCATGCCGGCAGGGTGCTGGCCGAGGGCGAGCCCTCGGCGCTGGTGGCCGCTGCCGGCCTGCGGGTGGTGCAGGTGGAGGCTGCGCCGGCCGCGCTGGCGCGGCTGGCGGAGTGCTTCGCTCAGGGCGTCCGGACCGGCGGCATCGCACGGCTGGTCGTGCCCGCTGCCGACGACCAGTCCGCCGCGGCCGCGGTTCGCGTCGCGCTCGGTGCAGACGATCACGGCGCTGCGCAGCTCGCGGTTACGCTGCCTGACCTGGAGGACCTCTTCGTCGCCAGGCTACTGGCCCTCGAAGACAGCGCCGGCCCACAGGCCGCGCCGGCTGCCACGGCAGGCCTGCGTGGCCATGGCAGCGACGTCGCCGAGCTGGCGGGCGTGTCCGCCGCCGGTCCGCCGGGCGCCCGGGCCGCAGCCCCGCCCGTCGATGACGACGGCGCCCTGCAGGCGATCGACGCGCACGAGCTGACGCGCGATTTCGGCGCGTTCCGCGCAGTCGACCGCGCCAGCTTCGTGGTGCGCTATGGCGAGATCTTCGGCTTGCTTGGCGCCAACGGCGCGGGCAAGACCACCGCGATCAAGATGCTGACGGGCATCCTGCCGCCCACGGCCGGGGTGGGGCGGGTGGCAGGCGCCGACATGCGCCGCGCCGGGCAGGCCATCAAGGAGCGCATCGGCTACATGTCGCAGGCGTTCTCGCTGTACACGGACCTCACGGTGATGGAGAACCTGCTGCTCTTTGCCGGCGTCTACGGGCTGAGGCGCGAGCAGGCGCGCAGCCGCGCGCAGTGGGCCGTCGCGCTCGGTGGCCTGCGCGGCCATGAGAGCGAACCCGCCGGTCGCCTGCCGATGGGGCTGCGCCAGCGGCTGGCGCTCGGCTGCGCCCTGCTGCACCGGCCGCGCGTGCTCTTCCTCGACGAGCCGACCTCGGGTGTGGATCCGATCGGCCGCCGCCGCTTCTGGGACACGCTGCGCCACCTGGCGCGGGAGCAGGGCGTCGCGATCCTGCTCACCACCCACTACATGGCAGAGGCCGACCTGTGCGACCGCATCGCGTTGATGTTCGCGGGCCGGGTGGTGGCTGATGCGACGCCGGCGCAACTGAAGGCGGAACTGACCGCCGAGCGCGGGCAGCTGCTCGAAGTGAGCGCCGAGCCGCCGCTGGCCGCGCTGGCCGCGCTGCGCTCGGGGGGCTTTGCCGAGGCGGTGCTCCACGGCCGCCGCCTGCACGTGCTGGCGCGCGACCCGGAGACCGCCGGACGCCGCATCGACTCCGTGCTTCGTGCCGCCGGCCTCGCGGCACCTCGCATCGCCACGCAGTTGCCTACGATGGAAGACGTGTTCATCCACCGCGTGCTCGCTCTCGAAGCCGCCGCGCAACCGCGGGCTGCGGCATGAACTTGACCCGCGTGCTGGCGCTGGCGGGCAAGGAGGCGCGCGAGGTGCAGCGGGACCGGCTCTATCTGCTGCTGGCCTTCGCGCTGCCACTGATCCTGCTGGTGGTGTTCGCCTATGGCATGACCACCGACGTCAAGGGCGTCGGTCTGGTGGTGATCGACGAGGACGCGACTTCGGCCAGCCGCCGCTATGCAGACCGGTTCCTGTCGACCCGCCACTTCGTGCCCGCGGGCGCCGATGCTGCGACCGCGCGCAGCGAAGCCTCCCTGATCGACGGCCGCGCGCGCGTCATCCTGTGGATCGGCCCGCACTTCGAGCGCGACCTGATGGCCGGCCGGGCAGTGGACGTCCTGACGCAGGTCGACGGCGCCTTCACCACATCGGCGCGCACGATCCATGGCTATCTCGAGGCGATCAACGCACAGGCCAACGCCGAATTGCGCGCCGAGGCGCTGGCCGCGCGACGCGGCGCGCGCGCGCCTGTCGCCGCCCAACTCGTCGAGCCGGTGCGGTTGCAGACGCGCTTCCTGTACAACCCCGAACTCCGCAGCGTGGTCACCGTGGCTCCCTCGCTGCTGATGCTGGTGCTGCTGCTGGTGCCGCCGCTGCTGATTGCGGTGAGCGTCGTGCGCGAGAAGGAGAGCGGCGCCATCTTCAACATCGCCAGTTCGACTGTGACGCGGCTCGAGTTCCTGCTCGGCAAGCTGATCCCGGTGGTGGCCATCGGCGTGGCCAACGGGCTGCTGCTCTGGCTGGTCGTGGTGCTGTGGTTCAGCGTGCCGTTTCGCGGCAGCGTGCCGCAGTTCGCTCTGGCCATCGTGCTGTACGTGCTGGCCACCTCCAGCCTCGGGCTGCTGGTGTCGGCAGCCGTGCGCACCCAGCAGGCGGCCATCATCATCACCACGATCGCTGCGGTGATCGTAGCGATCCAGTTCGCCGGCATGTTCGCGCCGCTCGAGACGGCGAGCCCCTTCAACCGCGCGCTGGCGCGCCTGTTCCCGGCGGCCGACTTCCTGGCCGTTGTTCGCGGCATGTATCTGCGCGGCGCCGGCATCGAGGTGTTCTGGCCGGAGCTGCTGGCGCTGGCCGCCTATGCCGCGGGGGCCCTGGCGCTGGCTCATGCGCTCCATCGCAAGCGGACCAGTTCATGAGCGGGCCGCGGCCTTGCGACGGCGGGATCCCGGGATTGCGGCGCCAGGGTCGCCGTGCTGTGCTGCCGCACGGTCCGCCGGGCGGCTGCCAGGCGCCGTGCTCAGGAGGGCCCGGGTGAGCAGGTTTGCCGATTCCTCAGGGAGGGCGGGCCGCTGGGTGCGGCAAGTGGTCGCGCTGGTCGTCAAGGAGTGGCGGCAGCTGCTGCGCGACACCGCGCTGGCCGGCTTCGTTGTGTTCATCTTCACCATCGACATCCTGATTGCCGCTGGCGCGCCGGCGCTCGACCTGCAGGCGGCACCTATCGGTCTGATCGACCGCGACGCCAGTGCCGTCTCGCGAGAGCTGGTCGGGCGCCTGCGGGCGCCGTACTTCGACGTTCGGGCCGTCGCCGACGACGAGACGCGGGTGGCTCGGGACCTCGAGCGGGGCCGCCTGCGGGCCGTGCTCATCGTGCCGCACGACTTCGAGCGCGCACTGGTGCGTGGCGAGACGGCTCAGGTGCAGCTGGTGGTCGAGGCGGCCGACTCCAATCTCGGCTACCTCGTGGCCAGCTACACCGAGCGCATCGTGGCGCTGCTGGCGGCCGATCTTGCGCCGGCGGGGGGCGCCTCCGAGGCGCTGCCCGAGGTGCGGCTGCAGGCGCGCTTCCGCTTCAATCCGGCGCTGACCGAGGCCTGGTACTCGACGATCTCGGAGTTGTTGACGATGCTGACGGTGGCCTCGATCCTGCTTCCTGCCGCGGCACTGGTGCGCGAGAAGGAGCGCGGCACCATCGAGCAGCTCCTGGTGTCCCCGCTGTCGCCCTTGCAGATCGTGTTGGCCAAGGTGCTGGCGATGGCCGGCGTGGTGCTCATCGGCTCGCTCGTGGCGGTGGGGCTGGTGATGCACGTCCTTCTGGGCGTGCCGATGGCCGGCAGCGCACTGCTCTTCTTCGGCCTCGTGGCGCTTTACGCGATGACCGCGTCGGGCCTCGGCATCGTGGCCGCCACCTACGCGCGCAGCTCCGGTCAGGTCGGGCTCATCGTGCTTCTGCTCGTGATGCCGATCACCATGCTCTCGGGCACCTGGAACCTGCGCGAAAGCATGCCGCAGTGGCTGCAGGCGGGCATCTACCTGTCGCCGCTGCGCTACATGGTCGACATCGCCTACGGCGTGCTGCTCAAGGGGGCCGACGTGGCGGCCGTGGCCAAGCCGGCGGCGCTCATGGCGCTGCTTGGGCTGGTCTTCCTCGCGCTGGGAACGGCCCGGTTCCGGCGGCAGTTCCGGTAGCGTCGCGCGCATCGGCGGGCGTGCAAGTGCTTCTTCCGGTGCTGAGTTGGGGTAGGGGTGCAGCCCGACCGGGCTTGTGAGGCCCGTCGGATGCAGCGCGTGCCGTCCGCGCCCCGCAAGGCGTCGAAAGCTGCTGTCATCCAGTGGCCTGCCCTCGAGGTGCCCGCACGCAGTGGGCTGCGCCCTGGACACTCTCCGAGACTGCGGTGCGACGAACCGGGACAGGTCGGCCCCGGTGCCTGGGGGCATCCACGCCGACGGCGTCGCACCCCTCTTCGAAAGGCAGTGCCAGCGTGGTCATCGGCAGCCGACCGCCGCGAGGCTCCCGGCAACCGATGGCGTGACTCGGTCGGGGTGGCTTCGCCGTCCAGGCCGAGGCGCTGATTGCCTCGGACTGGCCGTTCATCGTCGGCGCCCTGGACCCGGGTCTGTGGAGCGTCCACTGCAACGGCGGCCGCGGGTGTGGCGGCGCGCCGCTGGCGCCCCGTGCAGCGCACCGATCCCTTCCGCCGCTGTCGGCAGAGCGGCCCCGGCCCGAGAGCGCCGGCCGGCAGCCAGCTGCTGCGTCCTGCCCGTACGGCAGCCTGCCGGCGGTTGTGCACGCGAGCGCCGTTCCCGACGCTCCCGTTCAGCATCACAGCTGGGATACGCTCTCGGCGTCGCTGTCCCGCGAGAGTCGCATGCCCACCGCTCGAGTCACGCGCCACGCCACCACCGAAGACCGATGCCGCGAGCGCGCTCATGCCGAAGGAGGCGCCCCGGTGGGTGGACCGCGATCTGATGTCGGTCGCGGGTGGCATGGCCTTCGGGCTGTTTTTGCTGTTTCTCGTCGTCTCGGGATCGGGGTACGGCCCGCCAGGACACCGCGGCCGGGATCCGGTCCAGTGTGGTGGCGCCCGCCCCACCGGGCTGAAGGCGTGATCGGCCTGGCCCCACAGCGGCAGCTTGGGCGTTCGGAGCACCCTCCGCGTCGTTCCGAAGCCAATCGCCGCGCAGCCGAAAGGGGAGACGCCTCATGAAGACCAAGATCCTCGTCTACGGCGTGCTCGGCTACACCGGCAACCTGTTCCTGGAGCGTGCCCTGGACACGAAGCTGCCGATCGTCCTCGGTGCCAGGGAGCAGGTACCGAGAGGTGCCGCCGACAGGCTCGCGCTGGAGTGCCGGGTGTTCGAGATCAGCGACGCGAAAGGCATTGCGGCCCACTTGTCGGACATCATGGCCGTGGTGAACCTGGCGAGCATCAGTTTCGGGGTGAACAGGCACCTGATCGACGCCTGCATTCGGACGGGAACGCATTACGTGGACCTCGCGGCGGAGTGCCCCGACATGCTCGAGATCCTCGCGCTCCACGATGAGGCGTCAGCCCGGGGTGTCATGCTGATGCCCGGGGCGGGCTTCAACCTCGTGACGACGGACATCGCAGGAACTATTGCGTCCACGCTGCTGGCAGAGCCGACGCGGTTGTCGCTGGGCTTCGCCACGTTCGGCAAGGCCTCCAGGGGAACCATCCGGTCGGTGCTCAGGCTGGCCACCGAAACCGGCTACTCGCGGCGTGCGGGCGCGCTCGTCGCCGCACGATCCGCCTCGGAGAAGCGCACGTTCCATGCCGAAGGGAAGGGCTACCGGCTGATCAACAACGCCCTGATGGGTGATGTCATCACCAGCTACATGAGCACGAACATCCGGGAGATCACCGCCTACTCCTACTATCCCTGGATGCTGGTTCAGTTCATGAGGGGGCGCATGGACTGGCTGCGAAGACTCCTGATGAGGCACGCGGACTGGTTGTTCGCGCCGGGGCCGTCCGCAGACGAGCTCGACAGCCAGCCCACGTACTCGTGGGCGCAGGTGGAAGACGCTGAAGGCAAGAGCGCGACCGTGGTCATCCGGGGCCCTCAAGCCTACGTCCTTACGGTGAAGGCGATCGGGCGGATCATCGAGCAGCTCGCCCGGAACAACGTCAATCCGGGGTTCACGCCCCCATCGTTCTACGGGCGCGGCCTGATCGAGGGCATCGATGCTGTCCGGATCGACGTCATGGCGGAGTAGGCCCTTCTCCGAGGAGCTCCCGGATGGAGGCGCCGGTGTCCCGACGGGCTGCAGCGGCAAGATGGCGCAGCCTCCGCGGCTGCGGGTGTTGCGACGCAGTCTCGCTGGGCCGTTACAGCGCCATTCTGACCGCTCGATGACGGCGCGATGGCGGTGCGGCCTGCAGGACTGGGTGCCGGGCCGCCGCTTCTCCTACCCGGCCGGACCAATCACGTCGGCCGACGTGCTGCGAGGCGGCACCGAGGGGGCAGGCGGAGCCGGTGCCATCGACTCGATCGCCGTGATCCACGCCAGCAGTTTGCCCGGCAGTTCCGCGGCCCATTCGCCCCGTCCCAACGCGCGGAAGCTCTCCTGCAGAGATGCATGGCGGGTGAAGCCGTGATCGACCTGGGGCAATGTGATCACCGTGCCGGCGCCGGGCGTGCGGGCGTTGACGATCTCGGCAATCTGTTGGTGGTCCTGCAGCGCCGTGACCCAGTCGTACTCGCCATAGATCGCGAGCACTGCGCCCGAAGACTCCTGCCGCGCCCGCGCGAGGTTCAGCTCCTGCAGTTCGTGGAAGAAGGCCATGCCGCGCGTCGAGATGTGATTCTCGTCGAGCATCAGATCCTGGGACTCTTGCCTGAGCTCCGGCCAGCGCCGCCGGACGTCGCCGAGCGTCTTCTTGTCGATCAGGATCATCGAGCTCTCCTTGGCCTGCTGCAGCACTTGCTCGCTGACCTCGGCCGGCGTCTTGCCGGCAAGCTCCGACTGGCGGCGGGCGTTCTCGAGCTGGTACTCGAACCAAGTGCGCGCCAGCGTGCCGTAGACGATGGTTCCGCGCACGCGGCCGTCGCGGGCCAGGTAGGGCGCCATCACGCCGCCCATCGAGTGTCCGAACAGGTAGATCCGGCCCGGGTCCACCTCAGGCACCGCGGCCAGTGCCTGGAGCGCCGCGAAGAACCCGTCACGCTCCTCCAGGAAGCCGTTCGTGTTGCACGGCGGTCCCCCGCTGTCTCCGAGCCCCGGCTTGTCCACCCGCATCGTGACGAAGCCCTGCGCGGCCATCGCGTGGACGATCCGGGTGTCGCCGGCGTCGGGCACGTCGGGGCGGTCGATCGAGTCGCAGGTGATGCCCTGCCCGTACAGGAAGGCCGGGTGGCGGCCGGTGCGCGCGCGCATGGGTCGGTCGGGCACGGTGACGATGCTGCGCAGCCGGTAGCCCCGCGGCGTCTCGACGCTTCGATAGGTCACCGTGCTGCCGGCAACCTCTTCGCGCCGGTCCGCAAGCGTGACCCGTAGCCGGATCGGCGCGCCCTGGCGCAACGCGTCGATCGTGATCGTCTGGCCCGCGCGCAGCTCGCGACGGGCCGGGCGTAGCGCCGCCGGCCTGGCGATCGGCCGCCCGGCAACGGCCACCAGGGTGTCGCCCGCGAGAATGCCCTCGGCCGCAGCCGGGCTGCCCGGTCCGACCTCGCGCACGACCACGCGGTCGGTGATGTCGGGGTCGAGCCTCACGCCCAGCGGGGCTGGGCGCCGCGGCAGCGGTCCCTGCGCGTCGGCTGCCCCCGCCGCTGCGGGCGAGACTTGCGCCGGGGCGACATCCGGCAGGGCCTGCCGGCAGTCACTGGCGATGCGATCAGGAGCGATGCGAGCAGTGCGACGGCACGGGCGTACATGTTGGGCCTTCCATGGCTGTCGAAGTCAGGGCGCTGGTCGGAGCGCCGCCGGGCAGGATCCGGCGATGTTGTCCGACACCCCGACCAGGCGCCTCGCGGAGGTCAGCAGTACCGATCGCAACCGACCCCCCCACCTCGCGCAGCAGCCGCAGTGCGGTATCCAGGTCGGCGGCGGGCCGCGCGGGCTGGCCAGCTGAACGATATCTCGTCGGCAGCCTGGACGAGGTGGTTCAGGACGATGAACCGCGACAGGTTCAGCTCCGGCGCCACGAGGCGGGTGGGGCTGCTCTGAGACAGCTGCGCCACGATGCCCACTTTGCTCAGCAGCAGGAACAGTAGCGGATCCTGCCGGGCGCTCGCCTCGCTTTTCCGTGCGGTGGGCATCGGGCGGTGCGGTCGGACCGGGCGGCTTCGTCCGGGCTCCGACCTCAGCTCGGGTGCGTGGTTAGGCGCGCTGCCCGCCCGGGCCCGAAGCCGTGCCACGCCGGCGCGGCGGGCTGCATCACGACCAGCGAAGTGCCGATCACCGACCATCCCCACGTCATCGCCGAGAGCGACGAGCCGGGCGAGGCCAGGCCGGACAGGAAGGACGTGGATGCACCGAGCACGGTCCGCGTGACCAGGCTCTCCCGGACATCGGCGGTGGCGATGCCGGGTCCGAGCATCGCGAGCCACGGTGCCAGCCGCGGCCAGCCCGGCTCGCCGCGGTGCGCCTCGGCCCGCGTCAGGTGCAGCACGAACAGCGTGACCGACAGGCCGGCGATGACGATCAAGTCCACCCACTGGGTGCGCAGGCAGACGTGCTGCGTTCCGCGCTCGATCAGGTTATCAAGCAAGGCTTGATGCCGGATCAAGTCAGGTGCCCTTGTTCGGCGCCATGGCCGCCCTCAGACTCCGCCCCGGCGAGTCGATCCGGCTCGCCGTCGACCCGCCGACTCTGGAACCCGAAGATCGGCGCGCACCGGCCCACTGTCTGCACCGGCCTCGTGTGCGGCGGCGTGTCCCCGGGTTCGGGCTCTGCTGCTTGCGAGGAAACGCACACGATGACCACCTTCACCCTCAACGGCCGCACCACGACGCTGGACGCCGAGCCGGCCACCCCCGTGCTGTGGGCCCTGCGGGACCAGCTTGGCGCCGAAGATTCCGATTCGCATGCTGGAATCCCTCGTCATCAGCGCCACGCGGCGGCGTTGTCGGCGGCGAACTGCGCGAAGCTGCGCGGCGCCCGGCCGGTGACCTGCTGCACGGCGGGGCTGACCTCGGCCGCCCAGCCGTTGACGATGACATGGTTCAGGCTGGACAGGACCCCGACGGTCCAGTCGTCCATGCCCATCTGCTTCATCGAGGCCACGGCCGCCTCCTCGGGCCCGGGCAAGTAGTCGATCCGGCGCCCGATCTCGGCGCCGATCGCGTCCAGCGCCTCGCGTGCGGACAGCGCTTGCGGCCCGGTGACCGTGTAGGCCTTCCCGACACCTGATCAGCAGGATGATTCAGCCCACCGAGGCGGGTAGCTCCAAATGAAGGAATCTGCAGGGTCTTTCTCCTCTCCACCCGCCTTCAGGTACGCCAAAAGGGCGAAATTTCGTGGTCTGCCGTGAGACGTGCTGAAAAGACAAAGCCCCTGATTTCTTCAACAAAATCAGGGGCTTACGAGGCGTCAACGGACGCTGCGGAGCGAGAGTCACATGTGGTCGATCATCACTTGCCCGAAGCCCGAGCACGACACCTGCGTGGCACCTTCCATCAGGCGCGCAAAGTCATACGTGACCTTCTTGCTGGCGATGGACTTCTCCATGCTGCTGATGATGAGGTCGGCCGCTTCGAACCAACCCATGTGGCGCAGCATCATCTCGGCGCTCAGGATCTCGGAGCCGGGATTGACGTAGTCCTTGCCGGCGTACTTGGGCGCCGTGCCGTGCGTGGCCTCGAACATGGCCACGTCGTCCGACAGGTTCGCACCCGGGGCGATGCCGATGCCACCCACCTGCGCGGCCAGCGCGTCGCTGACGTAGTCGCCGTTCAGGTTGAGCGTGGCGATCACCGAGTACTCGGCCGGACGCAGCAGGATCTGCTGCAGGAAGGCGTCGGCGATGCTGTCCTTGATGACGATGTCCTTGCCCGTCTTCGGATTCTTGAACTTGCACCACGGGCCGCCGTCGATCAGCTGCGCACCGAACTCCTTCTGCGCCAGGTTGTAGGCCCAGTCACGGAAGCCACCCTCGGTGAACTTCATGATGTTGCCCTTGTGCACGATGGTGACCGAGGGCTTGTCGTTGTCGATGGCGTACTGGATGGCCTTGCGCACCAGGCGCTCGGTGCCTTCGCGGCTGACGGGCTTGACGCCGATGCCCGAAGTGTTCGGGAAGCGGATCTTCTTCACGCCCATCTCTTCCTGCAGGAACTTGATGAGCTTCTTGGCCTTGTCACTCTCGGCCTCGAACTCGATGCCGGCGTAGATGTCTTCCGAGTTCTCGCGGAAGATCACCATGTGGGTCTTCTCGGGCTCCTTCACGGGGCTCGGCACGCCCTTGAAGTACTGGATCGGGCGCAAGCAGACGTAGAGGTCGAGTTCCTGGCGCAGCGCCACGTTCAGGCTGCGGATGCCACCGCCCACGGGCGTGGTCAGCGGGCCCTTGATCGACACGACATAGTCGCGCACGGCATGCAGGGTTTCCTCGGGGAGCCACACGTCCGGGCCGTACACCTTGGTGCTCTTCTCACCGGCGTACACCTCCATCCAGTGGATCTTCTTCTTGCCGCCGTAGGCCTTGGCCACGGCAGCGTCGACCACCTTCAGCATCACCGGGGTGATGTCGAGGCCGGTGCCGTCGCCCTCGATGAACGGGATGATGGGCTGGTCGGGCACGTTGAGCGAGAAGTCCGCGTTGACGGTGATCTTCTGGCCGGCGGCAGGCACCTTGATGTGCTGGTACATGGTGGAACGGGTCTCCTCTGGGTCTGCGGGTTACACCGGAGGCCCACACGGCGGGCCGTGCGTCCGGTGCGCAATCGAGCGCCGAAATTCTAGTTCACGGGGTCTGTCAACCGACTGACGACTCCGCGCGTTTCCAGCAGGCGCCGCTCACAAACGAAGCGGCGGCTTCACTTAACGCACTTCAAAGGATTACCGAGATGAACAAGCTCCTGGCCGCCCTGATCGTTGCCGCCTTCGCCACCACCGGCGCGTTCGCTGCCGATGCCAAGAAGGATGAGAAGAAGGCTGCCCCGGCCGCCGCCGCTGCTCCGGCCATGAAGAAGGAAGAAGCCAAGCCGGCCGCTGCTGCGCCCGCCGCCGCGCCCGCCGCCAAGAAGGAAGAGGCCAAGCCGGCCAAGGCCGCCGCTCCGGCCGCGAAGAAGGAAGAGCCGAAGAAGTAATCGCGCCTCGCGCGAATGTGAAGACGCCCGGCTTGCCGGGCGTTTTTCTTGGGCGACGGGCGCGCTTGCCGCCGCCTCAGGCCCAGCCGCAGTAGGCGGCGATCGGGTACCAGATGTCCTTGCCCAGCGCAAACAGCGCCGCCACGGCCAGCAACGCGCCGGCCGCGCGTGCCAGGCGGCGCTCGAGCAGCGGCGCGTCGGCGCGGCCCTTGAGCAGCCGCCACAGGGCCGGCGCGGCCAGCAGGCCGCCGGCCGAGGCCACGGCAAACGCGGCCATGGCCGTGGCGCCGGCCCAGGGGGTTTGGGTCATCGACGCCACCAGCAGCGCCGACTGCAGCAGCCCGCAGGGCCAGGCCACCCACAAGGAACCGGCGGCCGCCGCCCGCAGCGGCGTCCGCCACACGCGGACTGGCGCCGAACCCGCCGGCGTGGCCAGCCCCGAGCCGGCGCCCGCGGGCACCGCCACGCGCCCGATCTGGCCCATCCAGGCCGGCTGGCGGCCCTGCACCAGCAGCCACAGCCCCAGCACCAGCATCGCCACATGGAACAGCACCCACAGGGGCCGCAGTGCCGGCGTCCATTGCGACAGGCTGGCCAGCGTGCCGACACTGGCCGACGCCACCAGGCCGGCCGCCGCGTAGCCCAGCACGCGCGTCGACTGGAAAGCCCACACACCCGGCCCTCGCGGGCCGGTGGCTGCGGCGCACGGCGCGCTGCACATGGCGGCGCAGTGCGGCATGCCGGCCAGCCCCAGCAGTGCTGCGCTGGCGATCAGGGCGGCATCCACGGGGTCAGATGATGCGCGAGAAGCGCTCGCGCGCCTGGTCGGACTGCAGGTGGCGATCGAACACCATCGCGATGGCGCGCACGAAGTACCACCCGGTGGGCGTGATCTGGATCTCCTGGTCGTCGACCTGCACCAGACCCATCTCCTGCAGCTGGCGCAGACGCGCCAGTTCGGCAGCAAAGACCTCGGGCACCTTCACCAGGTGCGCCAACTCGATCGACTCGAACTCGACGCGCCCCTGGCACATCAGCGCCATGATGACGGCGCGGCGCACGAGGTCGTCCCGCGTGAGCGCCAGGCCCCGCACCACCGGGAAGCGCCCCTGGGCGAGCGCGTCCTGGTACTCCTCCATGGTCTTGGCGTTCTGGCTGTACGTGGCGCCGATCCGCCCGATCGACGACACGCCCAGCGCCACCAGGTCGCAGTCAGGCTGCGTGCTGTAGCCCTGGAAGTTGCGATGCAGGCGCCCCTGCCGCTTGGCCACGGCCAGGGCATCGTCAGGCAGCGCAAAGTGGTCCATGCCGATGTAGACATAGCCACTGCCGACGAAGCCCGCCAGCGCGTCGCCGAGCATGCGCACGCGCTGGTCGCCACGCGGCAAATCGGCAGCGTGGATGCGGCGCTGCGGCTTGAATCGCTCGGGCAGGTGCGCGTAGGCGTACAGCGCGATGCGCGACGGGCGCAGCCGGGCCACCTGCGCGATGGTGCGGCGGAACGACTCCGGCGTCTGCTTGGGCAGGCCGTAGATCAGGTCGGCGTTGATCGATTCGAAGCGAAGCGCCCGGGCCTCGGCCACCAGCTCCTGCACCATCTCGAAGCTCTGCACGCGGTGCACGGCAGCCTGCACCTCGGGGTCGAAGTCCTGGATGCCGAAGCTGACCCGGTTGAAGCCCAGGGCCGCCAGATTGCGCAGGCGCTGCGGCGTGGCGGTGCGCGGGTCGACCTCGATCGACAGCTCGGCCTGCGGCTGCAGCTTGAAGGCGCCGCGCAGCATCGTCATCAGGCTGGCGAGTTCGTCGTCGGACAGGAAGGTCGGCGAACCCCCACCCAGGTGCAGCTGCGACACCGGCTGCGCGCTGCCGAGCTCGGCCCGGTGCAGCTCGACCTCGCGCTCGAGCCAGTGCAGGTACTCGGCACCCCGGCTCTTGTGCTTGGTGATGATCTTGTTGCAGGCGCAGTAGTAGCACACCGAGTCGCAGAACGGGATGTGCACGTACAGCGACAAGGGCGGCGCGCCACCGACGCGCGCGCCCATGGCGCGCTGGCGCAGGGCCTGGCGGTACTGGTCGGCGCCGAAGGCCTCGACGAAGCGGTCGGCCGTGGGGTAGGAGGTGTAGCGCGGGCCAGGTACGTCGAGCTTGGCCAGCTGTTCATCGCTGAGGCTGATGGCCGCCGGTTGGGCTGCGGAGGGGGTGTCGACAGTAGACATGCGCTGCAATGTGCAGCAGCCCCTCCAACCCCCGCTTGACTTAACTCAACGGCCTGTCTTGAAGTGGCCATTCGGGGCCACCTGGAGATTCGGCGATACTCTGGCGCAGGAGCCGTGTCCCATGCAGTCCACCCCCTCGACTCTCCGCCTTGAGCCGTTCAAGGTTGCCTGTTCCAGTTGCAACCTGCGTGAGCTTTGCCTGCCCGTGGGCATGTCGAACCAACAGCTCGAGCGGCTCGACGACATCGTGGCCACCCGCCGCACGGTGCCCCGCGGCGAGGCGCTGTTCCACGTCGGCGACGCCTTCACCGCCCTCTACGCCGTGCGCACCGGGTTCTTCAAGACCTGCGTGTCCTCCGAAGACGGCCGCGACCAGGTGACCGGCTTCCAGATGGCCGGCGAACTGCTCGGCCTCGACGGCATCGGCACCGACCGCCACACCTGCGATGCACTGGCGCTCGAAGACTCGCAGGTCTGCATCATCCCCTTCCACCAGCTCGAGGAACTCTCGCGCGAGCTGTCGGATCTGCAGCGCCACTTCCACAAGATCATGAGCCGCGAGATCGTGCGCGACCACGGCGTGATGCTGCTGCTGGGCAGCATGCGGGCCGAAGAACGGCTGGCGGCCTTCCTGCTGAACCTGACGCAGCGGCTGCGCACACGCGGCTTCTCGTCGAGCTCACTGATCCTGCGCATGACGCGCGAGGAGATCGGCAGCTACCTGGGCCTGAAGCTCGAGACCGTGAGCCGCGCCTTCAGCCGCTTCCAGGACGAAGGCATCCTTACCGTCAAGCAGCGGCAGATCGAGGTGCTCGACCCCGACGCGCTGCAGCGCCTGGTCAACGGCTCGCCCTGCTGAGCCGCGCGGCCGCGAGGCCGCACGATCGGCCCTCAGCCCGGTGTGGCGCCCTCGTTGAGATCCTCGGCGCTGCGCTCCAGCAGCACCGTCAGCGCGCAGGCCGTGCTGATGCAGGCCCAGAACACGAAAAACGCGATCGAGTAGACGGCGCTGCTCGACAGCGCGAGGGCTTGCCCGGACGCCGTGTGCAGCGTCAACGGGTCGACGAACGCGAACACCAGGATCTCCAGCACTGCCGCCACCAGGAAGGCCGGCCACAGGATGGCTGCTGAGCGGCGAGCGATGCGCTTCATGGATCGGGCTCCGGGGCTGCCCGCTTCAGGGCTGCGGCGTGGCCGCGTGGTTGCGGCCCTGCACGGCCGGCAGATCGGCGCTGTTCTTGGCCTTGGGCAGGTTCGTCAAGGGGTCGGGGTTGGCGATCGCGATGGCCAGCGTGGCAAAGCCCGCCACCACCACGGCGGCAGGCCCGCCGATGACCATCCAGACGATGGGCAGCTTGTACCAGGGGGGAGAGGCTTCGTCGCTCATGGGAGTCTCCGTTCAGGGGCGGGAGCCGGCGTCAACGCGGCACCAGGAAAGTGGCTTTCTCGACGACCCGGTGTGCCGCGGTGCCCTCGGGCGTCTGCAGCGTCACCAGGAAGCGCAGCGGATGGGCGCCGCTGCCGGCGTTGGTGGCCACCTCGGGTGGCACACGGGCGGCCACGGCGATCCAGCGCGCCTCGGCCGGGGCCAGCGTCAGCGGCTCGCGGCGGTCGAGCAGCAAGCCGCTCAAGCCTTCGGCCGTGACGATGTAGGTCTGTGAGTTTTCGGTCGCGTTCATGATCTGCAGGCGGTAGACGTTTTCCACCCAGCCGTCGTCGACCACCCGCCCGAGCGTGCCACGGTCGCGCACCACGTCCACCTTGAACGGCGAGCGCAGCAACAGCGCCACCAGCAGCGCCGTGCAGATGAGCCCGAGCACGGCCGTGTACCCCAGCACGCGCGGCCGCATCACGCGCTTCCACAAGGTGGCGCGCGCGCTGTGCTCGGCCATGCCGCGCTCGGTGTCGTAGCGCACGAGACCCCGGGGGTAGTTCATCTTGTCCATCACGCCGTCGCAGACGTCGATGCAGGCCGCGCAGCCGATGCACTCGTACTGCAGGCCGTTGCGGATGTCGATGCCCGTGGGGCACACCTGCACGCACAGGCCGCAGTCGATGCAGTCGCCCAGGCCTTCGGGCTTGAGGCCGTCCTTCTTGTTGCGCTTGCTGTTCTGGCCCCGCGGGTCGCCGCGGGCGGCGTCGTAGGTGATGATGAGCGTGTCGGGGTCGAACATCGCGCTCTGAAAGCGTGCGTAGGGGCACATGTACTTGCACACCTGCTCGCGCATGTAGCCGGCGTTGCCGTAGGTGGCGAAGCCGTAGAACAGCGTCCAGAAGGTCTCCCACGGCCCCAAGCCCAGGGACAGCACCTTCAGCGCCAGGGTGTGGATCGGCGTGAAGTAGCCGACGAAGGTGAAGCCGGTCCACAGGCCGAGGGCGATCCACGCCGCCTGCTTGCCGCCCTTGCGCATCAGCTTCTGCACGCCCCAGGGCGCGGCGTCGAGCTTCATGCGCTGCGCCCGGTCGCCTTCGAAGCGCTTCTCCACCCACATGAAGATCTCGGTGTACACCGTCTGCGGGCAGGCATAGCCGCACCACAGCCGGCCGGCCACCGTCGTGAACAGGAACAGCGCGTAGGCCGAAATGATGAGCAGCCCCGTCAGGAAGATGAAGTCCTGCGGGTACAGCACGAGGCCGAAGATGTAGAAGCGCCGCGCTTCCAGATCGAACAGCACCGCCTGGCGCGCGTTCCACTCCAGCCACGGCAAGCCGTAGAAGACCAGTTGCGTGATCCACACCAGCGCCCAGCGCCAGCCGGCAAACCAGCCGCTCACCGCGCGGGCGTAGATCTTCTTCTGCTTCTGGTACAGGCTGACGATGCGGACAGCCGCGTCGTCGGCGTCCGGGCCGGTGGCCGCGGCTGCCGGGCTGCTGCTGTCGTTCATCAGGGGTGGCGGCGGGTTCTCGGCACGCTCAGTTGGCCGCCGCGACCTTGGCGCCCTTGGACAGGCTCAGCACGTAGCCCGAGAGCACATGCACCTGCTCGGCGGTGAGCAACCGGCCCTGCGCCGGCATCGGGTTGTTGATGCCCTGCGTCACGGCCTTGATGATGGCCTGCTCGCCCCAGCCGTGCAGCCAGATCTTGTCGGTCAGGTTAGGCGCACCCAGCGCCATGTTGCCCTTGCCTTCGGGCCCGTGGCAGGCCGCGCAGGTGGCGAACTTCGGCTTGCCCAGTTGCGCCGCGAGGTCGTTGTGCGCGCTGCCCGACAGGCTGAGCACGTAGTTGGCGAGGTTCTTCACGTCCTCGGTGGTGCCCACGGCAGCCGCCATCGGCGGCATCACGCCCACGCGCCCTTCGGCCACCACCTTCTTGACGTAGTCGATGCTGTCGCCGCCCAGCCAGTCGGTGTCGGCCAGGTTCGGGAAGCCCTTTGAGCCGCGCGCGTCGGAGCCGTGGCACTGCGCGCAGTTGTTCAGGTACAGGCGCTGGCCGATGCCCATGGCCTTTTCGTCGGCCGCCAGTTGCTCGGCGGTCATGGTGGCGTACTGGGCGTACACCGGCGCCATGGCGGCGCGGGCCTTCTCCTGCTCGGCCTCGTACTGGCCGACGCTCGACCACTTCAGCAAGCCCGGCGCGCTGCCCATGCCCGGATAGAACGCCAGGTACACGGCCGCGAACACCACGGTGATGACGAACAGGCCCATCCACCAGCGCGGCAGCGGGTTGTTCATCTCCTTCAGGTCTTCGTCCCAGACGTGGCCGGTGGTGTTGTCGTCGGACATCACCTGCCGCTTGGCCGCGATGGCCAGCAGCACGAGGCAGGCCACCAGTGACAACGCGGTCACCACGGCCACGAACAGCGCCCAGCCGCTGTGCAGAAAGTCGCTCACGGCTTTACTCCTTGGTTGTCATTGGCACCGGCCGCAGCGGCCGGTGCGTCGTCTTCGGCGAAGGGCAGCAGGGCTGCGGCTTCGTGGTCGGCCTGCCGCCGGCGGCTCCAGGTGTGCACCACCAGCGCCAGGAACAGCGCCAGGCCGGCCACCGTGACGGCGATGCGAAGGGTGTTCACGTCCATCGGTGTTCTCCTTCGCTCACTTGCGCGCGGTGCCGAGCACCTGCAGGTAGGCGATCAGGGCTTCCATCTCGGTCTTGCCCTTCACCTGCTCGGTCGCGGCGGCGATCTCGGCTTCGGTGTAGGGCACGCCCACCCGCTGCAGCGCCTTCATGCGGCCCGGCATGCCGGCGGCGTCGACCGCGCCGGTCTCGAGCCACGGGTAGGCCGGCATGTTGGACTCGGGCACCAGGTCGCGCGGGTTGATCAGGTGCGCGCGGTGCCATTCGTCGCTGTACTTGCCGCCCACGCGGTGCAGGTCGGGGCCGGTGCGCTTGCTGCCCCACTGGAAGGTGTAGTCGTAGACGAACTCACCGGCCACCGAGTGCGGCCCGTAGCGCAGGGCCTCGGCGCGGAACGGCCGCACCATCTGCGAGTGGCAGTTGTAGCAACCCTCGCGGATGTAGACGTCGCGGCCGGCCAGCTGCAGCGCGGTGTAGGGCTTGAGGCCTTCCACCGGCTGCGTCGTGCTGCGCTGGAAGAACAGCGGCACGATCTCGACGAGGCCGCCGACGGCCACCGCCAGCAGGATCAGCACGATCATCAGGAAGTTGCTGGTCTCGATCTTCTCGTGACCGGTGGGCTTGTGGTTTTGTGCCATGGTGTGCTTCTCCTGAGGTTCAGGCGTGGGCCAGCACGGGGGCCGGGATGCGGGCATCCTCGGCGCGGCCGCCGCGGACCGTCATCACCACGTTCCAGGCCATGATCAGCATGCCGCCCAGGTACAGGACGCCGCCGAGCAGCCGGACCACGTAGTACGGATAGGTCGCCTTCACGCTCTCGACGAAGGTGTAGACCAAGGTGCCATCGGGGTTGACGGCGCGCCACATCAGGCCCTGCATCACGCCGGCGATCCACATCGCGGCGATGTACAGCACGATGCCGATGGTGGCGATCCAGAAGTGCCACTCGATGGCCTTCACGCTGTGCATCGTGGTGCGGCCGTACATGCGCGGGATCAGGTAGTACAGCGAGCCCATGCTGATCAGGCCGACCCAGCCGAGCGCACCGCTGTGCACGTGGCCCACGGTCCAGTCGGTGTAGTGGCTGAGCGCGTTCACCGTCTTGATCGACATCATCGGCCCCTCGAAGGTGCTCATGCCGTAGAACGACAGGCTCACGATGAGGAACTTCAGGATCGGGTCGTCACGCAGCTTGTGCCAGGCCCCGCTGAGGGTCATGATGCCGTTGATCATGCCGCCCCAGCTCGGCGCCAGCAGCACGAGGCTGAAGACCATGCCGATGCTCTGCGCCCAGTCGGGCAGCGCGGTGTAGTGCAGGTGGTGCGGGCCGGCCCACATGTACGTGAAGATCAGCGCCCAGAAGTGGACGATGCTCAACCGGTAGCTGTACACCGGGCGCTCGGCCTGCTTGGGGATGTAGTAGTACATCATCCCCAGGAAGCCCGCGGTGAGGAAGAAGCCCACCGCGTTGTGGCCGTACCACCACTGGATCATCGCGTCCTGCACGCCGGCGTAGACGCTGTAGCTCTTCAGCAGGCCCCAGGGCATGGAGATGTTGTTGACGATGTGCAGCAGCGCCACCGCCAGGATGAATGCGCCGAAGAACCAGTTGGCCACGTAGATGTGGCGCACCTTGCGCGTGCCGATGGTGCCGAAGAACACGATCGCGTAGCTCACCCACACGACGGCGATCAGGATGTCGATCGGCCACTCGAGCTCGGCGTATTCCTTGCCCTGCGTGTAGCCCAGCGGCAGCGTGATCGCTGCGGCCAGGATCACCAGCTGCCAGCCGACGAAGGTGAACAGGGCCAGGCCGGGTGCGAATAGGCGCGTCTGGCCCGTGCGCTGCACGACGTGGTAGCTGGTGGCGAACAGGGCACAGCCGCCGAACGCGAAGATCACCGCGTTGGTGTGCAGGGGCCGCAGGCGGCCGTAGCTGAGCCACGGTATGCCCATGTTGAGCTCGGGCCAGGCCAGCTGGGCGGCAATGATCACCCCGACCAGCATGCCGACCACGCCCCACAGGATGGCGGCCAGGGCGAACAGCCTCACCACCGTGTCGGCATAGACGGCCTGCCCGGGTGCCTTTGCGGACTGGACAGCGCTTGTTGTTGACATCGAACGGACTCCTCGGATCCCGGCTGCAACCACCTGCAGCCGTTGGAGGATTCTTTCGGTCAGTCCTCGCGTCGGGCTTGACCGGCATCAACCGGCCCGGCTTCATCTGTCAGGATCCGTTCACCTTCGCGCTCGAGGTCATCGAACTGGCCGCGGCTCAGCGCCCAGCCGAAGATGCCGATGATCAGCAGCACCAACAGCGCCGACAGCGGGATCAGGATGTAGAGGCTTTCCATGGCGCGTGCGCTTGCAGCGACTCGTCAGCGCGCCGCGCGCTGCGCGTTGAGGATGACGACGAGCGAGCTCGTCGCCATGCCCAGGCCGGCGGCCCAGGGCGGCAGCCAGCCGATCAGCGCCAGCGGAATGCAGGTGGCGTTGTAGACGGCCGAGAGGATGAAGTTCTGGCGCACCAGCGCCATCGCGCGCAGCGCACGACGGCGCGCCTGGACGAAGTCGGACAGGCGGCTCGACGTCACCACCGCATCGGCCTGCGCGCGCGCCACCAGGGCGCCCTGCCCCATGGCCAGCGACGCGTCGGCGCGCGCAAGCACGGGCGCGTCGTTGACGCCGTCGCCCACCATCACCACCGGGCCCGAGGACGCTTGCAGCGCCGTGAGCAGGGCCAGCTTGGCCTCGGGCGTGGCCTCGGCGTGCACCCGTTCGATGCCCAGCCGCGCCGCCAGCGCCTGTGCGCGCGCGGCACGGTCACCGCTGAGCAGCGTCACCCCCACGCCGGCGGCGTGCAGTTCGGCGACGGCCTCGCGGGCGCCTTCGCGCAGGGCTTCCTCGAGCTCGAACTCGGCCAGCACGACGCCCTCACAGGCCAGCACCACGAACGCGCTGTCGCGGTCGCTCGAGCCAGCCACCCAGGCGGCCGATCCCAGGCGCCAGTGGCGGCCCTGCGCGTCACGCGCCTCGACGCCGGCGCCGGCTTGTTCGTGCACCTCGGACCAGGCCGCTGATTTCGTGCCGTGGCCCTGGGCGGCCGAAGCCGCAACCACCAGAGCCTGAGACAACGGATGCTGCGACCATGCCGCCAGTTCGGCCGCCCGCTGCAGCACGGCGGCATCGAGATGCTCGCCAGCGCCGACGTTCGGCCAGAACTCGCTCGCCGCGGCTTGCACGCGAACGGCAGCCAGCGTCGGCCGGTCTTCGGTGAGCGTGCCGGTCTTGTCGAACACCACCTGCCGTGCACGCGCCAGCACCTCGATGGCGTCGAGTCGCTGCAGCAGCACGCCTTCGCGGGCCATGCCCCGCGCCGCGGCCACCAGCGTGGCCGGTGCAGCCAGCGACAAGGCACACGGGCAGGTGACGATGAGCACCGACACGGCCACCCACACCGCCCGCGAGGGGTCGATCACGCTCCAGGCTGCAGCACCACCGGCCGCGAGCAGCAGCACCGTCCACAGGAACGGCGGGGCCCAGAGATCGGCCAGGCGCGCCGCAGCGGGGCGCTGGGCCAGCGCGCTCTTCATCATCGAGACGATGCGCTCCAGCCGCGTATCGCCGCCGATGCTTTCCACCCGCACCAGCACGGGCGCACCCATGTTCAGGCTGCCCGCGACCACGGCGCTGCCGGGAGCCTTGTCGACCGGCGCGGACTCGCCCGTGAGCAGCGACTCGTCGGCCCGCGTGTGGCCCTCGCTCACCACGCCGTCGGCCGGGAACGCCTGCCCCAGGGGCACGCGCACCGTGTCGCCGGCGTGCAGCCGCATCGTGCTGACAGCCGTGACGCTGCCGTCGGCGCCCACGCGCCAGGCGGTCTCGGGCAGGCGCGCCATCGCACGCTCGAGCTGCTCGGCGGCACGCGCGCGGGCCTTCAGCTCGATCCAGCGGGCACCGAGCAGGAAGCTCACGAACATCGTCAGCGAGTCGAAGAAGACCTCATGCCCGAACGGCCCGGCGGGGTCGAAGGTGGCGCCGGTGCTGGCGATGAAGGTGATGAGCAGGCCCAGCGCCACCGGAACGTCCATGCCGATGGCGCGCGCGTCGAACAGGCGATCGGGGCTGGCGAGCACCGCGCGCACCGAGCGCCACGCGCCGGCGAAAAACGGCGTGGCGGAAAAGGCCATCACCGGCAGCGTGAGGATCCAGCTGCCCCAGTTGAGCAGCTGCCGCATCTCGTCGGTGAGATCGCCCGGGCCGGCCACGTAGCTGGGCGTGGCGAACATCATCACCTGCATGCCGCAGAAGCCCGCAACGAACAGGCGCCACAAGGCCTGGCGCTGCTCGCGGCGGCGCATCTCGCGGGCCGGGGCGGCGGCGTCGGGCACGGCGTCGTAGCCGGCGCGGCGCACGGCGGCGATCAGGGCCGAGGGCCGCGTGCGCTCGGGGTCCCAGGTGACGCTGGCGCGCTCGCTGGCAGCGCTGACCTGTGCCGCGGCCACGCCGTCGACTCGCGTCAGGGCCTGCTCGATGATGCCGGCGCAGGCCGCGCAATGCATGCCGGCGAGCTGCAGCGAGCTCTCGGCGCGGCGCTCACCCGCCGGGCCGCTGACCCAGCGCGTGAAGCGGCCGAACTCCAGCGGGTCGTCGACGATGTCGGGCGCCGCCGCGCCTTCGGTCGAGGGCGGGGCCAAGGGTGGGGCAGCGGGGCTCACACCATAATCTAGCCGTCCGTCTTCAGAGCCGACATGACTTCGATCAAGCGCCTTGCCGTTCTCGCCCTCGTGGGTTTCGTCGGCCTCGTGAGCCTCGGGGCCCAGGCGCAGAGCGGGCCGCAGCCCAAGCTGCCGACGACGCCGCTCACCATCGGCATCCATGTCGTGCAGGCCGAACTGGCCGTGACGCCCGAGCAGCAGGCCACCGGCATGATGTTCCGCACCCGCATGGGCACCAACGAGGGCATGCTGTTCGTCAATGACGACGCCGGCGTGCGCTGCTTCTGGATGCGCAACACGCTGGTGCCGCTGACCATCGCCTTCATCGCCGACGACGGCACCATCGTCAACACCGCCGACATGGAGCCGCGCTCGGAGAAGTCGCACTGCTCGGCGCAGCCGGTGCGTTTTGCGCTCGAGATGAATCTTGGCTGGTTTGCCAAGCGGGGCATCAAGCCGGGGGCGAAGATCAGCGGCAAGCCCTTTCGGCGCTGAGCACCGTCGCGAGGGCTTCGACAGGCTCAGCCCGAACGGGTATGGGCGGGCTTCGACAGGCTCAGCCCGAACGGGTGCGGGCGGCCAGGCGCACCGTGAAGCGCATGCCATCTACCTCGGGCCGGGTCGCCGCCTCCAGCGTGCCGCCGAGGCGGGCCACGATCTCGCTGGCGATGGCCAGCCCCAGGCCGGTACCGCCGTCGCTGCGCAGGTCGGCCCTTTCGCCGCGCCAGAAGGGCTCGAACAAGTGCGGCAGTTCGTCGGGCCGCACGCCCGGTCCGTCGTCCTCGACCACCAGCTCGGCGCCGCCGCCCGCCAGCGGCCTGATGCGCAGCCAGATGTGCTCGCCGCCGTAGCGCTGCGCGTTGTCGAGCAGATTGGCGACGACCTCGCCGAGCCAGATTGGGTGCGCCAGGGCGACCACCGGCTGATCGGGCGCCTCGAGCTCGATGTGGCGGCCCTGGCGCAGGCCCTGCAGCACCAGCGGCTCGGTGGCCTCGCGCACCAGCGGCACCACATCCATCGGCGCCTGCTCGCCCTGCATCGTGAGCGCGGTTTCCGAGCCGGCCAGGCTGAGCAGCTGGCCGATCAACCGTGACAGCCGCTGCGTCGACGCCTGCAGCTCCGCCAGCAACGGCTGGCCCGGCGTGATGCCGGCGCGCTGCAGCTCACGCTCCAATTCCTGCGCCAGCACGCGGATGCCGGCCACCGGCGTGCGCAGCTGATGCGCGGCATCGGCCACGAAGCGGCGCTGCAGCGCCACCGAGTGCTGCACGTCGAGCATGAGGTCGTTGATGCGCTCCACCATAGGCAGCGCCTCGGCCGGCACGCGCTGCAGCGGCAGCGGCCGCCAGTCGTGCAGCTCGCGCAGGCCGATCTCACCGCTCAGGCGCGTCAGCGGCTTCAAGCCGCGGTTGACGCCCCAGCCGAGCAAGGCAAAGGTGACGAGACCCAGCGCCACCGTAGGCGCGACGATGGCCAGCTGCACATCGCGCACCAGGGCCGCGCGCTTGGCCGTCGTCTCGACGACGACGATGGACACCGTGCGGTCGATCATCGGGCTGGTCACCGAAAACACCGCGCCACGCACCGGCTCGCCCTGGTAGCGGGCATCGAACAACAGCGGCTGCTGCAGGCTGGCCGGGTCGAACCGGGGCGCCGGCACGGTGCCGTCGCCGGCCAGCGGCGTGCCTTCGATGTCGACCATCACGAAGCCGTTGCGGTCCTCGCTGTCCCAGGTGAGCAGCTCCAGCGTCTGACGGCTCACGTCCAGCAGCGGGCCGCGGTCGGACCAGGTCACGCGCGCGGCCAGGGCCGAGGCTTCGTCGCGCAACGACCGGTCGAAGGCGCGCTGTGCGGCGTCGTGGGCGAGATAGAACGCACCCACCGCGGCGGAGGCCAGGCCGATGAGCCAGGTCCATGCCAGCGGCACCAGCAGCCGCCGCGTCAGGCTGGGCGGCGCGGCGGGCGTGCCCCTCATGGTGGCGCGGGGTCGGCCGCCTCCATCACGTAGCCGAAGCCGCGCACGGTGCGGATGACGACGCCGAGCTCGGCGAAGCGCTTGCGCAACCGGTGCACGTAGACCTCGACCGAGTTCTCGCTGAAGTCGCTTTCCCAGCTCGACAGCCGGGCCACGATCTGGTCCTTCGGCACCACGCGGCCGGCCTTGCCCATCAGCAGCTCGGTCAGCGCCAGTTCACGCGGCGACAGCGCCACGCGCTCGCCGCGGTGGCGCAGCTCGCGGTCATTCACGTGCAGCACCAGTTCGCCGAGCAGCAGCATGTTCTCGGCGCGGCCAGCGGCACGCCGGCCCAGCGCGCGCAGGCGCGCCAGAAGCTCGGGCAGGTCGAACGGCTTGACGAGGTAGTCGTCGGCGCCGGCATCGAGCCCGGCCACGCGGTCGGCGAGCTGGTCGCGCGCGGTCAGCATCAATACCGGGAAGCGGGCCCCACGGCTGCGCCAGTGGCGCAGCACGTCCATGCCGTCACGGCGCGGCAGGCCGAGGTCGAGCACCGCCACGTCGTGTTCGCCGCTGAGCCCGGCATGGGCGGCCTGCTCGCCGCACGAGAGCACGTCGACGCGCCAGCCCTCGGCCTGCAGCGCGTGCCGCACGCCGACGATCAGTGCATGGTCGTCCTCGACGAGCAGGACGCGCATCGCTGCCGGCGTGCGTCGGGTGTCAGCCGAAGTTCTTCTGCGCGAATTCCCAGTTCACGAGCTTGTCGAGGAAGGTCTCGACGAACTTGGGGCGCATGTTGCGGTAGTCGATGTAGTAAGCGTGCTCCCACACATCGACCGTCAGCAGCGCGGTGTCGCCGGTGGTCAGCGGGGTGCCGGCGGCGCCCATGTTGACGATGTCGACGCTGCCGTCGGCCTTCTTCACCAGCCAGGTCCAGCCGCTGCCGAAGTTGCCGACGGCGCTCTTGACGAAGGCCTCGCGGAAGGCCGCGTAGCTGCCCCACTTGGCGTTGATGGCCGCGGCCAGCGCGCCGGTGGGCTCGCCACCGCCAGCGGGCTTCATGCAGTTCCAGAAGAAGGTGTGGTTCCAGATCTGCGCGGCGTTGTTGTAGACGCCACCGGCGCTCTTCTTGACGATGTCCTCGAGCGCCATCGCCTCGAACTCGGTGCCCTTCTGCAGGTTGTTCAGGTTCACCACGTAGGCGTTGTGGTGCTTGCCGTGGTGGAACTCCAGCGTTTCCTTGCTGTAGTGCGGGGCCAGGGCGTCGATGGCATAGGGCAGCGGCGGCAGGGTGTGTTCCATGGCGGTCAATCCTCGGAGTGGGTGGGGTCGTTCTTCGGGGCGCGATTGTAGGCAGCGCCTGCAGGGCGATCTCGCGGCAGGGGCTCGATGCGCAGCAGCTCGGCCTCGGCGCTGCCGTCGGCCCAGGTGGCACGCACGGCCTGCCCGGCGCGCAGCCCGGCCACCGACACCACCGGCCGGCCATCGAGCGACTGCACCCAGGCGTAGCCGCGCTTGAGCACCCGCGCCGGATCGTGCGCCTGCAGGCGCGCCTCGGCGGCCGCCAGGCGCAACGGCTCGGTGTGCAGCCGCGCGCGCAGGGCCTGCAGCATGTGGTCGGCGCGGCGGCGCAAGGCGTCCTGCCGCGCCTGCAGTGTGAGCAGCGGTGCGCGGGCCAGCCGCTGCAGGCGCACCTCGAGTGCCTCGCGCTGCGCGGCCAGCGCGCGGGCCGGGTTGCCCAGCCGAAGCGCCAGCGCATCGACGCGCTGGGCCTGGCGCTGCAGCAGCCGTTCGGTGGCCCGCTGGGCGCGCTCGGCCCGCGCCATGACGAGACCCTGCAGCTCGCTCAGCGCCGGCGCCGCCAGCTCCGCGGCCGCCGTCGGCGTGGGGGCACGCAGGTCGGCCACGAGATCGGCCAGGGTCACGTCGGTCTCGTGGCCAACACCGCAGACCACGGGCAAGGGGCAGGCCGCGATGGCGCGCACGAGGCGCTCGTCGTTGAACGACCACAGGTCTTCGAGCGAACCGCCGCCGCGCACCAGCAGCAGCACGTCGACCTCGGCCCGGCGCCCGGCCGTGGCCAGGGCCGCGATCAGTTGCGCCGGCGCCTCGGCGCCCTGCACCGGCGACGGATAGACCACCACGCGCAGATGCGGCGCCCGCCGCTGCAGCGCGCTCAGCACGTCGTGCAAGGCGGCGGCCCCGAGCGAGGTGACGATGCCCAGCGCTTGCGGAAAGCTTGGCAAGGGGCGCTTGCGTGACGCCTCGAACAGCCCTTCGGCCGCCAGCCGGGCGCGGCGGCGCAGGAACTCCTCGTACAGCGCGCCTTCGCCGACGCGCCGCATCGACTCCACCACCATCTGCAACTCGCCGCGCGACTCGTACACGCCCAGGCGTCCGCGCAACTCGACCTGGTGGCCGTCGCCGGGCGCGAAGTCCAGCAGCGTGGCGGCGCGGCGGAACATCGCGCAGCGCAGCAGCGCCGGCGCACCGTCGGCATCCTTCAGCGAGAAATAGCAGTGGCCGCTCGAGGCGCGCGTGAACCCCGAGAGTTCGCCGCGCACCGCCACGGCACCAAAGCGGGCGGCCAGCGCGTCGGCGGTGGCCACCAGCAGGGCCGCCACGCCCCAGGGCGCGCGGCTCGGAATCGGGGTGTCAAGCATCGGCAATGCGCCTGAAGTCCACAACGGGCGACCGGAGGGCTGGCGTGTGTCGCCGAGTCGTCACCGGCTTGTCATGCAGTGGCAAGTGCTTGATGTGCATCGATAAATCGGCGCTGAAAAATGCAGCAAACTCAGCCGCGGCATGTGGCGACGCCCACTTGCGCAAGACGCCCAGAAGTTGCCCACATGGTTGTCCACAGATTGCGGGGACAGTTCGCGACGACGAACCTGCGGCGGGGCACCGCCGGGCCTGGCCTGCAGCCGGACATGGCTGCTTCGGAAGGGCCGCAACCATCGGCCATAATGACCCGAGGGTCGGCGCCGAGGCGCGGGCCCCGACACCCCCGACGAGCTGCGCGAGAGACGAGAAACCCTTGCTGTCGATCATACAAGCCGCTGGTTGGCCGATCTGGCCGCTGATCCTGTGCTCCATCGTGGCGCTCGCTCTCGTCATCGAGCGCTTCTACACGCTGCGTCCGTCGCAGGTGGCACCGCCCAAGCTCATCGACGAGGTCATCGGCGTCACGCGGGCCAGCCTGCCCTCGGCCGAGGTCGTCAACAAGCTGGCCGACAACTCGGTGCTCGGCCGCGTGCTGGCCGCCGGCCTGCGTGGCGTGATCGCCGAGCCGCGCATCACCGAACCGGCTCTGCGCCAGCAGATCGAAAACGCCGGCCGCACCGCCGTGCAGGGCCTGGAGCGCTACCTCAACACGCTCGGCACCATCGCCTCGGCGGCGCCCTTGCTGGGCCTGCTGGGCACGGTGATCGGCATGATCGAGATCTTCGGCTCGCAGGCGCCCACCGCCGGCGCCAGCGGCAACCCGCAGCAGCTGGCGCACGGCATCTCGATCGCGCTGTACAACACCGCCTTCGGGCTGATCGTGGCGATTCCCGCACTGATGGTCTACCGCTACTTCAGGCGCCGTGTCGAGGAGTACGAGCTGATCATGGAACTCGCCGCCGAACGGCTGGTGCCGCACCTGATGCGCTTCGCCGTCAAGATCTGAGCACGGCAAGCCCACCCGCATGAAGTTCGGTCGCCGCCGCCTCGATGAACCCGAGATCAACCTGATCCCGTTCATCGACGTGCTGCTGGTGGTGCTGATCTTCTTGATGCTGTCCACCACCTACTCGCGCTTCACCGAACTGCAGATCAACCTGCCGGCGGCCGATGCCGAGAAGCTGCGCGAACGGCCGGCCGAGATCGTGGTGGCCGTGGCTGCCGACGGCCGCTACGCCGTCAACCGCCGCGCGATCGATGGCCGCAGCGTCGAGCAGCTCACCGCGGCCCTGGTGGCCGCCGCTGGCGGCCGCGAGGACACCGTGGTCATCGTCTCGGCCGATGCGCTGGCGGCGCACCAGACCGTCGTCAACGTGCTCGACGCCGCCCGGCGCGCCGGCCTGTCGCGCCTGACCTTCGCGGCGCAGGGCGCGGGCGTCGCGCCGCGCTGAGCACCGCGCGGCTTGAACGCCCCACCGGCCCTGCGCGGCGCGCTGGAGGCCTTCTTCGCGCGCATCTGGTGGGCGCCACAACCCGGGTGGCAGGCGACGCTGCTCAGGCCGCTGGCGGCGCTGTATGGCATGGCCTGGCGGCGGCGGCAGGCGCGCAGCGCGCTGCCGCAGCGCCTGCCCGTGCCGGTGCTGGTGGTGGGCAACCTCATCGTGGGTGGCGCCGGCAAGACACCCACCGTGATCGCCGTCGTGCAGGCCTTGCAGGCGCGCGGCCATCGGCCCGGCATCGTGTCGCGCGGCCACGGGCGCCGCGGCAGCGAGCCGTGCTCGGTGTCGGCCCGGCATGGCTTTGCCGACGCAGGCGAGCTGGGTGACGAACCTCTGCTGCTGGCCCGGCGCACCCAGGTGCCGGTGTTCGTGGGACGCGACCGCCGCGCGACAGCACTGGCGCTGCTGCGCAGCGATCCGGCCGTCGACGTGATCGTGGCCGACGACGGCCTGCAGCATCTGGCGCTGCACCGTGACGCCGAGCTCGTGGTGTTCGACGAACGCGGCGTCGGCAACGGCCTGCTGCTGCCTGCCGGGCCGCTGCGCGAGCCGCTGCCCACGCGGGTGTCGCCGATGCGGCACATCCTCTACACCGCCAGTGTGGCCAGCACACCGCTGCCCGGCGCGCTGGCGCAGCGGGCCTTGTCGCTGGCCTGGCCGCTGGCCGCCTGGCATGCCGGCGATTCGCGCGCGGCTCAGGCGCTGGCCACGCTCCGTGGCCAGCCCTTGCTGGCCGCGGCCGGGCTGGCGGCACCCGAGAAGTTCTTCGGCATGCTGCGCCAGGCCGGCTTGCAGATCGAGGCCCTGCCCTTGCCCGACCACTTCGACTTCGCCACCCTGCCCTGGTCCGCGCAAGGCCCGGACGTGCTGGTGACGGAGAAGGACGCCGTCAAGCTCGACCCCTCCCGCACCGCGGCACGGCGCGTGTGGGTGCTGCCGCTAGACTTGGTGCTGCCTGAGGCCTTGCTCGACCAGTTGCACCGGCAGCTGTTCGGCGATGTCCCGAACCCGACACCCCGAACACCATGAGCCTGGACCACCGCCTCATCGAACTGCTCGTCTGCCCCGTGTGCAAAGGGCCGCTGCAGCTGCGGCGCGACGCCGAGCAGCGCCCGCTGGACCTGGCCTGCCCGGCCGACCGGCTGGCGTTTCCCATCCGCGACGGCATTCCGGTCATGCTGGAGCACGAGGCGCAGTCGCTCGACGGCCCCGCGCCGGAGCCCACCGAAGCCGCGTCGTCGACGTGAGCGCGCCTGCGGAGACAGGCTTCACGGTGCTGATACCGGCCCGGCTGGCGAGCACCCGCCTGCCGCGCAAGCCGCTGGCCGACATCGCCGGCAAGCCGATGGTCGTGCGCGTGGCCGAGCGCGTGGCCGGCCTCGCGGGCGCCAAGGCCATCGTCGTGGCCTGTGACGACACCGAGATCGCCGATGCCTGCGCTGCCCACGGCGTGCGCGCGCTGCTCACGCGCGTCGACCACGCCAGCGGCAGCGATCGCCTTGCCGAGGCCTGCGAGCTGCTGGGCCTGCACGGCGACGATGTCGTCGTCAATGTCCAGGGCGACGAGCCGCTGATCGACCCCGCACTGGTGCAGGCCGTGGCCACGCTGCTGGCCGAGCGCGGCGATTGCGTCATGAGCACGGCCGCGCACGCGCTGGCCGACGACACCGAGTTCACCAATCCGAACGTCGTGAAGGTCGTGCTCGACGCGGCCTCGCGGGCGCTGTACTTCAGCCGCGCGCCGCTGCCCTGGTGGCGCGACGGCGGCGGCGCGCCGCCGAGGCATCCCTTGCCCTTGCGGCACGTGGGTCTGTACGCTTATCGCGCTGGCTTCCTGCGGGGCTTTCCGCAGCTGGCGGCAGCGCCGGTTGAACAGGCCGAGGCTCTGGAACAGCTGCGCGTGCTGTGGCACGGCCACCGCATCGCCGTGCACGTGGCGGCCCAGGCCACGCTGCCCGGCGTCGACACGCCCGACGATCTGGCGCGTGTGCGCCAGCGCTTTGCCGAGGGCCGCGAAGCCCCTGCCGCGTCAGCTTGACGCGAGGGACCGCGTGATATTCTCGTTTCGAGGGGACAAGGCCTGCGTGAGCGTGCCCGCACGGCGGCCGCGCAAGACCCACCACACGACAACATCGAACGAGGAACGCGATGAGATTGATCCTCCTGGGAGCACCGGGCGCCGGCAAGGGCACGCAAGCCACCTTCATCTGCCAACGCTTCGGCATCCCGCAGATCAGCACCGGCGACATGCTGCGCGCTGCCGTCAAGGCCGGCACGCCGCTGGGTCTGGCGGCCAAGCAGGTGATGGACTCCGGCGGCCTGGTGAGCGACGAGATCATCATCGGCCTCGTCAAGGAACGCATCGCGCAGCCTGACTGCGCCGCCGGCTTCCTGTTCGACGGCTTCCCGCGCACCATTCCGCAAGCCGACGCCATGAAGGCCGCCGGCGTGAAGCTCGACCACGTCATCGAGATCGACGTGCCCGACGAGGCCATCATCGAGCGCATGAGCGGGCGCCGTGCCCACCTGCCTTCTGGCCGCACCTACCACGTGAAGTTCAACCCGCCCAAGGTGGCTGGCGTGGACGACGTGACCGGCGAGCCGCTGATCCAGCGCGACGACGACAAGGAAGAGACCGTGCGCAAGCGGCTGCAGGTCTACCAGAGCCAGACGCGGCCGCTGGTGGCCTACTACTCCGACTGGGCCGCCAAGGGTGATGCCGGCGCCCCGCGTTATGCGCGCATCGTCGGCACCGGCAGCGTTGACGAGATCACCGGCCGCGTGCTCGGCGCGCTGGGCGCCTGACGCGGGCCCTGGCGCTTCTCATCTCCACCCGCACTTTCTTCTTCGCACCATGGACATCGCAGGCAAGGTCTTCATCGTCACCGGTTCGGCTTCGGGCCTGGGCGAAGGCACGGCGCGGCTGCTGGCCGCCAGTGGCGGCAAGGTGGTCGTGGCCGACATGAACGCCGAGCGCGGCGAGAAGGTCGCGGCCGAGATCGGCGGCGTGTTCGTGAAGTGCGACGTCAGCTCCGAAGCCGACGGCCAAGCCGCCGTGGCGGCGGCGCTGAAGCTGGGCAAGCTGATGGGCTTGATCAACTGCGCCGGCATCGCCACGGCCAGCAAGACCGTGGGCAAGGACGGCGCGCACGCGCTGGCCCTGTTCACCAAGACCATCACCGTCAACCTGATTGGCAGCTTCAACATGATCCGCCTTGCCGCCGAGGCGATGGCGAAGAACGAGCCCGAGCCCACTGGCGAGCGCGGCGTGCTCATCAGCACCGCCAGCGTGGCCGCGTACGACGGCCAGATCGGCCAGGCCGCCTACAGCGCCAGCAAGGGCGGCGTGGTTGGCATGACGCTGCCCATTGCGCGCGACCTGGCGCGCAACGGCATCCGCAACATGACCATCGCGCCTGGCATCTTCGGCACGCCCATGCTCTTTGGCATGCCGCAGGAGGTGCAGGACGCGCTCGCCGCCAGCGTGCCCTTCCCGAGCCGCCTGGGCACGCCCGCCGACTACGCCAAGCTGGTGAAGCACATCGTCGAGAACGACATGCTCAATGGCGAGGTGATCCGGCTGGATGGGGCGATTCGGTTGGCGCCGAAGTGAGCTGCTCCATCAGCTTAGGCGCGCCCGTGCCGCGCCGCGGCATGCAACCAAGCCGACTTGACATACCACCCGCTCAGGCGTCGTAGCCGGTAGGCTTCTCGGCACCCGAGAACTCGTTCAAGAAGCGGTTCAGTGCCGTGATCATCTCGCGCTCTTCAAGCGAGAGCAGCGGGTTCCAGGTGTCGAAGATCAGGATGGCTCTGAGATGTGGGCTGTCATTGATGGCTTCGTGCTCGATCGTGTCGTCAAAGACCCAGGCATGACCTTCCCGCCACTGCCTGACGTCATTGCCGACCCGGTATCGGCAGCCAGGCGGCACGATGAGCGGCAAGTGCACGATGACGCGGGCATTGCTCGCACCGACATGCGGCGGGATGCGTGTCTTCGGCTTCAGCATCGAGAACATCGCCACGGGCGTGCGCCCTTCTTGAACGGGCTGAGGCGTGGCCTGCACGGCCGCGATCGTCACGGGGCAGCGCGCAGCGGCTGATTCGACGACCACGCCGTTCTGGATCAAGTGATACGCGCTCCAGTCCGGGTTGTGGTTGAGTTGAGACCACTGCGCGATCGGCTGATCGGGGGCGTACTGGATGTAAGGTTGGATGTCGGGACGGTCGGACTGCAGAACGGCGAGGAACTCCGCGCGGATCTGGTCGGTTTGCGCCTCGACGGCCTCCAGCCACGGGAAGTGGGAGCGGTCGAAGAACGGGATGGCTGGCAGCCCCGGCACGAAGTAGCGCATGGGCGCTGATTCGTAGCGACGCTTTCGGCCGAGCAACAGGTCGACGGACTCTCTGAATCGTTGGCTGGTTCGCGAATCCTGACCCACCAGGCTGCGGTCCAGCCTCTCGTCGAGGTGTCGCGCCATGCTGCGCTGGTGGTCTTCGCAGAATCGAATGCCGTGTGCCACCGCCGCACGCAGGTCTGGGGACAGGCGCTGTGGATCGGGAACGATGGCAGCCGCAGCCCCGTACGCCCTTGCCGCTTCGCCAGGGCGCGCCGTGCGCTCGAACAGCATGCCGCGCAGCACCAGCGCGAGCACGTCATAGGGATCGACGCTGAGTGCCCTGAACAGCGCTTGCTCTTCGGCTTCGGCGTTCTCGGCTTGCCGATGCACCAGCGCGAGATTGATCCAGGCCTGCGCCTGCATGGGTGCCAGATCGGCGGCACGCTGGAAGTGGCGTTGGGCTTCTGCAAGCCGACCTTGGCGCAGGAAGAGTTCGCCAAGCTGACCATGCGCTTCGGCGTTGTCAGGGCGTTGTTCGAGCATGCGGAGCCAGGCCCTGGCCGCGCCTTCGAGATCACCGCGCTGGGCAAGCATGCGCGCATCTCGTTCAAGAGCTTGAGTTTGCGGTTCCATGTTCGGACGGGCGGCGGAGGTTTGTGTGATCGGAAAGAAAAAGACGGGCCCGAAGGCCCGTCATGACTTGCAAGCTGGCTGACCGACTGTGGATCAGAACTTGTACGTCGTGGTCAGGAACACCTTGCGCCCGAGCGCGTCATAGACCGTCGGGAAGGTGTTGCCGTTGCCCTGGCCGGTGGGCAGCTGCGAGGTCAGCGGCGGGTCCTTGTCGAGCACGTTGTTGACGCCGGCGGTCAGGTTCCAACCCTTAAGGATGTTCCACGACACGGCCAGGTCGAGGTAGTTGCGCGCGTTGAGCACCCGATCAGGAGCGTTCACGTTGATCAGCGCGCCACCGTCCTTTGTGCCGTTCAAGGCCGGTTGGCCACTGAGCGCCTGGTGCGACACCGCCGAGAAGTAGCGCCACGTGGCGGCCAGCTCGACGTCCCAAGGGGTCGCCCAGCTCAGCCTCATTTTGTGGCGACGCTTCGGGTTCGGAGCTTCGCACAGGTTCGGGCCGTAATAGCCGACGCAGTCGTAGGTGCCGTCACCCTTGATTTCCTCGACTTCGTACTTGTCAAGGAAGGTGGCACTTGCAGTCACGCCGACGCTGCCCAATGCGCCGATTCGCTGGTTGTAGCTGAGCGCGAGGTCAAGCCCTGACGTGCGCAGCGTACCCAGGTTGGAGTTGCGGCCTTCGATTCGCCCTGCTGGCAACAGCCAGAGCGTGCCGGCCTGGTCGCGGGTGATCAGGTTACAGAAGGTCGGATTGCCGGTCGACAGGCACTTATTGAGTGTCGTGCCCGGATCAACCGAATCGATCGTTTCGTCGACCTTGATGTCGAAATAGTCGATGCTGACGGTGAGGTCGCGCATCGGCTGCAACACCAGGCCGATGGTGACGCTGTCAGCCGTTTCCGGCTTCAGGTTGACGTTACCGCCTTGCAGGTACTGGAACTGGCTGGTCGGGTTGTCAGGGATGCTGCCGTACTGGGCAGCGGTCACACCCGTGCGGGCGCATTCGGCTGCCGTACGGGCCGGCGTCGGACCTTCGCAAGGATCGCCCGGATCGGTCAAGTCGAACAAGTCATTGCCCGAAGCCGTGTACAGCTCGATCAGGTTGGGAGCCCGCACGGCGCGTTGATAGCCGCCGCGCACCCGCACCTGGCGGATCGGGGCGTATTGGAAGCCCACACCGTAGGTGTCGGCGTCGAAACCCGACTTGTAGGAGGAGGTACGTGCACTCAGCGTGGCTTCAAGCAAATCGGCACCTGGCTTGCCTTCGATCAGGGGCAGGCGGACTTCGGCAAAGGTCTCGACCACTGACTGTTCGCCATACAGTGGCTGAGTCGGGCCACCAGAACCGGAAAGCGCGCCTTCGGTCGTGTTCTGGTCAGTTTGAAGGGTCAAGGACTCGGCGCGCCGCTCAAGCCCGACGGACACGCCGATGCCGTTCTTGGCCATCGGGGACTTGATGCCGAACTCGGCGAGGTCAGCAGAAACCGACAGCCCGGCCACCTTCAGCGTGGTACCGCCCTTGCGGAATCCAGGGGTCTGAAGGTAGGTCAGCTGCGCAGCGTTCACGCCGCCAGGCTGCCAGACGTTGTACGGCACACAGCCCGCCGCCCGGGCGCCGGCGTCGGCGCACTGCACACCGCCAGAACCGTCCGGAACCACCGTCAGTGCTTGTTCGATGCGGCTGTCGAGGAAGTAGTTGGCTTCGCTCTGCGCGTAGATCACCTTCGACTCGATGGCGTAGGCGTCGTAGCTGAACGCACCCACGTCGCCCTTGACACCCAGCAGCGTCCGGAACGAGGTGTTGCGGTACTCCGATTGGCGACCGCCGCCTTCGACGTTGCGCCGCTGAACCACCACATCCCGGGTAGAAGTGGCGCTACCCGGAGTCAGGCCAAGGGCCGTGAGCCAACTGGCGTTCAGCAGCGGGTTGTCGCCGCGGACGGTGACGATGTTGCCGAAGATGCCGCCCGGGGCAATCTGTCCAATCGTCTGGTCGTCGTGGAAGCTGAACTCGCTGTAGACACGTGCATTGGGATGCACCTGATAGTTGGCAAAGGCATTGAAGCCATAACGCTCAGACGGTCGCTGGAAGTAGTTCAGCGGACCGAAGTTGTACTGGTCGGTCGCGTTGGCGAACGGACGGGCGTTGCCGTCTGCGCCAACAGTAAACACGGAACCACCAGGCAGGCTTGTGATTCGACCCGTGGCGTTGGTGCCCGAGCCACCGCACGCAAAATTGACAACACCCGTGCCGAACGAACACGAGCTGAAGTCACGCTCCGACTGCAGCAGCGCGTCGTCCTTCTTGTAGTTGATGAAGACTGTGGCATTGCCCTTGCCGCCGTCAAAGTTGCCACCCACCAACAGACTGAAGTTCGTCGACTTGCCATCGGCGCTCTTGTCGCCCGGGACAATGAACTCCCGGGGGTTGGTCTGGGCACGGTTGCGCAGAACGTCCTGGACGCCCAATGTGCCGCCGTTGGCGCCCGGGTTCTGCTGGCCGTGGTTGAAGAAGCTGTGGCTGAGTTCGACCTGTACGCCTTCAAAGCGGTCGTTCATGATGAAGTTCACCACGCCCGCCACCGCGTCTGAACCGTACACCGCGGAAGCACCGCCCGTGAGCAGTTCAACGCGGCGAACCAGCGCCGCAGGGATCTGGTTCAAGTCGGGTGCCACGATGGTCGCGCTGCCCATGGGCAAACGACGCCCGTTGGTCAGCACCAGCGTGCGCCCAGCTCCCAGGCCGCGAAGGTTCACCGAGGCCGTGCCCGTCGAACCGTTGACGACCGTGCCCGCCTGCGCAGCAAACACCTGCGGCAGGTTGTTGAGGAAGTTCTCGACGTTCCGAACGCCGTCCTGCTTGATCTCCTTGGCGTCGATCACCGTGATGGGGCTGGCGGAATCGACGTTGAGCGACTTGATGCGCGAGCCGGTGATCTCGACGCGTTCGCCGCCGGCCTGTTGCGCCAGCACGTGGCCCGAAAGCAGACCGCTGCCCACAGCCGCCAGAACGGCGGTGCAGACCCTGGTTCTCTTGAACATTTGGATTCTCCTGAGCCTAGACAAGATGAAGTTGCCACCCGTTGCGTAAGCAAGAGATGTGCCTCGCAACGACGGAAGAGCGGCGACGCCCTGTGGTCTCATGATTGTTTCGTGGCATTCCCTCGTGCGCTGCCGGGCCAACCCTTGATCCGAGGCTGCTTGACGCGCAGACGCAACAGTGAAGGTCGTGGAGCCGCCTGCAGCGCAAGAGACTACGGTCCCGAGGTCCGGATGTCACGGTCTCGGGGGCGGTTTGCCGCGTACGCGGCTCCCCATCAGATTCCCCACCCTGCCTGGCGCCCCTTGAGCTCGTCGATGGCCTGAAACACGGAATTGACCGCGTCACGCTCGGCGGAGGACAACTCTGGCCTCCAGACCTCAAAGATCAAGACGGCGCGGATGGTGTCACTGCGGTTCCAGGCCTCGTGCTCGATCGTGTCGTCGAACAACACCACCTTGCCGGGTTCCCAGTCGTGAACCTGGTTGCCGACGCGCAGTCCGCACCGAGGCGGTACGATGAGTGGAAGATGGCCGATCAGGCGCGTGTTGACGAAGCCATGGTGAGGCGTGATGTGCGCGCCTGGCTGCAGCAAAGAAAAGAGCACGTTCGGCGAGCGTCCGGGTGTCCGGACCAGCGGCACTCGTTCCAGTGCCTCGACTGTCCGCGGGCAGGTGGCGGCCACCTCCTCGACAAGAACGCCGTCTTTCCAGAGAAAGATTGCGCCCCAGTCGGTGCTGCCCACCAAGGGATCGCGACGGAGCTGTGGCCGTTGCGGGTCGTGCTGCAGATACGGCACCACTGGAGCATTCGTGCGTGCCAGCAAACCGATGAGCTCCGTCCGGATGGAGTCTGCGGCGCGCTCGAACTCCTCGACCCAATCGAACAAACTGACGTCGAAAAACTGCACCACGGGCAGCTCTGGAAACTGAAACAGCCGGGGTGCCGACGGATAGAGCCGACGAGCGCCACAGAGCAAGTCGACAGATTGTGCGAATCGGGCACTGACAGCCCCGTCCGCCACCACGGTGAGTGCGCCGATGCGGTGGCGGATGCGATCAGCCAAGGCTTCGTTGAAGTCCCTCGTGAACTGCTGCGCACGCGCGATGAGACGTTCGAATTCGGCAGGAAGCTCGCCTTCGACTTGCTCTGAAGCCTTCAGCACCGCCTGGAAGAAGTCAACAGCGCGGTCGCTGCCTTGTTGAGCCAGCATCTCGGCCTTCAGAGAGAGCGCCTGCAAGTTGGAAGGCGCAAGCGCCAGCACACGATCGGTCGCAGCGAAGGCTTCAGCCGAGTCGCCCAATGCCTGGCAAGCATAGGCCAGCGCCAAGTGATGCGTGGGATCCTCCGGCGCGTCCACGAGGACGCTTTCGAAGAGAGCACGCGCCTCTGCGGCGCGACCGGCGCGAAGCGCATTGACACCTTGGCGAAGTCGAGCTGCTGCGGCAGCGATAGGTGCTTGCGGCATGGTTAGAGCCTAACAGCATGTCCACTGATCGGGCCTGTGTCGGCAGGGACTGAGCGGCTGGGGTCTCGCGGCCCGCGTCTCTTTGGAGGTCCGTCGTCAGGCTCGAACCAGCCTCGGCACGGCTGCCAGCAGCTGCTCGGTGTAGAGCTCGCGCGGGGCAAGCAGAACGGCACTCGAAGCACCCTGCTCCACCACCGCGCCGCCCTGCATCACCACCACCTCGTCGGCCATCACCTCCACCACGCCGATGTTGTGGGTGATGAACAGGTAGCTCACGCCGAGTTCGCGCTGCAGATCGCGAAGCAGGTTCAGGATCTGCGCCTGCACCGACACATCCAGCGCCGAGGTGGGCTCGTCACAGACGATGAGGCGCGGCTCCACCGCCAATGCGCGCGCGATGGCGATGCGCTGGCGCTGGCCGCCGGAGAACTCGTGTGGGTAGCGGTCGAGCGCGTCGCGGCGCAGGCCAACCTGGTCGACCAGGCGCGCCAGGCGCGCATGGCGGTCGGCGGCCGAGAGCTCGGGGCGCAGCGCGGCCAGGCCCTCGTCGAGGATCTCGCGCACGCCCATGCGCGGGTCGAGCGAGGCGAACGGGTCCTGGAAGACGATCTGTACCTCGCGCCGCGCCGCGCGCAGGGCCTCGCCTTGCAGCTTGAACAGATCGCGCGGTGGCTGGTCGGTGCCCGCAGGCCCGTGCAGCAGCGCCTGGCCCTGGGTGCGGGCGCTGCCGCGCAGCAGCTGCACGAGGGCCTTGCCGATGGTCGTCTTGCCGCAGCCGCTTTCGCCCACCAGGGCCAGCGTGCGGCCGGCGCGCGGCCCAAAGGACACGCCCGAGACGGCTGCGAACGAACGCAGCCCGCGGCCCGGCAGGCCGCGGCGCAGCGGGAAACGCACCGTCAGGACCTGAACCTGAAGCAAGAGCGGTGCTTCGGCCTCGGCTCCAGAGTCGGCACGGTCGACGGCGCGCACCCTCGTTGGTGCGGCGTCCGGCGCGGCCTGACGCGGCGGGCCCGTTGCCCCGCGGGCGAGCAGGCAGCGCACCGCGTGCCCGCCCGGCCGTAGCAGCAGCAGCAGTTACGGCAGGGTGTGGCTGCACGAGGCCAGCGCTACCGAACAACCCGGCGCGAAGCGGCGGCCCTCGAAACGCTGCGTCAGCGCCGGCACGGTGCAGGCGATGGCCATCAACGGCTGGTGGCGGCTTTCGGCCGCCGGCAGCGAACGCAGCAGCGCCTGGGCGTAGGCGTGGCTGGGCGTGCCGACGAAGTCCCGCGCTAGTCACCTCGATCTTCAGCGCAGACTATTGGTCGGGCCGCGGTCTCTTGCTCATGATTCCTGCTCCTTCGTCTCGGGCTCTATCCTTGCCCAGCGGAGCAGGCTTCCCACCTCGGGCCGTGTTCAGCCTTGCGCTGCCGGCTCCCTGGTTGGATCGCCCGGACGCAAGCTCAGAGATGCCAGACCGGCGGTCAACTCTGGGAACGTGTCGGGCGAGCCAAGTCAGCTACACCGACGCGTGCACGCCCGACAACCTGCGCACGAGTCGGAGCTGTGAGCTCGCGCGTCAGCGTACTTCGACCGTCGTCACTCTCAGAGCACGCCCTACAAGTCGTTTCCACACGCGATCACAGCGCGTAGCGAACCGTCAAGCTGAAGCGGCGGCCGAGTGTGTCGTAGATGCCGGATGCAGCTCCTGCGGTCAACGGGAACGGCGGCTCTCGGTTGAGTAGATTGGTCACTGCCAAATTCATTCTCAGCTTCTTGTTGAAGTCATACCCAACGCTGCCGCTCCACAACGTGTACCTGGGGATGAAGCGAATGTCCCGAGTCTCGGCACTCTCAGTATTGCTGAATGTCGCTCCTCCGATGTAGTTGCCACGCAGCGTCAGTGTCGCTCCTTTGTGCCTGTACCCAAAGCTGACCTGTGAGACATCCTTGGATGACCCAAGCTCCCCGGCCTGATCCGTGGTCACCACGCGATTGGTGGATGTCTTCAGCGTCCCCAAGTTCGATACCGAAACACCAACGGTGAATTCTCCTCCGAGCTTGTCGGACACGTCGTCAAGATCGAACGAGTATTGAACCTCAGCCGCGTGGCCCCTGAACTCAAGGATGCCGCCGTTGACGAAGCCCGTCGAGATTCCCGTGATCTGCCCGGTGGCGTCCCGCGTGATGCGTCCGCAAAACGGATTGCTTGGGTCCGGGTTGTCATAACAACCCGTCGCGATCGCTGTGGCATTCAGGTTGGAGATGGTGTCGGCGATGTCGATCTTGAAGTAGTCCCACGACATCTGCAGGTTCTTCACCGCGCGAGGCCGAAAAATTAGACCGACGTTGATCGCGTCGGACTTTTCATTCCGCAGGGTTGGGCTACCGCTCAACGTACCCGGGATGGTAGCGGTGACAGCGGTGGAGAGAAAGGTCGACGGATCAAGACCGAATTGCGTGTAGAACGGCTGGCAATTGGCACGGCGCAGTGCAGGATTGGTGCCACTGTTCACGTTGCGTGAGTCGCAGGGGTCGGGCACGGTCGTGAAGATGTTCGACGATGGCGTGAACAATTCCACCAGCGCGGGCGAGCGCAAGGCACGGGTGGCGTTCCCGCGCAGTTCGATGTCTCTCACCGGACGGAACTGAAACCCGTAGGTGTAAGTGTCCGCCACCCCGTTGACGGTGCTGTCCACCCGCCTAAACTTACCGGTCAAGACAAGCTTGTCCAGCAGTGGTAGCTTCATAGCAGGCGCGATCAGCGGCACGACGACTTCACCAAACACTTCTTTGGTCGTGTACTCGCCCGCATTGCCCAATATGGGTACTGCCCGCCCCAGGCCCCTGACTTGGAAGTCGTCAGGAATGAATTCGCCGCTCTCCTTGCGCTGCTCGACTCCGAAGTTGGCGTCCACAGGACCCGCCCAAAGGTTGAACAAGGTCCCGCCGATGTTGGCATTGAAGACCGTCTGTTCCAGCACTGACTTGGTGGTGGTGGTCCCGCTCACGTAAGCCTTGGCATCTGGGCTCAGCACACCTTCACCAAACAAGTTCAGCGGAACGCAATTGGGATCGGCGACCGGCACAATCGTGCTGCCGGCAGCGTTCGGAACGACGAGTCCAGGAGTCGGCGTGGTCGTGCAGACAACGTTGCCCTGAGCGTCACGCGTCACGTTGAGCGCGTTCACGAAACGCTGCTGATTCAGCGCATTGGTGAAGAAGACTGAATCGTTCTTGCCGAAGTTGGCGGATACCTCCCAGTTGAAAACCCGATCGGCGACCTCGAAAGAACCGTTGACGCCGACCACCGAGCGTGCAACATCAGTAGTGCCACGGCCGTTGTTGACCGCTAGGTCTCTGTTCACGCGCGAAAGCCGGAAGTTGGTAATGCCGTTGGCCTGCAGAGTGGCCACCGCCGACGGGGAGAGCATGGGGTGCGACGCGGCAAACGTCACCGGCGCGCTAGCTCCGCCGAAGAGATTGGAGTTATAGGCCGTCTGATCGACTAATTCCAAGGCTTCGGCCCTGTAGAACAGCCCTTCGTAGAAGAGGTTCGCCCAAGGCGCCACCTGCAGATTGCCCAGCACGTTGACGGTGTGGCGCTCGACCTTGGAGGTGATCTGTGTGGTGTCTTGCAGAGTGAAACCGTCACCACCGGAGGCGTTGGTGTTGCCGAAGTTGATGCCAGGGTTGTATGGAACAAGGCTTCCGTCCGGAGCGAAACGGAGATAAGTCGTCTGGCTCGGGCCAAACCCGCGCAACCGGTTGTCAGGCAGATTGAATCCGCCTGTGGCCGGGAAAAGAAGACCGCCGGCCAGCATCGTAAAGTTGCGATCGTTCTCGATGTAGACAGAGTTTGGAATCCCGTCCGTCGCGGCAGTGGGTACGCATGTCTGGAAGGGAACATCCGGGTTCACGCGGCCGTCGTTCTGCGGCGTGCGGCCGGGCTGCGTGGTCACAATAGAACTCGGACCAGTGGTGCATGGGTTGGTGCGCAGGGAGATAGCCCGCTGGCCGCGAGGACGCGCGCTAGCCAACAACCCATCCTGGATGTCGTACACGTACCCTGAATCCGTGACCTCACCTGTGCAGGCGTTCACCCTGCGGGTGATGCACGGTTGCAGTGGCTGGGCGGGGTTTGGAAGAATTCGGGTATGCGCCCGATCCAAGTCAAGCAACTCGACTATGACCTCACGCCGACCGC
>JADCGQ010000032.1 GCA_020248945.1 Rubrivivax sp.
ACCCGCATCGCCCACCTCCTGGGCGGTTGGAGTATGCCGGGGCAATTAAGTTCTACGACTTGGCGCGCACTACACTAGCATAGACGGCCGCGCCGCGGTGCCGCCCAGGGGCCGAACGGCACCCCGCCGAGTGGGTTTGTCATGGAGATTTCACAATCCCGGGCCACCCTCGGCGACCCCCACGAACGATGGAGCAAGGCAACATGGCCAAGGACTACGACCGCATGGAGGACAGCAACCGCTCCTCCAACCTCAACATCCACGAGGTGTCGGACCTGCGCCGCCGCACGCTGATCCGCGGTGGCCTGGCCGCCGCCGCCACGGGCCTGCTCGCGCCGCTGGCCGGCTGTGCCACGGGGGGTGCAGCCAGCCGCAGTGGCCCGCTGCTGGGCTTCAAGAGCGTGCCGGTGTCCACGGCCGACGCCGTGACGGTGCCCGAGGGCTACACCGCACAGGTGCTGGCGCCCTGGGGCGAAGCCGTGGGCCTGTCGGGTGAAGACCCGGCCTTCAAGTTCGACGGCAGCAACACCGCCGCCGAGCAGGAGACGCAGCTGGGCATGCACCACGACGGCATCCACTTCTTCCGCCATCCGCTCACACCCGACAGCAGCAACGCCGGCCTGCTGGTGATGAACCACGAGTACGCCGACGACGGCCTGCTGCACGCCGACGGCATGGCCACCTGGACGGCCGCGAAGGTGCGCAAGTCGCAGGCCGCGCACGGCGTCTCGGTGATCGAGGTCGAGAACCGCGGCGGGCGCTGGGAGATCGTCAAGCCCAGCCCCTGGGCGCGGCGCATCACCGCCAGCACGCCCATGACCTTCGGCGGCCCGGCCGCCGGCCATGCGCTGCTGCAGACCCGGGCCGACGCGCGCGGCATGCGCCCGCTCGGCACGCTCAACAACTGCGGCAGCGGCATCACGCCTTGGGGCACCTACCTCACCTGTGAAGAGAACTTCATCTTCTACTTCAAGGGCCCCGAGCAGCCGAACGCCCACGAAACCCGCTGGGGCCTGCGCGCGGGCGACCGCATCGGCTATCGCTGGCACGAGCACGACGAGCGCTTCGATGCCAGCCGCCACCCGAACGAGCCGAACCGCTTCGGCTGGGTCGTCGAGATCGACCCGAACAACCCGAGCAGCACGCCCGTCAAGCGCACGGCGCTGGGCCGCGCCGCGCATGAAGGTGCCACGGTGGCGCTGACGAAGAGCGGCCGCGCGGTCGTCTACAGCGGCGAGGACGCGCGCTTCGAGTACATCTACAAGTTCGTCAGCCGCGACGCCGTCAAGCCCGGTGGGGCGACGGCCAACGCCACGCTGCTGGACCACGGCACGCTGTACGTGGCGCGCTTCGACGCCGACGGCCGCGGCCGCTGGCTGCCGCTCGTGCACGGCAGCGGCCCGCTCACCGCGGCCAACGGCTTTGCCGACCAGGGCGAAGTGCTCATCAAGACGCGCCAGGCCAGCGATCTGCTCGGCGCCACCAAGATGGACCGGCCGGAGTGGATCGACATCGACAAGGCCGGCTGGGTGTACTGCACGCTCACCAACAACAGCAACCGCGGGGGCGCCAACCAGCCGGGTGTCGACCCGGCCAACCCGCGCGCCAACAACTCGATGGGGCACATCATCCGCTGGAAGGAAGACGGCGACTTCGATGGCCTGGGCTTTGCCTGGAACCACTTCGTGCTGGCTGGCGATCCGAAGCTCGAGCGCGTCGATGCCAAGGGCAACGTCAAGGGCGACGCCTTCGCCTGCCCCGACGGCCTGTGGACCGACGCGCGCGGCGTGCTGTGGATCCAGACCGACATGTCCACCAGCGCCATGGGCCGTGGCGACCTGCAGAACATGGGCTACAACGCCATGCTGGCGGCTGATCCGACCACGGGCGAGATCCGCCGTTTCCTCACCGGCCCGGCGGGCTGCGAGGTGACGGGCGCCACCGCCACGCCCGACGGGCGCACGATGTTCGTGAACATCCAGCACCCGGGCGAAAGCCCCAGCGAGCGCAGCGACCCGGCGGCCCCGCGCCGCGTGAGCAACTGGCCCGACCAGCGCCCCGACGGCCGGCCGCGCAGCGCCACGGTGGTGATCCGCAAGGCCGACGGCGGGGTGATCGGGACCTGAGCGACGTCGTCCTCTTCGGCTGCGTTCGCATGGCAGGTGCGCCGGTGGCTCCCGGCCCTCAGCGGAACTGCCCGAGCAAGCGCTCCAGCGTCATCATGAACGGCCCGTCCAGTGCCGGCAGCGTGAGCAGCAGGCCCACCAGCCCCACGCCGAGCGTGACCGGGAATCCGATCGCGAAGATGTTGATCTGCGGGGCCACGCGCGACATCGCGCCGAGCACCAGGTTCACGAACAGAAGCATCGTCACCAGCGGCAGCGCGATCCACAGGCCGGTGCTGAACACCTCCGCGCCCCAGCGCTGCGGCTGAACCTGGCGCAAGAAGGCGAAGGGCTCCGGCCCCACCGGGAACACGCTGAAGCTGTGCACCAGCGCGGCGATCACGATCAGGTGGCCACCGGCCACGATGAAAAGCCAGGACACCATGGTGCCGAAGAAGCGGCTCGTGGCGGTGGCGGCCGAGGCGGTGAGGGGGTCGAAGAAGCCGGCGAAGTTCAGGCCCATCTGCAAGCCGATGATCTCGCCAGCGAACTCCACCGCGGCGAACACCAGTCGCACCGCAAAGCCCAGGCTCAGGCCGATGACGAGTTGCTGCGCCACCAGCGGCAGTACCAGCGGGGTGTCGAGCAGCAACGCCTCGGGCGGCAGCGGCGGCAGGCTCGGCTGCGCGGCAAAAGCGATGAAGCCCGCCAGCGCGATGCGCACGCGCGTGGGCACCGTGCGCGTGCCCAGCACCGGCATCGCGGTGAACAGCGCCAGCGCACGCAGGAAGGGCCACACCAGCGGCGACAGCCACTGCAGCAGCTGGGCCTCGGTGAAGGTGAGCATGGTCGGCGCGCCGCGCGAGCGTCAGCCGACGGCTGCCGGGATGCCCATCAGCACGCTGCGCAGGTACTCCACCAGTGTGGACAGCATCCACGGCCCGGTCACCGCCAGCACGATGACGGCACCGACGATCTTGGGCACGAAGCTCAGCGTGGCCTCGTTGATCTGCGTCGCGGCCTGGAAGATGCTCACCACCAGGCCCACCACCAGCACCACCACCAGCAGCGGTGCCGACACCATCAGCAGCATCCACAAGCCCTGCTGGCCGGCGGCCAGCACCTGGGTCGAATCCATGTCCGTGCCTCTCGTCTCGGGGGTCGGGCGCTAGGTGACGAAGCTGGCGGCCAGCGAGCCGAGCAGCAGGTTCCAGCCATCGGCCAGCACGAACAGCATCAGCTTGAAGGGCAGCGCCACCAGCACCGGGCTCAGCATCATCATGCCCAGGCTCATCAGCACGCTGGCCACGATCATGTCGATGATGAGGAAGGGAATGAAGATCATGAAGCCGATCTGGAACGCGCTCTTCAACTCGCTCGTCACGAAGGCCGGCACCAGCACGGTGAGCGGCAGGTCCTCGGCCTGGGTGCCGGCGGGCATCTTGGCCAGGCGGCTGAAGAGCTGCACGTCGCTCTGGCGCGTTTGCTTGAGCATGAAGCTGCGCATCGGCCGCATGCCCTCGGTGAAGGCGGTTTCGGCGCTGATCTGGCCGGCGGTGTAGGGCTGCCAGGCCTTCTTGTAGACCTCGTCGAAGGTGCCCTGCATGACGAAGAAGGTGAGGAACAGGCTCAGGCCGATGATCACCTGGTTGGGTGGCGCGGCCTGCGTGCCCAGGGCCTGGCGCAGCAGGCTGAGCACGATGACGATGCGCGTGAAGGCCGTCATCAGCAGCAGCACGGCGGGCAGGAAGCCGAGCGCGGTGAAGACGAGCAGGGTCTGGATCGGCACCGAGTAGCTGGTGCCGCCGGGGCCTTGGCCGACGACGATGGGCAGCGTGCCGGGGGCGGCTGTCTGCTGGGCCAGCGCCGCAGTGCTGGCGGCCAGCAGCAGCATGGTGGCGACGCACTTCGACAGGCCTGGCCTGAGCATCGCCGAAGGGCTCAGTGCGAACGGTCGTGGCGATTCACCCCTGCCCATTGGGATCTTTCTTCATCCGCCCCAGCAGTTGCGCAAACGCGGCTGCCGGCGGCGGGGGCGGCACCACGGCTTCTTCCACCTGCGGCACCATCGTGTGCAGCGTGCGGATGCCCTGCGCCGTGACGCCCAGCACCAGCCAGAGCTTCTCGTCGCCCTGGCCCACTTCCACGGTGACGAGCCGGCTCTGCGGCGCCAGCGGCAGCGTGGCCACCAGGCGCGGCGTGCCGGCGCGGCCTTGGCCCAGCCCGCCGAGCGGCGTGCGCTTGAGCAGCCACAAGGCCAGCGGGATCAGCGCGATGACGACGCCGAACCACAGCAGCGAGACGTATCCGGGTTGCACGGTGCGCAGCCTTCGTTCAGATCTTCGACAGGCGCCGCATGCGCTCGCTCGGTGTCACGATGTCGGTCAGGCGGATGCCGAACTTGTCGTTCACCACCACGACCTCGCCCTGCGCAATGAGGAAGCCGTTGACGAGCACGTCCATCGGCTCGCCGGCCATCGTCTCGAGCTCCACCACCGAGCCCTGTGCCAACTGCAGGATGTGCTTGATGGGAATGCGCGTGCGCCCCAACTCCACCGTCAGCTGAACGGGGATGTCCAGGATCATGTTCAGGTCGTTGCCCGCCGGGCCCACGGGCGTGTTGGAGAACTTCGCGAACTCGGCCGGGGCCACGCTCTCGGCGGCGGCCGTCACTTCGCTGGCGACCTCGTTGCCGCCCTTGGTCTCGGCCAGCGCGGCCGCCCATTCGGCGGCCATCTGGTCCTCGGCGGACATCTCGTTGTTGGGGTCTGCGGACATCAGGATTCTCCTAGCCAGCCGCTGCCGTTGCTGGTGATGAGCTTGTCGATCTTGATCGAGTAGCGCTTGTTGGAGGTGCCGTAGTGGCAGTCGAACACCGGCACGCCGTCGACCTTGGCCTGGATCATGGGTTCGAGGTCGAGCTCGATGAAGTCACCCGGCTTGAACGACAGCAACTGCTCCACCGTGGCGCCGGTGTGGGCCAGCTCGGCCACGAGGTCGACCTCGGCGCTCTGGATCTGCTGCTTGAGCAGGTTCACCCAGCGCCGGTCGGGCTCGGCGCTGTCCCCCTGGATGGTGCTGTAGAGCACGTCGCGGATCGGCTCCAGCGTGCTGTACGGAATGCAGAAGTGGATGGAGCCGGTGACGTCGCCGAGCTCGAGCGTGAATTGCGTCGCCACGACGATCTCGCTTGGGGTGGCGATGTTCGCGAACTGCGGCTGCATCTCCGAGCGCTGGTACTCCAGCTCGACCGGGTAGATACCGGTCCAGGCCTTGCGGTATTCGCTGACGATCGTCTCGACCAGCCGCGTGATCACGCGCAGCTCGGTGGGGCTGAAGTCGCGGCCTTCGATGCGCGTGTGGAACTTGCCGATGCCGCCATACAGCGCGTCGATGACCGCGAACACCAGGCTCGGGTCGCACACGATGAGCCCGCTGCCGCGCAGCGGCTTGACGCTCATGATGTTGAAGTTGGTGGGGACCACGATCTCGCGCAGAAAGGCGCTGAACTTCTGCACCTTGATGCCGCCGATGGACACTTCCGGGCTCTTGCGGATGAAGTTGAACAGGCCGATGCGGATGTTGCGGGCGAAGCGCTCGTTGACCACCTCCATCGTCGGCATGCGGCCGCGGACGATGCGTTCCTGGCTCGACAGGTCGTAGTCGCGCACGCCCGAGCTGGGCGTCTCTTCCTGCTCGAGCTTCTGGCTTTCGCCGGTGATGCCCTGCAGCAGCGCGTCGACTTCGTCTTGCGAAAGGATCTGCTGGTTCATACGAGCCCCCAGGCTCGCTCACGCTCGCTACCCCCCGAGGGGGCCGTTCGCCAGCGGTCGGGGAGGCCCCGACCGCGGCTTTCTCTTGGCCGAGCCGGCATGGTCATTGAATGATGAAGTTGCTGAAGTGCACGGCGCGGATCGGCAGGTCTGCCTCGGCGGGCTTGGTCTTCATCTTCTTCTTCTTCGGCGGGTCTTCCTCTTCGGTCGCCGCAGCGGCCTTTTCTTCGGGCGCCACCTTGTAGCCCAGCGCACGCGAGGTCTCGCGCATGATGCGGCGGGCCAGCTGCTCCTTGCCGTCGCGCGCCAGCAGTTCCTCGGCGGTGCGATCGGCCATGGCCAGCAGCACGTTGTTGCGGATGGCGGGCATGTAGGTCTTGATCTGCAGCTCGAGCGTGGGGTCGTTCAACTCCAGCGTCACCGCGATCTGGGCGTAGCGGTCGGCGTTGCGGTCGGCCAGGTTCACCGTGAAGGGGTCGAGCGGCACGAAAACCGGCGCAGCCTTGGGCTCGCGCTTGGCAGCGGCCTTCTTGGCGGGGGCGGCCTCGTCGGCGCTTTCCTCGGCCTCCGCCTCGGCCTCGACCGAGGCCTTGCTCTTCATCATCACCAGCGCGGCACCGCCGCCGCCGAGCACCACGAGCAGGGCGACGGCGATGATGATGATCAGCTTCTTCTTGCCCTTGGGGGGCGGGGCGGCGTCAACGGCGGTGGCTGCGGCGGACATCGGGGGCTCCTGGCGAGGCAGACGGTGGTATGGAAGGCGGGCCTGCCGTGAGCAGGGCGCGTTCTTCGACCACGACGAGCCATTGTTGAGACGGAAGCCGCTTTCCGAAGCCCCGAAAAGCGGCCGATCCCCGGCCGATCCCCGGCCGATCCCCGGCCTTACGGGCGCCCCGGCGGGGCGCGTGGGGCGTCAGGCCACGAGGTCGACGACGCCGCGGCGCGCGGGCATGGTGGCCGGCAGGGCGGTGTCGGGGCCCTGGGTGGCGTTGTCGCCGGGGCCGCTTCGGCCGCTGTCGCCCGGCGCGCCGCCCTGGGCCTGGCCGCCGCTGGCCTGCTCGAACACGCCGCCGCCGGCCAGCGTGAGGCCGGCATCGCGCAAGGTGGCGGCCAGCGTCGGCAGCGCTTGTTCGAGCCACTGGCGCGTGGGGGCGAGGTCGGCGCTCATCAGCACGCGGGCAGCGTCGCCGTCGAGGTGGATGCGCACCTCCACCGGCCCCATCTCGGCCGGGTTCAGGTGCAGGCGGGCCTGCTCGACGCCGTCGCGCACGAAGGTCGTCAGGCGCACCGCGAGTTCGCCGGCGAAGGCCGGGCTGCCGGGGGGCGAGGGCAGGGTGGCCTCGGCGGCTGCTGGCGGCAGTGGCGTCGAACTGGCCGGGGCCTGTGCGCCCGCCAGCGCGCCTGCCGGCGCTGCCGCGGCCGGCAGCAGCTCGGCCGCCCGGGCCGACGCGGCAGCGGGCCCCGTGGGGCTGGCCGCGGCCGCGCCAGCCGCCGCAAGGGCATCGGCGAAGCGGCCCGCGGGGGCGTCGGTGCCTTCGATGGCGGCGCGATCGGCTTGCGCCGCGACGCCGGCAGCCCGACTCGCCGCCGCGGCATGGGTGCGCAAGCCGCGCGGGGTGTCGCCCCGGCTGTCGAGGGCCAGCGGCACGACGGCACGGCCGGTGCCGAATGGGGCGTCGTCGATCCCCTCGGCCGTCGCGGTGTCCGCGTCTGCCGCCGTGCGCTGGGTGGCTGTGCCGGACAGCATGGCGCGCAGTGCCGTCGGGCGCGTGTCGGTGGCGGGTGCCGCTGGCGTGCCCGCCAGGGCGGCTTCGTCGCGCGCTCGGGCGTCGGTGTCCGCATCCGTGGCGGTGTCGATGCCCGCGTCACGGGCCTCGCTGGCGGCGGCATCATCGCTCACCGCGCCATCGCGGCTGGGCTTGGGGCGCTCGGTTTCGGAGAGCGGGGCCAGCTCACGTGCCACGCCCAGCGCCTTGGCGAAGCCGCGGGGGGCGTCGGCCTCGCGCGCCGCGGCGCGTGTCGAGGTGGCGACGGGGGTTGCGGCCGTCGGGGCGGCCGAAGCCAGCAGGCTGGGCAGAGCGTTCATCGGGGGCGTGGAGGGTGGGCGGGCCGTGCGGGCCAGGTCAATCGATGGGGTCGAGGCCGCTGCCGCGCCGGTGGCGCAGCATCGCGGACTCGTCGGTCTGGCGCTGTTCGCGCCGGGCCTCGGCGCGCGCGTGTTCAGCATGGCGTCGCTCGATCAGCTTCTGCACCGAGGCCATCTGCAGCTCGGCCTGCTGCAGGTGATGGCGGCGGTGGTGCAGTTCGGTGTCGGCGGACTTCACGGCCGCACGCTGCTGCAGCAGCGCCTGGTCGAGCCGCCCCATGAAGCCCTGATGGCAGCGCAGCAGCTCGATCGGCGCGGCCTGGGCGGCCGTGCCGGGGGCGCGGGTCTGGTACTCGGCCTGGTAGGCGGCGAGCTGGTCGAGCTGCGCCAGCGCGCGGTTGCTCGCGCCCTCGGCCTGCATCAGCGCGGCGCGCGCGGTGTCGCGCTGGCGTGCGGCCAGCTCCAGCATGGTGTGCAGCGAGTCGCTCATCGTTCAGCTTCGGTGCGTGCCTGGTCAGGGGCTGCCGAGCAGCTTGAGCAGCTGCGCCCGGCTGGGATCGAGCGGCGCGCGGTCATGCATGTCCTGCTGCAGCAGCGCGGCCATCTGCGGCTGCAGCTTCACGGCCAGGTCCAGTTCGGGATCGTGCCCCGGCTGGTAGGCGCCGAGCGCGATCAGATCACGCGCCTTCGTCAGCCGCGACAGCAGCGCACGCATGCGGCGCGCAGCGGCCTGCTGCTCGCGCGGGGCCACGGCCGTCATCACGCGCGAGACGGAGCGCTCCACGTCGATGGCCGGAAAGTGCCCAGCCTCGGCGAGATCGCGGCTGAGCACGATGTGGCCGTCGAGGATGCCGCGGGCGGCGTCGGCCACCGGGTCCTGCGGGTCGTCGCCCTCGGTGAGCACGGTGTAGAAGGCGGTGATCGAGCCTTGTCCCGGGGCGCCGTTGCCGCTGCGCTCCACCAACTGCGGCAGCTTCGCAAACACGCTCGGCGGGTAGCCCTTGGTGGCCGGCGGCTCGCCAATGGCCAGCGCGATCTCGCGCTGCGCCATGCAGTAGCGCGTCAGGCTGTCCATCAGCAGCAGCACGTTGCAGCCCCGGTCGCGGAAGTGCTCGGCCACCGCGGTGGCGTAGTGCGCGCCCTGCAGCCGCACCAGCGGCGGCGCGTCGGCCGGCGCGGCGACAACGACGCTGCGCGCGCGGCCGTCGTCGCCGAGGATGTCCTCGACGAACTCCTTGACCTCGCGGCCGCGTTCGCCGATGAGGCCGACGACGATGACATCGGCCACCGTGTAGCGCGCCATCATGCCCAGCAGCACGCTCTTGCCCACGCCAGTGCCGGCGAACAGGCCCAGGCGCTGGCCACGCCCCACGGTGAGCAGCGCGTTGATGGCGCGCACGCCGGTGTCCAGCGGCCGGCGCACCGGTTCGCGGTCCATGGCGTTGATCGGCCGGCGCGCCAGCGGCTCGGTGTGCACGTCGGCGAGCTCGCCCAGACGGTCGAGCGGGCGGCCGTGCGAATCGACGACACGGCCCAGCAGGCCGGCGCCCATGGGCAGGTGCAGGCTGCGGTCTTCGCTGCGTCGCCAGGGATGGGCGGCCGTGCCGTCTCCACCGCCGCCGAAGCGCGGCGGCACTTGCGGCACGGCACGCGGCACGACGCGTGCGCCGCTGCTCATGCCGTGCATCTCGCCATTGGGCATCAGGAAGGCGCGGTCGCCGTTGAAGCCGACGACTTCGGCCAACACCGGATCGCGTGCGCCTTCGGCATGGATCTCGCAGACCGACCCCACCGGCACGCGCACGCCCGCCACTTCCATCACCAGGCCCGTCACGCGCAGCAGGCGGCCTTCGCTTTCGAGCGCCGGGCGTGGGGTGGTGCGGGCGGCGAGTTCGGCGCCCCAGCGCTGCCAGCGGGCGGCGCGCTGCTGCAGCCGTTCGGCTGGTGTGGCCAGGCTCATGCGGCGTCGGGGGCGGTGGGCGCAGCGCCGCTGCGGGTGTCAGGCGACGCTTCGGCCACCCCCAGCGAGGCCAGGGCCTGGGCCCAGCGCATCTCGACACGGGCGTCGATGTGGCCGACATCGCTCTCCACAAGCACGTCGCCCCGCGCGAGGGCCGGGTCGGCCACGAGCCGGGCACCGCGCGTGGCGATGGCTTCTTCGGCGCCCTCGGCCACCAGCGGCAGGTCTTGCGGGTGCAGGTGCACGACGACGTGCCGTGCCGACAGCATGATGGCGTGCATGGCCTCGCTGGCCACCGTCGCCACGAGCTGCGGCTGCGCGGCCAGTTCGTGGCGCAGCACCTGGCCCGCCAGCTGCACGGCGGTGCGGGCCACGGTGTCGGCGAGCTGGGCGTCGAGCTGTTCGGTCTGGCGGTCGAAGGCCTCGAGCAGCGCGCCGATCTGCGCCGTGGCCTGCTGCGCGAAGCTCGACTTGAAGTTCTCCAGTGCGGCCATGCCGTCGCGGTAGCCGTCCTGGTAGCCGGCCTGGCGCGCCGCGGCGATGCGGGCCTGCCAGTCGGCTGCGGTGGGCTCGGGCACGGGCGGCGGCGCGGCCTTGGCGCCGCCGGCGGCCGGGTTCGAGCCGGTGCTGCCGAAGGCGCCGGGTGTCCAGCTGGCGAAGTCGCCGAGTTCCTCGCGCGGGATGAAGCGCGTGTAGGCGTTGCCGGCCTTGCTGTTGGGCGGCGGCGGGATGTTGCGGATGCCAGGCTTTGACGTCATGTTGCGCTCGCGCGGCGCCAGCCGTCGCGACCATCAAGCGGCCGCCGCGGAACCGGCTTTGCCGGGCCGCTGGGGGCGCCCCCTTGAGGGGGAGCGCCGAAGGCGCTACGGGGGTGGGTCATACGAACTGTTCGTCACCACCACCGGCCAGCACGATCTGCCCTTCGTCGACCAGGCGGCGCACGATCTTCAGCATCTCCTTCTGCTCGGCCTCCACTTCCGACAGGCGCACCGGTCCTCGGCTGTCGAGGTCTTCCTTCAGCGTCTCGGCCGCGCGCGTGCTCATGTTGCGGAAGATCTTCTCGCGCAGGCCCGGCGTGGCGCCCTTCAGCGCGATCACCAGGCTCTCGGACTGCACTTCCTTCATCAGCGCCTGGATGCCCTTGTCGTCGATCTTCTCGACGTCGTCGAAGGTGAACATGTTGTCCATGATCTTCTGCGCCAGGTCGTTGTCGGCCTCGCGCACGAAGTCGAGCACCGAGGTCTCCACCGCCGAGCCCAGCATGTTCAGGATCTCGGCCGCGGCCTTCACGCCGCCCAGGCTGCTCTTCTTGCCGCGGTCGCCGCCGGAGAGCACCTTGCTCATCACCTCGTTCAAGTCGCGCAGCGCCGCCGGCTGGATGCCGTCGAGCGTGGCGATGCGCACCATGACCTCGTTGCGCTGGCGCTCGGTGAACAGCTTCAGCACGTCGGCGCACTGGTCGAACTCCAGGTGCACCAGGATGGCCGCCACGATCTGCGGGTGCTCGTTGCGCAGCAGCTCGGCCACCGAGCTCGGGTCCATCCACTTCAGGCTCTCGATGCCGGTGACGTCGGAGCCCTGCAGGATGCGGTCGATCAGCAGATTCGCCTTGTCATCGCCGAGCGCCTTGCGCAGCACGGCCTTGACGTACTCGTTGCTGTCGGCCACGAGCATGCTCTCGTTGGCCGCCATCGTCTCGAAGCTGTCGATGACCTTCTCGATGCGCTCGCGCGGCACCGCCTTCATCTTGGCGATGGTCTCGCCCAGGCGCTGCACTTCCTTCGGCGCCAGGTGCTTGAAGACCTCGGCGGCCTCCTCCTCGCCCAGGCTCATCAGCAGGATCGCTGCGTCCTCGAGACCCTCGTCGTCCATGCTGGCTGCCATGTGTGTGTTCCGTCAGGCCTTTTCGCCGTTGACCCAGCCGCGCACGATGCTCGCCACCGCCGCCGGGTTCTGCCGCGCCATGGCGCGGGCCGATTCGATCTTTCTGTTGTACTGAGGCTCGGGCGCCAGCAGCGGCAGCGGCTCTGCACCGACGACCTCGTCGAGCTGGCTGCCCGGCGGCGGCGCGGGCGGCGGCGGCGGCGGGGCCAGCATCTGCGTCATCGCCGGCTTGATGAGCTTGAACACCACCACCAGCGCCACCAGGGCCAGCGCAAACGGAGCCGCGGCGCTGCGCAGCAGGTCCAGCAGCCAGGGCTGCTGCCACAGCGGGGTGGCCTCGGGTGGCGTCACGGGCTCGACACGGAACGGCACGTTGACGACCTTGACGACGTCGCCGCGGTCGGCGTTGAAGCCGATGCCTTGCTGCACGAGCGCGGTGAGTTCCTCGAGCTCCTTGTCCGACAGCGGTTGCGTCGAAGTCTTGCCGCGGGCGTCGGTGGTCGAGCGATGGTTGACGACGACCGCCGCGTTGAGCCGCCGCACCTGGCCCACGGCCTGGCGCGTGACGGTGGTGGTCTTGTCGACCTCGAAGCGGGTCGCGGCCTCCCGGCGCGTGGCCGCGCCAGCACCACCGGCCTGCTGGGCCCCGAGCGGCTGCGCCGCGCCGTTGATGGGCGCCTGCGCCGGCACCGGCGGCTGGTTGGCTACGGCACCGGGCACGCCGCCGGCGGCGGCCTGCGGTTGGTTGCTCTCTTCGCTGCGCTGCTCGCGCACCGCGGCCTTGGCGTCGGCACCCTGGTTGGGCGCGTAGGCCTCGGCCGTCTGCATGACCTGCGAGAAGTCGACGTCAGCGGTGACGGTGGCGCGCACGTTGTCGCCACCGACCACGGGCTCGAGCAGCGCGAGGATGCGCTTGTGGTGCGTCGCCTCGAGTTCGCGGCGGTACTGCAGCTGTTGCGAGTCCAGACCGAGCTGGGTCTCGTCGTCACCGGCGGCCGAGAGCAGCGCGCCGGTGCTGTCGACCACGCTCACCGCCTTGGGCGAGAGCTCGGGCACGCTGCCCGACACCAGCTTCACGATGCCGGCGACCTGGGCGCGGTCGAGCGTGCGGCCTGGGTGCAGGTTCAGCACCACGCTGGCGCTGGGCTTCTGCTGCTCGCGGAAAAAGCCGTTCTGCGCCGGCAGCGCCAGGTGCACGCGGGCCGACTTGACGGAGTCGAGCGACTGGATGGTGGTGGTCAGCTCGCCTTCGATGGCGCGCTGGATCTTCATGCGCTCCTGCACCTGGGTCTGGCCGAAGCTGTTCTTGTCGAGCAGCTCGTAGCCACCGCTGCCGGCCGCCGCACTCGGGCCCGACGAGGGCAGGCCGGCCTGCGCCAGCTTCATGCGCAGCTCGTGCACGCGCGAGCCCGGCACCATGATCGAGCTGCCGCCGTCGGCTATTCTGTAGGGGACGTTCATCTGCGCCAGCCGGTCGATGACGGCGCCGCCGTCCTTGTCGGACAGCTGCGGGAACAGCACGCGGTAGTCGCCGGTCTTGGCGGTGAACGTCATGGCCACCAGGATGGCCAGCAGCGCCAGCACGCCGAAGACCGCGCCGAATTGCGTGCCCCGTGGCAAGGTGCTCCAGCGCTGGCCGAGCGTGGGCCCGGCCACAGGGGTGCCTGCGGGCATGAGGACGGCCGCGTTCGGGGCGGTCGTGGCGACGGCGTTTTCCATGGGCTGGATGTTGGCGGCAGCGCGCCGGAACTGAAGCCGGAACAAGCGGGGGAAGACGGTCCTCTTCGCGCCACGGCGGCACGGGGACGACCCTACAGTCCGCCCCACGATGTCCGATCTGCGTATCAAGCCTTTCGACTTCCAGGCCGTCGTGGCCCGCGCCGGGCTGCGCCCGGACGGCATGCCCGCGACCGGGGGCGCACAGGGCGCGCCCGGCGTGCAGGGTGGCTTCAAGGCCGCCATGTCGACGGCACTGCAGGACGTGAGCCGCAGCCAGATGGAAGCCAGCCGGCTGCAGCGCGAGGTGACGCTGGGCAACCCCGAGGTCAGCCTCGAGGAGACCATGGTGGCCATGCAGAAGGCCCAGATTGGCTTCCAGGCCACGCTGCAAGTGCGCAACCGCTTGGTGCAGGCCTACAGCGAGATCATGAACATGCAGGTATAGGCCCCCAAGCTCACTTCGTTCGCTGCCCCCCGAGGGGGATGCTCCGCGGCGGACCGGCGGAGCCGGATCCGCGCGGGTGACTGGGCCATGCCCGCGGTCGGCATACGATGGCGGCATGACTATCGACTGGGTTTCGTTCACGCCCGCGTCTGCCTTGATTGGCGGCGCGCTCATCGGGCTGGCTTCGGCGATGTTTCTGCTGCTCAGTGGGCGCATCGCGGGCATCACCGGCATCCTGGCTGCGCCGCTGCAGGCGCTGTGGCAGCGCACGCCGCTGGCGCTGCAGCGGCCGCAGCTGCTGTTCGTGCTGGGGCTGGTGCTGGCGCCGCTGGCGTGGAGCCTGGTGGCGCCGCTGCCCGCGGCCACGCTGTCGGCCAGCCCTGGCGTGCTCGTGGCCGCTGGCCTGCTGGTGGGCGTGGGCACGCGGCTGGCCAACGGCTGCACCAGCGGCCACGGCGTGTGCGGGCTGGCGCGGCTGTCGGTGCGCTCGCTGGCCAACGTGCTGGTGTTCATGGCGGCGGGTTTTGCCACCGTGTTCGTGGTCCGCCACGTGCTGGCGGGCTGATGCCATGCGGAACACCCTGAACCTCGTCGCCCCCTTGGCCGCCGGCCTGGTGTTTGGCCTCGGCCTCATCGCCGCCGGCATGACCGACCCCGCCAAGGTGCTGGCCTTCCTCGACCTGGCCGGCACCTGGGACCCGAGCCTGGCGCTCGTGATGGGCGGCGCCATTGCCGTGGCGCTGGTGCCCTTCGGCTGGGCCAGGCGGCGGGGCCGGACACTCGCGGGCGAGCCGGTGCAGTGGCCCGCCGCGCGTGGCATCGATGCCCGGCTGCTGCTCGGCGGGCTGCTGTTCGGCATCGGCTGGGGGCTGGCGGGCCTGTGCCCCGGGCCGGCCATCGTGGCGCTGGCCGCGGGCCTGGCCGATGTGTGGCTGTTCGTGCTCGCCATGCTGGCGGGCCTGCTGCTGGTGGACGTGGTCGATGGCCGCCGCTGAGCTGCTGCTGCGCCAGCTGGCCGACGCCACCTCGTCGACCTTCACGTACCTGCTGGCCGACCCGGCCACGAAGCAGGCTGTGCTGATCGACCCCGTGTTCGAGCAGGCCCGGCGCGACGCCGCGCTGCTGCGCGAACTGGACCTCACGCTCGTGGCCACGCTCGACACCCATGTGCATGCCGACCACGTCACGGCCGCCTGGCTGCACCGCCAGCGCAGCGGCAGCCGCATCGGCCTGGCGGCCGCGGCCGGCGCCGAGGGTGTCGACCTGCCGCTGGCGCACGGCCAGCGCGTGCCCTTCGGCCGCCGTCACCTCGAGGTGCGCGCCACGCCGGGCCACACCGACGGCTGCCTCAGCTTCGTGCTCGACGACGCCAGGGTGGCCTTCACCGGCGACGCGCTGCTGATCCGCGGCTGCGGCCGCACCGACTTCCAGCAGGGCAGCCCCGAGCGCCTGTACCACTCGGTGCACGAGCAGCTGCTGAGTCTGCCCGAGAGCTGCCTGCTGTACCCGGCGCACGACTACAAGGGCTGCACCGTCACCAGCGTGGCCGAAGAACGGCGCTGGAACCCGCGCTTCGGCGGCCCCGCCGGCCACGGCCCCGACGAGGGTGACTTCGTCGGCACCATGAACCACCTGGCGCTGCCGCACCCCAAGCAGATCGACCGCGCGGTGCCGGCCAACCTGCGCTGCGGCCGGCCCGGGGGCGACGATGTCGTGCCGCCGCCCGAGCCGACCTGGGCGCCGCTGGTCTGGACCTTCGCCGGCCTGTGGGAGATCGAGCCCGCGGCGCTGGAGGAGCGGCTGCACGAGGTGACGCTGCTCGACGTGCGCGAGCCGGCCGAGTTCGAGGGCCCGCTGGGCCGCATCGCCGGCGCGCAGAGCCTGCCGATGGCGGCGCTGCCGGCGCAGCTGGCCACGCTGCCGCGCACGCGGCCTGTCGTCACGGTGTGCCGCTCGGGCACACGCTCGGCGCAAGCGGCGGTGCTGCTGTCATGCGCGGGCGTCGGCGAGGTCGCCAACCTCGCTGGCGGCATGCTGCGCTGGCATGGCGAGGGCTTCGGGGTCGAGGGCGCTGACGGTCGCTGACGCTCGATGGGCTCAACAGCGCGGGTAGCGCAGCGACTCGCCCCGCACGGTGCAGATGTGCGCGCGGCCCATGGCGCTGACGCTCACGCGCAGCCGCAGGCCGCGGGCGCTTTCGAGCTCGAAGCCGTTGCCCGGCGGCGAGGCGGAGCGCCCGTCGGGGCCCATCTCGATGTGGCCGCTCGAGGCGAGCACGACACCGCCGTGGTCGCGTTCGCGCGCGCTGCGCAGCTGGCAGGCCTGGCCGCTGCCGCAGGGGCATTCCGGCGTCTGGGCCACGGCCCAGCACCAGGCCGGGCCACCGAAGGCGTTGACGTGCAGCGCGCGGCCCTGGCGCGCGGCCTCGAAGCGCGCTTCGTTGACATCGGCCGCCAGCGCCTCGGCGGCGCCTTGCACGCGCTCGCGGTCCACACGCGCGCCGTAGTTCGGCATCACCAGCGCGCCCAGGATGGCCAGCACGGCCAGGGCGACGACGATCTCGATCACGGTGAGGCCGCGGCCGCGGCGCGGGGCGTTCATGCGCGGGCTCAGCGGTTCCAGCAGCCGGCGGCCGGACCGGGCTGCGCGAAGCCCTGCCGCACCTCGAGCGTCAGCGTCGCGCAGGCGCGGTCCTCGGCTTGCATGCCCTGGGCCACGGCCGTGGCGCGGTAGGCCTCGCCGCCGACGATGTCCAGCGCAATGGCGTAGCGGCCCTGCGGGCTGGTGGGTGCCGCGCCTTGCAGCGCCCCGATGTCCGAGGCGTACAGGCCGTGCGCGCTGCGGTGTTGTTCCTGGGCCTGCTGCACGCGCGTGAGGGCCTCGATCGCATCGAGGCGACCGACGCGCAGGTTCTGGCTCTGCCAGCTGCCCAGGCCCAGGGTCAGCAGCAGCGTCGCGAGCGCAAGCGCCACCAGCAGCTCCACCAGGGTGAAGCCGTGCGTTGCCCGGTGCCAGGGCAGGGCGGGGGTACGGCCGTGCGGCATGGTCTCGGCGCCTGTCACTCCAGGGCCATCAGCCGACGGCGGCGCTGCGCGGTGTCGATCCAGCGCAGCAGCGTGCGTTCGGCAGACGTGGGCAGTTGGTGCCATTCACAGCCGATGCGCACGCCGCGGTCGTGGTGGCCGAGGCTGCTGACATGGGCCAGCGTGGCCGCCGAGACGAAGCGCGTGGTGGCGTCGAGCTCGATGGCGATCTCGCCCAGGCGCGTGCCGGCCTCGAGCATCGGCACGTCGGCCGGGCACCAGAGCGCGCAGCCGCCCAGGCTGAGGTCGAGCACGCGCAGCGTCAGCGCCATCTCGGGCATGGCCGGGTGGCGCATGCGCGCCACCGGGGCGTGGCGCGCCGGGGTGCGCACGCGGAACGCGCTGCGCCTCTGAAAGCGGTACAGCACCGACGGCAGCGCGCACTGCAGGCTCCACAGGCGCGGGCCGCGCAGCAGCACCAGGCGCGACAGCTCCCACTGCAGCTTGACGCTGTCCATGTAGGCCACGGCCATGCCCTCGTCGGCCTCGACCAGGCGGTCGAGCGCCGGCAGGCCGGGCTGGGCGCTGAGGGTGACCAGGCCACGGGCCTCGTCCACCGACCACAGCGTGGCGGTGACAGCATCGCCGCCGGGGCTGTTCAGCACCACCGGCTGCTGGCCGTCGCGCAGCTGGCGCAGCAGCGCGAGGCACTCCTGCGGGTGGCTGACGCGGAACGGACCCCAGGGGTCCGCGGCGCCGTCGGCGTCGAGCGTGGCGGGACGGGTGTCCTGGAACATGGCCGTCAGGGCTGCGGGCGGCCGTGTCAGTGCAGCGTCTGGCGCTTGCCCGCCAGGGTGTCTTCGAGGTCCTGCAGCCAAGGTTCCGCGAGGTGGCGGATCTCGGCGTCGTTGACCAGGATGCGCTGCATGATGCGCGACTTGATGCGGGCCGATTCCTGGGCCTGCGTCTTGGCAGGCGCGCTCGGCGAGGCGCCGTCCGCGTCGGGCTCCTGGGCGGCGTGCTTGAGCTGGCTGATCAGCAGCACGCAGGCGCCCTCGAGCTTGACGACTTCGTCCCAGCGGCCGGCGCGCGCGGCGTTGAGCATGTCGGCGCTGGCGCGTTCGATGGCTTCGTAGTAGCTGAGCAACTGAGGGTCCATGACGGGGCCTGATCGTTGGGTGCGGGGCGAACGGAGCGAACGGGGCGTGCGCGGGGGTCGAGAGGCGGGCATCAGGCGCGGTCCTGGCTGTTGACGCCCGGGCCGATGGCGGCCCAGGCCTCCTGCAGCGGCAGCACCAGCCGGCGGCACTCGTCGATGGCGGCTTCGTCATCGCGCAGGTTGGCCAGCGTCAGGCGGCGGGTCAGGTAGCGGTAGAGATCGTCGAGGTCGCGGGCCAGCGGACCGCCGCCCCGCAAGTCGAGCCCGGCGCGCAGGCCTTCCTCGACGATGCGCACCGCGCGGCCCAGGGCCAGGCCCTTTTCGGCACGCTGGCCGGTACGCAGGGCACCACGGGCCTGGGCGAGCGCTTCCATGTAGCCCTCGAAGAGCAGGGCGACGAGCTGGTGCGGCGTGGCCCCGGCAACGCGGGTTTCGGTGCCGACCTGGCTGTACAGCCCGCCAGGGCGCTGGGCTGCGGTGGGTCGGGGGGCGAACGGGCTCTGGAACATCGGGCGGGTCGCGGTGTGAATCACGGGATGATTCAGTTATCGGCCCGCCCGGGCACCGCTTGAGGCGCGGAAGACCCCGGGAATGCCCCGGCGGCCGGCCTGTTTACCGGTTGTTGGAGTTGTTGCCCGACAAGCCGGCCAGCTGCTGCGACACGAAGCCCGACAGCGCGTTCAGCTTCGACAGATTGGAGTCCATCGCGGTGTACTGCGCCACCAGGCGGGCGCGGAAGCGTTCGACACGGTCTTCCAGCGCCTGCTGGCCTTCGCTGTTCTGCGTCAGGCGCGAGCGCAGCCCTTCGGTGCGGCTGGTCAGGCTGCCGTCGATGCCGAGCACCTGCTGAGCCAGATCGGCGTAGCGCCGCGCGAAGCCGTCCTTGGTCGGGTCGGGGTCGCTGGCGGCAAAGGCCTTCTGCAACTCGGCCAGGTTGCTGGTGGCGGCGTCGAGCTTGGTGCCGTCGACCGACAGCGTGCCGTCGCGCTGCAGGCTCAGGCCCACGTCGGACAGGCGGCGGAACGTGGCCGAGGCCTCGGAGCCGGCGCCGAGCAGGCTGCGCAGTTGCCGCTGCAGCCCGGTGGCGGCACTGTCGCCCTGCAGCGGGCCGCCGACCTTGCTGGCGGGGTCGTACTTGGTCTGGTCGGAGATCAGCTTGGTCAGCGCGTTGTACGCCGTGGCGAAGTCCTGGATCGCGGTCTTCACGGCGGCGCGGTCGGTCGCCACGCTGACATCGGCCGTGGCGCCTTCCTTGCGCAGGCGCAAGGTGAGCCCGTCGATCACGCCGGTCAGCTCGTTGGAGGCCGACTGGACCTCGATGCCATTGATGCTGGCCTCGGCGTTGCCCGCCGCCAGCTTGCGCTCCATGCCCGTGCTGCCCGCGCCGGGGTCGTAGGCGAAGCGCGACAGGCCGGTGCCGTCGGCGATGTCGGGGCCGTCGTCGTCGGCCACGGCCAGGCGAAAGCCGTTCTCGGCGCCGGTTTCGCTGGAGCGCATCGACAGGCGGGCGCCGGTGGCGTCGGTGACGATCGATGCCGTGACGCCGGCGCCAGTCGCGTTGATCTTGTCGCGCAGCGTCGCCAGGGTGTCGTCGGCGGTGACGGTGATGCCGACCGGATCGCGGCCGACGCGCGGCACGAAGTTCATCGGCGGCTGGTCCCAGCTGCCGATCTCCAGCGTCAGCACGCCGCTGCCGACCGGCGCCGACGATGCCGACAGCGACGACGCCGCCACCACCGTCTGGCTGCTGGCCAGGCGCGTCACGTTCACGCTGTAGTTGCCGGCGGCGGCGCCACTGCCGCCGATGGCCTGCACCACGGCGTCGTTGTTGCTGGTGGCCGTGGCCTGCTTCCAAAGGCCCGCGTTGGTGAGCTTGTTGGCGGCCGTCTGCAGCCCGCTGAACAGGCTGGAGAGCTGGCCGTAACTCGACACCTGGGTCTGCAGCGCACTGGCTTCGCTGCGCATCTGCGACAGCGGACGGCTTTCCAGCGCCACCAGCTGCGTGACGATGGTGTTGACGTCCACACCGCTGCCGATGCCCAGGGAAGTGATCGAGGCCATGACGTTCTCCGGATGCCGCGCAAGGCGATGCCTAGCGCGGCGCGACTCCTGTGTAAGGCGGTGCCGCTGAAGCGGCGAAAAGGCTCTGGTGGAAGGACCTTTGCCCCCCCTCAGAGCCTATATCGGCGCACTTCGGCGCCAACTTGAGCGCGCCGCGTGAGCGTTTGTGTCCGCGCGCCGTCGCTCAGCGCTGCAGCAGGCTCAGCACCTGCTGCGGCAGCTGGTTGGCCTGGGCCACCATCGCGTTGCCGGCCTGCTGCAGGATCTGCGCCCGCGACATGTTGGCCGTCTCGGCGGCGTAGTCGGCGTCCATGATGCGGCTGCGCGCGGCCGACTGGTTCTCGGTGGCCACCATCAGGTTCGAGATCACGTTCTCGAAGCGGTTCTGCACGGCGCCGAACTCGGCGCGCTGACTGTTGATCTCGTCGATGGCCGTGTCGATGGCGGCGATGACGTTCTGCGCATCGGCGATGTCGGTGATCTGCAGCGTCGGCGTTTCGGTGCCCGAGATGACGCCGGTGGACACGATGGCGGTGATGTCGGTCGTCGTGGTCCAGTCGAAACCGTCGACCGAGATGCGGTCGATGCTGCTGTCGTTGTTGGCGCCGATCTGGAAGATGTTGGCGGCAGAGTCCGACAGGATGCTGCGGCCGTTGAACTGCGTGCCCTCGAGCGTGCGCGTCACTTCCTGGGCCAGCTGCACGAACTCTTCGTTCAGGCTCAGGCGGTCGTCGTCGCCGTTGGTGCCGTTGGCCGATTGCACGGCCAGTTCACGCATGCGCTGGAACAGGTCGCTGACCTTGCCCAGGGCACCTTCGCCCACCTGCGCCATCGAGATGCCGTCGTTGGCGTTGCGCATGGCCACGTTCATGCCACGCACCTGCGTGTTCATGCGTTCGGAGATGGCCAGGCCGGCGGCGTCGTCCTTGGCGCTGTTGACCCGCAAGCCCGATGACAGGCGCTGCATCGAGGTCGAGAGTTGGGATTGGCTCGTGCTCAGGTTGCGCTGGGCGTTGAGCGACACGAGGTTGGTATTGATCGTCTGGGGCACGTCGGCTCTCCTGGTGGCACGGCAGTCGGTTCAGTGGGCGTTCGTCCCGCCGCGGTACCGAAACGCTGTGCCAGAGATTACGGCCGTGCCAGCGCCGAGGGTCGATCGAAAAGGGCAGACATGGCCGGCCAATTCGGAGCCGGGAAATGAAAAAGCCCGCCGGGTGGCGGGCTCTGGGGCTGGGGCCTGGGCCCCGTCTTCTGCCGGACTCAGCGCAGCAGCGCGAGCACCTGCTGCGGCAGCTGGTTGGCCTGCGCCACCATGGCGTTGCCGGCCTGCTGCAGGATGCTGGCACGCGACAGGTTGGCCGTTTCGCTGGCGTAGTCGGCGTCCATGATCCGGCTGCGCGCGGCCGACTGGTTCTCGCTGGCGACCATCAGGTTGGCGACCACGTTGTCGAAGCGGTTCTGCACCGCACCGAAGGTGGCACGCTGGCTGTTGATCTCGTCGATCGCGGTGTCGATCGAGGCGATCGCGCCCTGGGCCGAGGCGATGTCGGTGATCTGCACCGTCGGCACCTCGGTGCCGCTGATGACCGCCGTGCCGGTGACCGCGGTGATGTCGGTCGTGGCCGACCAGTCGATGCCGTCGACCGAGATGCGGTCGATGCTGCTGTTGTTGTTGGCGCCGATCTGGAACACGTTGGCGGCGCTGTCCGACAGGATGTTGCGGCCGTTGAACTGCGTGCCTTCCAGCGTCCGCGTGGCTTCCTGGGCCAACTGCACGAACTCCTCGTTCAGGCTGACGCGGTCGTCATCGTTGTTGGTGCCGTTGGCCGATTGAACAGCCAGTTCCCGCATGCGCTGGAACAGGTCGCCGACCTTGCCAAGGGCGCCTTCGGCCGTCTGCGACAGCGAGATGGCGTCGTTGGCATTGCGCATGGCCACGTTCATGCCGCGCGTCTGGGCGCTCATGCGTTCGGCGATGGCCAGGCCGGCGGCGTCGTCCTTGGCGCTGTTGACACGCAGGCCTGAAGACAGGCGCTGCATCGAGGTGGCCAGCGCGCCCTGGCTGGTGCTGAGGTTGCGCTGGGCGTTGAGAGAGACCAGGTTCGTGTTGATGGTCTGTGCCATGAAAAATCTCCGATGAAGCGTGTGTGGACCCTAGGCTTTGCCTAGCAGCAGCCGCCCGCCTCGTGGTCTGAGACACGCGGCGACTGCCTGCAACGCCCCGGCGCCTGGCGACCTTTCTCTTGTCGCCCCTTGCCGGGGAACTCGCCCGGGCCTCACGCTGCCGCAGTTGCCTTGGCGTTGCCGCTTCAGCCCCCTTGGCCCGTTGTGGTCCGGACCCCGCAACCCCGAATTGGCGGCCGCGTTGAAGCCGTTTTCGTCGGCTGCCGGAAAACCTTTAGGGCCTGCAGCAGGTTTTGTGAGGCCACCGGGTCGAACAACGCCGGCTCGACCGCGCATTTCCGCGCTTCGGCGGGCGCTGCCCGGCCGGAACATCGCCTCAAGGCGGGTGCTGGGCCGAGTGGGCGCCGCCTGCTTCATCTTGATTGGTACCCACGGGCCCGCGCGCCCCGGAGAGACACCATGCAACGCAAACTGCACATCGGCGGCAAGGTCCGCAGCCCCGGCTGGGAGATCCTCAACGTGCTGCCCGGCCCGGCCGTCGACCATGTCGGCGACGCCGTCGATCTGTCGCGCTTCGCCGACGGCACCTTTGCCGAGCTGTACGCGTCGCACGTGCTGGAGCATTTCGACTACAACGGCCCGCTGCTGAAGGCGCTGCAGGAATGGCGGCGCGTGCTGGCGCCGGGTGGCGTGCTGCGCATCTCGGTGCCCGATCTCGACATCCTGGCCCACCTGCTGCTGCAGCGCCACCGCTTCGGTGTCAACGAGCGCTTCCAGATCATGCGCATGATGTTCGGCGGCCATGTCGACGCCTACGACGTGCACCTGGTGGGCCTGAACGCCGAGTTCCTGGCGGGCTACCTGCAAGTGGCGGGCTTCGAGACCGTGCAGCGCGTGCCGCGCCACGGCCTGTTCGCCGACACCAGCGACATGGTGGTGGCCGGTACCCCCATCAGCCTGAACGTCAACGCCTTCAAGCCCGTGGCGGTGGCCGCGGCGACGCCGCCACCGGCCGAGCCGGCCCTGGCCTGAGGAGCCGCACGATGAGCACGTCCACCGCTCCCGCCCGCACCCGCCCGGGCCACAAGGACTGGCAAAGCGGCCGCGGCCACGCAGCCCGCCGTGACTGGGCTGCGGCCGCGCGCGCCTTCGCGCGCGCCACGCGCGTGGCGCCAGCCGATCCGCTGTACTGGCTGAACCTGGCGAACGCCGAGCGCCGTGCCGGTGCCCACGAGCGCGCCGAGGCAGCCGCCCGGCGGGTGCTGGCGCTCGAGCCGGGGCAGGCGCTGGCGCTGCAGGTGCTGGGCGAGTCTTTGGGCCAGCAGCACCGCTACGCGGAGAGCGTGGAGGTGCTGTCGCAGCTCGAGGCCGCCGGCACCCTGGAGCCCGAGGCCATGCTGCGCCATGGCTCGATGCTGCTGGCCCTGCAGCGCCCGCGCGAGGCCTTCGACGTGCTGATGCGCGCACTGGCGCAGCGGCCGGCGATGCTGAAGGGCCACGCCGTGCTGGCCGACGCCTGCCGGGACCTCGGGCTCAAGCGCGAGGCCGTCGAGTGCATGAAGACGGTGCTGGCGCTCGACCCGCACAACCTGGAGGCGCTGAACCACCTGTCGTTCGAGAAGCGCCACATCGTCGACTGGAGCGATCTCGAGCACGACATCGCCCGCATCGCGCAGGAACTGGCCACCAGCCCGCCGGGCCTGGCGCGCGTGACGGCGGCCTTCGGCTGCCTGTCGCTGCCGCTGCCGCCGACGCTGCAGCGCGTGGCCGCCGAGCAGGAATCGGCCGCCATCGCCTGGAGCGCGACGCCGCTGCCGCCGCTGGACGCGGCACAGCGCCAGGCGCGGCTCGCGCACGAGCGCGTGCGCGTCGGCTTCGTGAGCTACGACTTCCGCGAGCACCCGGTGTCGCAGCTGCTGGTGGAAATGCTCGAGCAGATCGACCGCACGCGCTTCGAGATCGTGCTGTACAGCAGCGGGCCCGATGACGGCAGCGCCTTGCGCGCCCGTGTCGTGGCGGCGGCCGACCACTTCGTCGACATCCGCGGCCTGGCCGACGCCGAGGCCGCTGCGCGTGTGCGTGCCGACGGCATCGATCTGCTGATCGACCTGATGGGCCACACGCGCGGCCACCGCCTGGGCGTGTTCGCAGCGCGGCCGGCACCGGTGCAGCTGGGCTACCTGGGCTTCCCGGGCACCACGGGCGCGGGCTTCATCGACTACTTCGTGGGCGACGCCATCGCCACGCCGCTGGCGAACGAGGTGCACTTCAGCGAGAAGTTGGTGCAGCTGCCCGGCTGCTTCCAGCCCAACGGCCGCTGGCGGCCCTTGCCGCAGCCGATGGCGCGGGCCGAAGCCGGGCTGCCCGAAGACGCCTTCGTGATGTGCGCCTTCAACCACACCTACAAGATCGGCCCGCCGGCCTTCGACGCCTGGTGCCGCGTGATGCGCCGCGTGCCGCACGCCGTGCTGTGGCTGAAGGAAACCAACCGCCAGCTGCACGACAACGTGCGGCGCGAGGCCGCCGCGCGCGGCATCGCGCCCGAGCGCATCGTGTTCGCGCCGGTGGTGTCGTACGAGGCGCACTTCTCGCGCCTGGCGCTGGCCGATGTCTTCGTCGACACCTGGCCGTACAACGCCCACACCACGGCGGCCGACGCCCTGTGGGCCGGCGTGCCGGTGCTCACGCTGCCGGGCGAGAGCTTTGCGTCGCGCGTGGCGGCCAGCGTGCTGGCGGCGGTGGGCCTGGAAGGCCTGGCGATGGGCTCGATCGACGACTACGAGTCGGCCCTGGTGACGATGGCGCGGGACCCCGAGGTGCTGGCCGGCCTGCGCGCCCATCTCGTCGACAACCGACTGGCCCTGCCGCTGTTCGACAGCCCGGCCTACACGCGGCGCTTCGAGGCCCTGCTGGCGACGCTGTGGCAGCGCTGGTGCCGCGGCGAGGCGCCGGCTCATCTTGAAGCCGACGCCGCTTCTTCCAACCCCACCGAGACCACCGCATGAGTCTGCATCTCCCTGAGCGCAGCGCCCCAGGCCGCCACTGGACCCTGGAACGCCCCTGCGGCACGCGGGTCTGCGTCGAGCCGACATTCGCCTCGGCCGACACCCGTGCCTTGCTCGTCGAAGAGGACGAGGCCGATCCGGCGCGAGCGCTGTGGCCGCTGCTGGCCCGCGCCGAAGGGCCGCTGGTCGATCTGTCGGCCGCGCCGGGCCTGGTGGCGGTGGCCTGGGCGAGCGTCGCCCCGGGCCGCGTGTGGCTGCACGACGCCGACCCGCAGGCGCGCAGCCGCGTGCTCGGCACGCTGGCACTCAACGAGCTGGACACCGCCGTGGCCTGGCTGGACCCGACGGCGCCCACGCCGATGCCGCTGCGGGGCGGGGCCGGTGCCGTGGTGCGCAGCGCGGTGGGTCCGTGCCTGTTCGACTGCTGGCGGGCGCTGGAGCCCTGGCTGCAGGCCGGGGCCTCTGCGCTGGTGCTGCGCGGCCTGCGCGATGCCGATCTGCCGACGCTGGGCACCTTGCTGCCCCCCGGTTGGCGCGCCTGGCGCTTCAGCGCCGCCGTGGGCGCGCTGCTGCCCTTTGTCGCCGGGCAGGACCGGGCGCGTGCCGACGAGCCGATCACGCTGCTTCACCCCGCCTTCGCCGCGCGCCTGGCCGATGCCGAGGGCCTGGTCGATCCTGAACAGCAGGCCCCGCAGGGCGCTGCCGCCTTGCAGGTGGCGCAGCTGCTGGCCTTGGCCACAGGGGGCGCACCTGCCGCCGATGCGGGCGCCGATCCCGATGCGCTGGTCGATGCCGATGCCCAGCGAGTGCTGGTGTGGCAGGCGCTCGGGCAGACCGATGTTGCCGTGGCGCTGGCGCGGCAGGTGCTGGCCCGCTGCGCGCCGGGCAGGGCCTCGGTGGCGCGCCTGTCATCGGCGGCGGCGCTGGCCGGCCTCACCGTCGACGCGCTGCGCCAGTCCTTGCAGGAGTTCGTGCTGCAGCACCAGGCCGACACCCGGCCGCAGGACTGGACGGCCGCCCTGGCCAGCCCGGCCCATTCAGCGCGGGCCGAGCGCGCCGCGCTGGTGGCGCACATGGCCTCGAACACGGCGCCGACGCCGCTGCTGCTGTCGCGGCTGCGGACCATCGCCGACAACGCGGTCAACCGCGGCATCTGGATCGCGCTGCTGGCCAGCGCGCGCGAGCTGGCCACGGTGCCGCCGGGGCTGGCGCAGGCGGCCGACGACAGCCCCGAGCGCTGGCTGGCGGAGCTGGGGGACCCGTCGCTGCAGATCATCGACGTCGGCGCCAGCTCGCTCGGCGACGGCACCGAACCCTATGCCGAGCTGGCGCGGTTCTGCCGCGTCTGCGTGACCGGCTTCGAGCCCGACGCCACGGCGCTGGCCGAGCTGCAAGCCCGGCACGAGGGCGACCCGGGCCGCCGCTACCTGCCGCACTTCGTGGGCGACGGCCGCGCCGCCACCTTCCACGAGACCAACTGGTCGCTGACCGGCTCGCTGCTGCCCCCGAACAGGCCGGTGCTGGACCGCTACCAGAACCTCGGCTCACTGACGATGGCGCGTGCCGCCCATGCCGTGGGCACCGTGCGCCTGGACGACGTCATCGAGCCCGGTGGCATGGACCTGCTGAAGATCGACGTGCAGGGCGGCGAAGGCCTGGTCTTCGACGGCGCACAGGCGCGGCTCGACGAATGCCTGCTCGTCTGGACGGAAGTGGAGTTCCTGGAGCTCTACCGCGGCCAGCCCCTCTTCGGTGAGATCGACCGCCAGCTGCGCGCACGGGGCCTGCAGTTCTACGCCTTCGCCGGCATCGGCCACCGGCCGCTGGCCAGCTGGGGCGACGGCGCCGACGGCGTGCCGCTGCCGCGCCGCTTCCAGCAGGTGTGGGGCGACGCCATCTACCTGCCGACGCAGGAACGCCTGGCGCAACTCGACGCCGATCGCGCCTTGCGGCTGGCCTTGATCACGCACCACCTGCTGGGCGCCTGGGACCACTGCCACGCAGCCCTGCTGCAGTTCGAGGCGGCAGGCGGCCGCGCGGGCGCCGCGCAGGCCTATCGCGAGCGCATGCGGCGCAAGGCACCAAAGGCGGCCGGCGTGGGCGCGGGGGCGGTGGCCTAGTCGACTCTTGTCGGGTGCCCGCCGCCAGCGCGGCTTGCTTCTCATCGATTGCACCGTCTGGGCGAACGTGGGTTCAGCTAGGCATGCGATACGCCCAAAGCAGCCCGACACTGGCATCGCGGTAGCCTTGGTTGCGCCACTCCACCCTCAGGCTCACGGTGGAGGAACTGCCGAGCACGGGCGATGCCGCTTCGAACTGCTGTGACGAGCGCATGCCGGCCAGTTCCCGCCCGCTCCACTCGCTGGTGAACTTGGCACGCCAGTCGCCGGGCAAGGGCCCATAGGCCGACGCCTTCAAGCCCACCGAGACGACGGGCTTCCATCTCTCTCCGCCGTTCAAGGCGCCCACGGCCACGGTGGGCAGCAAGGAAACGTCAACCTTGGCCATCTGGCGTGTCGTGCCGCGCCCGAACTGGAGCAGGAAGCGCTTCGACACACGCCCGAGCCGCGGCTGATCGTCGACATAGCCCAGGTCGAGCCGCTGGGTGAAGCCGTGAAAGTAGAGGTCGCCGGGCACATTGGCTTCCATAGCCAGCACGTCGGCCCGAGCCAGGCGGGTGCGTCCGTTGCGTCGCTCGACCTCGAGGGCCAGCAACTGCAGCCTGGCATTGCGCAGCCCCGTGCGTTCTTCTCCGGCCAGTGACAGCAGGCCGAGTCGCCAGCCGATCGATGTCGAGTGCTGCCGGACGTCGCGGCCGAGCGTCCACTCTCCAGAACCGGGCCCAGACGCAGGATCTGCAGGGGCAGCAGCGGCCCTGTCCCCGAGCCGAAACCGCCGCTTGAGTCGGAACCAGGCATCTCGTCGGCTCGCCTGGGTCTCGCTCAGCATCCAGTGATCGGCGCTCGTGGAAAGGGTCTGCTCAACTGGCTTCGTGAGGGGCTGGTCGGATGGTTGTTCGGGGTCCTGCCAGAACGATCGAACCCGCGCGCGGTCGACAGCGCTCAGCGAGTTGTAGGCGCGTTGTGATCGAGAACCAGGACTCGCGCGGAAGACCGGCGGACCCAGCAAGCCCCGTGCGTGAAGGATGCGCAGCGTATCGGCAGGAACGACGAAGGGCACTTCGGGGCCCGTGCGGTCGATGCCGGCAGCGCTTGCCACCAAGTCCAGGATGTAGTGCGAGCAGTTCCAGCGCGGGAACGTGTAGCGCGCTCGCTTGCCGATCGATGCCCGGACTTGCTGCTTCAACGCAGCCAAGCCCGTGTCGTCGAGGCGCAAGGGATAAATCCAGAGGCTGCGGCCCTCGGTGAAGTACTCGCGTTCCTTGTACGAGAAGTAGCTGAGCGTGAAGCCGCCTTCGATCTCGCTGACCAGGGCGCGAAGGTGGTCCAGGCCCGACCGTGTCATGCCTCCGAATTCCATCACCAGTGCCTGCGGCTCGGGTGTGGCCTCCTGGTGCAGCACCAGGAAGCTGTGCCCGAAAAGCGAAACCGGCGACGACAGATCGTGGGTCGCGAACACGATGCTCGCGCGCGTGGCTTGCTCCAGCGCGGCGCCGTCCTGTTCGCGCCCCCATTGGGCCCAGGCGGAACTGCAACCCAGGAAGAAAAGGAGCACTCCCCGAAGCCACCACCAGCCGCTGCGACTCGACCCGAAAAGACTTACGACCAAGGGACCAAAGCCGTTGCTGAAGTGGAGCCAGGGGTGGCGCCCGGGTCTAGCGCACCAGGTGCCCAGTCTTGGCCAGACTGATGCTTAGCGCGCAGGCAAAGCCTCGGTGGGTGTCATGCTCGGGCAGCAGCTTGCGCAAGCGATACACCCAAGCTTCGAAATCTGCCCCGCGTTGCGAGAACGTCGCGAACAGGGCCCTCAAAAAGGGCCCGTCTCCGCGGTGTGTCTCTTCGACGATCTGCAGCGTGTGCCGCAGAGCCTGAGCGTACGCGTGCGCCGGGCAGTACTCGGCTACTTTCCCGCTGCGGGCTCCAGATCGACCTGGATCACGTTCGGGGCGTACTTGTACATCGCGCCGGTGCCGTAGTCAGTGCTCGAACCGGGCAAGCCGCCGATGATGATGTTGCCCCAGAACGAACCTTCGACCTCGGTTGCCAACTGGACGGTGCGCTCCTTGAAGCCGTCCTTGCGAACCGTCACTGATGCGGTTGCGCTCTTCTTGACCTGTCCGCTGAAGGGCGTCTTGCCGATCAAAACGCCATTGAGCAGCACGTCTGCACCGCTGACATTGGAGTTGATCTGCAGGGCATGTTCCTGCCCGCTCACGATGGTGGAGCAGCCCGCCACCGCGACGGCTGCGGCAAGAGTGATTGCCAGAATCGAAACACGCAACACGAAATCCTCCCGATGGATTGATGAATGCCAGGCTGGAACCAGACCTAACGGCAAGCAGTGTACGCGGAGGCCAGCTCGGTCTTGGAGAGTCGCCCACTGAGTGCGGCGAGGATTTTCCCTAGTCGCCGCTTGCAACTCAGCGATGGAGCATTTCAACGCGCCGCCGGCCGCCCCGTGCCGAAGCGTCCTTCGGAGCGTGCCGAGAGATAGGCGTACAGATCCATCACGTGCGCGGTCACCACGGGCTCGCCTTGCCAGGCCGGCATGCGCAACTCGCCACGGCGGCGCTCCACGACCTCGTCAACCAGCGCCTCGCGCGGCGAGCCCTGGCCCGGCGGCAGCAGGTCGGCCTCGTAGCGGCGCAGCACCACATCGACAAAGCGCTGTGGCCCGAGCCCTTGCAGGCGCAGCAGCAGGTTGGGTGCACCGCCACCGCCATCGGCGGCGCCGCCATGGCAGCCAGCGCAGCGCTGCTGGTACACGCGCCAGCCGGCGTAGGCCGAGCCGGGCGGCTCGGCGGCCCGCGCCAGCTCACGGGCGGGTTCGGCGTTGCGCCACTGGACCGCGCAGCCGCTGAGCGAGGCGGCCACGACGAGAACGGCTGTCACGAAGGCGGGCTTGTTCATGCGTCAATGCTCGCGCAGCCGCTGCAGCGGGGGCTTGATCTGGCGCAGGTCGGCTTCGAAAGGCGTGCGTGCATCGCCCCAGTGGCGCTGGCCCCATCGCGCCTGGGATAGCCTCGCGCGGCCGTGCCCGCATCGGTGCACCTCACGCCCACTCCCATGCCCAAGACCACCCTCGTGTTCGCCGCGTTGCGCATCGTGCTCGGTGTCGGCGCTTTTGCCGTGTCGTCCAGCAACACGGCGCTGTTGCCGGCGGGCTTTGGCGTCTTGCTCGGGGCCTTGGCCCTGCTGGCCGATCGGCTGGGTGGCGCACGCAAGGCGCTCATGCACGTGGCGGCCGTCGTGGCCCTGCTGGGCGCACTGGCGCCGGCCGCGGCACTGGGCATCCGCGCGGCGGCCATGAGCCCGCTGGCGCTGTCGGTCAACCTCGGCATGCTGGCGCTGTGTGGCGGCCTGCTGGTGCTGATGGTGCGTTCGTTCATCGCGGCGCGGCGGGCGGCGTCGTGATCCGCTGAGGGCGAACCCGGCCCGCGCGCCGGGCGTTGGATACTCCGGCTGCAACGGAGGAACCCCAGCCCATGCGATCGCCGCTCGACCCCGCCTTCATCCTGCCCTGGTACGAGTTCCCGGAGCTGCAGTCGCTCGAAGCCCGCGAGCGCGCGCGCCTGGTGGAAGACGCTGCCGAGCGCGTGACGACGCAGCCGCCCATGCTGTGGGCCTGGGCCGTGACGCTGGGCGTGCTGGCCGTGGTGTACCTGGCGCCGCTGCGCGACGCGCCCTTCCTGCTGGTGCTGGGGGGCGCGCTGCTGGCCTTCGTGCCTTTGCTCGCCGTGCGCCGTGCGCTGGTGCGGCGCACGGCGCAGCAGCTGCTGGCTCAGGCTCGAAACGCTTGAGCCTGTTGGGCGCAGGCCGACCTCAGCTTCAGCGCGGGCCGATCTTGCCTTGCAGGCTGTGGGCTGCTCTTCAAGGTCGCACTGCAGTGCGCGTCGCGGCAGGCGGTACACGGTGCGGGCGCTAGGTTTGGCGGTCAGCCCTGCGGGCTGACTCCCCTGCGCTGCTCGCCTTGAGGGGGCACCGCAAAACTCGCTACGTTCGCTGGCGCGAACTCCGCTCAAGCAGTTGCGGTGAGTCAGTCCACGAAGCGCGCTGCGCGCGCCCCCCTCAAGGCTGCGCTGCTCGGCGCCCCACATAGCGCCCGCACCGTGCACCGCCTGCCGCTCATCCACCATCCTGGCTTTCGGTCCGAGAGCCAACCCCGGTTGTTGCAAAGGGCTGTGCGGGTGGGGGCTGCGGCGTGATCTTGAAGCGCCGAGCAGCGCAGGGTTCATGGCCGCGCGCGAAGCGCGCTTCGTGAACTGACTCGCCGCAACTGTTTGAGCGGAGTTCGCAAAGCGAACGTAGCGAGTTTTGCGGCGGGCCATGAACTCGAGCAGCACAGGGCAGTCGGCCCGCAGGGCCGACCGCTTCAACTCACGCCACAGCCCCCGCCCGCACAGCCCTTTGCCGCCTCGGTGCGAAGAACGCGAGCGCCGCGAACGCCGCGACCCTCCGCCAAGGCCCG
>JADCGQ010000033.1 GCA_020248945.1 Rubrivivax sp.
TGGTCATCCTCGGGCGCAAGATCCTGCGCATCATGTGGGCCGTGTGGAACAGTGGCAAAGCATTCGACCCGAGCCTCATCGAGCTCAAAGAGGCTTGCGGAAGAACATAGAACCTCGAACAGTTGCCGTGAGTCAGTCTTGGATGCGCGGTGCGGGCGCTATGTGGGGCGCCGAGCAGCGCAGCCTTGAGGGGGGCGCGCGCAGCGCGCTTCGTGGACTGACTCACCGCAAGTGTTTGAGCGGAGTTCGCGCAGCGAACGCAGCGAGTTTTGCGGTGCCCCCTCAAGGCGAGCAGCGGAGGGAAGTCGGTGCGCAGCACCGACCGCCACACCTAGCGCCCGCACCGTGCACCGCCTGACGCGACGCGCGAGGCCACAAACAGGGCTTCGACAGGCTCAGCCCGAACGGAGGAAGGAGGGACGAACGCCCGCTTCGGGCCCGAGTGTGTGAGGCCAGGGCCGACATGGCCCTGAGCCAACAGTGCGATGCCTTGGCGATCACCCCACTAGCGCGCCGCCTGCCACACCCTCACGTGCTCGACCTCCATCGTGCGCGGAAAGATGGTGTCGTCCACCGCACCGCCGAGGTTGCCGCCCACCGCGATGTTCAGCAGCAAGTATTGCGGCGCATCGAAAGGCCAGGCCGCACGGCCGGTGCGTGGGTTGCGGTAGCGGAAGTAGACGATGCCGTTCACGCCGATGGCGATCTCGTTGGCCGTCCAGTGCAGCTGGAAATCGTTGAAAGTGGTGCAGGCCAGCGGCAAAGCCGTGCGCGCGCCATTGCCGCTGCCGCCGGCGGTGTCGACCGTGAAGCGGTTGTGCACAGTGCCGAGGATCTCGCCCGGGGTGCGGCCCACGTGCTCGACGATGTCGATCTCGCCGTCGTCGGGCCACACGCCCCCCGTGCCCAGCATCCAGATCGCCGGCCAGGTGCCGGTGCCGCAGGGCATCTTGGCGCGGATCTCGAAGAAACCGTAGGTCCAGGCCGCCTTGCCGCGTGTGATGAGGCGGGCCGAGCTGTAGGCCTGGCCGCCCCAGTCGGGCAAGGACGACAGCGACTCCCGGCGCGCGGTGATGCGCAGGCGCCCACCCTCGACGACGCTGTTCTGCGCCCTTGCCGCCGAGTAGTACTGGCGCTCGTTGTTCCACCAGCCCAGGCGGTTGCGGTCGGTGTCGTAGCCCCAGCGGGTGGCATCGGGCAGGCCAGGCGTGTCGAACTCGTCGGCCCAGACCAGCGAGTAGCCGGCGGGTGCCGGGCCGCTGGCCACGGGCGGCGCTGGCGCAGGCGGCGCCGCGACAGGCGGTGCGGATGTGGGCGGAGGCGGCGGCGCAGCCACGGGCGGCGCCGATGCCCCGGGCCCCGCATCGCCGCCCCCACCGCAAGCCGCCAGCTGCAGCAGGCCCAGCAACACCATCAGACGGGCTGCAGGCGCGCTCATGGCGCAGGGCGGCCGTACTTGGGCCGCTCGTCCTTGTCCCACAAGCCCCATTGCGTGCCCACCTCCCCTTCGGTGCCCTGCTTCCAGGGCTCGTCGAAGCTCGCGAAGTAGAAGAGCTTCACGCCCTCGCCGCGGCCCCACTGCTGCACGTCGATGAAGTAGCGCATGGCGTGCTCGGCCGAGGGCACGGCGCCACCCACGGCCTGGCCGTGGCCGGGCCAGCCGGTCTCGGTGATCACGACCGGCTTCTCGCCACCCGCCGCCTTCACGAGCGCGTGCATGCGGCGCAGGTACTGGGCCGCGACGTCGATGTGCGCACCCTCCCAGAACGGGTAGCAGTTGGGCAGCAGCACGTCACAGGCGGCGGTGAGCACCGGCCGCTCCAGGAACTGGAAGTAGGCGTCGACGCAGCCCACGGGCACGTCTTCCGGCAGCGCGGCCTTCACACGGGCGAGGTAGCCGAGAAGCTCGGCCTCGGGCAGATCACTACGCAGCAGCACCTCGTTGCCCACCACCGCCGTGTCCACCAGCCCTTGCTGCGCCAGCGCGATCAGCGCCTCGATCTCGCGCTCGTTGCGCGCGCGGTCGGTGCTGATCCAGGCACCCACCATCGTCTTCAGACCCTTCTCGCGCGCCAGCCGGGGAATCAGCTCATGGCCTTCGGTGCAGGAGAACGACCGCACCCAGCGCGTGTGCGGCGCGACCAGCTCGAGGCGGCGGCGCACCTGGGCTTCCGACAGCGTGTCGCCGGCCCGCTGGCCCTGCGTGTAGGCACTGAAGCACAGGCCGTACAGGCCGCGGCCGAACTGCTCGGCGTACAGCGCGCGGATCTCCGCCGCCGGCTTGCCCACCAGCGGCGACGGCTCGGTGCCGGGCAGCAGCAGGCCGTGGTCGGCCAGCCACGGGCGCGCGCCCGAGCCCTGCGACGACGTGGCACTGGCGCGCTGCTTGCGGCGCTCGAGCTCGGCGTGCACCTCGGTGGCGCGCTTCTCGTCGAGGTCGTAGTTGCGCATGATCCACATCGCCAGCAGCGTGCCGAAGATGGGCACGCCGCTGTAGAAGAGGCGCAGGCCGTCCACCGCGCCCTCGGGCTGCACCGCCGCACCCGGCGTGAAGGCCACGAACGACATGATGGCCCCGCTCAGCAGGCCGGCGATGGCGAAGCCGAACTTCACCATCCACCAATAGATGGCACCGAAGATGCCCTCGCGGCGCTTGCCGGTGGCAAGCTCGTCGAGGTCACACACATCGGCAGTCATGCTCATCATCAGCGTGAACAGGCCGCCGATGCCGAAGCTGAAGAACGGCAGCGCGAACATGAACATCCACGGCTTGCCCGGCACCATGAAGAACCACAGCAGCACGTAGCCGATGATCGAGATGCCCTGCGACACCATGAAGGCGTTCTTCTTGCCCATCTTGCTGGACATCCACGCCACCGTGGGAATGACGGCGAAGGTGGTGATCAGCGCGCCGACGCTGCCAAAGAGCGTGGGCCAGATCCAGGCGTCGGACGTGCTGCCACCGAACAGGTGGTAGACGACGATGAAGAACGAAAACGCCGCCACCGTGTTGAAGGCGTTGAAGATCAGGAAGGTCGAGAAACACAGCTTGCGGAACGGTGCCGAGCTCAGCGCCTCCTTGAAGCCCTGCAGGATCTCGCGCATGCCGCCGCCGATGTTGCCCAGCGTCAAGGGCACGAGGTGGGTGTCGTCCTTGCTCGAGCGGCTGGGCAAGAAGAGCGCCGGCACCATCGCCAGCAGCATGCAGATCACGCCCACCCACACCGAGAGCGTGCGCGTGGCGGTGTCGGCGTTCTCGAACCAGCTCGGGTCGTACATCACGACCCAGAACCAGGGCGCGATCACCCAGGCCCACTGCCCGATCCACTGCGCCACGGCCATGATGCTGGTGCGCTCGTGGAAGTCGTCGCTCATCTCGTAGCCCATGGCCACGTACGGAATGCTGAAGAGCGTGAGGCCCGTGTAGAACACGAACGACCACAGCAGGAAGTAGACGAAGTTGTAGTTGACGCCGTCTTCGCGGTAGAGCTGCCACATCGCGACGAAGCTGATGCCCATGACGATGGCGCCGATGAGCACGTACTGCTTGCGCCGGCCCCAGGTGGAGCGCGTGTTGTCGGAAATGAAACCCATGATCGGGTCGGTGACCGAGTCGAACACCCGCGGCAGGAAGAACAGCACGCCCCACATCCAGCCCGGGAAGCCCATGTCCTGCACCAGCACGACCATGAAGATGCCCAGCGCGGCCGGGAACATCTGGTTGGCCAGCATGCCCAGGCCGAAGGCCACCTTGTGGCCGAAGGGCACCTTGTGGGTGGCGGCAGGTACTGCGGTGGTGTTCATGGGTCTCCTGTTGTCGTTTTGGGTCCGCCGCCGCTGCAGGGGCGGTCAGCTGCGCAGGCTGCCCAGCAGCGCCAGCAGCCACATGGCGCCGAACACGAAGGGCAGCGCCTTCGCCGCCCAGCGGCCGCGCCGTGCCAGCCGGCTGCTCGGGGCCAGCGGGGCCAGGTCGGCCAGGCCGGCGCGCTCGAACTCGCGCCGCACGTCGTCGGAGGCCGCCAGCGCCGCATGGATGGCCACGCCGATGAGGCCGGCCACCAGCATGCCGAACAGCGGGAAGGCCAGCGCCAGCCAGTTGCCGGCGGTCGCCGCCTCGGCGCGGTAGGCCGTGAACAGCAGGCCGCCGGAGAGGATGAGCCAGCTCACGCGGTGGTTCACCAGCGTGTCCTCGTGCGTCCATTGCTCGCGCAGCGCGCGGTACTGGTCCCACAGCGCCACGTCGGGCGTGCGGTGGGTGTGCATCGTGGGGTCGTTCATGCGCACGCTCCCTCGGCCGGCTGCAGCTCGGCGAACACGTCCTTCATCACCCGCTTGGGCCGGCGGTCGACCGTGAACAGGCCCCAATGCTTCTCGGGCTCCAGCGGGTCGGACGAGCCTTTCCAGGGTTCGTCGAAGGCCTCGAAGACAAAGCACAGCAGGCCCTCGGCCTGCGTCCACGCCATCAGGTCGCGGTAGTACAGCGCCTGCAGTTCCTGCACCGCGTGCTCGGCGTTCATGCCGCGGCCGTTGCTGTTGGTGCACCAGCCGGCTTCGGTGATGACGATCGTCTTTCCCGGGTACAGCTGCGCGACGCTGGCGATGTTCTCTTTGGTGTAGTCGAGCGCCTCGTGGATGTGCTTGTATTCCCACACCGGGTAGGTGTGCAGCGAGAGGAAGTCGAGCTCGGGCACCAGGTCGCGCAGCTTGTGCTGCCAGGGCACGTAGTTCTCGCAGAAGGTCACCGGCTGCGGCAGCCGCGCCTTCACCCAGCGCACGTACTCGATCATCTGCGGCACCGGCACGATGTGGTCGCTCCAGTCCACCGTGGCCTCGTTGCCCACGGCCACGCTGAACACGGTATGCGGGTGCTCGCGCGCCAGTCGCACCAGGCGCTCCAGCTCGGCCGCGTTCTCGCGCCGGTTGGCGTCGAGTTGCTCTTCGCTGTAGGTGCCGCCCCAGGGGCAGCCGAAGTTGTTCATCTCGGCGCCGAGGTAGGCGCCCAGCATCACGCGCAAAGGCAGGCCGTCGTCGCGGATGACCTGCAGCACGCGCTCGGCATGCAGGCTGCAGTCGTACAGGCGCAGCAGCGGCCAGTGGCGCGCCAGCAGGTGCAGGTCTTCGCGGATCTGCGCCACGCTGGGGTAGGTGCGGCTGTCGGGGCTCTGGCCCTCGCGGTAGCCCGAGTAGCAGATCGCGTTGCCGCGGGGCAGCGAAACCGGAGAGTGGATCGGGTGGCTCATGTCCCGACGGCTCAGCCGAACTTCAACTTTGCGTCCTTGTCCCACAGGCCCCAGAAGGCGCCCACGTCGCCCTCGGCGCCCACCTTCCAGGCCTCGTCGAAGGCGGCGAAGTGGAACCACTCGATGCCTTCGCTTTCGGCCCAGGCGGCGGTGTCGACGAAGTACTGCATTGCCGCCTCGGTGCCGGGCACGGCGCCGTGGAAGGCGCTGCCCTGGTCGGGCCAGCCGGTCTCGCTGATGAGGATGCGCTTGCCCGGCGCGGCGGCGCGGGTCTTGGCGAGCATGCTCTGCATGTAGGGCAGCGCCTGCTCGCGCGGGCAGCCTTCCCAGAAGGGGTAGCAGTTGGTCATGACCACGTCGCAGGCGGCCGTGACGCGCGGGTGTTTCTCGAACAGGAAGTAGGCGTCGACGTAGCCCACGGGCACGCCGGGCAGCGCTTCCTTGATCTGCTCGATGTGCGCGATGAGCTCGTCCTCGGTGAGGTCGCCGCGCAGCAGCACCTCGTTGCCCACGGCCACGATGTCGGCGTCTCCCGCGCGCGCCACCGCGATGGCACCGGCCATCTCGCGGGCGTTGATCTCGCGGTCGATGCCGAGCCAGGCGCCGACCAGCGTCTTCAGGCCCATCTGCTTGGCCACGCGCGGCGTCTGCTCGTGGCCGTCGGTGCACGAGAAGGTGCGCACCCAGCGCGTGTGTGGCTGCACGATGGCCAGGCGCTCGCGGATCTGCGCCTCGCCGATCTGCGAGCCCGGCTCCTGCCCTTCGAGATAGGGGCTGAAGCACAGGCCGTGGATGCCGCGTGCCAGCGTGGCGCGGAAGGCCTCGTCCAGGCGCTGGCGCTCGGCCGGCGCCAGCGGCGGGGGCAACGCTGCGGCACGGGCGCTGCCGGGCACGAAGGCCCCGCCACTGCCGGTGGTGGCCGCGCCGTGGGCCGCCGTGCCGTGGGCCGAGCCACCGGGTGCAAAGGCCGGGGCCCAGGGCTGCGAGCCCCCGTGGCCTGCAGGGCGGGTGTCGGCGGCGGGAGGGGTCGTGCTCATCGGGGTCTCCAGATTCAGTCTTGGGCGTGCGCGCGGGCGGGCCGCGGCCTCAGGTGCGGCATCAGGTGCGGCGCTCGGACTCGTGCCCGGGCTCCCAGGGCATCACGCCCGGCCCGCGTGGCGCCACCTCGCCATAGCCGCCCACCTTGTCGTACACGCGCACGTAGTCCACCACCAGCTCGGCCGGGAACTTCGTCTCGGGGCTGGGCACGCCGGGGAAGTTGCCGCCCACCGCGACGTTCATCACCAGGTAGAAGGGCTGGTCGAAAGGCGCGGGCCAGGGGTTCAGGTCGGCTTCGTTAGACGCTTCAGCGCCCTGCCCGCCTTCGAGCTTGCTGCAGCTCCACCAGTGCCGGTAGGTGCAGGTGTGCACCTCGTCGACGAAGAAGCGGATCTCGCCCGGCTCCCACTCCACCGCGTACAGGTGCCAGTCCGACACCAGACTGCCGCCCGGCAGCGGGTGCGTCTTGGTGATGAGCGAACGGCGCGGGTAGGTGGAGCCGAAGTGGATGCTGTTGAGCACCTCTTCGGGCTTCTCGCCGACGATCTCCATCAGGTCGATCTCGCCGCTGGCGGCCCATCCGCCGTACTTGTCATCCACCGGCAGCATCCACAGCGCCGGCCACAGGCCCTTGCCCCAGGGCACGCGGGCTCTGAACTCGACGCGGCCGTACTGCTTGCCGAACAGCACACGCCCGTCGCGCGCCTTGGTCTTGAGCCGCGCCGAGGTGTAGCCGCAGCCGTGCAACGGCGCCTTCACGGCGCGGATGTAGAGGCAGCTGTCGCGCACCTGCACGTTCTCGGGCTCGTGCGTGTAGTACTGCAGTTCCTCGTTGCCCCAGCCCGGCACCCAGGCGTGGTTCTTGTAGTCGTAGAAGCCGTTGCCGATGTCGAAGTCCCACTTCGTGCGGTCGACGGCGTCACCTTCGAATTCGTCTTGCCAGACGAGCGTCCAGCCGGGGCGTTGGGTGTCTTGCATGGGATGCGGCCTGGGTGGCGGGGAACAGCCGGGTCGGCGCTGCTTCAGACGGCCAGCGCCTGCTGGCGCGCGCGCTGCTGCTGCAGCAGGAACTCGCGGTACCAGAGGTAGCTGTCCTTGGGCGTGCGCTGCAGCGTGGCGTAGTCGACATGCACGATGCCGAAGCGCTTGGCGTAGCCGCTGGCCCATTCGAAGTTGTCCAGCAGGCTCCACACCATGTAGCCGGCCATCGGCACGCCTTGCGCCATGGCGTCGCCGACGGCCGCGATGTGGCTGGCGATGTAGTCGGTGCGCTCGACGTCGTGCACGCGGCCGCCGGCCGGCGTGAGCACCAGGGTGTCCTGGAAAGCGGCGCCGTTTTCCTTGACGTACAGCGGCGGCAGCGTCCAGTCGCGGTGCATGCGCAACAGCAGTTCGGTCAGGCCCTCGGGAACGATCTCCCAGCCCATGTCGGTGAGCGGCTTGCCACTGGTCTTGGCGTTCCAGGCGCCGCTGGCGCTGACGACGCCGCGCGTGTAGTAGTTGATGCCGAGGAAGTCCATCGGCGTGGCGATGGCCGCCAGGTCGCCGGGCTCGATGTGCGGCACGTCGCCGCCCAGGTGCTGCCACACGTCGGCCGGGTACTCGCCCTTGAACAGCGGGTCCATGTACCAGCGCACCGAGCGGCCGTCTTCCAGGCGCGCGGCGGCCACGTCCTCGGCGCTGTCGGTGGCCGGGCCGATGGGCGAGAGGTTGAGCACGATGCCCAGCCGCGCGGGGCAGCCGTCGGCACGCAGCGCCTGCAGCGCCAGACCGTGGCTCAGCAGCAGGTGGTGCGCCACTTGCATGGCGGTGCCGCGGTGGCGGATGCCCGGTGCGAACAGGCCCGTCTCGTGGCCCAGCACCGCCATCACCCAGGGCTCGTTGTGCGTGGTGATGGCCACCACGCGCTCGCCCAGCCGCGCCGCCACGAAACGCGCGTACTCGACAAAGCGCTGCACGGTGTCGCGGTTCGCCCAGCCGCCGGCGTCTTGCAGGGCCTGCGGCAGATCCCAGTGGTTGAGCGTGAGGTAGGGCTTGATGCCGCGCGCCAAGAGGCCGTCGACCAGCCGCTCGTAGAAGGCGATGCCGGCCTCGTTGAAGGCGCCCTGCCCGTCGGGCTGCACCCGCGGCCAGCTCACCGAGAAGCGGTAGGCGTCGACACCCAGGCCGGCGATGAGCTCGAGATCGGCCTCGAGCCGGTGGTAGTGGTCGCAGGCCGTGTCGCCGTTGGAGCCGTCGGCGATAGCGCCGGGCTGCTGGCAGAAGCGGTCCCAGATCGACTCGCCCTTGCCGTCGACCCGCGCTGCCCCTTCGATCTGGAACGAGCTCGTCGCCACGCCCCACACGAAATCGGCCGGGAAACGGTGGCGGGGGTACAGCGGGTGCGGGGAGTTCATGGTCGGTCGGGCAAGCCAGAAAGAAGCGGGGCGACCGGGAGATCTCCCGATGCAGACCCCTCAGCATCCAGCCCGAGATCAGGCGCCGGATATGAAAGCGCTTTCATAGTTTGCAAGCGCCTCCCCCGACTGTCAATCGAGGGTTATCGCGAAGCGCCTGGATCGGGGACCGGCGTGGCCTCAGCGGCGGCGCGGCACTCCCAGCTCGCAGGTGCTCTCGCGCACCACGAGGCGGGGCGCCGGCAGCGCCAGCGTCGGCGCCTCGCCGGCCAGCAGCTGCAGCATGGCCTGCGCGGCCAGCTGGCCGAGCTCGCCCACCGGGTGGTGCACGGTGGTCAGCGGCGGGATCGAATACACCGCCGAGGCCAGATCGTCGAAGCCCACCAGCGAGACATCGGCCGGCACGCGCAGCTTGCGCCGGTGCAGGCCCAGGCCGGCGCCGAAGGCCATCTGGTCGTTGGCCGCGAAGATGGCGGTGAAGGCCTCGCGGCTGTCGATCAGCCGCTCCACGGCCGCCAGGCCGCTGGCCTCGGTGAAGTTGCCCGGCATCACGAGGCCCGGCTCGTAGCGCAGGCCCGCGGCCTCGAGCGCCGCGCGGTAGCCGCGCAAGCGCTCCTTGCCATCGGAGTGTTTCAGGTCGCCCGCGATGAAGGCGATGCGGCGGTGGCCCAGGCTCAGCAGGTGGTGCGTGGCCAGGCGTGCACCTTCGAAGTTGTCGAAGTCCAGCGCCACCAGGTTGGGCGCCTTCATCATGCGGCCCGTCACCACCACGGGCAGCTCGCGCGCGGTGGCGGCCAGGGCGGCGTCGGTCAGGCGGCCGGTGAGCACGATCACGCCGTCGACGCGGCGCGATCGCAGCGTGTCGATGCAGCGCGCCTCGTGCACCGCGGTCCACTGGCCGCTGACGAACAGCGGGCTGTACCCGGCGGCGCCGAGCGTGTCTTCGATACCGCGCAGCGCGCCGCCGTAGAACGGGCTGTCGATGGCCTGCGTGACCACCCCCACGCTGAGCGTGCGCCCCCCCGCCAGCCCGCGCGCCACCGGGTTCGGCACGAAGCCCAGCCGCGCGATGGCCTCGTCCACCGCCGCGCGCTTGTCGTTGCTGACGATGGCGGTGCCGTTGAGGATGCGCGACACCGTGGCCGCCGACACACCGGCGCTGGCGGCCACCATCTCGAGCGTCACCTTGGCCGCGCCGCCCTCGGCCGTGCGGCGCGCCTTTCGCTTGACTGCGCTGGGGTCGTTCATTGCCACTGTACCGGCCTGATCCTCGTCTGCCGGACTCCTCCGCCACCGAGTCTACGTGCGGCGGCGAGGCCTGCGGACCCGCGCGCACCCGCAGCTCGGCCATCATGTCGACCCGCGATCAACCCTTCACGAGTGCCCATGAACAACGACCTCTTCGACCGAGGGCTGAAGACCCGCCGCGAGGTGCTCGGCGCCGACTACGTGGACACCGCCCTCGCCGCCGCCGACGACTTCACGCGGCCGCTGCAGGAGCACATCACCCAGTACGCCTGGGGCGACATCTGGAACCGCCCGGGCCTGGACAGGCGCACCCGCAGCCTGCTCAACCTGGCCATGCTGACGGCGCTGAACCGGCCGCACGAGTTGCGCCTGCACGTCAAGGGCGCGCTGCGCAACGGCGTCACGCGCGACGAGATCCGCGAGGTGCTGATGCACACCACCATCTACTGCGGCGTGCCGGCGGCGATGGACAGCTTTCGCGTCGCGCGCGAGGTCTTCAAGGCCGAGGACGCGCAGGCCCCGGCTCAGCCGTAGGTGCTGCGCAGCAGGCCCAGGCCATCGATCTCGACCTCGACCTCGCTGCCCGGCTTCATCGGCAGCACGCCCAGCGAGGTGCCACAGAAGATGAGGTCGCCCGGCTGCAGCAGCAGGTCTTGCGACAGGCGCCAGACCAGCTCTTCGGGGCTGAAGAACATGTCGGCGAGCGCATAGTTCTGGCGCTCGCGGCCGGCCACGCGGGTGCGCAGCAAGGCGGGCACGGGGTCGAAGGCGGTGTCGATCCAGGGGCCGAAGGCCGCAAAGCCGGGCAGGCTCTTGGCGCGCGCCCACTGGGCGAAGCTGGCGTCGCGGTTCAGCAGCTCCATCGCCGTGAAGTCGTTGGCCACCGTGTAGCCGAAGATGGCGCTGGCGGCCTCGTCGCGCGCCAGCCGGTGGGCGGCGCGGCCGATGACGATGGCCAGTTCGCCTTCATACGCCACGCGGCCGACCTCGGGCGCCACCGCGGGCACCGTGCCGCCGTGGCCACTGGCGGCGGCGGGCGACTTGAAGAAGTACAGCGGCTCGGCTGGCTCGGCCCAGCCGTTCTTGGCGGCCGCAGCGCGGAAGTTGTTCCACAGGCCGACGATCTGGCCCGGCTGGCAAGGCGGCAGCCAGCGCACGTCGGCCAGCTGCAGCTGCTCGCCAGTAGGCCGAGGCGCGCCGAACAACTCGCCCTCGTGCAGCAGCACGGCATCACCTTCGAGCAGGCCGAGCCGGGCCCGCCCTTCATGTTCACATCGCATCCAGCGCATCGGTATTCCTCGGCTCCGTGTTCAGGGCTGCCCGGCAGCGAGGTGCGGGAACATTGCCCGGCGCGCCACGTCGTCCATCTCGGTCTTGAAGGCGTGCCTGTCCTTCAACGAGGCGGCGCGTTGCGCTGCGGGGCGTTCGTTGACGGCATCGAGCAGGCGCTTCACGTTCGGCAGTTGCTCCCAGGCGTCGGCGCCCAGCGCAAAGGCCACGGCGCGCGCCCAGCCCCAGACTGCCATGTCCAGCACGCTGTAGGTCTCGCCCAGCATCCACGTCTTGCCCGCCAGGTGGGCATCGATGATCTTCCAGTGCCGCCAGGCCTCGAACTCGTAGCGCTTGATGGCGTAGGGCAGCGGCTCCGGCGCATAGTGCTTGAAGTGCACGCACTGGCCGGTGAAGGGGCCGATGCCGGAGGCCACGAACATCATCCACGACAGCAGCGCACCGCGGTGCTGTTCTGCCACCGAGAACTGGCCCGTCTTCTCGGCCAGGTACAGCAGGATCGCCGAGCTGTCGAACACCGTGGTGGCGCCGTCGACGATGACGGGCACCTTGGCGTTGGGATTCAGCGCGGTGAAGGCCGGCAGATGCTGCTCGCCCTTGCGCGTGTCCACGGGGATCGCTTCGTAGGGCAGGCCCGCCTCCTCGAGAAAGAGCGCCACCTTCATGGGGTTGGGTGCGAGCGAGTAGTAGAACTTCAGCATGGCTGTGGCCTCGAGGGTGGACGGTGGGCCTGCATTCTGTCGCGTTCCCTGGCGGGCCTGAGCCTGGGCGATGGGCAGCGGGAACAGGCGCCGACGCCGAGGGAACGCTCCCGAAAGCTGCCGGCTCACATGGATGAACCGACTTGAGCATCGCGCGTCGCGGCAGGCGGTACACGGTGCGGGCGCTAGGTGTGGCGGTCGGTGCTGCGCACCGACTCCCCTCCGCTGCTCGCCTTGAGGGGTCACCGCAAAACTCGCTACGTTCGCTGCGCGAACTCCGCTCAAACACTTGCGGTGAGTCAGTCCACGAAGCGCGCTGCGCGCGCCCCCCTCAAGACTGCGCTGCTCGGCGCCCCACATAGCGCCCGCACCGTGTACCGCCTGCCGCTCATCCCCACCGGGGTTTTCGTTCCAAGAGCCAACCCCGGTGGTTGCAAAGGGCTGTGCGGGCGGGGGCTGCGGCGTGATCTTGAAGCGCCGAGCAGCGCAGGCTTGAGGGCGGCGCGCTTCAGCGCGCTTCGTGGACTGACTCACGGCAACTGTTCGAGCGCAGCGGGCGCAGCCCGCGTAGCGAGTTTTGCCGTGCGCCCTCGAGGCGAGCAGCACAGGGCAGTCGGCCCAGCGGGCCGACCGCTTCAACTCACGCCGCAGCCCCCGCCCGTACAGCCCTTTGCCGGCGCGATGCGTCGAGTGGGAGCGGCGGTACTCCACCAGGCTTCGACAAGCTCAGCCCGAACGGAGGAGAGGGCTTCGACAGGCTCAGCCCGAACGGAGGAGAGGGCTTCGACAGGCTCAGCCCGAA
>JADCGQ010000034.1 GCA_020248945.1 Rubrivivax sp.
CCAACGCTCAATTCCGTGCTCCTGGCAGCCGCCCCGTGGACATGTGGACAGGCTCAAATGCAGCCTGCCCACATGCCCACCGGGCTCGACGACGATCACCAATTCTGACTGTTGGGTTCCACACGAAACGACGAGGGGCCTGCGCGGCTGGGTCACCCCACATCGCTGCGCGGCTTCCGTCTGGGTCCAGTTGCTCTCCTTGACGATGGCAGTGATCTGCCGCATCAACTCCGAACGTGCGCGCAGGTTGGCCGCCTGCTCGGGCGTGTCGGCCAGCGCGTCCCAGACGCTGGCGAAGGACTCCACCGCGGGCGCAGGCCTCTTGCTCGTGTTGCTCTTTGCGGTCTTCATCTATCGCTCCTTGGCCAACGCGGTCCATCGGGTCCGGGCCAAGTCAATGTCGCGAGGGCTCGTCGTCTGGGTCTTCTTCTGGAACGCGTGCAACACAGCCACACAGTCCTTCAGGCGTGCGGTGTAGATCACGCGATACGTCCCTGACTCGTCCCAGATTCGAAGCTCCTCCACGCCCTTGCCGATGGCTGGCATCGGCTTGAAGTCGTCGGGCTGCCCACCGCGCTGGACCTTCTCCATGGCGGCGGCAGCCGCACTGATTTCAGGCCGTGGCCACCGGCAAGTTGGCCACCGAGCGCAAGTACGGGTCGGTCTGCCACTGCGGCGTGCCCGCGAGCTTGAGCACCGGCAACTCCTTCAGCAGCACGTTCAGCGCCGTCGGGGCCACGCGGTTCACCAGCGGTGCGCCCAGGCAGACGTGGATGCCGTCGCCGAAGCCGATCTGCGCTGAGTTGTCGCGATGGATGTCGAATCGGTCGGGATGTTTCCAGCGGGTGTCGTCGCGGTTGGCCGAGCCGATGACGGCCGTGACGGCATCGCCACGGCGGATCTGCACGCCGCCCAGTTTGCAGTCGCGCGCGGCGTAGCGGTCCACCAGCTGCGCCGGGGCGTCGTGGCGCAGCATCTCCCACACGGCGTTTTCGGCCAGCGACGGATCGGCGCGCAGCTCGGCCAGCTGCTCGGGGTGGTGCAGCAGGTTGAGCAGACCCGTGGCCAGCAGGTAGGTGGTGGACGCGTAGCCCGCGATCGCCAGGTTCAGCGAGGTCGTGGCCACCTCGTTGGTCTTCAGCCCTTCGGGGCTGACGCTGTCCATCATGCCCTTGAACAGGCCCACATGCGGGCAGGCCGCGCCGCCGGCGGCCAGCGCCAGGAAGTAGGCCTGCAGCGCAAAGGCACAGGTGCCGGCCCCGCCTTGCGCGCCGGCCGAGGCGGTGATGTCGTGGCCGTTGATGTAGCCGTCGACCCACTGCCCGAGCACGTCGGTGGCCTTCGGCATGCCCATCACCTGGAACAGCACCTGCGCCGGCAGCGGCCGCGCGAAGGCCTGCACGAACTCAAAGCGGCCGCTGCCGCGCGTGGCGTCGATGAGCTTGCGCGCCTGCTGCTCGACATAGGTCTCGATGCCCTTGATGGCGTCGGTGAACAGGCCGTCGAGCAGGGGGCGCACGACGTCGTGGCGCGGCGGGTCCATCATGAACAAGCCCGGCTCGAGGTTGGCCAGCGCGTCCTGGGGCGGCGGGGGCAGCGCGTCCATCAGCGGGTTGCCCTTGATGAAGCCGGCGGTGTCTTGCAGCACGTGGCGCACGTCGGCGTCCTTGAACACCCACCAGCTGCCGTAGGGCTGCACCTTCAGCACGGGCGTGTACTGCCGGGCGTGGGCGTAGAAGGGGTAGGGGTCCTTCGAGTAGGCGGCGTCGTGCGGGTTGAAGGCGTTCATCACGGTCCCTTGTGTGGGGCAGCAGAGCAGGGCGCGGGTGGCAACGCGCGCAGCAGCGCATCGCGCAGCGCCGGCGTCAGCGTCAGGTGCGGCAGGTCTTGTTCGGCGAAGTGCCACTCGTCGAAGGCCGAGGGCGCATCGGGCGCAATGGGCGCGCCGGGCGGCAGCGCGATGTCGAGCGCGCTCACGGTGGCGATCGACAGGTTCATCGGCTGCGGCGTTTGCGGCTGCAGCCCATCGGCCGCCAGCAGCGCGGCGGCCAGCGCGACGAAGGGGTTGGTGCTGCCGGGCAGGCCGTCCCAGGCCGTGTCGCTCATGCCCGGCGGCTGGGGCGGCAGCGGCGGCAGGGTGCTCAGGCTGTCCTGGCCGGCTGGCGAGGCGCCACCCAGCGCGTGCAGCGTGCCGCTGAAGCCCTGGCCGTCGTCCCACTGCAGCTGCAGCGCGCCGGGGGGCTCGCTGCGCTGGCCGTCGCCCCGGCCGCAGGCCAGCGCCAGCTTGCGCGGCCGTGTCGGGTACGAGCCCACGTCGGCCAGCCGCTGCAGCCAGGCCGTGCGCAGCGGGCTCGGGCCGGCCTGCCAGGCGCCGTCTTCCACCCGCAGCCAGTGGCTCATGAACTGCTGGTTGGCCGCGCTGCCGATGAGCCACGCAAAACCCGCCGCGCCGCCCAGCCGGCTGGCCTGCGCCTGCACGAACCACTGCACCGACAGCGGCGTGTACGCGCCCTGGTGCGGCGTGTCGAGCGTGAAGAACAGCGCCACCGCGTGCGGCTCGGCGTTGGCGTCCATCGTCGCCATCGCCTGGCGGGCGATCAGGCCGCCCATGCTGACGCCGCCCACCACCACCGGATCGAGCTCGCGGATCACGCCCATCAGGGCCGCGGCGTTGGTGTCGATCGGGTCGGTGCCCTTGGCAAAGCCCAGCAGCACGACATCGTGGCCCTGGGCGCGCATGGCATCGAGCGTGCCCTGCTGGTTCATCATGTCGTGCAGGTAGTCGCAGGCGTAGCCGCCCGGGAAGCCTTCGCACACGATGACGGGCCGCAGCGGCTTGGTGAGGCCGGCCGCCCGGTTGGCCGGTGCCTGGAAGACCCAGGCCGTGGCGCCATGAAACGGCAGAGACAGGTCGGGCAGCGGCGCGGGCGGCGCGCCGATGGCGGTGGTGCAGCGCGCTTGCCGTGAACCCACGACCAGCCGCAAGGCCACCTGCTGCACGTCGCTCGCGTAGAGCGCGGTGACGATGCCGTCGGCCGGCACCGGCTGCAGGCCGCGGCCGTCGCCGGCATCGAGCTGCAGTGCGCTCGGAAACGCGCCTTCGCCGACGAAGAAGCGCGGGTCGAGCCACCAGCGCACGACGCGGCTGCGCAGCACCGCCAGCCCGTTGCCGAAGGGCGCGTGCAGCAGCGGTGCCATGCCGAAGGCGCGGCGCGTGATGCCGTCGGCATCGCCAGCCAGGCGGTAGCCGAACGAGGCCAGCGCCAGCGGCACCGGGTCGTCGGGCCGGCGCTGTTGCACGAGGGCGGGCCAGTCGGCGGCCCGCGCCAGCATCGGCATCGTCGGCTGGTCGGTGGCGGCCAGCAGCGCGCGCTGCAGTTGCAGGCCCAGCTGCTCGCAGATCAGGGCGGCGGCCGTCTCGCTGCCGTCGGGCCAGGCCCAGGTGCCGGGCAGGGTGAGCGTCGGTGCGGCGGCCACGGCCGACCTCGTCACGCCAGCGCCGCCAGCCGGTGCAGCCCGCCGATGCCCGGCAGGAAGCAGTACAGGCAGCCGCGGGTGAAGGTGAGCTGGGGCAGGTCGTCGATGACGATGGGATCGAGCGAGTTCTCGGTGCGGATGACGAAGCGCCCGGCGTTGCCCGGCTGGAAACCGAGGATGGGCTCGCGCGTGCCGCGCAGGCCGTGGGTGGAGAAGTCGCGGTTGGCCCAGGTCTGCAGCAGGAACTCGAACTGCGACTCGACGTCGCCGCAAACGAAGTAGCCGATCAACCCGCGCTCGATGCCGTCGGCGGCTTGGCCCGCCTGCCAGGCCGGGCCGTAGGGCATGGCGCGGCGGATCAGCCGCCGCGTGTGCGGCTTGCCCATCACCAGCGCGCTGCGCGGGTTGAGGCGGCGGATGTGCGAGCCGATCGGACAGCGCAGGCCTTCGCGGTCGTCGAGGAAGGCCGGGTGTGCGGGGGTGGGCGCGTAGTCGAAGTCGTTCAGGCGCCGGTCGGCCATCTCGTGCGGCATCGGGCCGGGCCGTTCGGCACCGTGGGTCAAGGTGAGCGGCACGCCGTTGCGCCAGCGGCCCATCAGCTTGGCGGCCACCCATTCGGGGTCGACGGCATAGCGCTGCGCGACCCGCGTGAGCAGATCCTCGAACGTGGCCACCTCCTGGCGGATCATGCGCAGCACGCCGTAGCTGGCGTTGTCGCCCAGATCGGGTGGCACGTCGCCGAGCCAGTTGCCGTCGAACTGGTTGACGTAGCCCTTGCCGAGCAGGAACTCGCCGGGCTTGCACATCGGCTGCATGTCGGGTTGCTGTTCGCCGCGCTTGCTGGGCACGCCCTCGATGCGCGGCTGCGCGATGCCGTCGCGGTAGCCGAAGTGCACCGCGCCGTGCTCGAAGGCATTGGCGTCGAAGGCGCCGAGCTCGACGAGGCCGTGCTGCGCCATCAGGCCGCGCAGCTGGCGGCTGCGCGCGTCCATCACGGCCATGCGCTGCTCGTCGGTGTACAGCGACACCACCAGGTGCTCCGCGCCCTGGCCGCCGTAGGCCCACTGCGACGGGGCGGCGGTGCCGGTGTCGCCCAGGCTCTCGGCGCGGCGCGCGGCACCGGCCGTGAACGAATCAGGAAAGCTCGCCAACAGCGCCGGTGGCAGGCCCAGCGCCGCCAGGCCGGGCGCCGTGAGGCCGAGCGTGAGGTGGTAGTCGGGCTTGTCGGCCCAGGGCGCGGCCGTGGAGATGCGCAGGCCTGTGCCGCCCAGCAACGCGCCAATGAACTGCGCCGTGCCCGAGACGCTGCTGCCGGCCAGCATGAAGTGGCGCGCGTGGCGCGTGTTCACGCCGCGCAGGATGTTGGCCTGCACATCGGCGAAGTCGATCGCGGTCGGGGTGTGCATGGAAGGGCTCCTCACAGCACGCGGCGGCTGAACAGCAGGTCGATCACGGTGGCGTCGGGCAGGGCCGACCACACCGGAATCGGCATGTTGTTGCGCATGACGAAGCGGATGAAGTCGCGCGGGTACTGCTGCACCGGCAGGCGCGGCGCACCGGCGACGAAGTCGAGCATGGCGTCGAACACCGGCCCGAGCGTGACGACGAAGTCCATCAGGTAGGACTGCATGGCTTCGTCGTAGCCGGCGGGGTCGGCGTCGCCGTCGAACTCGGTCACCACGTACAGCGCCGAGCCATCGGGCGCCGGCACGAAGCGGGCGAAGTGCACGTAGTGCAGGTCGCGCAGGGCCGCGTGCACGGTGGGCGCGACGCTCTTGATGGTCTGCAGCAAGGCCATCATCTGCGCCGGGGTCTTGAGCGGCAGCACCAGGAACAGGCCGCACTGCACCTGGCTTTCGACCTGCAGGCCGAGGTCGAAGCGGCTGGGCTCGCTGGGGTCCGGGGCGGTGGCGCCGGCAGGCGCCGGCATCGGCCGACGGTGCATTCTCGGGTGCATGGGTTCCTCCTCGTCGCCGCGGGCCAATGGACCGCGGCTCGTGGTGACAAGGGCCTCTTCGGCTTGTGAGCGTCACCCGGTCTGCGTAGCATAAGGGAACAGCCCCGAGGCACTGAGCGCAGGAGCCCCTGTGATCCAGCTGAAGGCGACGAGACCGACGTGAGCGGCATCACCCAGTTCCCCATTCCCGAAGCCCGCCTGCACTGGCGGAGCTACCTGCCGGAGTTCCTGCTGCGCCGGCTGTCGTCCCCGCCGACGCTCGTCGCGCCCGAGAGCCGCAACCTCGAGGCCGTGCTGCTGCTGTCCGACATCCAGGGCTTTTCGGGCCTGGTGCAGCAGGCCGTCGTGGCCGGGCGCGGCGGGCTCGAGTCGCTGTCGGCGCAGCTCAATGCCTATTTCGCGCTGCTTGCCGAGGTCGTGCTCGACGAAGGTGGCGACGTGCTCTCGGTCGCCGGGGATGCCTTCCTGTGCCTGTTCGAGGCCGAAGCGGGCGAGCAGTCCCTCGCCGGCGCGGCGCGCCGGGCGGCGCGGGCCGGCCTGCGCATCCAGCAACGCCTTCGCGACGACGGCATGCCCACGCGCATCGGCGTGGCCGCCGGCGCGGTGGCCGTGGGCCAGGTGGGCGGACACGACGAACGCTGGGATCTCGTGCTCGGCGGCCCGGCACTGGAGCAGGTGGTCGCGGCCGAGCGGGCCTGCCCGGTGGGCGCGGTGCTGGTGTGCAACCGCTCGCGCGAGTTGCTGGCTGCCAGCGCGGTGTTCGCGCCGGCCATCGACACCGGGCTCTCCCGGCTGGTCTCGGCCGGCGACGACACGGCGCCGCGCCGCCGCGCGGCGGCGCCCGACATCGACGCCGAGAGGCTGCGGCCCTACGTGCCGGCCATCGTGCTGCAGCGCGAGCTGCTCACCGACAAGGCCTGGATGGCCGAGTTCCGCTATGTCTCGGTGCTGCTGGCGCAGCTGCCGCCGCTGCTGCCCTCGGACGCGCAGTCGCTGGCGCAGCTGCATGCCGGGGTCGGCGCGTTCCAGCGTGTCATCTCGCGCTACCAGGGCACGATGAAGGTCGATGCCGACGACAAGGGCCTGCTGCTGCTGGGTGTGTTCGGTCTGCCGATGCGCTCGCACGAGGACAACGCCGGCCGCGCCGTGCGCTGCGCGCTCGAGCTCGTCGAGGCGCTGCGCGCTGCCGGCCTGCCCACGGCCGTGGCCGTGACCACCGGCCGTGCCTTCTGCGGTGTCTTCGGCAACCACCTGCGCCGTGAGTACATGCTTCGCGGCGACGTCATCAACCTGGCCGCCCGCCTGAGCAAGTCGCGCGAGGACGAGGTGCTGTGCGACCGCGCCACCGTGCACGGCGCGCGCGAGGCCGCCCACTTCGAGGCCGTCGGCGACGTGGCCCTGCGCGGTGTGCCGCAGCCGGTGGCCGTGTGGCGCGCGGTGGCCCCGGCGGGGCCGGCCGGCGCGCCGGTGCGCCCGCTGGCGCTGGTGGGGCGCGAGGCCGAGCGCGCCGTGCTCGGGCAGGCGCTCGACGACGTGGCCGCCGGCCGCGGCGGCATGGCGCTCATCAGCGCCGAAGCGGGCCTGGGCAAGTCGCGCCTGATCGCCGAGCTGCGCAACCAGGCGCGCGAGCGGGGCATCAACGTGCTGCTGGGCCAGGCGGCTTCCATCGAGCGCAGCACGCCGTACTTCGCCTGGCGCCCGGTGGTGCAGCGCCTGCTGGGCCTGGCCGATGACAGCCCGCGTGCCGGCTGGCCGGCGCGGCTGCGCGAGCGCCTGGGCGACACCGCCCCGCTGTTCGGCGACCTGCTCGACGTGGCGATCGAGGACAACGGCCACACGGCGCAGCTGCGCGGCGAGGTGCGGGCCGGCAACACCCGCGCCGCGGCGATGCAGCTGCTGCAGGCCGCCGCGCGCGAGGGCCCGACGCTGCTGGTGATGGAGGACCTGCACTGGTTCGATTCGTCATCGCTGGCCTTGCTGCTCGAGCTGGCGCAAGCCCTGGCGCATGCCGGCCTGCCGCTGCTGCTGGTGGCCACCAGCCGCCACTCGCCCGACACACAGGCCGATGCGGCCTGGAACGAGCTGCGCCAGCATTGCCGTGCGCTCGATCCCGACCGGGTGCTCGATCTGCCCGTGCTCGGCGAAGACGACATGCGCGCGCTGATGGTGCAGCGGCTCGGCGTGGCCGAGCTGCCGCCGGCGCTGGAGGACTTCGTGCTCGCGCGCGTGGGCGGCCACCCGTACTTCTGCGAGGAGTTCCTGCTGGCGCTGCGCGAGTGCGGTGCGCTGCGTGTCGAGGGCGGCCGCTGCGAGGTCGGCGCACTCGAGAGCATGGACCTGCCCACCACCGTGGAGGGCACGCTGGTCTCGCGCATCGACGGCCTGACCGAGCCCGAGCAGCTGTGCCTGAAGATCAGCGCCGTCGTCGGGCGGCGCTTCGCCGAGCGCACCGTGACCGAGGCGCACCCGCTCGAAAGCGAGCGCACGCAGGTCGGCGAGCGGCTGCGCTCGCTGTGCCGCTCGGAGCTCACGCAGCCCGAGGTGGCGGCCGATGGGGCGGCCCAGGGGGCCGCAGAAGGCCTCGGGACGGAGTCGCGCTTCCGCTTCAAGCACCAGATCACGCGCGACGTGGCCTACGACATGATGAGCTCGGCGCAGCGGCGCTCGCTGCATGCCGGCGTGGCGCAGGCGCTGGAGTCCGTGCACGTGCTCGATGCTTCGCCGCCGCATGCGGTGCTGGCCTACCACTGGGACTGCGCCGGCGAGCCGACGCGCGCGTTGCACCACCTCGAGCGAGCGGGCGAGCAGGCGCTGCGCGGCGGCGCCTTCGTCGAGGCGCAGGCGTTTTTCCAGCGCGCTGTCGACAGCGGCGAGCGCCATGCCGCGGCCGCCGAGCCGGGCCGCGTGGCGGAGTGGCTCAAGGGCCTGGGCACCGCACAGTATTTCCTGGGCGACATGGCTGGCGCGCAGGTGAACCTGGAGCGCGCCGTGGGTGCGATCGACCGCCCGGTGCCCACCACCGCCGCGGCCAACGTGGCCAGCCTGCGTGAGCTTGCTGTGCAGGCGCTGCATGCGCTGGCGCCGGCGCGCTTTCACGGCCGCGACGCGGCCCGCCAGGCGGTGCTCGACAACGCCGTCGACATCTACCGCACGCTGGGCCAGATCTACTACCTCGACGGCGACGACATGGGCCGCGTGACCTACGTGACGCTGCGCGGCGTCAACGTCGGCCAGCGCGCCGGCCCCTCGCAGGCGCTGGCGCGCGTGCTGGCCAACGCCGGCAGCATGATGGGCTGGCTGGGTCTGAACCGATGGTCCGACGCCTACCTCGACGCCGCGGTGCGCATGGCCGGGCAGGGCGGGCAGAGCGGGGCCGAGGCCTACGTCTGGAACATCACCGCGCTCACCCAGGCCCAGCGCGGCGCCTGGGTGCCGGCGCTGGCTGCCAACCAGCGCGCGCTGGAGCTGGTGCGCAAGATCGGTGACTACAACCTCGAGGCCGAGGTCTGGATCGTGCGTGCCACGGTGCACGACTGCGCCGGCGACTACACCGCGCTGGCCGCCGACTGGCCGCGCGCCCGCGAGCTGGCGCTGCAGCGGCGCAACCCGCAGATCCTGTGCTGGAGCTATCTCGACGAGTGCGATGCGCTGCTCGGCGCCGACGACACCGCCGGCGCCGCACGGGCGCTGGAGCTGGCACTGGCCACGCCGACGGCGCCGAACGACGGCAGCAGCGTGGCCGACAAGGCGCAGGCCCGCGCCGTCGTGCGCCTGCGCCAGGGCCGGCTGGGCGAGGCGCTGGAGGCCGCGCGCGAGGTGCTGACCCTGGTGACGCGGCAGCCGCCCTCGGGCTACCACTGGGTGCACTTCCTCGCCGTGGCCACCGAGGTGCTGATCGAGCTTTCCCAGGCGCCGGGCGGCCGCAGTGCCACCATCGCGGCCGACGCCGCCCGGGGCGTGCGCGCACTCGAGAAGCTCTCGGGCCGCTTCCGCAACGTGCTGCCGCGCAGCCGCTGGTTGCGCGGGCAACTGCTGCAGGGCGCTGCGGCGCGCCCGCGCTACGCCGAGGCGCTGCGCCTGGCGGAGCAGACCGACATGCCCTACGAACAGGCCCGGGCGCTGGCCGCCCTGGCGAGCCTGCCCGACGCCACGCCCGAAGACCGGCGCCGCGCGCAGGCCGAGGCGCTGCCCTGCTTTGCGCGGCTGGGTGCCGTGCACGAGGCACGGCGCTGGGCCGGGTCGGCTTGATCAGGCCGGGCCGGCCTCGAAGTCTTCCAGCGGCGCCAGCCGCACCAGCGCCGCGGCCTCGGCCTGCGGTGCGTGCAGCCAGGTGTCCACGTCTTCCGGCTCGATGGGCACGACGCTGCGCTTGTCCTGCGCGTCGGCCGCCAGTTTCGGGTCGGGCTTGTGCATGCGCCGCATCAAGGGGTGGGCGTCGGCGTTCAGCGTCAGCATCGTGTAGCTCTCGACGATCTCGCCGCTGGCCTTGTCGACCCAGGTGTTCCACAAGCCGGCCAGGCCCCAGGGCTGGCCGTCCGTGCGTGCGAAGCGCCAGGCGACATGGCGGCCCGACTCCCAGTTCGGCTCGAAGAAGCAGGCCGCCGGGATGATGCAGCGCTGGCCACGCGCCCAGGGCAGCTTGTAGCTGGCCTTGGCGGCGAGCTCTTCGAAGCGCGCGTTCACCGTCAGGTAAGGCAGCGTGGCCGTCTTGGCGAACCAGGGCACCAGGGCCCACTGGCCGACGACGAGCTCGCGCGCCGGCTCGGCGCTGTCGCGCGCGGCGCGGATGAAGGGGCCGCGGTAGCGCGGGAACAGCTCGCGCGGCCAGGGTGCCGGCGAGCGCGAGCCGATGTGCCAGTGGCGCTCGATGTCGCCGGCTTCGGGGCTGATGTAACGCGTGCACATGAGGCTGTGCACTGTATGCCGCCCGGCCCTGCCCGCGGGTGGCCGATCGAGAGGCGGCACCCCTGTGAATGCCGGGCGTGCGGGCGGGGCCGGCGGCGGCACAATGCGGCCCATCATGGCCCAGACCGCTCGGCGCGATGTCGCCGCCGCCCTTCTTGCCACCGCCGCGGCGGCGGGGCTTCTGGGTGGCTGCGCCTCGCGGGCTGTCGACATCGCGCCCTCGCCGTTCAATCCAGCGGAGTTCCTGGCCTGGAGCTGCGAGCGCATCGTCGACGAACAGGATCGTGTCCAGCTGCGCGCCGCCGACGTGGCCTATGCCGTCGACGAGCGTGCGGGCACCAACATCCTGGCGCTCGGCCTGGGCTTCAGCGTCTTCTGGCCGGCCTTGCTGGCGGCGCGCCCGGCCGGAGCCGAAGCCGCCGAGCTGGCACGCCTGAAGGGCCGCTACGAGGCGCTGGTGGTGGCCGCCCGCGGCAAGCAGTGCCCGTTGGCGGGGCCCGAGCTGCCGGCCTCGCGCGTGGCGGCGCTGGCGTTGGCGCTGGGTGAGCAGCTCGTCTACGAAGACCGCATCGACGCGCGGCGCGAACCCACCGAACTGGTGCTCACGCTGGCGGCCCTGCGCCGCGGCGACAGCGAGCTGCGCAGCGCCGCCGGCGGCAGCTGGCGCACCGATCCGGCGGGCAACCTCGTCGCCGCGCCGCCCGGCGCGCTGCTCTGGCCGCGGCTGCTGCGGCCGGAGCTCGAACTCGGGGCCCTCACCGCCGGTGACATGCTGATCGCCGGCGACCCGCTGCTGCGCGCCCGGCTGCGCGGCCAGGTGCTGGCCACGGGGCCGCAGATGGTGGGCGGCCGGCGCTTCGACGTCGCCGTGGTCGAGCTCTTCGGCGACGCGCAACGGGGCGACGCCAGCACGCGGCTCGAAGGCGCTCTCGTGATCGACCGCGCCAGCGGCCTGCTGCTGCGCCTGGACCTGCGCAGCGCCGACCCGGCCTTCCAGCTGCAACGGCGGCTGCTGCGCATCGAGCCCGCAGCGCCCGCGCGCTGAGCCGCGTACACATCTTTACCCTGGGCCAACAGGGCCGACAAGCGCGCGGCGCACAGTGAGCTCACCAACCACACGCGCCCACCGGCGCCGGAGCCCCTGATGAATCGCCACACCGCCCCCCGCAGCACCACCTTGAAGACCCATCCCGCCACCGGCCGCGCGCTCGGTGCCTTCGTGGCCACCGCCATCGTGGTGGTGGCGGCAAGCCTGTCGCCACCGGCGATGGCCATGCCCGGCGGCCACGGTGGTATGCAGCATGCCGGCATGCACGGCGGCGGCATGCACGGTGGCGGCATGATGGGCAGCCCGAAGATGGCCGAGCGCATGCTCGACGGCGTTAACGCCACCCCCGAGCAGCGCACGCAGATCCGCCAGCTGATGGAGGCGGCGAAGAGCGACATGCAGGCCCAGCGCGAGTCGGGCCGCACGCTGCGCGAACAGGCGGCCAAGCTGTTTGCCGAACCCACTGTCGATGCGCGGGCGGCCGAGACCCTGCGCCAGCAGATGCTGGCCCAGCACGACACCGCCAGCAAGCGCATGACGCAGCTGATGCTCGACGTGAGCCGCGTGCTCACGCCCGAGCAGCGCAAGCAGATGGCCGAGCGCATGGCGCAGCGCCGCACGATGATGGAGCGCCACCGGCAGGAGCGTCAGTCGCAGCGCCCGCAGAGCTGATTCGCTCACGCGGCCTGGCAGCCGCTATCGTTGTTCCTCGGACGGGCCGGGGTTCCACTCCGCCCTTCATGCCCCGGCGTTCGCGCGCCGGGGCTTTTTGCCCACCCAGCCCGACAGAGTTCAAGAGAGTGACGACGCCCCGACTGCTGCTGATCGACGACGACCTGCGCCTGGCCGACATGGTGGGCGGCTACCTGCGCAGCAACGGCTTCGAGGTCGACACCGCCGGCTCGCTGGCCGCCGGCCGCGACCGCCTGAAGCAGGGCAGCTACGACGCCCTTGTGCTCGACTTGATGCTGCCCGACGGCGACGGCCTGGACTTCACGCGCGAGCTGCGCGCCGAGCGCCGCACGCGCCGCCTGCCGCTGCTCATGCTCACGGCGCGCGGCGAGCCGCTGGACCGCATCGTCGGCCTCGAACTCGGTGCCGACGACTATCTGGGCAAGCCCTTCGAGCCGCGCGAGTTGCTGGCGCGCGTGAAGGCGCTGCTGCGCCGCGCGGCGCCCGAGCCGGGCGAAGACGAGGTGCTGCGCTTCGGCCGCCTCGAGGTCGACCTCGGCGCGCGCCTGGCGCGCCTGGGCGGCGAGCCCTGCGACCTGACGAGCCACCAGTTCGAGCTGCTCACCGTGCTGGCCAGGGCCGCCGGCCGCGTGCTCAGCCGCGACCAGATCATGGACGCGCTGAAGGGCCACCCGCTCGAGGCCTTCGACCGCAGCATCGACGTGCACATCTCGCGCATCCGCGCCGTCATCGAAGACGACGCCAAGAACCCGCGGCGCGTGCTCACCGTGCGCGGCGCGGGCTACCTGTTTGTGCGCAAGCAGGACGAGGCGTGAGCAGGCTGCGCACCGGGGCCTGAGCCGACATCCGCATGCGCTCGCTGTACCTCCGCATCTGGCTCACCGTGGTGGCCTCGCTGGCGTTGTTCGCGCTGGTCTCGGGCTGGCTGGTGCAGCGTCACCTCGAGGAGCAGCGCGAGCGAAACGAGCGCGTGGTGCAGGAGCGCGTCGCGGCCTGGGCCGACCTGCTGCAGTCCACGCTGCCGCCGGCCACCGCCACCCCGGCCGAACAGGCCCAGGGGCTGCTGGAGTGGTCGATCCGGCTGCGTGTGCCGCTGGCCATGGACGCCGCCGACGGCAGCCGCATCGCCACCACCGATGCCTTCGTGCGCCGGCGGCTTGATGAACCCGCGGCGCGCGAGCGCCTGCGCGCCATCCGGCTCGACGACGGCCGCACGCTGTGGGCGCCGCGCGCCGCCGGCCCGCGTGCCATGGCGCCCGGCCTGCACGGGCCAATGGGCGCGCCACCGCCGCCGGGCTGGCTGCCGGGCTGGCGTCCGGGCATACGCGGCCCCTGGCCCGACGGCGTCGGCCTGGTGGTGCTGCTGGCGGTGCTGTTTGCCGCTGTCGCGGCGGGCGCCTGGCCGGTGGTGCGGCGCCTGACGCGCCGGCTCGAGGCGCTGAAGGCCGGCGTCGAGGCCTTCGGTGCCGGCGCGCTGCACCAGCGCGTCGACGAAGGCGGGCGCGACGAGGTCGCGGCGGTGGCGGCCAGCTTCAACCGCGCGGCCGGCCGCATCGAGGCGCTGCTGCGCTCGCACCAGAACCTGCTGGCCAACGCCAGCCACGAGTTGCGCAGCCCGCTGGCGCGGCTGAAGATGGCGATGGCCATGCTCGACGACGCCTCACCCGAGATGCGTGCGCGCCTGAAGCACGAGATCCACACCAACATCGGCGAGCTCGATGCGCTCGTCGAAGAGGTGCTGCTGGCCAGCCGGCTCGACGCCAGCGCCACGCTCGACACCTCGCAGCCCGTGGCGCTGCTGGCCGTGGCCGCCGAAGAAGCCGCGCGCGTGGGCGCCAGCGCCGCGGGCGACGACGTGGTGCAGCCGGGCGACGAACGGCTGCTGCGCCGTGCCGTGCGCAACCTGCTCGAGAACGCGCGCCGCTATGCCGGCGAGGGCTTGGAGGTGCAGGTGGCGCGCCGTGCCGACGGCGGCGTGGACGTGGCCGTGGCCGACCGCGGCCCCGGTGTGCCCGAGGCCTGGCGCGAGCGCATCTTCGAGCCCTTCTTCCGCCTGCCCGGGCATGCCGAGCGCGAAGGCGGTGTCGGCCTCGGGCTGGCGCTGGTGCGCCAGATCGCCGAGCGCCACGGCGGCCGGGCCCGCTGCGAGGCCCACGAAGGCGGCGGCAGCCGCTTCGTCATCAGCCTGCCGGCGCCGAAGCCCGCCGCCGCCTGAGCACCACCGCCAGCACGGCCGTGAGTGCCACGCCGGCCACCACCAGCCCCGCGGTGGACGCAAACCAGTAGCCCGGCGCCCCGCGCAGCGCGGTCGGCGTGATGCCACCCACATTGAAAGCCAGCCAGTAGCCGCCGCCCAGACCCACGCCCCACAGCGCCGCCACGTAGATGAGCACCGAGACGAGCGTGATCTTGTAGGCGCGCAGCACGAAGGCGGCGATGGTCTGCGCGGCATCGGCGGTGTGGAACACCGCCAGCCAGGCGACCAGCGGCAGGGCCGCGGCCAGCACCGCGGCATCGTTCGTGTACAGGCCCAGCACCGGCCGGCGCAGCACGAACACCGCCAGCCCCATCAAGGTGGCGATGACCAGGCCGATGAGCAGCGAATGCCAGCCCAACCGCGCGGCCTCGTGGTGGCGGCCGGCGCCGATGGCCTGCGCCACCAGCGTGCTGCCGGCGTTGCCGATGGCCAGCGGCACCATGAACAGCAGGCTCACCAGGTTGACGGCCAGCTGGTGCCCGGCCACCGCCGTGGTGCCCAGCCGCGCGATGAACAGGGCCATGAAGGCGAAGCCCGTCGCCTCGACCAGGATCGACGCGCCCAGCGGCACGCCGAGCTTGAGCTGCGCCAGCAGCGGCGCGCGCGCCGGCCGGTCCAGCCCGCGGCCCCAGATCTGGTACGGCGCGTAGAAGGCATCGCGCCGCATCACGCGCCAGGCCAGCAGCACCTGCGCCCACATCGCCAGCGCGGTGGCGATGCCGCAGCCCACCACGCCCATCGGCGGCAGGCCGAGCGCCGGCACGCCGAACACCAGCATCGCCGACAGCGGCACCTTGGCGGCCAGGCCGCCAAGCTGGATGGCCATCACCACCTTGGGCCGCGACACCGCGGTGTTGAAGGCGCGGAACAGCGTGAACAGCAGCGAGGCCGGCAACGAGAAGGCCAGCGCCATCAGATAGCCGCGCACCCGCTCCTCGACCTCGGGCGAGGTCTGCGCCAGTGCCAGGAAGGGTTCTGGAAACGCCAGCAGCGTGCAGCCCACGGCGGCCAGCCCCAGCGCCACCCACAGCGCCTGGTGCAACTGCTGGCCGGCCTCCGCCTTCTTGCCGGCGCCCTGCAGCTGGCCGACGATGGGCGACAGCGCCACCAGCACGCCCATGAAGCCGATGAACACCGTGATGTAGGCCGCCGCGCCCACCGCCAGCGCGGCCAGGTCGCCGGCGGCGAAGCGGGCCACGAACACGGTGTCGATGGTGCCGAAGGCGAGCACCGAGACCTGGCCCACGAACACCGGCCAGGCCAGTGGCGCGATGCGGCGCGCGCTGTCGCGCCAGCCCAGTGTGGCGGCGCTCACAGCAAGCTGTTCAAGAAGACGACGATGGCGCCGAAAAGCGCACCGGGTCCGGGTGGTCTTCGCCGTTGGCGGCGCGCGCGCGCTCGGCATAGCGGTTGAAGCGCCAGGCCGTGGCCTCCTGCGTGATGCGGCGCCAGACGCTGCGCTTCTGCCCGGGCGTGAAGGCCGGCCAGTGCTGGACCTCGCCGAAACTGCGGCCGCAGCCCTTGCAGACCTCGTCGCCCTGGCTCGTGGAGCAGATGGCGATGCAGGGCGCGTCGGGCGTGGTGGCGTACCAGGCCAGCCAGGCGGCGTGCGCCTTCTTCGGCATCGACCGCTCGTCGGCCAGCGTCTCGCGGTGCCAGACCATCAGCGCATACACCTCGGCCAGCGCACGCACCTCGGGGCAGGCGCTGATGCCGTCGGGCGACGGCGAGCGCTCGCGCCACCAGTTGATGGCGGCTTCGAGGTCGGTGATGTGCACGGCGCGCTCGGGGCCGGTGTCGGCGAGCGTGTCGGAGGCGGCAGGGTCGTCAGACATGGGGGCGCGAAGTGTAGCGACGGGCCCGCTGCAGCCGTCGGCCCAGGGTATCGGGGCCGCGCCAGCTCAGGCCGGGGCGTAGCCGGCCTCGGCCAGCAGCGCGGCGAGGGCCTCGCGCGGCAGCGTCGATTCCACCGCCACCTGCTTGCTGGCCGGGTCGGCCTGCACCTCGGCCGCGGGGTCGGCCGCCTGCACGGCCTCGGTGACGGCGCGCACGCAGTGGCCGCAGCTCAGGTTGGGGATCGAGAAGTCGTGGTTCATGGCGAGTGGGCAGCAGGGCCAGGAGGCGCAGGAGGACAATGACCCGACTGTGCCACCGACCCCGACCCTGCCTGCTGAGCTGGCGCAAGACTGGCCCATCGAGGGCATGACGTGCGCCTCGTGCACGGCGCGGGTCGAAAAGGCCGCGCGGGCGCTGCCCGGCGTGGCCGAGGCGCAGGTGAACCTGGCCACCGAGACGCTGTCGGTGTGGCCGGGCGCGGGCTTCGATGCCACGGCGCTGGAACACGCCATCGAGCGCGCCGGCTACGCGGCACCCACCCGGCTGCTGACGCTGGCGGTGCAGGGCATGACCTGCGCCAGCTGCGTGGGCCGCGTCGAGAAGGCACTGGCCCAGGTGCCGGGCGTGGTGGAGGCCAGCGTGAACCTGGCCACCGAGACGGCGCAGGTGCGCCTGCGCGGCCGCGGCGACGAGGCCGCGCAGATCGCCACGCTGGTGGCGGCCGTGGTGGCGGCGGGTTACCAGGCCACCAAGGCCAGCGACGACGGCACCGCCCCCGCGCCCCGCGAACGGCTGAGCGAAGGCGCGCGCGTGCTGATCGCCGCGCTGCTGTCGGCCCCGCTGATCGGGCCGATGCTGCTGCTGCCCTTTGCCGGTGCCGGCGCGATGCACGCCGCCATGCCCCCGGCGCTGTGGCAGTGGCTGCTGGCCACGCCGGTGCAGTTCGTGCTCGGCGCGCGCTTCTACCGCGCCGGATGGGGTGCCCTGCGCGCCGGCACCGGCAACATGGACCTGCTGGTGAGCCTGGGCACCAGCGCCGCCTACGGCCTGAGCCTGTGGCAGTGGCTGGTGGTGGGCGACGAGCACACCCTGTACTTCGAAAGCTCGGCTGTCGTCATCACGCTGGTGCTGCTGGGCAAGTGGCTGGAAGCCCGCGCGCGCAAGCAGACCACCGCCGCCATCCAGGCCCTGCGTGCCTTGCGGCCCGACACCGCCCGCGTGCTGCGCCAGGGCGCCGAGCTCACCGTGCCGGTGGCCGAGCTCGTGCGCGGCGACCTGTTGGTGGTGCGCGCCGGCGAGCGCCTGCCCGCCGACGGCGTGGTGACCGAGGGCACGAGCGCCGTCGACGAGAGCATGCTCACCGGCGAGAGCCTGCCGGTGCCCCGCAGCGTGGGCGACCGCGTCACCGGCGGCAGCCTCAACGGCGAGGGCCTGCTGCAGGTGCGGGCCACGGCGCTGGGGGCCGAGGGCCTGCTGGCGCGCATCGTGCGGCTGGTGGAGACGGCCCAGGGCCGAAAGGCGCCGATCCAGCGCCTGGTGGACCGCGTCAGCGCTGTCTTCGTGCCCGTGGTGGTGGGCGTGGCGCTGCTGGCGCTGCTGGGCTGGGGCCTGGGCACCGGCGACTGGACGGCGGGCGTGCTCAATGCCGTGGCCGTGCTCGTGATCGCGTGCCCTTGCGCGCTGGGCCTGGCCACGCCCGCGGCCATCATGGCCGGCACGGGCGTGGCGGCGCGGCGCGGCGTGCTCGTGAAGGACGCCGAGGCGCTGGAGCGTGCGCACGCCGTGCAGGTGGTGGCCTGGGACAAGACCGGCACGCTGACCGAAGGCCGCCCGCGCGTGGTGGCGCAGGGTGCCGCGGGTGACGCGGGTAACGCCGCGGCCTTGTCCGACGAGGCCTTGCGTGCCGCGGCCGCCGCGCTGCAGGCAGCAAGCACGCACCCGCTCGCGCGCGCGCTGCAAGACGCCGCCGCCGGCCTGCCGCTGCCTGCCGCCACGGCGGTGAAGATCGTCGCCGGCAAGGGCGTCGAGGGCCTCATCGACGGCCGCCGGGCCTGCCTGGGCAGCGCGCCCTGGATGGCCGCCCTCGGTGTCGACCTGCAGCCCGTGCAGGTGGCGGTGGCGGCGCAGCAGGCCCAGCGGCGCAGCGTGTCCTACCTGGCCTGGGCCGATGGCGCAGGCGCGCTGCAGCTGGCCGGCTGGCTGGCCTTCGGCGATCGCGCCAAGGCCGGCGCCGCCGAGGCCATCGCCACGCTGGCGAAACAGGGCGTGCGCTCGGTGCTGATCTCGGGCGACAACGCCGGCGCGGCGCGCCACCTGGCGGCCGAACTCGGCATCACCGAGGTCCATGCCGAGGTGCTGCCGGCCGACAAGGCACGGCTCGTGGGCACGCTGCGCGAGGGGCTCGACGCCGGCCGCGCAGTGGCCATGGTGGGCGACGGCGTCAACGACGCGCCAGCGCTGGCCGCTGCCGATGTCGGCATTGCCATGGCACCCGCCGACGGGGGCATGGCGGGCAGCGATGTGGCTCTGCACGCCGCGGGCATCACCTTGCTGCGCGGCGACCCGCGCTCGGTGGCCGATGCGCTCGACATCAGCCGCCGCACGCACGCCAAGATCCGCCAGAACCTGTTCTGGGCCTTCGCCTTCAACGCCATCGGCATACCGGCCGCGGCACTGGGCTACCTGAGCCCGGTGATCGCCGGTGCGGCGATGGCGCTGAGCAGCGTGTTCGTGGTGAGCAACGCGCTCATGCTGTCGCGCTGGCGCGGCGCCGACCGCGGCTGAGCCCCGCGGCCGGCGCGAGCGTGGCCGCGGTGCGCCGTGCCAGCTCCAGGAAGCGCAGGCTCAGCGCGTCGTCGTTGTTCCGGTGCCAGGCCAGGGTGATGGGTGCCTCGAGCGCGGGGTCGGCCGGCAGGTCGCGGTAGACCACCGAGTGCGGATGCGTGCCGCGCATCGACGCCGGCACAATGGACACGCCGCTGCCCGAGGCCACGAGGTTGATGTTGGACATCATGCGTTCCACCTCGGCCGCGACCTGCACCGCCACGCCGAGCTGCTGCAGCCGCGTCAGCAGGTTGGCGTACAGGCCGGGCGCGCCGGGCCGGCGCACGAGGATCAGCTTTTCGTCCTGCAGCGCCTGCAAGGGCACCACGGCCGAGGGTTTGTGCTGCCGCGCGATCGGGTGGCCCACCGGCAGGGCCAGCACGGCCGGTTCGGTGAGCAGCGTCTCGAAGCACACGCCCTCGGGGCGCGCCACCGGCACGCGCAGGAATCCCACCTCGATGCGCCGCGCCGCGATCGATTCGATGATCTCGGCGGCATTGGCCTCGCCGATGCGCAGCTCCACGCCGGGCTGCGTGGCCCGGCACTCGCGCAGCACGCGCGGCGTGAAGGCGTGCGCCGCCGCCGAGCTGGTGAAGGCCACGCCCAGCGTGCCGGCGTGCCCCGCGGCCACGCGCTGCATGCGCGCGGCCAGGCGGTCGAACTGCTCGACCAGCGCCCGGGCGCCGGCCAGCAGCTCGCGGCCCGGCGGCGTGATCAACACGCCCTTGGCGTGGCGCTCGAACAGGCGCACCCCGAGCTCGGTTTCGAGGGCGCGGATCTGCTGGCTCAGTGGCGGCTGCTGCATGCCCAGGCGCGCGGCGGCCCGCGTCACGTGGCCGGTGTCGGCCACCGTCAGAAAGCAGCGCAGGCGGTGGATGTCCATATCGATCTCGTATCGGAACTGGCAGTTCGGCGTATTTGAACTGATGGCGCATGGCGCGTAGCGTGCCGGCCCAGAACAGCCTCATTTCCCGGAGACAACCCCATGATCCGTTCCACGCTGGCCCTGGCGGCCTTGCTGTTGCCCCCGGCCCTGGCGCAGGCCGCGCCGACCTCCATCCTCTTCGTCGGCAACAGCTTCACCTTCGGGCGAGTCGACCCGGTGATGAGCTACAACGCAGCGAACGTTCGCGACCTGACTGCACCGATGTTCGCGACCAACCCCATCGGCAGCAACGCGTACGAGCCGCGACCCTGGGGTGGCGTGGCGGGCATCTTCGAGAAGCTCACGGTCCAGGCCGGGCTCGACTACGAGGTCGCCATGTCGACCCGGAACGCGGCCTCCCTGCGCGGACACTTCCTCAACACCAACCCTGCGGGGTGGGATCTGCGCGGCAACATCGGCTCGCAGACCTGGGACCAGGTGGTGCTGCAGGAGCAGAGCGACGAGCCTCTCACCCGCCGGGGCAGCGTCGGCAACCCCGCCTGGTTCACGAACTATGTCGACAAGATCGAGGACTTCATCCACCAGGGCGCGGCGCAAAGCTACTTCGAGCGCGACTTCTTCCCCGGTGCTACCGAGGCAGCTCGCGCGAGCGCCTGCCGGGCTGCGACGGGTGCGTCGCTGGCCACTTGCAACACACAACGCGACATTCCGGCCAACAGCAATGCCAGCGCCGACACCGAGGTCTTCCTGTACCAGACCTGGGCGAGGCCGAACTTCGTCGACGGGGCGTTCCGCACCGTGACCGACGAAACCACAGGCGTCGTGACGCGCACCACCACGCCCGCGACCACCTACTTCCCGACGCTGGAAGCGATGACGAACGAACTGCGCTTGTCCTTCGACAACGCGGCGCTCAGCGCGGCGGCCGACGGCACTGGTGGCATCACCGCCGTGGCCCCGGTCGGTGAGGCCTTCATGCGCGCTGTGCTCGAGGGCACGGCCACGCGCGACATGTGGGCGGCCGATGCCGCCACCGACGGCCTCATCGACCTTTGGTTCGACGACGGCCTGCACGCCAGCAAGTACGGCTCCTACCTGAGCGCACTCACGCTGTTCGGCCGCATCACCGGCGTCAACCCGTTTTCGCTGGGCGCGGGCGAGATCGCGGCGCGCGAACTGGGCATCAGCGCCCGTGACGCGGTGGCGCTGCAGCGCATCGCGGCGCGGGAGCTGGGCTTTGCGGTGCCGCTGCCGGGCAGCGCGCTGCTGGCCCTGGCCGGCCTGGCCTTGATGGCCGGCCTGCGCCGCCGCGCATGAAGGCGCTGGCCGCCCTGCTGCTGCCGGCGCTGCTGCTGGCCGGCTGCGCCACGCAGGCTCCGGAGCCACCCGCAGCACCCGAAGCCGCACCGCAGGCCATGGCCTGCCCGGCCGAGCTGCCCGCCGGCACGCGCTGCCTGGGCGGCCGCGACAGCGCCGGCGCGCATGTGCTGATCGCCATGCCCGCCAACTGGAGCGGCGTGCTCGTGCTGCACGCCCATGGCGGCCCGCTGCTCGGCGAGCCGCGGCCCGAGCGCGCGGTGGAAGACCTCAAGCGCTGGGCCGTGATGGTGAAGGCCGGCCACGCCTGGGCGGGCAGCACCTTCCACCAAGGCGGCGTGGCCGTGCGCGCCGCGGCCGAGGACACCGAGCGCCTGCGCCGCATCTTCATCGAGCATGTGGCCAAGCCGCGCCGCACCGTGCTGCACGGCCAGAGCTGGGGCGCCAGCGTGGCCGCCAAGGGCGCCGAGATGTTCACCGGCACGCCACGGGCGCGGCCTTACGACGCCGTGCTGCTGACCAGCGGCGTGCTCGGCGGCGGCACGCGCAGCTACGACTTCCGGCTCGATCTGCGCGTGATCTACCAGCACCTGTGCCGCAACCACCCGCGGCCCGACGAGCCGAGCTATCCGCTGTGGATGGGCCTGCCCGAAGGCAGCACGATGACGCAGGCCGATCTGGCGGTGCGCACGCGCGAGTGCCTGGGCCTGGGCCTGCCGGCCGCGCAGCGCACGCCCGAGCAGGCGCGCAGGCTCAAGGCCATCGCCGCGCTCGTGCGCGTGCCCGAGAGCAGCGTGCAGGGTCATCTGAACTGGGGCACCTTCCACTTCCGCGAGATCGCGCAGCGCCGCGGCGGCAAGCCGGTGTTCGGCAACATCGGCGCGGTGTACGCGGGCAGCGGCGACGAGGCCCTCGACCGCGAGATCAACGCCAGCGTGCCCCGCTACGCCGCCGACCCCGAGGCGGTGCGCGCCTTCGCGGCCGACACCGACCTCGAAGGCCGCATCGGCGTGCCGGTGCTCAGCCTGCATGCGGTGAACGACCCCGTCGCCTTCGTCGAACTGCAGCACCACTTCCGGGGCGTCATGCAGCGCGGTGGCAGCGGCGATCGGCTGGTGCAGGTCTACACCGAGCACGCCGAGCACAGCTACCTCGCCGACGCGCTGTACGTGGTGGCGGTGCAGCAGCTGCTGGCCTGGGCCGAAGGCGGCGCGAAGCCGTCGCCGGCCTCGATGGCGGCGGCCTGCGACGCGAACTGCCGGCTCGTCGGCGCGTTCGAGCCCCTGCCGCTGGAGCGGCGCGTGCCGGCCAGACAGCGGCCTTGATGGCGCCGGTGCTCGTTACCGGTGCCGGCAGCGGCATCGGTCTGGCCATCGTGCAGGCCCTGCGCGCGGCCGGGCAGCCGGTGTGGGCCGCCGCCCGCCGCGAAACGCATCTGCAGCAACTGGCCGCGCTCGGCGCCTGGCCGCTGCGGCTGGACGTGCGCGAGCCCGCCCAGGTGCGGGCCGCCGCCGCCACGGTGATGGCGCATCTGCACGAACGAGGGCAAGGCCTGGCCGGCCTCGTGCACAACGCCGGGGTCGGCGGCATCGCGCCACTCGCGGGCTGGCCCGACGACGACCTGCTCGCGCTCTTCGACACCAACGTCTTCGGCCCGCACCGCCTGACGAACGCGCTGCTGCCGGCGCTCTTGGCCGCGCGCGGGCGCATCGTCTGCATCGGCTCGATGGGCGGCAGCATCACGTCGCCGACGATGGGCCCGTACACGATGAGCAAGCACGCGCTCGAGGCCTATGCCGAGTGCCTGCGGCAGGAGCTGGCGCCGCAAGGCGTGGCGGTGAGCATCGTGCAGCCGGGGGCCGTGGCCACCGACATCGGCGAGAACGGCCGCGAAGGCAACCTGGCGCGGCTGGCGGCCACGCCGCCGCCCTTCGACACGCTGGCAGCGGCCGTGGCCGATTCCATTCGTGCACCGTCGGCGCCGGACCCTGCAGCGCCAGAGTCCGCGCGCAATCGGCGTTATGCCGCGCCCGCGGCCGTGGCCGAGGTGGTGATGCAGGCATTGCAGGCACCCGAGCCGCAGGCGCGCTACCTGGTGGGCACACGCTGGGAGAGCGACCGCGTCGTCGAGGCGCTGCTGGCGCGCCTGATCGATGCCGCGACCAGCCCTTCTCAGGCCCTGGCCGAAGACGAACTCGTGGCGCGCCTGCGCGCAGCCTGGCGCAGCCGCGGCGGCTGATCAGCCCGCGCTTGCGGCCGCGGGCCGCCACACCATCGCCACCTCGAGCCCGGGTTGCGCGCCGCGGATGCGCAACTCGCCGCCGTGCGCCTGCGCCACCTGCCGGCACAGGTGCAGGCCCAGGCCCACGCCGCCGGCGCTGCGCGTGCGCGCGGCATCGGGGCGGTGGAAGGGCTCGCCCAGGCGCGACAGCTGGTCTTGTGGCACGCCGGGGCCGTGGTCGCGCAGGCCCAGGGCCCAGCGGCCGTCGGGCTCGGGGCGCAAGAACAGCACCGGTGGCACCGACGCGCCCACGGCATGCCGGCGCGCGTTGGTGACCAGGTTGCGCAGCATCAGCTTCACCCGCGTCTCGTCGAGCGCGGTGCGCGCGGGCTCGACGCCGAGGTCGAGTGCCAGGCCCTCGTCGGCGGCCAGTGTGCGCAGCAGCGCCGCCAGGTCCAGTGGCGCCGCCTGCAGCGCCGCGTGGCCCTGCTGAAGGCGTTCGCTCTCCAGCAGCGTGGCCACGAGGTCGCGCATCTCGGCCAGGTCGCGCAGCAGCGCCTCGCGCTCGGGGGTCTCGTCCAGCAGCTCGGCGTTGACGCGGGCGCGCGTGAGCGGGCTGCGCAGCTCGTGGCTGATGGCCAGCAGCAGCGTGCGCTTGGCCTCCAGCATGCCGGCCAGGCTGCCGGCCATGCCGTCGATGCGCGTGGCCAGCGCGCCGAGCTCGTCGTCGCGCAGCCGGCCCTTCGGCGCGAAGTGGGCGATCGGCTGCGCGAACTGGCCCTCGGTGTAGGCGGCGACACCGGCGCCGATGGCGTCGAGCGGCTTGAGCAGGTGGCGCACCGCCAGGTAGGCCAGGCCGGTGATGACGAGCAGCGCCGCCACCGCGAACCAGCCCAGCCCGCGCGGGCGCTGCTCGTCGGGTGGCGCGACGAGCCCGAAGCGCAGCACATGGCCGTCGGCCAGCGTGCGCGTGAGGCCCCAGCTGCGCGGGCCATGGTCACGGTCGGCATCGTCGTCGCGCTTGTAGCGGTCGCTTCCGGGGTGGCTGTCGAAGCGCACCACGGGCCCTTCGATGCGCACCGTCACCGGCAGCCGCGCGACGATGGCCTGCGCCCGCGCCGCATCGGGCGGCGTGCCGATCTCGGCGGCCAGCTTGTCGACGTAATCGGCCACGAGCGGCTGCGCATAGCCCTGCCAGCCGCCCTGCAGCGCCTGCCGCAGCGTGCCCAGCAGCAGCACGCCCATGGCCAGCGTCAGCAGCAGGAACAGCGCCAGGAGCCGCGACTTCAGGCTGTGGCGAAAGCGGTGCACGGCCGCGCGCAGGCTGAGTGGGGGCATCTTGGGCGGGCGCCGCTCACACGCGCACGCCGGCAAACAGGTAGCCGGCGTTGCGCAAGGTGTGGATCAGGTCCAGCGGCTCGAGCTTGCGGCGCAGCCGGCTGATGAGGATGTCGACGGCGCGGCTGTGGATGTCTTCGGCCGCGTGGCCGCGCAGCCGCGCGAGGATGTCGTCACGGCTGAACACGCGGCCTGGCGTGGCCGCCAGCAGCACGAGCAGCTCGAACTCGGTGCCGGTGAGCTCGACTGCGCGGCCGTCGGCCGTGACGCTGCGGCGCGCGAGGTCGATCTCCAGCCGCTCGAAGCGCAGCGGCGCGGGGGTGTCGGCGGCGGCGCTGGCCGCCGGGGCCGTGGCTGGGGCGGCAGTGCGCCGCCACACCGTCTGCAGCCGCGCCAGCAGTTCGCGCGGCTCGAAGGGCTTGGGCAGGTAGTCGTCGGCACCGAGCTCCAGGCCGACGACGCGGTCCATCACGTCGCCGCGCGCGGTGAGCATCACCAGCGGCAGCGTGGCCAGCGGCGGCGGCTCGCGGCGGAGTTGCCGGCAGAGCTCGAAGCCGTCCATCTCGGGCAGCATCACGTCCAGCAGCGCGGCGTCGAAGCCGCCCTTCACGCCCGGCGTGCGCAGCAGCGCCAGCGCGTCGCTCGGGCGCGTGGCCTGCTGCATCTCGATGCCGTGGCGGCGGAAGAAGGCCGCCAGTGGCGGGCCGAGCGCCTCGTCGTCGTCGACGAGAAGCAGCCGGCGGGTCGCGGGCGGGGTGGTCATCGAGCAATGCTACGGTTTGCCGGGTCAGTCCTTGCCGCGGCCTTCACCGCGTTCGCGGCCCTTGTCCAGCATCTCGCGCAGCTCGGCCTGCTGCGCCGGGCGCAGGCTGTCGTAGAAGTCACCCGCGGCGTTGATGAGCGCCGGGCTCTGCGCGCCGGCCGTGGCCAGCTGCGCCTGCACGAGGGTGTTGATGCGGCCGCGGTCGAGGGTCGGGCCGGCGATGGCGGCCTTGAACTCCTCGCGCGGGTCGGCGCTCGTGGCGACCATCGCGTTGCGGGTTTCGCGCAGGCGCTCGGCCAGGGCGCCCAGCTTGGCCTTCTGCGCGGCATCGAGATCGAGCTTGCGGGCAGCGCGTTCGATCATCCGCCCCTGCAGCGGCGCGGCCTCGGCGGGCGTGATGGCGCGCCAGCCGAAGCGCATGCCGTCGTGGCGGTGGGCGAAGGCGGCAAAGCCGCCGAGCAGCGTGGCGGTGGCGGCCAGGCCGATGAGGGTGCGCTTGATCCAGGTCTTCATGGGGTGTTCCTTGGGGTGGGTTGAAGGTGTGCCCATGGTCGGCGGCGCGCGCCGCGGCGTCCTTTCGGCGCGGTATCGCTGCGTATCGTTTCTTGTCAAGGTAGGTGTCAGCCCCGCGATGAAACAATCAGCGCGAACCCACTGTCACGGAGATTCCCGATGAGCCTCAAAGGCAAGACCGCCCTCGTCACCGGCAGCACCAGCGGCATCGGTTTGGGGCTTGCGCTGGCGCTGGCCAGGCAAGGCGCGAGCATCGTGCTCAACGGCTTCGGCGATGTCGAAGGCGCCAAGGCCCAGGTTGCCGCACTCGGCGTGGCGGTGCAGTACCACGGTGCCGACATGAGCAAGCCGGCCGAGATCGAGGCGATGATGGCCTTTGCGGCTGCGCAGGCGGGGGGCGTCGACATCCTCGTCAACAACGCCGGCATCCAGCACGTGGCGAACGTCGAGGACTTCCCGGCCGAGCGCTGGGACGCGATCATCGCCATCAACCTGAGCAGCGCCTTCCACACCAGCCGCCTGGCCATCCCGGCCCTGCGCGCCAGGAACTGGGGCCGCATCATCAACATCGCCAGCGCGCACGGCCTGGTGGCCAGCGCCGGCAAGAGCGCCTACGTGGCGGCCAAGCACGGCATCGTCGGCCTGACCAAGGCCAGCGCGCTGGAGCTGGCCACCACGGGCGTGACCGTGAACGCCATCTGCCCGGGCTGGGTGCTCACGCCGCTGGTGCAGAAGCAGATCGACGCCCGCGCGGCGCGCGACGGCCTGAGCGGCGACGAAGCCCGCGTGGCCCTGCTCGGCGAAAAGCAGCCCTCGCTGCAGTTCACGACGCCCGAGCAGCTGGGCGAGCTGGCGGTGTTCCTGTGCAGCGCCGCCGCCGACAACGTGCGGGGGGTGGCCTGGGCGGTGGATGGCGGCTGGACGGCGCAGTAGCGCGCAACCTGCGTCGGGCCGACAGGCCCAGACGCCACCTCAAGCGGCCGCCGCGGAGCGGGCTCCGCCCGGCCGCTGGCGGCGCCCCCCTGGGGGGGGAGCGCCGCAGGCGCTACGGGGGGGATCAACTATCCGCCGTGAACCCGATGCGCTTGACCAGCGGCCCCCAGCGCTCGAGCTCGGCGCGCTGGCTGCGTGCCATCTCGTCGATGGTGCTGCCCTGCGCGATGAGGCCGACGACGCCGATGCCGTCGATCACCGAGCGGTCGCGCAGTGCCGTGTTGATGGCCGCGTTGGCGGCCTGCACCACGTTCATCGGCGTCTTCGCCGGTGCGTGGAAGCCGAACCACTCTTCCGTGGTGAGCTCTCCGAAGCCCTGCTCGGCGAAGGTGGCCACGTCCTGCGCGAAGGGCAGGCGGGTGCGACCCGAGAAGGCCAGGATGCGCAGCTTGCCGGCGCGGTGGTTGGCCAGGAAGTCGCCACCGGGCGTGAACATGCCCGCCACCTGGCCACCGACGACGTCGGTGATGCCCGGCACGCTGCCGCGGTAGGGAATGTGCTTGAACTCGAAGTTCTGGCTCAGGCCGAGCAGGGCACCGAGGAAGTGCGGCGTGCTGCCGGCGGCGGGGCTGCCGTAGTTGGCCTTGTCGGGGTTGGCCTTGGCCCAGGCGATGAAGCCCTTGACGTCTTTCACGCTCTCCGGCACCACCGGGCCGACGGCAAAGCCGTGGTGGATGATGGCCGTGGTGGACACGGGCTGGAAGTCCGCCGTCGGGTCGTAGCTGAGCTTGCGGTAGACGTGCGGGTAGATCGACACCGTGCTGTACGGGCCCATGCAGAGCACCGAGCCGTCGGTGGGCGAGGTCTTCAGCGTGTCCAGCGCGATGCGGCCACCGGCGCCCGGCTTGTTCTCGACGATGGCGGCACTCTTCGCGTAGGCCGTGCCGGCCACGCGCTCGGCGACGCGGCGGCAGACGATGTCGCCGGCGCTGCCGGCCGGAAAGCCGTACAGGAACTTCGGCTGCTCGAAGGCCTGCGCACGGGCGCCTCCGGCAAGGCCGGTGGCGGCGAGTGCGCCTAGGGCGAGGGTCTGGCGGCGGGTCAAGCTCATCGGGTTGTCTCCGTGGGTGATGAATGGGGGTGGAAGCGTTTCAGCGGCACAGCGCCACGATGTCCTCGGGCGGCGCGATGGCCTTCAGGCGGGCCGGGTCGTCGGGGTGTGCGGTGACGAAGGCGCGCACCTCGGTGCCTTCGCACAGCAGCAGCGGTCCTTCAGGGCCGGCGCGCATCACCCGGTGCAGGTGGCGGAACACCTTGCGCTCCCAGGCCGTGACGCTGGTGTGAACCTCGAGCGTCTCGCCATAGGTGGCCGGGTTGATGAAGCGCGTGTGCGTCTCGAGCACCGGCGTGCCGACGATGCCGCGTGTGGCCTTCAGCTCACGCCAGGGCGGCAGCCCCGCGGCCATGAAGAACGCGAGCGAGGACTGGTCCATCCAGCGCGCGAAGTTCGGGAAGAACACGATGCCGGCGGGATCACAGTCGCCGAAGTGCACCTGCACGCGGTGCACGTTAACGCGGGGCTCGGTGGCGGGCGTCATGTGGGCCGGCTCACCTTGGCGGCGCGCTTCTCGAGGAAGGCGCGCACGCGCTCCTTGGCGGCCTCGTCGCCCTGCGCGATGGACGACATCAGGCTCTCGACGAACAAGCCGTCGGCCGCCGGCAGGTCGGCGATGCGCGGCAGCGCCTGCGTGATGGCGTAGTTCGACAGCGGCGCGTTCTGCGCGATCTTCAACCCCAGCTCCAGCGCCTTGGCCAGGCCTGCGCCGGCGGCCACGCGGTAGTTGCTCAGGCCGAAGGCTTGCCCCTCGTCGGCGTCGAAGCTGCGGCCGGTGAGCATCATGTCGGTCATGCGCGAGGTGCCCATCAGCCGGCTGATGCGCACCGAGCCGCCACCGCCGACGAAGATGCCGCGCGTGCCCTCGGGCAGCGCGTAGAAGGTGCCGTCCTCGGCCACGCGGAGGTGGGCCGATGAGGCCAGCTCGAGCCCGCCGCCCACGACCGCGCCGTGCAGCACCGCGATCACCGGCACCGGGCCATACTGCAGCGCGTCGAAGCAGGCGTGCCAGGCGCGCGAGTGCACCATGCCCTCGGCCACCGTGCGCTCGCTCACTTCTGAGAGGTCCAGGCCGGCGCAGAAGTGCTCGCCCGCGCCGCTGATGACGAGCACGCGCACGTCCTTGGGCAGGTTCAGCACGACGGTGTGGATCTGCAGCAGCAGCTCGTCGGAGACGCTGTTGCGCTTGGCCGGGCGGTTCAGGCGCAGGTGGAAGACCGGGCCGCTGCGTTCGAGTTGCAGCAGGCCCAGCGCGGCGAACACGCCCTCGGGCGGCACGGGTGCAAAAGGGGGCAGGGTGTGGTTCATCGGCTGGGGTTGCATCAGGGGGTTCAGCACAGCACGCTGCGCTCGTCGGCCGGCGTGGCGGCATACAGCAGTTCAACGTCGCCCGCACGGCGCGACAGCGCGATGCGCTGGTTGAGGTAGCCCTTGTCGGTGATCTCGCCGCTGGCGGCATCGGGCGGGCCCTGCAGCCAGCGCAGCCGCGACGGCACCTGCGAGGAGCCGCCGCCCTCGGCCGCCAGCGCCTTCAGCCCGGCCTTCAGGTGGCCGGCCAGCTCGGCCGCCGGCAGCGCGCGCGCGGCTTCCGACAGGAACAGCAGCGCGCCCAGCTCGGCGCGGTCGTGGCCGGTGATCACGGCGTCGGCCACCCAGGGCGACAGCGCCGAGACCAGCTTCACGCGCAGCGTGCCCACGCTGACCCAGGTGCCGCTGGTGAGCTTGAAGTCCTCGGCCACGCGGCCGTCGAAGACGATGCCCTGCAGCGGGTCGGTGGCGTCGCGCAGCTGGCCGGCGTCGCCGATGCGGTAGTAGCCGTCTTCGTCGAACGCGGCGGCGGTGGCCTCGGGGTTGTGGCGGTAGCCGGGCGTGATGTTGTCGCCCTTGATGCGCAGCTCGAGCTTGCCGCCACCGGCAGGCACGAACTTCACCTGCGTGCCCGGCATCGGCAGGCCAATCACGCCGGGGCGGTCGAGCCGCCAGTTGGCAAAGGTGACGGCAGGCGCGGTCTCGGTGCTGCCCCAGCTGGTGGTCATCCACAGCGGTGTGTCGCGCACTTTCGCGGCCAGGGCCTCGAGCCGCGCCCAGGTGGCCGGCGGCATGCCGGCGCCGGCGTAGAACAGCATGCGCAGGCGGCCGAGCAGGCGGTGGGCGAGGTCGAGATCGGCCTCGAGCGCCGGCAGCATCATCTCGTAGCCGCGTGGCACGTTGAAGTACACGGTGGGCTGCACCGTCTTCAGGTTGTTCAGCGTGCGGCCCACGGCGGCGGGCAGCGGGCGGCCGTCGTCGATGTACAGCGTGCCGCCGTGGCGCAGCGCCATGTTCAGGTTGTGGTTGCTGCCGAAGGTGTGGCTCCATGGCAGCCAGTCCAGCAGCACCGGCTTTTCCTGTGTCAGGAATGGCAGCGTCTGCAGCAGCATCTGCTGGTTGGCGCACAGCATGCGGTGCGTGTTGATCACGACCTTGGGCGTGCCCGTGGAGCCGCTGGTGAGCAGGTACTTGGCGTGGGTGTCGGGCGTGATGCGCGCAAAGGCCTCGGCCACGGCCGGCGTTTCGGTGGCGGCCAGCAGCTGGCTGAAGGGCAGCGCGCCAGGCAGGGTGTCGGCACCCTCCGACAGCAGCTTGGGCACCGCAGGCCCGGCCTGCAGCAGCGCCTGGCCGTAGACCTTGGCGTCGCTGGCGTACACCAGCGCGGGCTGCAGCGCCTCGAAGATGGCCTGCAGGCGCGAGAAGTCGGTGCCGGCCAGCCGGCTGTAGCCGCTGGACACCGTGCAGGAGGTGCGGCCCACATGCAGCGCCGCGAGCATGAGCACGGCGTGGTCGATCGAGTTGTCCGACAGCACCACCACGGGGCCGGCGCCCAGCTTCATGTCGAGCAGGGCCTGGCCCACGGCGCCGACGCGGCGGCGCAGCTCGCGCCAGGACAGCGTGTGCCAGCCGCCGGCGCCGTCGGGCTCGGCCAGTGCCGGCGCTTCAGGCGTGGCGGCCGACCATTCCTCGAGCCACTCGCCCACGCAGCGCGCGTACGGCGCCAGCGCGTCGGGGTGGCGCAGCAGGAAGGCCCCACCGCCGAGATCGACCCGCTCCGTGCGGCGCGGCGCGAGCAGCTGGGGGTCGGAGAAGAAGTCGGTGGGCATGCGGTCTCCGGCGTCAGGCGCGTTCCATACAGAGGTGTATGGTTGGCGGGCTGGATCGTAGGGGCTGCCCAGTCCATCGGCATTGGGGAACCCCCGCATGGTTGGCCATACAGTGGTGTACGGAAAAGCGCGCGGCGATGGCATCATCGCGCCATGCCCAACGCCCCCGTCCGCCCGCTGCCGGCCGCGCGCCCGGCGCGGCCCCGAAAGGCGGCTGCCCCGCGCGCCGCCAAGGCCGTGCTCACGCCCGAGGACTGGGTGCGCGCGGCCACGCAGGTGCTGGTGGACCACGGCATCGACCACGTGCGTGTCGATGTGCTGGCTGGCGAGCTGAACGTCACGCGCGGCAGCTTCTACTGGCACTTCCGCGACCGCGAAGACCTGCTGCGCCGCGTGCTGCAGGCCTGGCGCGAGGTGAGCACCGTGCAGCTGACGAAGCGGCTGGAGGTGGCGCGCAGCGACCCGCGCGAGCTGCTGGCCGACGTCATCACGCTCCCCTTCCGCGGCCGCGCGGCCGTGCGCGCGGCGCGCATCGAGCTCGCCATCCGCGCCTGGGCGCGGCGCGACCCGATGGCGCAGCAGGCGCTGGACGAGGCCGACTCCTCGCGTCTGGGCTACCACGAGACCCTGTTTCGCGCGCTGGGCTTCGCGCCCGACGAGGCGGCCCACCGCGCCTTTCTGCTGTACGGCTACGAGGTCGCGGAATCGCTGATGCCGCGCCAGGGCAGTGCCGCTGCGCGCGACGCGCGCCGCCGCAGCGTGCTGCAACTGGTGCAGCAGCCGCTCGGCCCGCCGGGCCGCTGAACAGCCTCATCCGTGCACCGGATGGGGTTTCCCCCGGTCGCTCGCCCGGCGCGCGGGCGGTAACACTCGACAGGCCATGCCCGACCATTCCAGCCCCCACGTCCCCGACGACGAGCCCAGTGTCGAAGACCTCGGCATGGCGCCGGCCCTGTGCGCTCGCCGTCTCTACCAACTGGGCGCCGCGATGGTGGCGGTGCACACGCTGCAGGCGCGACTGAGCCCGGTGCAGTTCGCGGCGCTGCAGGCCGTGCACAACCAGCCGGGCCTTGACCAGCGCGCGCTGGCCGGCCTGATCGCACAGGACGCGCCCACCACCACTGCGGTGGTGGACAAGCTGGCCGAACGCGGTCTGCTCGTGAAGGGCCTGGCACCGGCCGACAGCCGCACGCGGCTGCTGTCGCTCACCGAGGCGGGACGCGAGGTGCTGGTGAAGCTGCAGCCGCAGGTGCGCAAGGCGCAGGCGGCGCTGCTGCGGCCCTTGCCGCGCGCCGAGCAGCTGCAGTTCATGCGCATGCTCGTCACGCTGCTCGAGGCCCACGGCAAGATGCCGAGTTCCGGCGGTGCCGGCGAATGACAGCCTGAAGCAGATGCGCTGAGGGGCTCCGGGCCCGCCCCCCTCCGGCCGTGAACCGCCTGCCGCTCAGCCGCCGAGGTGGCGGTACACCGTGCTGCGCGAGATGCCGAGTTCGCGCGCCGTGCGGCTGACGCTGCGGCCGCAGTGCTCCCAGGTCTGGCGCACCAGCGTGTCGCCTTGGCGCCGCAGTGCCGAGCCCGCCGCCGCTGCCGCAGTGGTCGCCTGCGTGGCGGTGGCGGGCAGGGCCGGCGCGATGTCGCTGGCGCCCAGTTCGATGCCGCCTTCGGAGCCGTCGAGCGAACGATGCAGCCGCGCGCGCACGAGCACCGACCGCAGCTCGCGGAAGTTACCGGGCCAGTGGTGCCGGCGCAGCAAGGCCAGCGCGGACTCGTCGAGCGAGGCCGTGGCGTCGATCTCGCGCAGCAGGGCGCGCGCCGCGTCGTCGAAGTCGCTGCGCGCGCGCAGCGGTGGCAGCTCGATGCGCACGGTGTACAGCCGGTACAGCAGGTCGGCGCGGAAGCGGCCGGCGTGCACGGCCTCGTCGAGATCGCGGTGGGTGGCGGCCAGCACCTGCACGTCGAGGCGGCGCCCCTGCAGCGCGCCCACCGGCCGCGCGACGCCGTCGTCCAGAAAGCGCAGCAGGGTGGCCTGCAAGGCCATCGGCAGCTCGGCGATCTCGTCGAGCAGCAGCGTGCCGCCGTCGGCTCGCGCCAGGAGGCCGGGGCTGCCGCCGGGCCGCGCGCCGGTGTAGGCGCCGGGTGCATGGCCGAAGAGCTCGGCCTCGAACAACTCGGCCGGCATGCCACCGCAATTGACGGCCACGAACTCGCCGCGGCGCGCGCTGCAGCGGTGGGCGTGGCGCGCCAGCATTTCCTTGCCGGTGCCGGTTTCGCCCTGCAGCAGCAGCGGCACGTGCAGGGCCACCGCGCGCTCGGCCAGGCGGCAGGCCGCGGCCACGGCGGCATCGCTGGCGACGAAGCCCGGCGCCGTGCCCGCCGTGCCCCCGTCAGCGCCCGCAGCCCGCCCCACCGGCACGCGTCGCGTCGGCGCGGGCGACAGCCGCCGCGCCACCAGCAGGCTGCCGAGCCCGTCGTGCAGGCGGGTCTCGTCGTCGCGGTGCAGCCGGCCGAGCAGGCGCTCGAAGGGCTCGCCAAAGAGGGCGTCGAAGTCGCGGCCGGGGGCCGGCTGCAGCCCGGCCAGCAGCTCGCGCGCGGTGGCGTTGCAGGCGGTGAGGCGGCCTTCGTCGTCGAAGGCCAGCAAGCCGGCGCTGAGCGTGCCCAGGAACTCGGCACGCGGATGCACGGCCAGCAGCAGCTGGCCGCGCGACTCGTGCGCGAGCAGGCGGTTCTCGATCTGCTTGGCGGCCATCTGCACCAGCGCCTGGGTGTGGCGGTGGCGGGACAGCACGTAGGAGCTGGCGTCGAGCACGCCCACGAGCTGGCCACGCGCGTTGCGCACCGGCGCGGCGGTGCATGACACCTCGCCCAGCGACAGGAACCAGTGCTCGCGGCCCGTCACGGCCACGGCCTGCCCGGCCGCCAGCGCGGTGCCCAGGCCGTTGGTGCCGGCCACCGACTCGTGCCAGTGGCTGCCGGCCAGGATGCCGGCGTCGTTTCCGCTGCTGACGAAGCGGCTGTCGGCCTGCAGGTCGAGGATCACGCCATCGGCGTCGGCAAAGGCCAGCAGGTGGTTGCTGCCGGCGATCTGCCGCGACAGTGTCTCGAGCTCGGCCTGCGCCAGCCCGAGCACCGTGCGCGCGGTGTCGCGGCGCCGCGCCAGTTCGGCCGCTTCGACCACCGGCACGCGCATCGGCGCACCGGCGTCCAGGCCGTGTTCCAGGCAGCGTGCCCAGCTGTCCAGCACCAGGGTCGATGGCGTGCCTTCGAGCGGCAAGGTGGCACTGCGATGGCTGAGCGCATGGGCGCGCGCCATCGCGCGCTGGGCGTCTGAATGATTCACGGCATCGGTCTCCAGTGGTCACCGCGGTCGTTGCCGGGTGCTCGTGTTGGTCGCCAGGCTGGGGGCGCCGGCTGCATCGTTGTCGGACGGTGACGCGGGACGCTGTCGCGATTCGCGACACCCCGAACCGGCCACCCCTCGATGACACGCCACGAGCGGCCCCGCCGCGATTGGGGTGTTCACGGATTGGAACAACGATTGCAAGAGCAGGCCCGGACGGCGGCACCTGTCGGCGCCGTCAGCCGCTTCAAAGCCGTTTCAAATCAACAAGGAGACAAGTCGATGAACACGAGGATCCAGTCCCGCCGCGCCCTGCCGGCGCTGTTGACCGCCGCCGCCCTGGCCGCCGCCAGCCTGACCGCTGCCGCCCAGGGCAATCTCGACAAGCTCAAGCAGTTCAGGGTCGCGACGAGCGACCTGAACATCCCGGTGGTGGCACAGACCGGCCGCAACGCCGATGCCATCCGCGCCAACCTGCGCAACATCAAGATGCCGGCGGGCTTCAAGATCGAGCTCTACGCCGTCGTGCCCGACGCCCGCATGATGGCTGTGGCACCGAGCACCAACATGCTGTTCGTCAGCACCCGCAAGACCAGCGTGTGGGCCGTGACCGACCGCAACTCCGACGGCGTGGCCGACGAGGTGAAGAGCTTCGCGCCGAGCCTGAAGTTCACCAACCCGAACGGTGTGTGCTGGACGCGCGACGGCTTCCTGATCGTCGTCGAGCACAACCGCGTGCTCAACTTCCCGGCCGCCGAGTTCTTCTATGAAGGCCCGGACGTGGCGGTGATCGAGGTCGTGCCGCAGGGCAAGCTGATCCCGCCCGAGGAGGAGAGCTTCAACCATGGCGCCCGTGTCTGCGACGTCGGCCCCGACGGCCAGCTCTACATCAGCCTGGGCCAGCCCTTCAACGTGCAGCCGCGCGACAAGGTCAAGCTCTACGACGACATCGGCATCGGCGGCATCATCCGCCTGAACCCCTTCGACGGCAGCAAGCGCGAGGTGTTCGCGCGCGGCGTCCGCAACTCGGTGGGCCAGGACTTCAACCCGAAGGATGGCAGCCTGTGGTGGACCGATAACCAGGTCGACGGCATGGGTGACGACATCCCGCCCGGCGAACTGAACCGCTCGACCACCCGCGGCCAGCACTTCGGCTTCCCGTGGACGAACGGCGGCGTCACCATCGCCGGCAGCTCGGCCGCGCCCGACCTGAAGGACCTGCCGGCCCCCGCCGGCATGGTGCCTCCGCAGGTGAACTTCCCGGCCCACCAGGCGCAGCTGGGCATGAGCTTCTACAGCGGCTCGATGTTCCCCGAGAAGTACCGCGGCGGCATCTTCGTGGCCTCGCATGGTTCGTGGAACCGCACCAAGGCCAGCGGCGCGCTGATCAACTTCATCTCGCTGAAGGCCGACGGCACCGCTGACAAGTCCGAGGTCTTTGCCGAAGGCTGGATGGACGCCAACGGCGTCTACCGCGGCCGGCCGGTGGACGTGGCCATGATGAAGGACGGGTCGATGCTGATCAGCGACGACTTCGCTGGCGCCATCTACCGCGTCACCTACAGCGCGCCCTGACGCGCGCCCCGGCCACGGCCGGCCCCGCCCGGGGCCGGCCGTGGCCTCATCCGAGAACAGAATCAGCGTCATGCCGAGGACTCTCTTTGCGGCCGCAGCCGCCGCCTCTGTGTTGTTGTCGTCCCTGCCCGCGGCCGCGCAGGACGTGCAGGCCGGCCGCCAGCGCGCCCAGGCCTGCGCCGTGTGCCACGGGCCCGTGGGCCTGAGCAGCGCACCCGATGCGCCGCACCTGGCCGGGCAACCCGCCCTGTACCTGGTGGCGCAGCTGCGCGCCTACCGCAGCGGCACGCGCCGCCACGAGGTGATGAACGTGATTGCACGCGGCCTGTCCGACGAGGACATTACCCAGCTCTCGGCCTGGTACTCGGCGATCCGCATCGATGCCCAAGCACCGCAGTAAGGCGCTGGCCGAGCGGGCCTTGTGGCTGGGCCTGGGCCTGGCGTGCAGCGGCGGCGCGGCCGCCACCGAGCGCGTGATCATCAGCGCCAGCGGCGCCGAGCTGCGGGCCTTCGACGCGCCGCACGCGGCCAGCGTCGTCGGCGCCGACGAGCTGCGCACGGGCGGGCCGATGATCAACCTGTCGGAGTCGCTCGTCCGCGTGCCGGGGCTGGTGGCCAACAACCGCAGCAACTACGCGCAAGACCTGCAGCTGGGCTCGCGCGGGTTTGGGGCGCGTGCCAGCTTCGGGGTGCGGGGGTTGCGGCTGGTCGCGGATGGCATTCCGGCCAGCGGGCCCGACGGCCAGGGTCAGGTCTCTCATTTCGACATCGCCGGCGCCAGCCGCGTGGAGGTGCTGCGCGGGCCTTTTTCGGCGCTGTACGGCAGCAGCTCCGGCGGCGTGATCTCGCTCGTGAGCACGGCGCCCACCGAGGGCCGGCTGCGCATGGAGGTCGACGCCGGCAGCTTCGGGCTGATGCAGGGGCGGCTCACTGTCGAGGGGCCGCTGGCGGCCCTGGGTCCGGGCTGGTCGCTGCGCGCCTCGGTGTCGGACATGTCGATAGACGGCTTTCGCCCGCAGTCGGCCGCCGAGCGCCAGCTGGCCAACGTGCGGCTGGCGCGCGACGACGGCCGCGACCGCATCGTGCTCATCGCCAACGTGCTGGAGCAGCCCGCGCAAGACCCGCTGGGCCTGACACGCGCGCAGTTCGAGGCCGACCCCTGGCAGACCGCGACGATCGCGCTGCCGCAGACGGCGCCCGGCCAGGCCGACCGCTTCGACACGCGCAAGGACACGGCGCAGTCGCAGGCCGGCGTGTCGTGGCGGCACCGTTTCGCCGCCGGGGCACTGGCCGAAAGCCAGCTCGCGGCCTGGAGCGGCCAACGCGCGGTGACGCAGTGGCAGTCCATCCCGGTGGCCACGCAGTTCAATGCCACGACACCGACGATCACCGAGCGCCACCCCGGCGGCGTGATCGACTTCGACCGCCGCTACGGCGGGCTCGACGGCCGGCTGGTGTGGCGCTGGGCGCTGGTGGGCGATCGCCGGCTGCAGCTGGTGGCCGGCGCAGCGCTGGAGAGCGCCCGAGAAGAGCGCCGCGGCTTCGAGAACTTCAGCGGCCCGGCCGCCACCCGGCTGCTCGGCGTGACCGGCCGGCTGCGCCGCGACGAGAGCAACCGCCTCGACAGCCGCGACGCCTTCTTCCAGGCCGACTGGGACATCGCGGCCGACTGGGCCCTGGCCGCCGGCCTGCGCGCCACGCGCGTGCGCTACGCCTCGACGGACCGCTACATCGTCGGCGGCAACGGCGACGACTCGGGTGAGCTGTCGTACTCGGCACGCAGCCCGGTCGTCTCGCTGCAATGGCGCGCGGCCGACAGCCTGCGCGCCTACCTCAGCCTCGGCCGTGGTTTCGAGGCGCCGACGCTGGGCGAGGTGGCCTACCGGCCCGATGGCGGCACCGGCTTCAACAACACGCTGCTGCCGCAGACCAGCCGCCAGGCCGAGCTGGGCCTGAAGTGGCGCAGCCCGGCCGGCGTCGCGCTGGACCTGGCGCTGTTCGAGGCGCGCACCGCCGACGAGATCGGCGTCGCCACCAACCGCGGCGGCCGCAGCACCTTCCGCAACGTCGGCCGCACCACGCGGCGCGGGGCCGAGCTGGCGCTGGCGCTGCCGCTGGGGCCGCAGTGGCGCAGCAGCCTGGCGCTGACGGTGCTCGACGCCCGCTACGACAGCGCCTTCGCCGTGTGCGCGGCGCTGCCCTGCCTGACGCCGACGCTGCCCGTGCCGGCCGGCAACCGCATCGCCGGCACGCAGCCGAAGAGCCTGTTCGCCGAACTGGTGTGGCAGCCGCTCGCGCCATTGGAACTGGCCGCCGAAGTGAGGGGCCTGGGCCGCGTGCCTGTGAATGACCTGAACAGCGATTTCGCTGGCGGCCACGGCCTGCTGGGGCTGCGTGCGCGCTGGACGCAGGTGCTGCCGGCGGGCCGGCTGGAACTGCAAGCGCGCATCGACAACCTGGCCAACCGGGCGGTGGCCGGCAGCGTGATCGTCAGCGACGCCAACGGCCGCTTCTTCGAGCCGGCGCCGCCGCGCAACGCCTTGCTGTCCTTGCGCTGGGCGGTGGCCTGGCCCTGAAGGGCCGGGCTCGAAGCTCAGGCCGCGGCGCGGTTCTCGCCCATCACCTGCTGCAGCGCCTGCGCCAGCCGCGCGGTGGCGGCGGCGGGATCGTGCAGCTTGTCGAGGCCGAAGAGGCCGAGGCGGAAGGTCTTGAAGTCGGCGCCTTCGTCGCACTGCAGCGGCACGCCCGCCGCGCTTTGCACGCCCACGGCGGCGAAGGCCTTGCCGGTGTGGATGGCGGCGTCGTCGGTGTAGCTCACCACCACGCCCGGCGCCTGGAAGCCCTCGGCGGCCACGCTGCGAAAGCCGTGCGTGGCCAGCAGCGAACGCACCTGCATGCCCAGCGCCCACTGCTCGGCGCGCAGCTTCTCGAAGCCGTAGTCGCGCGACTCGAGCATCACGTCGCGCGTGGCGGCCAGCGCATCGGTGGGCAGCGTGGTGTGGTACGCATGGCCGCCGCCTTCGTAGGTCTCCATGATCTGCAGCCACTTCTTCAGGTCCATCGCGAAACTGCTGCTGGTGGTGCCGTCGATGGCCGCGCGCGCGCGCTCCGACAGCATCACGAAGGCGCAGCAGGGCGAGCCGCTCCAGCCCTTCTGCGGCGCGCTCACCAGCACGTCCACGCCGGTGGCCGCCATGTCGACCCACAGCGCGCCGCTGGCGATGCAGTCGAGCACGAACAGGCCGCCCACCGCGTGCACGGCGTCGGCCACGCCGCGCAGGTAGTCGTCGGGCAGCACCATGCCGCAGGAGGTTTCGACGTGCGGCGCAAACACCACCGCGGGCTTTTCGGCGGCGATGGCGGCGCGCACGGCCTCCAGCGGGGCCGGCGCCCAGGGCATCTGGCGGCCGGCAGATACGGGCCGGGCCTTCAGCACCGTGTGCGACTGCGCGATGCCGCCCATGTCGAGGATCTGCGTCCAGCGGTAGCTGAACCAGCCGTTGCGGATGACCAGCGCATGCCGGCCGCTCGCGAACTGCCGCGCCACGGCCTCCATGCCGTAGCTGCCGCTGCCCGGCACCACGACGGCGCTGCGCGCGTGGTACACGTCCTTCAGCACCGAGGAGATGTCGCGCATCACGCCCTGGAAGCGCTGCGACATGTGGTTGAGTGCACGGTCGGTGTAGACCACCGAGTACTCGAGCAGGCCGTCGGGATCGATGTGAGCGTTGAGTCCGGGCATGTCTGTCTCCGTGCTGTTGTGTGCAGACGCACTCTCCGTTGGAGCTTAGCACCGGCACCCGGGAGCTGCGATCCCGGGATTGGGCTGGTCACGTGCTCAGCTTGGCGGCAATCTTGGCGACGTGCGCGCCCTGGAACCGCAGACCGCCGGTCTGGTCGAGGAAATTCTTCATCTGCGCCGGCATGTTGCCAAAACGCGTAGGCACGCCCAGGATGATGGCGTCGTAGTCGGGTAACTCGTCCACTGTGGCAAAGGGCGCGGTCTGGTCGAGCTTGAAGCCGGACGCCTTGGCCACGGCCTCCGGCACGATCTCGGGCACGCGCTTGACGACCACTTCGGCGCCCTTGCTTGCCGCGCCTTCAGCGACTGCTTGCGCCATCGTCTCGATGTGGCCGTAGCTGCTGTAGTAGAGAACGAGGATTCAGCCTCGGTGTCTACATGCAGGACCTGCCGTTTTCGCCCAGCCGGCTGAAGTACTGCAACTGGCACAAGTGGGCCGGCGTGGCCATTCTGGCGTCGTCGTTCCTGCGCCTGGCCTGGCGCCTGACGCACCGGCCGCCCGCCGCTGAGCCCCGCTCATCAACTCTGCAGACGAGCCCTCTCCACCATGAAACTCACGATCACCGCCCTGACGGCCGCGGTCCTGGCCGGCCCCGCATCGGCGCAGCAGGTGCTGCCGGCACAGAGCGAAATCGCCTTCGTCAGCCGCCAGATGGGCGTGCCGGTGACGTTCACGCAATCCGGCACCAACGGCACCGCCACCGGCAGCTTCAGCATCGAGCGGCTGGACTTCAAGATCGGCGAAGGCGAGTGGGCCGACACCTCGTTGGTGGCCAACGACGTGACCGTGAAGTTCAAGCTGGCCCTCAGCGGCTTGGCGCTGCAGTGACGAGGTTCTTTCTCTCTCTTCCCAACCCACTTCCCCTGGAGACCGCACGATGTTCCGCCACACCCTGATCGCCGCCGCACGGGCCACCACCGCCTGGGCCGCGCAGGCAAAAAAGCGCCACCTACGCGATCGACCCGACGCACACCTTCGTCACCTTCGAGGTGCCGCACCTGGGCATCAGCACCAACCGCGGCCGTTTCGACAAGAAGACGGGCACCGTGCAACTCGACAAGACGGGCCGGTCCGCCCGGGTGGACATCACCATCGAGACGGCCTCCATCAGCACCGGCACCGCCGCCTTCGACCAGCACCTGCGTGGCAAGGACTTCTTCAACAGCGCCGACTTCCCGACCGCGCGCTTCGTGGCCGACAACTTCCGCTTCGATGGCGACAAGGTCGCTGAAGTGCGCGGCAACCTCACGCTGCTGGGCAATACGCTGCTGTCGTGGGGACTGACATTCGGCATCTCCGCCAACGTGCGCCTGGTGGTGCAGGTTGAGGGCCTGAAGCCGACCTGATCGGCTTTGCCGGGAGCCCTGGTGTACGCCAGGTGCTCCCGCTCCCGCTGCCCATCCAGCCGGGCTGCGTCCTGCCGCCAACAACCCGCCAGCGCTGAACCTCGGCCACCAGCGCATGGTGGCGCTCGCCGTTCTCGACCAGAGGTATCAGCAAGACCAATCGACACAGTGGCCCCGCTCTGCAAGTGCATCGGTTGCGCGGTTGGAGACGTGGCCGCGTATGCGGATGAGCCTGCTCAGGCTGGGCCTTGGGTGGCTGAGAAGGTCCTCTGCAAGGGCGTGCGGCGAAGGTCGCGACGCGGCCCAGCACGGCACGTTCCCCGGCCCGGAACAGCCGTCCGGCCTTCTGCCCGACAGCCGACTCCGGCGGCAAGCTGATGCGTCAGCGTGGAGGCCGCGCGCGACATGGACGGCATGAATTCGGCCAGGATCTGCGGGTCGAGGTCGTGCCGGTCACAGCGGTGTCGGATTTCCAGTCCAAGGAATCAACGCGGCCGATCCTGCCCGCGTGACCACCCAAGGACTTGCCATGTCGACAATCCCCCGCGATCACACCCGCCGCCGAGGTCCGCAGCGCCTCCTGGCATCCCTGACCACCGGCACCGCGCTGCTCGCACCCGCTGCGGTCGCCCAGGCCCAGGCCCTGGGCGGCGAAGGCTATGCAGCCACCTCGGCCGTGGCTGCCGTCGTGAAGGTGCCCACCCCGTGGTACGCGCCCAAGATGCTGGTGTGGAGCCGGATGCGCGAGACCACCCCGACTTACGACTCCATTCCCGGGCTGTCGTTCAAGGCCTACGCCATCGCCCGGGCCGACGGCCACTACGGCGGGCTGTACCTGTGGAAGGACCTGGCCAGCGCGCGCGCCTGGTTCAACCCCGCATGGTTCGAACGCGTCGAGAAGGAGCGCGGCGCCAAGGGCCAGGTGCGGTTCTACGAGGTGCCGGTGGCCATCGACAACACGCCCGGCGGAACACCGGCGCAGGCGAACGACGCCAGCGTCTCGACCCTGGTCACCATCCCGACGCCCGCCGGCATCGGCAAGGCCCGGCTGGTGCAGGAGTTCCAGGCCGCCATCCCCACCTACCGTGCCGTGCCCGGCCTGTTGCGCAAGCACTTCATCATCACCGACGACGGCCGGTTTGGCGGCATCTACCTCTGGAAGGACCAGGCCGCAGCCGAGCAATGGTTCAACGCAGGCTGGAAGGAACGCGTTCGAGCGACCTACGGCACGGATGCGACGCTGGAGTGGTTCGACACGGCCATCCTCACCCCGAGCAAACTCGCCGCCAACCAGCCTGCCGTGCCCGGGCTCTGAGTCACTGCCATGAAGATCACCGCACCCTCGCTCGAGACCCTGGCTGCCGCACGGCAGGGCGACCTGGCCGCGCTCGACCGGCTGCTGACTTCGCTGCAGCCCGGGGTGTTCAACCTGGCGCTGCGTGTGCTCGGCCACCGCGATGACGCCGCCGACGCCACGCAGGAGATCCTGCTCAGGATCGTCACGCACCTGGGCGGGTTCCGGGGCGAGGCAGCCTTCACCACCTGGGTGTGGCGCGTGGCGCACAACCACCTGATGACGGCGCGCACGTCGGCTGCCGAGGCGCCGGTGCTGTCGCTGGACGCCCTGGCCGAGAAACTGGGGGTCGGGCTCGCGCTGTCCGAGCGAGTGACCCACGCTCAAGGCGGGCCCCTTGCGCTGACGCCCCAGGACAAGCTCGAGGCGCGCCAGGTGGCGCTGTCCTGCACGCAGAACATGCTGATGGCGCTGGACCGCGAAGACCGGCTGGTCTACGTGCTCGACACGGTGTTCGATCTACCATCGTCCGTGGCCGCCGAAGTGGTGGGGGTCACGCCCGCGGCTTACCGAAAGAGGCTGTCCCGTAGCCGTGCGCGGCTGGCCGCTTTCACGCGCAGCCGGTGCGGGCTGGTGAGCGAGAAGGCGGCCTGCCGGTGCGAACGGCAGTTGCCGGCGTTGCGGCAGTTGCGGCCCCCGGGGCCAAGCAACGGGAGTGCAGAGGCATCAACTCGGCAGGAGCGGGCGCAGGCCGAGCAAGCATTCGATGCATTCGTGCGGGTTAGCGATGCTGCGGCGCTCTTTCGAGCCCGTCCGGCGGCCGCAGCGCCCACGGCGATGCTGGCGGCGATCCGTGCAGTGCTGACACAGGAAGGCTTCCTTCAGCGCGGTTTGCCGCAGTGAACCACAACGAGACGGCAGGAACGCCCTGCACCTTGACAGCCCGCGACGGCACGGCGCTGCAAGCCCGAGTGTTCGAGCCTGTGGGTCTGACCCGCGACGCGGTGCTGCTGGCAGGCGGACTGGGAATCCCCCAGCGCTTCTACGCGTCCTTCGCCACCTGGCTGGCCGCCCGGGGGTACCGCGTGATGACCTTCGATCTGCGCGGCATGGGCTTGTCGCGCCCACCCGGGATGCGCACGCTGCGCGGGCTGGACGCAGACATGCTGACCTGGGCCCGGCAGGACTTCTCTGCTGCGGTACACGCCTTGTCAGACCGCTCCGGCGGCGAGCCGATCGCGCTGATCGGCCACAGCCTGGGCATGCACCACGCCGCGATGACGGAGGCGGCGACGCAGGACCGCCTGCGTGTGGCGGTTTCGGTGGCCGCCGGGTCGGGCTACTGGCGTGATTGGGCCGCGCCCAGTCGGCGTCTGGCACCGCTGATGCTGCATCTGGCCGGGCCGCTGCTCACGCCGCTGCTGGGGTACTTTCCGGGGCGGCGGCTGCGGATGGTCGGAGATCTGCCCGGACCCGCAGCCCGTCAGTGGATGCGCTGGTGCCGTCACCCGGAGTTCGCATGGGGCGCGCAGCCCGAGTTGGTGCGGGACAGCCTGCGGTCGGCCCGCTTCCCGATCCAGGCCTTCAGCTTCACCGACGACGACGCGATGACCGAGGCGTGCACGCGCAAGCTGCTGGCGGCCATGCCCCATGCCCCAGCGGTGGTGCAAGTGCTGTCGCCCGGCGATGTCGGCATGCAGGACATCGGCCACGTCGGGGCGTTTCGCCGAGTAGCCGAAACGTTGCTGTGGCCACGCATGGCACTGGCGCTGGATTGAGGGGGCCAGCGACTGTCGCATGCGTACCCCAGCACTGAACAGACCACCAGGCATCCCCGAGTGACCGGTCCTTGCGGCTTCAGCAGACCGCTCCGGGTTGCTATGGATCGCTTTGCATAGCGACCGAGGCTGTGTGAAAACCCCCTCGCAGACTCCGCGCGTGGTGTCTAGAGTTCATAGCCATATCGAGCGCAGGAGCCGGTATGCGGCGATACGTCGAGAGCCAGGACCGACAGCAGGTCACGCTGCTGCCCGAGTGTCTGGATGACTTCATAGCTGAGGACAACCCGGTTCGCATCGTTGATGCGTTCGTCAACGAGTTGGACCTCGGCGGCCTTGGGTTCGCCGGGATGATGCCGGCCTCGACAGGCCGCCCCAGCTACCCCCCTGGCGTGCTGCTGAAGATCTACATCTACGGCTATCTGAACCGCGTGCAGAGCAGCCGGCGCCTTGAGCGCGAGTGCCAGCGCAATGTCGAACTGATGTGGTTGACGGGCCGTCTGGCCCCCGACTTCAAGACCATCGCCGACTTCCGCCGCGACAACGGCCACGGCATCCGCCAGACCTGCAGCCAGTTCGTGGCCATCTGCCGCAAGCTCAAATTGCTCGCTGACGGCGTCGTCGCCGTGGACGGCAGCAAGTTCAAGGCGGTCAACAACCGCGACCGCAACTTCACGCCGCACAAGCTGGAGCAGCGGATGAAGCAGATTCAGGAGAGCATCGACCGCTATCTGCAAGCGCTGGACGATTGCCCGATGAAGGCCCAGTGCACGCCGGCCAGCTTCCGACGGATCCGGCGGTGGGAGCATGAAGACGTTCTCGACGACATGCAGCAGAGACTGGACCGCAACCCCAACGCGATGAAGATCCGAAGGCGCACGGTCGAGCATGTCTTCGGAACACTCAAGCACTGGATGGGCTCGACGCACTTCCTGATGAAAACCTTGAGGCATGTGCCGACTGAAGTCAGCCTGCACGTGCTGGCATAGAACCTAGTGTAGTGCGCGGTCCTGTTGTGCACTTATCTTGAGACAGCTGCCAGCGCTGCCTTGGCTCTGGTCACCTTAGCCAGGATGTCCGAGGCACTGGCTGTCCATATGAACGGTGGCGGCTCGGCGTTGTGATTGGCGACGTACAGGTGGATGGCCAGCTCGAGCTCAG
>JADCGQ010000035.1 GCA_020248945.1 Rubrivivax sp.
GGATGCCTGGCGCTGGCGACGCCGCCGCCCGTGACGTGGGCCTCGTGCAGGATGCCGGTTCCGTGCACGGCGGTCCAGCACCCCAGGCCGTCGGAGACGAGCGTGGCCGGCGCCGCCAGGGCCTGACCGGCGAAGGCCTGGATCGACTCCTTGGTGAAGGGCCGCTGCGACAGGCAGATGTAGACGGGCTGGCCAGACTCGGCGGTCTGGACGGCAGCCACGAAGGGAATCTTGTTGGGCGAGCCGCGGCCGGCCTTGCCGCCGTGGATCTCGCCACTGAGGTAGGCATCGTCGATCTCGACGCGGCCGGTGGGCTGGCGGTCGCCCTCGCGCAGCGTCATCACTTCCATGATCTTGTGCTTGAGCAGCCAGGCAGTGGGGTAGGACACGCCGAGCTGGCGCTTGAGTTCGAGGGCCGAGACGCCGTTCTTGGCCTGCGTCATGAGGTGCATGGCGAGAAACCAGCTGCTCAGCGGCACCTTGCTGGACTCGAAGACGGTGCCGGCGACCAGACTGCACGGGTAGCGGCAGCCGCTGCACTGGAAGTACAGGCGCTGCTGGCGGCGGAACTCGCTGTGCCAGCCCACCTAGCAGCGCGGGCAGACGAAGCCCCCGGGCCAGCGCCAGGCGCGCCAAACCATCAGCTTGCCTCAGGCGCATGGCGCTGCCAGTCGATGGCCAAGCCCAGGAGTGTCCTCGTCACACCCTGCCGTATGGCGGAAAGGGCTGTATCGGCACCGGCCTCGACGTCCGCGAGTCGCTCGGCCTCGGCAGCGCCGCGAGGGTCGATTTCGGCACGTGCGGCCTCGCGTGCCTTGACGACCAACCGTCCCTTGGGTGCCCTGTCCAGGCCGTCTGCGTACTTCTGCGACGCGACGACAAGAGTGATGTCCACCCCGCTGGGGGCTGGGTACGACATCGACGCCTGGGTCGACCCCTGGGTCGTTCGGTGGATCAGGCCCGGTGTGCATCGCCTCTCGCGGCAGACGCTCGTCGGCCTGGAGGCGGGCACTTTGAGCGATCTGGGCTTCAAGCGGGTAGCCCAGGTGCTGGCCGTGCTTGGGCTGGGCCTTGATCCACCCAGCCAGGCCACTCGCGCAAGACAGCGGAGCCTGTGGATGGCGGCGAAGAGCGCCGGCCTGAGCTACGTCCAGGAGGTGCCGCCCGAGACGGTCGGCCATGCGCTGGCGGGCGGCAGCGTGCCGAAAGGCTACGCGGCCCAGCTGACGCATCTGTTCGACGAGACACCGGTGCCCCTGGTCGTGATGGCCGTGGAGGAAGCCGCGGCGAGAAAGGGCGTTGCCGCTAAGGCTGTGTGGCACAACGTCGTGAAGCGTGCGAAGTCACTGGGCGTTCACCGGCAGGGTCTCTGGGCGTCGTTGCACTCTGGCGGTGTCTGGACGAAAATACACACATCGACGTACACACACGGAGCGCGACGTGGAAACGCTCACGACCAGAGTCTTCAACAACGGCAATAGCCAAGCGGTGCGCATTCCTGCGGAGTTCCGGCTCGACACTGACCGTGTGAGCATTACGCGCAACGAGTCGGGCGATCTGGTGATCCATCCCTTGCGGGCCGAACGTGGCGCTGCGCTGCTCGATGCCCTGCGCGCCGTGGGCGAGGCGGACCTTGCCTTCGTCGCTGCGCTGGAGGCTGAACAGGCCCGGCAACAGCCCGTGCAGGAGCGCGAGGCACTGTGATCTACGTGCTGGACACCAACATCCTCATCTACCTGATCAAGAACCAGCCGCCAGCCATCGCGCAGCGAGTCGATGCGTTGCCCGAGGATGCCCGGCTTTGCATGTCTTTCGTGACGTGGGCTGAGTTGTTGAAGGGCGCCGAGCGCAGCACGAGGAAGCCGGAGGTCCTTCGCCGGCTGGAAGCCCTGGCCCGACAAGTGGCGGTGCTGTATCCGGAAGGCCCTGCCATCTGCGAGCACTACGCTGAGCAGTTCACGCGCCTTCAGGACGCCGGCACGCCCATCGGTGCAAACGACCTATGGATCGCCTGCCACGCTCTAGCCGAAAGCGCGACGCTGGTGACGCACAACACCCGCGAGTTCCAGCGCGTCGGGGGACTGAGGGTGGAAGACTGGGTTGTTCCGGTCTGACCGTCGTGGCCACTGCACAGATGCAGCAGTCTGAAGGCAAGGGGAGGCCTGCTACTTTGGCGGCGATCCTGCGCAGTGTTCGGCCAAGTGACAAACGTGCATCGGGCCCCACCCACGAAAGTTGGAGGATTTCCGATGGAGGGTCCCTTGACGGCAGATGGAGGGTGCCAGCGGGGCCGGAGCGTTATGCGACGCGGACTTAGGTGCGATTTCCATGTGGTGATCGATCACATGTGATCCCGGCCGATCGCGCCGCCTGATGCACGGCCAGCCCCGGCGGCCCCGGCTTCGGCAACGAAGCGCGGGGCCGCCGCTTTCTGTGCGGTGAGGATTCCCGCCGGCCCCCGTTGCGCTTGCGTTCGGCCATCGGCACAGCTCTCGCTTGCCATGTACGGACAGACGCCGTACATTCGCACCCGGGAGACCACCATGGCCGATCAAGCGACCCCCGACACCACCCGCGACGCCCGGCTCGAAGCGCGGGTGTCCGCGGCGCAGAAGAGCCTGTTCCAGCAGGCGGCTGCGCTTTCCGGCCGCACGCTGAGCGAGTTCGTCGTTGCCAGCGCGCAAGACGCAGCGCGGCGCGTGATCGCCGAACACGAGTCGATTCTTCTGTCGCGTGAAGAGCAGTTGGCCTTCGTGAAGGCCTTGCTGAACCCGCCGGAGCCGAACGCGCGCCTCAAGCGCGCGGCCAAGGCCTACCGCCAACGCACCGGCCTGTAGCCGGTGGCCTTGAGCAACATCATTGTCGAGCCTCTGGGCCGACAGCACGACCGAGCAGCGTTTCACTGCGGCGCAGAGGCGCTTGACCGCTACCTCAAACAGCAGGCTCGGCAAGACGCGGACAAGCGCGTGGCCGCGCCTTTCGTCGCCGTCAGCCCGCCGAACGCACGCGTCCTCGGCTACTACACGCTGTCTGCCTCGGTGCTGACTCTGACCGACCTGCCGGACGAACTCGCTCGCAAGCTGCCGCGCTATCCGCAGTTGCCTGTCACGCTGCTGGGCCGGCTGGCGGTCGATCAATCCACCAAGGGCCAAGGCCTCGGGGAACATCTGCTCCTGGATGCCCTGCGCCGCAGTCTGGCCCACGCCGACCAGATTGCCGCGATGGCCGTGGTGGTCGATGCCAAGGACGAGGCTGCCGCGGCGTTCTACCGGCACTACGGTTTTGTCACCCTGCAGGCCCAGCCGAGCCGGTTGTTCGTGCCGATGCGTCTGGTGGCGCAGCTTCTGGGGTAGCCGAGCGGAGTGCCTCCTTGAGATCTACGGGTCTGAGGAGCAGGGCGGATTGAGTTCGATCATCAAGCGCGCCGGCTTGGGGGGGTCTTGACGTGGTGGGTCAGCTGTCTCCGCTCGCGAACGGGGCCACGGATGGGGCCACGGTCGATTGCCAACGGCAGTAAACCCGCATGAATGCTGGTCCAGCGCCCGATTGGGAAGTGATGCTCGACCACATGTAGCCACACCCGACTGAAGCGCGGCCCGACTTCGGCGGCCCCGGCTTCGGCAACGAAGCGCGGGGCCGCCGCTTTCTGTGCGGTGAGGATTCCCGCCGGCCCCCGTTGCGCTTGCGTTCGGCCTGGCGGGCGTTAGTCTCCAGGCGACCGGACCCACGGGCGGGTTCGGCGTCGGTCAAGGGAGAGGCTCGATGTCGAAACCTGGCCTGGTGTCGCTGCAGGAGGTCGTGGTCGCGGGTCTGCTGGTACTGGCCTGGCCCGTTGCGCTTGCCGCTGAAGAAGCCGCGCCGCTGAGCAACCGCGAGACGGTCTCCTTCCTCATCGTGCTGGCGCTGTTCCCGCTGTCGGTGCTCGCCATCCGCTGGCTCACGCAGCGCCGCATCCAGCAGCTGATGAACACCGATGCCCACCAGCAGCCGCAGCGCCCGGCCTTCGAGCGCCACGACCCGAAGGCGGAGTTGCGGTCCACCGTGCAGCCCAGCTTCCACATGCACGACGCCCGCCAGGGCAGTGCTGATGCGGCCGCGGTGCGCGAGGCCTTCGTCACCCGCTCGCTGAGCCTGTTCCGCCGCGCCGTGCTGCTCGACGTGGCCGCCGGCGTCGCCTACGTGCTGCTGCTGGCGCTGCTGGGCCTGACGGCGCGCCCCAGCACCGAGACCGAGGGCCTGACGGCGGGCTTCGTGATCATCGGGCTGCTGTACCCCGGCCTCGCCGGCATGCGCTACTGGGTCTACCGCAGCCAGTTCCGCCCCAAGGACAGCCGCTTCAGCGGCGGCTGGTTCGGCTGGATCCCTATCGTGGTGGTCGCGCGCAAGCTCATCGGCCCGCGCTTCCAGGCCTGGCTGGCCGGGACCTGGGCGATGCTGATGCTGCTGCTGGGCGTCGGGCTCGCGCTCGAGCTGGGTGAGGCCCCGCTGCACCGCCTTGTCGCGCTGATGCTGGCCTTGGCGGCGGTGCTGCACGCGGTGCTCGCCTGGCGCGTGCTGCGCCGCCTGCAGCGCGAACCCGGCGTGTGCCTGCTGGTGCTTCGCGTGTTCGGCATCGACGCCAACGCCAGCTTCACCTTCGGCCGCGTGCTCGCGTTCTGGCAGCACTTCGGCAATCACTTCACGGTGCTCGACCCCAGCATCTGGCGCCATCGGTTCCCGTTGATGTCGTGGCGCACCGGCGGCTTCATCGCGCTCGTGGCGTTGGCGGGCTTCGTGGCCCTGGGTGTCGTGCTGCAGAAGCCGGCCTGGGAGCCGCATGCCTTCACCATCACCAGCGTGCTGCTGACGGGCCTGCTGCTGTTGTACGGCGCGGCGACCCAACTGCTGCTGCGGCGCGAGTTCGTGCGCAGCCGCGCACAGCTCGCGGCCGTGCTCGACCAGATGGAACGCCAGCCGCGACACATCGACCTCAGCTTCCGCCGGCTCGAGGCCATGTGCCACAACGACACCTGGCAAATCGCGGTCGACGAGTTCGCAGCGCGCTCGCAGGCTCTGCTGATGGATCTGCGCGGCTTCTCGAAAGAGCGCAAGGGTTGCCAGACCGAGGTCGACTACCTGCTCGACACCGTGCCGTTGAAGCAGGTGCTGTTCCTGGTGGACGCCGGCGGCGACCATGCCCTGGTGCAGCAGATGATCCTCGAGCGCTGGGAGTTCCTCAGCCCCGACAGCCCGAACCTGCACGACCCCGCACCGCGCGTGAACATCTACGTCTCCAGCGCCTCCGACGAGGCCGACGTGCAGGGCATTCTCGATCTGCTGATGCAAGCCGCGCAGGCGGGCAGCCGCGCGCTCAGGCCCGTGCAAGATCGATCGGCTACAGTGCCCGCGTGAAGTCCGTCTGGCGCCTCGTCCTGCTGTGCGTGTTGTCGCTGGTCCTGCCCGTGCAAGGGCTGGCGGCCTCCCTGCATGGCCATGCCATGGTGGGCGGCGGCGAACTCACCGCTGAGGCGCCGTGCCACGAGCCCGAGAGCGCGGAGTGCAGCATGTGTGCGGCCTGCTGTCTTGCGGTGGCGCTGCCGGGCATCGCCCTCGTCTGGCAGGCCCCCGCGCCGGCCGATGCGCCACACGGCGCGGTATCGGATGCGCCCAGGCCGGTGTTGGCCTCGCGGCTGGAACGCCCACCCCGAACGACCTCGCTCTGACCCGTCTGCGGGTGCAGACCGGGATGAAGGGCTGCCGCGGCGGCCCCGACCGCCACCGCAAGCCCGCGTCATGACGCGATGACCTGTTCGAGGTGACCCCATGTCTTTTGCCCATCTGGCCGCCTTCGCGGCCATGGCGCTTGTCCTGGCCCTGCCCGCGGGGGCACGCCCGGATCCGCTGAGTCCCCGGGCCGAGGTGCCCCCGCCCCGCACGCCTGCCGCTCTGCGCGGCTATCGGCCGGCCACGACGCCGGAGCCCGGTCAGTGGCGCGAGGCCAACGACAACGTCGCCCGCATCGGGGGCTGGAAGACCTATCTGCGCGAGGCCCAGCAAGCCGACGCCGCAACTGCCGCGGCCAGTGCGGCACCCGCCGCGTCGGCGCCTCGTCCGGCAGGGCCTCACCATGGCCACCGCTGAGCGCCTCGGCCGCAGCGCCGGCGGGCTGCTGGCCGCCATGCTGCTGTCGGGCTGTGCCGCCCTCAGCCCCGATGGCGGGTTCGGCGCCGTGCGCGACGCCACGCGCCAGCTCGCCGGCCACGAGGTGGAATGGGCGCGCGACGAGGCCACCCGCCGCCGTCTCGACGAGCAGGTCGCTGCGCTGCTGGCCCAGCCCCTGGGCATGGACGCTGCCGTGCAACTGGCCCTGCTGAACAACCGCAGCCTGCAGGCCGCGTTCGAGGAACTCGGCATCTCCGATGCCGACCGCGCACAGGCAGGCCGCTGGCCGAACCCCGGGTTCAGCTTCGGCCGCTCGACCAAAGGCGACGAGCGCGAGATCGAACGGGGCCTGCACATCGACCTCGGCCGCCTGCTGGCGCTGCCGATGGTGCGGCAGCTCGAGACGCGCCGCTTCCAGCGCGCCCAGGGCCTGGCCACGATGGCCGTGCTGCAACTGGCGGCCGACACGCGCAAGGCCTGGGTCGGCGCCGTGGCGGCCGAGCAGGGCGTGCGTTATGCGCGGCAGGGGGTGGAGGCCGCCGAGGCCAGTGCCGAACTCGCCCGGCGCATGGCGGCCATCGGCAACTTCAACAAGCTGCAGCTCGCCCGCGAGCAGTCGTTTTATGCCGACGCGGCGCTGGCGCTGGCGCGCGCCGAGCAGGCGCAGCTCGGCAGCCGCGAGCGCCTGACACGGTTGCTGGGCCTGTGGGGTGCGCAGGCGGGCTTTCAGCTGCCCGAGCGGCTGCCCGACCTGCCCGCGGCGCCGCGCGAGCTGCCGCAGATCGAACGCCTGGCTCTCGAGCAGCGGCTCGACGTGCAGGGCGCGCGCCTGGGCATCGAGCAGACCGCCCGGCAACTCGGCCTGACGCGCGCCACACGCTTCGTCAACGCGTTCGAGTTCGGCCTGATGCGCAACTCGTCGAACGAGGCGCCGACGCAGACGGGCTGGGAGATCGGCTTCGAGGTCCCGCTGTTCGACTGGGGCGACGCCCGCGTGGCCCGCGCCGAAGGCACCTACCGCCAGGCCGTGGCACGCGCCGCGGCGATCGCCATCGACGCCCGCTCCGAGGTGCGCGAGGCCTACGGCGCCTACCGCACGGCCTACGACATCGCACGCCACCAGCGTGACGAGCGCGTGCCGCTGGCCCGGCGCATCAGCGACGAGAACCTGCTGCGCTACAACGGCATGCTCATCGGCGTGTTCGAGCTGCTGGCCGACGCCCGCACGCAGATCGCCACCGTCAACGCCGCCATCGATGCCCAGCGCGACTTCTGGCTCGCGCAGGCCGATCTGGACATGGCGCTGCTCGGCAAACCCGGGCTGGATGCCGCCGCGGCTGTGGCCGCAGGTGCCGGCAAGTCCCCGGCCGCGGCCGGCGACCCCGGCCACTGAACACGAGGAACAAGCATGGTTTCCCGACGTCAACTGCTCGGCCGTGCCGGTGCGGCCACCGCCATCACTGCCGTGGCCAGCACCGCCGCCGTCAGCCGCGTGGCCATGGCCGCGCTGCCCGAGCCCGCGCTGCAGACCCGCCCCGACACGATGCCGCCCCTGGAGCCCGGCAATGGCCGGCCCTACAAGCCCGTGGTCACGCTCAACGGCTGGACATTGCCCTGGCGCATGAACAACGGCGTCAAGGAGTTCCACCTCGTCGCCGAGCCCGTGGTGCGCGAGATGGCACCCGGCTTCAAGGCCCACCTGTGGGGCTACAACGGCCAGAGCCCGGGGCCGACCATCGAGGTGGTGGAGGGCGACCGCGTGCGCATCTTCGTCACCAACAAGCTCGGCGAACTCACCAGCATCCACTGGCACGGCCAGCGCCTGCCCAACGGCATGGACGGCGTGTCGGGCCTCAACCAGCCCGGCATCCCGCCCGGCAAGACCTTCGTCTACGAGTTCGTGGCGCGCCGGCCCGGCACCTTCATGTACCACCCGCACGCCGACGAGATGGTGCAGATGGCGATGGGCATGATGGGCTTCTGGGTCACGCATCCGAAGGCCCGACACCCGCTGATCGACGAGGTCGACCGCGACTTCTGCTTCCTGCTCGGCGCCTACGACATCGACCCCGGCAGCTACACGCCGAAGGTGATGACGATGCTCGACTTCAACCTCTGGGCCTGGAACAGCCGCATCTTCCCCGGCGTCGACAGCCTGAACGTGCGCCTGGGCGACAAGGTGCGCATCCGCGTCGGCAACCTGACGATGACCAACCACCCCATCCACCTGCACGGCCACGAGTTCCTGATCACCGGCACCGACGGCGGGCCCACACCCAAGAGCGCGCGGCAGTACGAGATCACCGCCGACATCGCGGTGGGCCAGATGCGGCAGCTCGACTTCCTGGCCGACGAGCCCGGCGACTGGGCCTTCCACTGCCACAAGAGCCACCACACGATGAACGCGATGGGGCACGGCGTGCCGACGATGATCGGCGTCGACCACTCCAGGGTGGCGCGGCAGATCACGAAGCTGATCCCCGACTACATGGTGATGGGCGAACGCGGCATGAAGGACATGACCGAGATGGAGATGCCGCTGCCCGACAACACCGCGCCGATGATGGCGGGGCAGGGGCCCTTCGGCGCCGTGGGCATGGGCGGCATGTTCAGCGTCGTCAAGGTGCGCAAGGAGCAGAAGCCGGGCGACTACAGCGATCCCGGCTGGTACGCGCACCCGCCAGGCACGGTGGCGTACGAGTTCAACGGCTCGCTGCCGGATCCGGCGCGCTTCAGGTCAGAGGGCACGGGCTCGATGCCGGGGTGGTCGTACTTTTCGTGCAGATTGGTGCGCTTTGTTCCGAAAACCCGTTGCACGACAAGCACTTACGTTTCCAGCACTTTCGGACGCTCCGTGTTTTTCGTGCAGATTGGTGCGCTTCGTCGCTGGCAGCCCCATGCGGCCCGCGCCCTGCGGTTCCTCGCGATCTGCCTGGTCAGACCTCTTCGTTCAGATCGCGAAGCTCCA